>NZ_JBOHXV010000074.1:0-24207 GCF_050737075.1 Stenotrophomonas sp.
CTGTAGAAAACATGGGTCCGGCGCATGCGCCGGACGGGTTGGGCAGGACGCCCAACCCCGGTCTTGCCGTGTACGCAGGATTGCGTACACGCGCAAGTTTTCTACAAGCCTACACGGACGTATTCACGGCGTGTCCCGCAAACCCACCGCCGCCGGCCCAGCGCGTGGGAGTTTGCAGCGTTCGCTTTTGCCGTTCGCAACAGCAGCCGACTAACAGTCGGCTCTACCCAGTCGGGTGCGCCCAGTCGGGTGTGCCCGGTGGGTGCCATGCATTCGGCGTTACCGCGCCGAGTCTGCCACCACCACCAGCGGTACGTTGCGCTGCGGGTGCCGCAGCACCAGCACCGGCTGCTGGTATACGCGCTCGATGTGCTCACGCGTCAACACCTCGTCCGGTGTGCCATCGGCCGCCACCCTGCCCTGCTCCAGCAGCACGATGCGGTCCGCATAGCCCGCGGCCAGGTTCAGATCGTGCACCACCACAATCACACACGCGCCCGCATCGGCCAGCCCGCGTACCGCGCGCAGCGTGCGCTCCTGGTGGCGAAGATCCAGCGCCGCCGTCGGCTCGTCCAGCAGCAGCAACGGCGTGTCCTGTGCAAGCACCCGCGCGAACGTTGCCCGTGCTGCCTCGCCGCCGGACAGCGTCTGCACCTCGCGCTGGCGCAGCGCGTGCATCTCTGCCTGGCCAAGCGCGTGCTCGACCAGCGCCGCATCACGCGTCGCATCGGCAGGGTGCGGCAGCCTCCCCATCGCCACCACTTCTTCCACCGTGAACGCAAAGCGCACCGCATGGTCCTGCGGCATCACCGCGCGCTCGCGCGCCAGCAACATCGCTTTCCACTGCGCGATGGGCCGGTCGTGCAGCACCACGCTGCCGGCATCGGCCACCACATCGCCACTGGCCACCGCCAGCAACGTCGACTTGCCGGCGCCATTCGGCCCCACCAACGCCGTCAACGTGCCGGGCACGAAACCCAGGTGAATGTCGTGCAGGATCTGGCGCTCGCCGTAGCGCACCCCCACCCCGTCCAGCTGAAGAAAGGGCGCCGTCATACCGCACCGCTCCGGCGTTGATGCAGCACCAGCCACAGGAAGAACGGCGCCCCCAGCGCCGCCGAGAACAACCCCAGCGGGATTTCGGCCGGCGGATCCAGCGTGCGTGCCGCCGTATCGGCCACCACGATCAGCAACGCGCCGGTCACCGCCGACACCGGCAGCAACCAACGGTGCCCCGGCCCCACCAGCATCCGCACCACATGCGGCACCACCAGCCCCACGAAACCGATCGACCCCGCGAACGCCACCGCCGCACCCACCAGCAGCGCACTGAACGCAATCAGCTTCAGCCGCGTGCGGCGCACATCCAACCCCAGGTGCTGCGCCTGGCGCTCCCCCAGCGCCAGCATGTCCAGCGGCGTCGCCAGCCGTAACAGCGCGAACGTACCCAGCACGAACACCGGCAGCGCCGCCGCCACGTCCGCCCAATCCGCCTGGGCCAGCGAGCCCATCTGCCAGAACACCAGCGACTGCAGCTCGCTCTCGCTCGCGATGTAGGTCAGGAACCCGATCGCCGCCGAACAGAACGCCGCCATCGCGATCCCCACCAGCAGCAGCGTCGCCGTGCCGCCATTGCTCCCGGGCCGCGCCAGCGCATACGTCAGGCTGATCGCCGCCGCACCGCCCGCGAACGCCGCCAGCGGCAGCGTCCAGCCACCCACGCTGCCGGCACCGAGCACGATCGCCGCCACCGCGCCGAGCGCCGCCCCCTGCGTCACCCCCACGATGCCCGGATCGGCCAGCGGATTGCCGAACAGCCCCTGCAGGCTCGCCCCGGCCATCGCCAGCGATGCCCCCACCAGCGCGCCCAGCAGCGCCCGCGGAATGCGCAGGTTCCAGACCACCGCCATATCGCGCTGGCTCACCTGCGACGGGTCCAGCATCCCCAGCTTGACCGCCATCGCCTGCACCACCTCCAGCGGCGGCAACCGCAACGGCCCGACCGCGAACGAGGCCAGGATCGCGCCCAGCAGCGCCAGTGCCATCATCCCCAGCACCCAGCCACCTGCACGGCGGCGCCTGTTGCGCGCCCTCACTGCCATCCCCTCACGGCGTCGGCAGCGCCGCCAGCGCCTTCGCCAACACCACCGCACCGCTACCCGAGCCGACGCTGGCCGCCTTCAACTGCACGTCCGGCATCACCCACACCCGGTTGGCCGCACCCGCCGGGGTCTGCTTCAGCGTCGGGTAGGCCTTCCACAGCCCCGCCTCGCCGCCGAACAGCTGCAGATCGTTTTCCGTCACCAGGATCACCTCCGGTGCCGCCGCCACCACGCCTTCGTTGCTCAGCGCGGAGTAATTGGCCACGCCCGCTTCGGTGCCGATGTTGACGCCGCCGGCCAGTGCGATCAGTGCGCCGGACGCACTGTCGGCGCCAGCCACCGTGGGCGCGCCGCCGGCACCGGTGGCCGAAAGATGGATCACCCGCGGGTGGCGCGTGCTGGCGGCCGCAATCGCCGCCGCCTCGTCCAACTGCGCCTGTACCTTCGTCGCCAGTGCTTCACCCGCTGCAGCAACGCCCAGTGCCGCCGCCACCTTGCGCACCTTGTCCGGCGCCGGCTGCAGATCATCGATCACGACGGCCGCCTCGCCCGCGCCGCGCAGCTTCTTGGCCAGCTCGGTGTGGCGGCGCAGGCTGTTGCCGAGGAACAGCGAGCCTTCCAGGCTGAGCACGCCTTCCACGCCGGTGGTGCGGTTGAACAGGAACTGCTTCGGCGCCTTGCGGCCGGCCTCGGTGGCCGAGCGCAGCGGCGCCGCATATACCTGCCCGCCCATGCCCAATGCCTCAATCACCGCGATCACATCGTCGCCACCGGCCACGATCCGCGTGGTATCGGTGACGGTGACCTGCTCGCCGTCGTCGGAGCGCACCGTCATCGGCAGTACCGGCGTCAGGCCCGTGCTGGCAGGCACATCGGCGCCGACCAGGTGCAGCCAGCCCTGTGGCAGTGCGGCCGGCGTGGCGCCGGCCACAGCAGCCGGCGCATCAGCGCCGGCACCTGGCGCAACGGCATCGGCGGGCTTGCCGCCGCAGCCGGCGAGCACAGCCGCCAGGGCGAGCACGAGCACGCTCCAGCGTGCGGACGAAAGACTCAACATAAAACCTCTCCAATGGAGCGCGCGCAGGACGGTTGCCCCGCGCGCAGGGACACTCAACGACGGGTCGGGGTGATGCGGGTGATGCGGTCGCCCTTGGGGTCTTCCGCGCCGCGCGACTTGTTGACCGCGAACACATTGCCCTTGCCATCCTCACGGACATGGTTCGGGAACGTGCCGCCATCGAGGTTGCCGACCACCTTGCCGGCGCCATCGACCACCGTCACCGTGCCGGCGCCGCGGTTGGTGACGTAGGCCAGGCCGGCGACCGGATCGAAGGCCACATTCAACGCGCCCGCGCCCACCGCGACATCGTGCAGCACCTTGCCGCTGGCAACGTCTACGATCAGCAGGTTGTCGGTGCCCTGCGAGGCCACGTACAGGCGGTTGTGCTTCGCATCGAAGGCAACGCCCGATGCACTGATCGCGTTGCCGAGGTCGATCACCTTGTCCACCTCGCCGCTGGCGACGTCGATCACCGCCGCCTCGGGCGTGCCGATGCTCACGGTAAACAACTTGCCGCCGGCCTCGTCCAGCACCAGGCTCATCGGCACGAACTTTTCGTCGTCCACGCCCGAGGCCAGGCTGATCGGCTTCAGCGCCGCGAAGGTCTTCGCATCGAACACCGACAGATGGTCTTCACCGGCGGCCGAGGCAAACACCTTGCCACGCTTGGCATCCACCACCACGTCGCGGGCATGCGGCACCGCGCCCACCGGGAACTGGTGCACCAGCGACAGGTCCGACTGGCGATACACCGCCACCGTGTCCTGGCGGGTGTTGCTGACCCACACGTTGCCGTTGGCGTCGTCCACGCCGACGCCGTAGACCGCGAACACGCTGCCGCCCTTCGCGTCGGGCACCTGCGCCGGTGTGATCGCCTTCACCACCTTCAGCGTCTTCGGGTCCACCTTCAACAGCTGCGACTGCGTCACCGGCGGGCGGCCGACGGCCGAGGTCACGAACAACGCGTTGCTCGCGGCGCTGTAGCTGCTCTGGTACAGCCCCTGCACCAGCTTTCCGGAGCGCTGGCTGAAGTCCTGCTGCCCGCTCAGCGGCAGATTCGGCGACACCCGCAGCGCCACCACGGTGGCGGCCGCCGGCTGGCTCGCGCGCACCACCAGCGGGTGCTGGCCGGGCACGGCGTCGAGCGGAACGACCACGCTGGCCTTGAAGTTGCCCTGCGCGTCGACCACATAGGGCGTGGCATTGAGCACGGTCTCACCGCGCAGCAGCGTCACCTGCTGGCCGGGCACGAACGCGCGGCCGGTGACTTCGGCGGTGCTGCCGGCCACCACATTCTCATTGCGGGCACTGACCGTGCCGCGGAAGCCGTTGGCCGGCGCATCGAACACCGGCTCGGCGGACACCGCACCGGTCAGCAGCGACAGTGCAAGGCTCAACGCGGCAACGCGCGGAAGGGAAACGAATCGGGACATAGCAGACTCCTTCTGTAGGGGCGCGCCAGCGGCGCGTGTCACAAGGGTTGCCTTGGCGTGGCCGCGTCGCTGCGGCGGTGGCACGGGGCCACGCATTGCCTGGGTAAGGGGGAACGCGGTCAATCGGCAGGTGCGTCCGCCGCCGTAGCGGACGGCGCGGCACTGCGGTCGGCCGCGCCATACAGCGCGGCCAGGGTCGCCTTCAGGGACGCCGGCAACATCGGCCCGTGGCCGAGCCCGGGGAATTCGCGGTAGCTCACCTGAACAGCGGGCACCGCGGCCAGGCGCTGGCTCAGCGTGAAGGCCGCATCCGGCGTTGCACCCGCGATCCGGCGCAGATGCGCCACCACACGCGGGTTGGTCATGTCACGCACGCCGCGGTTGCCGCTGCGCTCGTCGCCGCCCAGCATCAGCCACACGCGAGCAGGCGATGGTTCGGCAATGAAGTGGTGTTCCATCGCGCCCTGCGGCGCGCCCTGGCTCCACCACAGCGACGGACTGGCGCTGACATAGTTCTGGAACGCCGTCGGCTGGGTATACAGCGTGCTCAGCACGAACAACCCGCCCAGCGAATGGCCCCACAGCGACTGCTGCTTCAGGTCCACCCGGGCACGGCGTTCGACTTCCGGCTTGATGCGCTGCTGGATTACGTCGAGGAAGGCCTGCGCACCGCCGCCGCTGGACTGCGGCGCGCCGTTCTCATCGTCGGCGGTATCCACCCAGGCGGTGTAGTCGATCGTTCGCGCCGGGGAATCGATGCGCAGGTCGTTGTCGTAGCCGATGAACACCAGCACCGGTGCCGCATGCGCGGCGAGGTCGGCGAGCAGCGCCTGGTCGAAGACCATCGCCGCCGCGTTGCCGTCCAGCATGTACAGCACCGGCGCTGCCGTGGCGGCTTTCTGCGTGGGCAACCCAACGTTCACCCGCCAACGCCGTGCCGGCGTACCGCTTTCGATCACGAAACGCTCGAAGCGGTAGCTCTGCGCGGGCTGGTCGAGGACCGTCTCACCCACTTTCTGCAACGGATTACGCTGCTGCGCGGCGACCGGTGCCGCCGCGACCATGCCAAGTGCCGCCGCTACGCCAACGGTGCGAAGCCAGGGGGACAACGAAGGGATCAGGCAGGAAAGCACGGCAGGCACGACTCACGGCAAGGCGATCAGCCCAGTGTACCGTAAATGCGAATGGGTATCACTTGCCGCAACCCGATTCTTCCTCCCGCGCCTCGGCCACGCTGGCTGTAGGCGGACTCGGGGTTTGCGAAACGCGGACACATGGTTTGAAACAACGAAAGGACACTTCGGCAAACGAAAAGGCCCCGCATTCGCGGGGCCTTTTCTTAGCCGAGAACCCCGAAGAAGAACCCGGAGACGTCGGTGATGGCCCCCCTCCAGAGCACCCCTTCGCCACTCGGGATCGAGTCAGAACTACCCGGGGCGTAGAACTTGGCGTTGCATAGGTGGATGAACGTAGGGGTGGACTGGTCGTCGGGCACCTCTACCGGATACAGATCGAGATAGCCCTTGAACCGGTTGTGGAGCGCCACACGCACAGTCTCATCCTGCACGCCATTGCCGATCGCCTCATCCAGGATGAACTGGACGTACTGCCGACCCGAGACAACATTGCCGCTGACCAGCACCCCCCCCACAGTGAGCGTGACGCCAAATCCAAATCCATGGTTGGCCACCAACACCAGATCCAACAACATCGGATCTGGGGAGCGGCAAGGGATGCTGATGCTTTGTTTTTCTTCCAGCGCTTGGGTTTCCGAAACTTCCGTCATGCTCTATCTCCTTCTGCGCCGAATGCGCACTTCGAGTCTACCTAGCAAAAACCCGCTTTAAAACTGTTTTAAATCAACGTTATGCGGTTGTTTTACTGGTGTTTTGGACCTGTTTCACTGCTATAACAGAGTCGCCTGGCGGTCGTCCCAGCTCTTGATGATCAGCTCGCCGAACTGCTTGTCCCGGCCACCGCCCCCACCGATCGTGTAGTTGAGCTGTAGCGGCACCAGGTCAAAGCCGGCGAAGGCCTGGCGGATCTCTGGGTGGTCGTTGATGGACACGATCACCTTGCCCTCACAGGACCGCATGAGGTCGGCCATGGCCAGGTACTGGTCAAACGGGAAGTCCACCCCGTAGCCCTCGGTCTGCCAGTACGGCGGGTCCAAGTAGAACAGCGTCTCAGGGCGGTCGTACCGGCGAACGCAATCCTGCCAGGGGAGCCGCTCGATCACTACGTTGGCCAACCGAAGGTGGACCGCGCTTAGCTCTTCTTCGATCCGCAGAAGGTTCAACCGTGGCCCGTGGCCACCGGCCACCAGGCCGAAGCTCTGACCCTCCACTTTGCCGCCAAACGACAGCTTCTGCAGGTAGTAGAAGCGAGCGGCCCGCTGGATGTCGGTCAGGGTCTCCGGCCGCTCCATGGCGGCCCATTCGAACATCTGGCGGCTCACCAAGGACCACCGGAACATCCGGACGAACTCCTCCAGGTGGTGCCTGACGCACCGGTAGAGGGTCACCAGGTCGCTGTTGATGTCATTGAGGACTTCGAGCTGGGCGGGGACCGGCCTCATAAGGAGGGCGGCCGCTCCGCCAGCAAAGGCCTCCACATACGTGTTGTGCGCGGGGAAATGGGGGTATAGGTGCTTGATCAGGCGGCGCTTCCCGCCAGGCCAGGGGAATATCGGTAGGGGCATGTCTCAGTCTGTGCGATAGGGGTTGGCCAGAATGGTCCTGTCCTCGCGAGGGCACAGAGTCTTGGCCGAAGGCACGCGGCACAACGCGTGTATTGAGGTGGGGACGGTCCGCCTGCAAGCGGATTGTCCCCACCCTGTTTCAAAGCGGCGGGATCTCTTCGAAGGCCCAGCCGCTGCTGTAGTAGTTCCCGCCGAGGTGGCTGGCTTGACCAGGCGCGGCCTGGCCGTAGATCGCTGTGCGGTGCAGTTCCGTGACGTCAACGACGCCGCCCTGCAGACTCCAGCGCGGAATCGCGGCAACGCGGGTGCCGCCGGTTACGGCGTATCCCAGCGCATCCAAGTCCATGCCATTGGCCAACCCCTGCCCACGCATCTCGGCAAGGGCCAGTGGCGTGAAGGTCATCTGCAGCTTC
Source organism: Stenotrophomonas sp. (assembly GCF_050737075.1). Taxonomy (GTDB): domain Bacteria; phylum Pseudomonadota; class Gammaproteobacteria; order Xanthomonadales; family Xanthomonadaceae; genus Stenotrophomonas. The sequence continues at coordinate 7,710 of NZ_JBOHXV010000074.1, forward strand.
CGATAGGTCCGCCGGAGAACGACATTGACGCCGCTGCCGAGGGTCCGCTCGCGCAGACTGGGGTCGATCCGTTCAACCGACCACTCCGTCTGGTGCCCAAGCTCAACCCCCTGCAGCACGACGAACTCGCCTACGTCGAAAGCGCCAGCCATGACTTCGAGCTGCAGCCCCACAAGCGGCTCGATCCCTTCATCCAGGACGAACCAGGCAGCGCGGCTGCCGTCAGGCAGCGATACAACCTCCTGCAGGTCGGTGTTGCCGCCCAATGCCCGCGCGTAGCCGCTATCGCCCGCACGCTTTCCGGTCAGCACAGTAGAGGTGCCGGCGGGGCAAGTGATGCCCAGTACGGCAACGATCCGGATGTCGGCTGGACCGCTCCAGTCGAGACGTAGCCGAACGCTGCCGACTCCGCCCATGATGCGCGCTACGCGGGCCGGGTGTCCGTCAACCAGGGCGGCAAGGTTTACCGCCGCAGCACCATCAACTGCAGGAGTGAGTGCGAGGTTTCCGTATCCAATAAGCATCAGGCGCCCCAGAACTTGAACACATGTTCGCCGGTTATCGGGTTCGTACTGACCCCCGACACCAGTACATTCCGCCCGTCCTGCATGCCGTACCGGCGATAGGACAGACGACCAACTTGACCAGGCCGCAGGCGCAGATCAGTGCGGCCGTTGACCCTGACCGCATAGAAGTTGCGCGGCACGGCATATATCGCGATCACTCGATCAATCTCCGCTTGAGCATCCTCGCGCCGGTCGAACTGGGTCGGCATCGGCGCCGCCGTATCCGCATGGGCGTAGCGCTGGGGAAGCAAGCCCCCACCGTAGGCCACGCCCCGCCACTCGCCAGACAATTGCTGGCGCACCGAGGGCGGCAGCTGCACCAAGTCTGTGATCATTTCGCCAGCCCCAAGCGCGACGGCGTTTGGCTGGTATGCCATGCGCCTGGACAGGTTCGGCGCCAAATCCGGCAAGACAACCAGATCTTCCGCGAGTTCAGGCCAATCCATCACGAAGTCCAGATCTCCATCGCTGATTGAATCGGGATCGACTAGGCGCGCCAGGCGAAGAACGCCCTCGTGATCCTGCCACCAATCGGATGCATAGCTGGAAAGGAGTGCAGCCAGTGCATCGCGGGGGGTGGCGCCGTCCGCGCCGTAAAAACCCACACCTGCGTAGCCAGTGGCCTGGTCAATCGCATCAGCGTCGGCACCAGACCATGCGCTTTTTCCGATCCGGCTGAAAACGTCCTCCAATGCCTGGCGGAGTGAAGTAGGCGCCATGCCCTGTCGCGTCGATGCGTCGACAATTACCGGCCCCAGAGGGGGCGAGGAAAGGACCAGGTGCTGCCCGCCAGCCGCGAGCGAAAACCCTGTCCCAGCTTCGATATGGGCACCACGGTCCAGCACGGCCGCAATGCTGGCCAAGGGCGCATCGGAAAGCCATTGCTGGCTACCGTCACTGTTCACGCTGAAGCCTGGAATGCTGCGCACCGTCCCGATTACGGCCGGCTGCGCCTGCCACGCGACGCTATCGCCCTGGGCAGGGAGAAACACAGCCCGACTCAGCGGCGCATCAAGATCATCATGGGCGTCACGCAACACAAGCTGCTTGCTGCCATCATCTTGAATATCGATGCGATCCAGGACAAAGCGGGCGACAGGGATGGCATCTGCCAGCGAACCGCCCTGTATGACCTGGCGAACGCGCACTGGCTGATTGCGCAAGGCACCGATCGCTGCCCCGTCAAGCATCCCCTCCGCGTCGAGAACGCGCACCTGGCCAGTTCCCGGACGCGAGATGTTGTCCCACGGCCAGAAGCTCACGCTGGCCACGGTATCAAGCCCATCTCCGGCCAAGGCTCCTACATAGGCTACGTTTGCTGGGCTATCGGCTTCTCCGGTCATGTAGTCCTCGCTTGCCAGGCGCAACGCCGCCGCTGGGGCTTCAGATGCGAACCACCCTGCAGCGATAGCCGGGCTAAGGCCCTGCCACTCTCCCGCGTTGACGACGCAGCGCAGCCCGCCCGGCTTGGTGCTGGCCATTGAAGCAGCGAAGTAGACCGCGCCTGCTACCGGGGCTTGCAAGGTCGCGACGTCGGCACCATCGCGGTAGAAAACAACGCGCGAAGGAGTGCCAACCGTCAGCAGCATTCCGATAGTCTGGCCTTTCAACGGCACCTCAATGCCGGACGCCACTACGACGCCATTGGCGATGATCTCGCCGGCGTGCAGGCGCCAGCCGATGCCTCCCGCAAAGCCCACTTCGGCGGACATGGGAGCAGTGGCCATAACGGCACCCACTGTGGCCTGCACTTCATCGTCGCCCCAGAAGCTGAACTCCACGCCGTGCGTTCCCGAGTCGTGTGCGATGTTGCTCCTTCCCAGGCGGGAAATACTTGAGGCGGCAAGGGTTACCAAGGTGAGCCCACCGTCCTCCACACCCAAGTCCACACCGATGGGGCTTGAGGACCAACGGCCAACGGCCCGACTCATGCCGAGCACTCCAAGATCGATGGAGCCTCAGGGCCAGACGGCTCAAGCAGAGATGTGCGCAGCTGAAGGTCAGCCTTCTCCGGCCAAGCGAACGACTCTGGCTGGGGCAGCAGCGCCTGCACCTGCTCCCACGTCACCACACCCGCCGGCGGCGCCATCACCATGGCCTCCAGTGCCTGGTTCACCGCATCGCGCCACGCGACCATGGCACGAGCCTCTTCCCGATACCGAGCTACGCCACTGTTGTAGTAGCCAACACAGGTCTCGATGCTGTCGTACTGGCGGTCCTGCACCTCGCCAGCCATCCATGCCCAAGCAGCGTCCCGGATGGCGCGATGATGCTCCGGGCTGTTTGGCAAGAACGGCGGCGGGACAGGGGCCGGCGTGTTAGACAACAGCCACTTGCTCGGCCAGTCAGGGTGACCACGTGGTATCCAAGCGCCGGTTTCGAGGCAAAGCAGCATGTCGGGGTCGGAAGTGAATTGATACACGGTCAAAGCCTCGCGTTCGCGGTGTAGTGGAAGGACGCGCCGTACTTGCCGGCGGCGTTGGTGTAAGAGACCTGGAACCCCGTCTCTCCTACCGCTGCCAAGCTGTTGACTGCCGTGTTGGTGCCGTCGTGCTGCGAAACCTGGTTCACCGCGCCTGATTCCGACGCGTAGATCACGACAGCGGGCGTGGTGCGCATCCGGGTCGGGAATTTTTCAAGGTGAGCGCTGGCGCCCGTACGAGTGACGCTGATGAACTCGCCGCAACGGCCGAAAGCAGAGATGGCGCCGGGGGAAACGCCAATGTCGTAGCTTTTCCTCCAGAACCACTCGCAGTCCTGCAGTTCTTCCTGCACATCTCGGAAGTCGTACGGGGTGGCCGTGTCCCCATCCTCGAGCTTCACCTGGGCCAGCTCGAACAACCCAGATTGATTGGCGAGCTGGCCGTCAAAATAGTTGCCGTCGCACAGGAAGAAGAGCAGGAACAGGTTGTGATTCGCCCCGTAGATCTTTCCAGCGATGGACGGTACGTCGAAGGTGTACGTGTACTTAGCGAACTTGGTGGTCAGGGTGACCACGTCGCCGTCGGTCTGCACCGTCCCCGAACCGCCAGAGCCAAACACCTGCTGCAACGTCAGCCCCACCTTCTTGCCTGCGATATTGCTGCGCATCCAGAACGACACCGTGGCCTTGCCATTGGCCAGCGTCTGAACGCCCTCGATTCGCTGGCCCATCCATGCCGAGCCAGCACCGGCAACCACGTTGTAGCCGAGGAAGCGTGTGGCGCCCTTTATCTCACCAACTGCCGGCGCGCCGATGCCCCAGTTACAAGTGACGCCGGGAGCCGAGGACGAAACCTGCCACTGATCGGCCGTGTAAGGCGCAGCGGCCGTGACGGTCCCAGACACGCGCTCCTGGGCGATGTCAAAGTTGCCGTTGATCAGCCTACTTCTGCGCACGATCCTTGAGGCGGTCCGCGACAACTCAACCCCAATGGCTTCAGTGCTCGTTGCCAGCAGCTCGTCGGTAGCAGCTTGCGCCTGCCCCAGCTGTTGCTGCACATCGCCAAGTTGCTGCTGCTCCTGCTCCAGGGCGTCCAAACGCTGACCGACCGCAGGGCCTCCGTCCTCCAGCGAATTCAAGCGTTGGCCGATCTCCTGCATGTTCTCATTCGTTATCGCGTTGGCGGTGCGCGTCGGATCGCCGCGATGATTGTTCGGTCTTGGGGTATCCAGGTCGATGAGCCGGAGCGTCATAGTTGTTTCCTTTTAGCTTTCGATGATGTTGAGCACCGCGACGCTGGCCTCTGCCCCGACCACGAATGCGGGGATGTCGTAGCGAGTTCCCCCAACGAAATCGATCTGCATGCGGTACGGGATGTTTCCGGTGGCATTGGTCGTGTCGGTGAACGACCGCTGTGGCCACTGCCACGTCTGGGTGGTCAGCGTTCGGTTGCTGTCCCCCTCGTAGACGTTCACCGATGAGGCGGTGATGCTTTCGTCCCACAGCAGCGCGGCGTCGCGCCAAACGCGAAGGCGCATCGTCCCCGTGCGGGTGGGCTGGGGCGAATTCCCGAACGAAATCACCTCGGCGCTGAGCCTGGCCGACCAGAGCACCACCTTGGTGCGCCCCTGCGAGCCTGCGTGGACCACGCTGATGTTGCTGGCGCTGTCCCAGTTGGCGTTGTTGAGGTTGAACTGCCCAGAGCTGTTGATCGCGCCAGCCCTCAACGTGCCGCCCCAGTAGGCGTCGCCGTTGCGATCCATCCACATTTTGGCGTTGAGCTTGTTGGCTGCTGCAACACCCACGTTGGGGCCGAAGTAGTCCATCAGACCATCCGCTCCGAACCCGTTGCCGATGATTCGCTGGGAATTTCCTGCCCAAACCCGCAGATACCCGTCGCGCAGTTCCATGCCATTGGCAGCACCAGGTGCGATTACCTCGAACGTCGTGCTCAGGAACCGGGTATTGACGACGCTCCCGTTGTTGTCGATCACCATGCCGCCGATCAGCGGGCCGCCACCGGCATCCGCCATTACTTGCATGAATGCTCGCGCCAGAACCTGTATCAGCCCCTGCTCATTCTGTTGGACGCGCGTCTCCATGCCCTGTACCACCTGGGCGCTAGCCTTGCCGCCCAAATCAATCCTCACCGACTGCAGGCCTTCGGCGACCGCCACGATTCCGTCTGCGTTCTGTTCCACAGAGTTGCGCAGCTGGCTCAAAGACTCCGTAGAGGCCTTCCCCTCCAACTCGACCCGCACTGAATCCACTTTCTCTGCAGACGCCGCCACTTCCGTGGCCATCGCTACCAACTGGCTCGTCGCCGATGACTTGAAAGCGCCCAGGTTGGCGTCGACTAGTTCGACCTGCTTGCCGACGGCGCGGTCACCGTCCGCAATGACGGTGTAGACCGTAATCGTTCCAGCGTACGTGTCGTCGTCGCCGGCAAATGTGTCTTCATCGCCAGCATGCGTCCCGTCGAGCTGGGCAGTCATCGAGACGACCCGCTCTCCCATCGCAACCAATCCCTGCTCGTTATTCTCCACTCGCCCCGTGACGCTGTCTAAGGCATCTACTGACGCGACAGCGCCGTCTCCGTCCGGTAGGCGGGCCTGGATTGCCTGCGATACCTTCGCCTGCGCCAGGTCCGCCTCCAACCGCGCTTCCCGCTCGGATACCACACTGGCTTCGGTGGCAAGTGACTCGTCGCCTTCAGGCATACGAGCTTGTATAACCTCCACCACCCGCATGACCGCTTCGTCCCCATCAATACGGGCGAGTTGCTCGGAAGCAATCAGGCCGGTGGTGAGTCCGGACAGGTCATCACCTTCGTAGTCACCCCGAAGTTGCACCGCAAGAGACTCTCGCTGCGTCGCCTCCACGCTGTCTGCTGTTATCCGGGCTGCAGCCTCTTGTTGAACAAGCGCGACACCGGCGCCAGGCGTCGGACGACCGATGGCTACCCAGTCGATCAGATGGTGGGCACTTTCGTCCTGCGCAGCACCGACTTGAATCCGAATCTGCTTGAGGACAGAGGGCCACCAGCCAACGTCCTGAAAGTCGATTGTGGCCACGCCGTCGCGGTCCCAAACCGGCTCAGGAACGGTCACTGCGCGGGTGTCGCTCCAGACTGGAGCTGCCGCCGTGGCCCACTGAAGCCGTCCGGCCCACACAGGACTGCCGACCCTCTTGATCCGCAGCTTTACGAACCGGTATGCGCCGCCGTCGATGTCCAACCCATCGGGCGACTGCAGATAGGGGAAGCTGGTCGCGTCCGCCGGCCGCAGCCAGCCATCGACAACCGATGGCTCGCCGTTGCAAGTCCAGCCATCGCTGGTAGCATCGAAGTACCAGATATTGCGGCTGTCGAACTGGGTGCCACTGCCGGCAGAAACCTGTGACATCGCGTAGGCCAGTGACTCGTCTGCATTCTCACGAATGGCGGCCTCCCGGCTCAGCCCAGCCTTCCACTCCAGCCGCTCGTTGAGCAAGGCTGATGCGCGTTCACTGGCTTCCGCAGCGATCGCAGCTGCGTTGGCGGCGATGCCTTCCGCGCTCAGCCGGGCTGCGTCCGACAGGTCTTCGGCCAGATCGGCGACCGCATCTGCGCGCGCCTGGCTCTCGGCTGCAACGGCCTCGAAACGATCTGCCGTCTCTTTGTCTAGGCGCTGCTGGATCAGAATCAGCTCAGCGGTGGTCGGCGGGACCACTGGGGTCATGGGTGACCCATCGGAATCGCCAGAAGAAACACCGTTGACCAGGACGGTGATCTTCCACCAACTGACTGCTCCAGTTGTGTCGGTGTAGGTGTACCTGGTGTCGGTGGTGCGCGTCACGATTTCCCACGCTCCAGGCGCGCCCCTGACGTCTGCAGCGCGCCACACAACGTACTCCGCGCCGGGAAGCGGGGAAGCCGACCAGGTGATCGTGATGCTGTCGGTGCCTGGCTTGACCTCGACATCAGTTGGGGGTGGCACCACCACTGCAGCCTTCGGCGGCGGCGCCCAGTTGATCGGGGCGCGGCTTACCGGAGTAATCTGCGGCAACGGATCGGGGCCGATATCGACCAGGAGAACGAGACGGCTCATAGGGCTTGTGTCACCACGTTTTTGCCGGTCTTAACCAGGCTTTGAATGCCGCCATCCACCCGCAGCAAAACCTCCAGCAGCGCGTTGTTCGCTCCAGCCTGGTTGCCACCAACCGAAACTCCGCCACCCGAGCTGGCGCCATTGCCTGCGCCTGTGCCGGCTGTCGAAGACGACGGGACGCCATCGACCAACGCCGTGATCATTTCCTGGGCGATGCGCTTGGGCAGGTCATAGAGGATGTCGGCCAAGTCGGAAATGTCGGTCTGCTGCTCCGCCAGGTACTTGCCCAGCTGCTCGGTGGTCAGGCCCAGGTCGGCGGCCAGGTCCTCGGCCGTCATCCCGGTGACGCTGCGCAGGATCTCCAGAGGATCGGTACCGCGCACTCCAGCGAGGTCGGATACGCCCTGGGCGATACGCTGTGCGCGCTCCAGGCGCGCGGCGGCTTCCTGGCGTACCTGCAGGGTCTTCTGCTGCTCGTAGAGTTGCTCCAGCGAGGAGGAGGTGCCATCACCGCCCAGGGAGTTGGCCAGCTCCAGAACGCGGGCGTAGTCGGCCTGGTAGCCGGCGCCGCTGGCGTTGAGGTTTCGGCTGACCTGCAGGAACTGCTGAGCGTACTGGGTGAAGCTGTCGATGTTCCCTGACGCGGCGGCGCTGGCCATCAGGTCGTCGGCCGTCCCGCGCTTCTGGGCATCGGTATCCGTAGACAGCGTGTCGCTCAGCTTCAGCGAATTGATGAAGTCCTCGATCTTGCTGCCAGCGCCGTCGATCGAGCCTCCCAGGCGTTCGATCTGGTCATTGACCCGGTTGAGTGCCAGGTCGACCAGCTCCGACTCCAGCGACCGAGCCAGGGCATCGGCCTTGATCTGCGCCGCTTCGCGCACCGTGGCCAGATCCTGCTCGCGGGCCGACAGGCCGTTAAGGGCCTTGGCCTGGTCCTGCAGCGTCCGGGTGCGCTCGCGCTCTTCCTGTCGGATGGCCAGCAGCGACTTCGCGAATCCACTGAACCCATCCGTAGCAATTTCCTGCTGCGCGCTGCCAACCACACCACCGTAGGAGGATGCAGCGGTCGTGATCGCCACGACCTGCTCTTCCATGGTCGTTCCTGCCGCCTTGGCCATGCGCTGGAACATTGAGGTGGTGCGCTTCACCAAGTCCACTTCCTCGGCATTCAGCGCTCGACCCAGATCGCGGGCGTTCCCGGTCATCAGCTCGATGGATGCCGCGAGCGTGGTCATCACGTCGCCTGCCTCGAACCCCTTGCCCAGGAACTCCTGGAAGCCCAAGATTCCGACGCCGCGCCCGGCAAGATTGCTGACGGCGGTGGACATCAGCTGTTCGAGCTGAGCCTGGGCTTTCTCTGGGTCCGCGTCGAGGCTGACCTTGCCCAGGTCCACGCGCACCGTCGACAACTGGGAGCTGATATCCACGCCGAGTTGATCGGCGAGGTTGACCACGCCCGCCTTCGCTCGGCTGATCGCGGAGCCGAAAGCGTCCGTCACGGCGCTGTCGAGCTGGCCGTAATCGGTCCACTTCTTGTCGCTGCGGAACATGCCGCCCTTCGCCTTGATATCGGCGTAGCTCTGGCCGGTGAGACCATCAAATCCGTAGGAGCCGACAATGCCCTGCGCCTGGATCTGGGGCTTCTTACGGCCAAACAACTTCGAGTGAATCGAAGACCCCGAGAGGATGGATGCCGTCTTATCGTTGAAGCCGATCTTGCGGAACATATCGTCGGCATGGCTCACGGCGCCCAGCGTGGCCGCCTTGCCGGCCCAGCTCTCGCCGTTGGCGATATCCCAGCCTTCATCGAACAGCTCGGCGTTCTTCATCATCCCGGCGATGACCCAGCCGATGATCGGCACAGCCATGGAGGCCGACGAGGCCGCGCCTGCACCCGCGCCAGCCCCTGCGCCAGAGAACGCGCCGATGTTGCTGCCGAAGCCCATCATGGAGCCGGCCCCGCTCATCGCGGAGTTCATCCAGCCGTTGCCGGCGTTCATTGCGTTGGTGCCGGTCAGGTTGCGGCCACCACCGATCAAGCCTGCCAAGCTGCTCATCCAGTTCGTGCCGGTGCCGCCAGAGCTGCCGCCGCCAAACATGCCGACTATGTTGGAAAGCCAGTTGCCCCCAGTCCCGCCGGAACCGTTAGCCGCACCTGAGAAGGCGCCGTTGATGGCATTGGTGAGCGCTTCCTGGAAGGGGCGGACCATGTTCTGTTCCAGGAGCGTGCGCAGTACGTCTCGCCACCCGCGCTTGAAGATGTCCTTCAGCCGATCAAAGAAGCCCTCCGAGTCATCCAAGTTGCCGCTCAACGTGTCAGCAAACAGATCGGCAAAGTCGGCGACACCGCGAGTACCGACGTCCGCCCACTCTTGGAGATTGGCCGTTTGCTTTTCGACCTGTAGGGACACATCGGCCCAAGCGCGGGCCTGCTCGACCAATCGCTGGGTTGTCGCCGCATTGATGCCGGCGCCCGCCTCGTTGGCCTCGTTGATTGCCTGGAGCATGTCCTGCTCATTGCGCAACTGGCGTGCATAGCGCTCGCGCGCCTCGCCCAGAACGCCCAGCATGCGGACTTCACCGCTCATGGTATCGAGGAGAGCCGTGGGCGCCTGCTTCCGTTTGGTCAGCTCAGCATCCTGCTTCGCCAGTTCCGCGGCCGATGCTTTCTCCAGGGTGTTGCGCGCAGCAAGGGTGATGTTGTGCTTTTCCAGCTCGCGATCCAGTTCCTTGATGCGCTGCGCGTGCTGCTCCTGCGCTGCCGCAAGTGGGCCTCGCAGTTCTGCCGCCGCCATGGCAGCTTCGGCGGTGTACTTGGCCTGAGAGTCGGCCTGCTGCCTCACCAGACGGTCGTTCTCTTCCTTGGCGCGCTTGGCGTCTGACTCTGCACGGGACAGCGACTGTGTGGCCTTGGTCTGCTGGTCCAGCGAGTTGGAAAGCTGGATGATCTGCTCGTTCTTGGCGCGAGCCTGCTGATACTCGGCGCTGGTAGGGTCCAGGCCCTTACCGGCCGCGCTCTTGATGAACTCGGCACGCATGCGAGCTGCCTTGCCCTGGGTCTTCTCGATAAGCTGCAGCTGCAGCGTATCAATCTGCTTATCCAGACCCTCGTTGATCGACTGCAGGGCGGCCTTGATGGCACCGCCTGATGCCTGCGCGGCAGTAGCGACCTGGTCGAAGCTGGCACCGGCTAACCGGTTTGCCGCCTCCACACCATAGGTGGAACGCATGTGTTCCCCGAGCAGCGGCTTCAGCTGGTCGAGGGTCTGCCCTTCACTGGCCAGCTCACGGACTACCTTCTCAGTCTCGGCGCGCTGGGCGCTGGTGGCGGTGGATAGCCCGGTTTGTTTGAGAATCAGGTCGACGTAGCTGCCGATGTTCTTCTTGGCCGCGCTGTCCAAGTTCGCGTGTGCGTTCTCGGCCTTCTGCAGCTCCCGATTTGCATCGGCCAGGGCCTGGCGCTGGGAGTCCAGAACTAGCCCGTATTCCTGCTGGCTCGCTCGATTCTCCTGGGTGATCTGGTCAACGCGCTTGGCGCTCTTTTCCACCAGCTCCTGTGCCTCGTCAACGCGCTTGTACGACTCGGCCAGGCTGGCGAACTGGCGGTTGGCCTCATCGGTCTTGAAGCCGCCCAGGGTGTCCACTGCGGACTGGAAGCCCTGCTTGACGCTGGAAGCCAACTGGTCGGCTTCATCCTTGCTGTTCTTCATCCACATGACGAACAGGGTCAATGCGGTGATGGCCAGCCCTACAGGCCCACCGAACGCCCCCATGGCCACATTGAGGCCGCGCATGGCCGCTGCCTTCGCCGTCAGTGCGATTGAGGAAGCCTGAGCCGCTGCGGCGGTGCGCAACTGGGCGGCAGCAACCGCCTGTTCGGCAGCAACGACACCGCCCGCTGCTCCCATGCCGGCGCGCGCCATGGACAACTGGCCGACGGCCATACGCTCAGCCGCCTGGGCGGCGACCAGTTCCTGCCTGGCCAGCTCGCGACTCGCGGCCGCTGCTGTGATCTTGGCGGCCGTCGCCTGGACCAGGTTGGCGACCAAGCGGCCTCCGAACGCCACGGCCAGCACGCCAACAATCTTGTCGACTTGGTCCATGTTTCGCGCCAAGACCGCGATGCCCTCAGCGAGGGCGCCGCCCGCACCCAGCTCGCTGGATGTCTCGCCAACGTACTTGGTGACGCTGTTGCGCAGCTGCACCATGGCGCGCTCTACCGTCAGCGGCATGCGCTCGAACTCGGCTTGGATCGCGCCCGATTGGCTTTCCAGTGCCGTGACCAGCTTGTCGATCGTCACCTGGCCATCGTTAACCTGCTTGCGCAGTTCGCCCATGCCAACGCCCATGCCGTCGGCCAAAGCCTTCGCCAGGCGCGGGGAGTTCTCCACCACCGAGTTGAACTCTTCAGCGCGCAGCACGCCGCCCGCCAGGGCCTGGGTGAACTGGGTGATGGTATTGCTGGCGGCCGTGGCGCTGGCGCCGGAGATCGTGAACGAGCGGTTGATCGTCTCGGTAAGCGCCAACTGCCGCTGCTGGCTCACGCCGTACTCGGCCGTCGACTGGGCCAGTCGTGCATATAGCGTCGCGGTGCTTTCCATGGCCGTCGACGTGCGCTGGGAAATGGCGTACACCTCCGCCGAAGCCGTGGCGTAGGACTTCTGGCTGTCGGTGGCCAGCCGGAGCCGGCCGGAGATGTTGGCGTACTGGTCCGACATCGATATGAGGGCTGAGACGGACTGGGCGCCAAGATAGGCGCCCATCGCCGAGCGTGCCACGTTCAGTGCCGCGCCCATTGCGGACGCTTTTCGTGATGCACCCTCCGAGGCATTGCCAAGAGCGGTGATGCCGGTGCTGCCGCGTTGAGCCTGCTGCCCGGTAGTGGCCGCACTGGTGCCCAGCCGCTTCACCTCAGCCTCAGATGCTCGCACGGTGGGAACAAGCTGGCTGTTGTCGGCAGTGAGACGGAGAGTGACGGTGGGGTTCACTGGGGCACCTATGCAGCCTCGGATCGGGCTTCGCGGGTTGTGCGAATCAAGACGTCGACACGGTCGAGCAAATCAGGGATGTCAGTGCGACGGATACCAAGCAGGCTGGTTGCGGCTCGGATCTCGGTCGCTTCTATGCCGTCGTAGACCGGTGCATGGAAGCCTGTGATCCACCTGGGCCGGCAGCGCCGGAAGACCCGCACCGCGTCCCAGTTCTCCCCCAGGACGTGGATTACTTCATCGGCATCGGCCGAGTTGCCGCCGTCGCGCAGGAAGTCCATCGCACTGACGGCCTCATCGGGTTCATGGGTCCGATGAGTACCGCCAGTGCGGGGACCCTTCCCAATCAGCGCCCGCGCGACGTCTTCGAGTTTTTTACGCGGGCCTCGCCGAATTGGCCGAAGTAGGCCTGCAGGATTGCCGTCTGCAGGAAGTTGGACCAGGTGCCGTTGAGCACCTCGTTCAGTGCTTCCTCGCCAGTGATCGGGTTGCCGTCGGCATCGCCGAGGCCGGTCACCGACTTGACGAATTCCTTGATGTGGTCGGCGTCGCTGACTTCCTGTTCGCTCATTTCCTTCAGGCGCTCTTTGGACAGCACCTTGACCAGGACGTCGATGGAGCCTTCATTGAAGGCGCCCGGCTTGTCGGTCGGGATGCGCAGGGTCACCGGCAGCAGCACGGAGTCGGTTTTGGAAAGACGCAGCATGTTTGAAGTCCTTGGGAAGTGGTTTCAAAGCCCGTTTGATCGGGACCAGGCCACTTTGCCCAAGAGTGCTGTCCGGTCGGGACTAACACGCGTCATTGAAAAAAGAAGCCCCGCACTGGGCGGGGCTTCTGGGGCGGAAGTGTAACGGCTTACGGGGTTGCGTCGCCGAACTCGATATACAGCTCGTCCCCGCCTGCATCACTGGCCACGCACGGACCGGACAGCTCCCAGCCATAGTCGCCGTCGATATCGGTTTCGTTGACCGTCTCGATCTGGCCGCGAATGCCCAGCTCGCTGTAGAGCTTGGATTTCTCCGTCAGGCGCAGTGCCACCTGGACGATCTTGGCGTCGTCGCGGATCTGCCATGGATTGAAGTCGGCCAGGGCAGTCTTGGCGATGCGTGCCGTCCAGGTTGGTGCCCGGTCGGTAATGCCGGTTTCCTTGTGCGACGTGTACTCCTTCGGCGTGATGGTGTTGGCCACGTCTACCGACAGGGACTTGGCCCAGCACACCAGGGGCGCGCCGCCCGCGACGGTAATCGTTGTGACCGTGTTGTCGGCGCGCGCCACGGTCGGCACGGTGGCCGGCAGCGCGAGTTCGGGCAGGCCGTCCTCACCGATGGTCTCGTAGTCGCCCTGGACACGGATGTTGCCCTTGAACCGGTCGCCCACCGCGAGGATCAGGCTGGTGACGTTGTGGCGGGCAGCGTTGACGTTCTTGAGCGTGCCGGCGTGCCAGAACTTGGCATCGCTCAGCGGCACATTGGAGCTGATCGGGTTGTACCGCGTGGTCTTCGCAGCCGCGTCCTTGACCACCGTCATGCCGGCCGGCAGCAGCAGGACGCCACAGTCGGCATCGCTTTCGTCTGCGCCGCCTGGTGTGGTCGGCGGATACAGCTCGAACTCACCTTCGATGAAGGCCCGCTTGCCGCCAACAGCGAACGGCTGACCAGTAAGGAAAGGACGGTCGATGGGACGCTCGATCTTGTCGAATTCCGTCCCGCTGGTGCCGTTGAAGAGCAGCACGCCATTGTTCGCGGCGGTGGGCACGACCGGCACGCTGGCACTGGCGCGCAGAGCGAGCGCCAGGCCGCGTCGTTTGAAAGATTCCAGATTGGGCTGGGCCACGTTTCACTCCTTGGTGGGTTGCGGGTTCTGGCGCAGCGGGCGCGCCGGCTTGGGTGGGGTTGAGGGAGCTGGCTGCCGTGGCTTGGGGGCTTCGGCTTCGTTGACCAGGCGTCCGTCGATAACGCGCCAGGCACCACCAGCGGTGGGAGTGGGCTTGCTGCTCATGGCTTCACCTGTTGTTGCATGCGATAGGAGGTGCCGAAGACTTGTTGGGTAGTCAGGAAGCCAGCTGCAAACCGCTCATCTCTTCCTGCCTGGAAGTTCAGGCCGTCAAAGGCATCGTTCGGGGTCCAGCCAAGCAGGGCCGCGCGGACCGCCGGGATGACTTCCAGGTCCATCTGCTCACGTGCACCGCTTCCGGCCGCCTGGCCGGCGTAGTTGCGGACCATCAGCACTATTCGCACGGTGACGTCGCAATCCTGGATGTACAGCGGCCCGGTGTACTTGGGCTTACGCCCCAGCTCGGCCGCAGTAACGAATGCGACCGCATCCAGGGTCGGCTTCTGCTCCAGCGCGGTCTCCAAGTCGGCGGCAGAGCCGACATCGAGCAGCACTGGCGCTTGGGCGCGAAGCCGCTCGATGACGGCGATGACTGGGAATGGACCGACTGTCACGGGCGGCGGTCTCGACCGAAAACCTTGTCACCTGGATTGATCAGGAAGTCGCCCAGGCTCGCGGTCCCCGTGGTGGGATCGTTGGCGCCCAGGTGGAACTTGCTCTCCGAGATCAGCTGCAGGAACTTCAGCGCGTCCCGGTAGTCGCGGGCGATCGGGTCGGTACGCTCGTCGGAGATCCGGTCGGTGTGCAGCTGGTAGCGGGTAATGGCTCGCGCCCAGGTGGACAGCATGGGGTTGGATTCGACCAGCGGCAGCGGGTAGCGCTTGGACAGGTATCCATCCATGACCGCGCTCGCCTGGATGACTGCCTCCTGGATGCGCGATGCGGCGGCGTCTGCCCTGGCGATTTCGGCGGGCGCGTAGGCACTACGATCACCCCCACGCAACGTGGCATCCATCAGTTCGGCCGAGACCGGGCGTTGGCCCTTGTCGGTGGCCACCTGTGCCAGCTCCAAAGCGCCAGGGATCTCGGCCAACTGCGTGAGGGTGACGTAGCTCATCGATCAGTCGCCCGTGACCAGGTGCGCCTCAACCTGGGCAACACGCTCTGCCGGGGCCAGGGCAGCCCAGGCTGCATCGTCCAGACCAGCGGCGGCTCGCGCCTTGGTCTCGGCCTCGCCCCAGGATTTCTTTCCTGCAGCGCTTTTGGTTGCCGCCTTCTGGCGAGCGATCGCCAGCTCATCGGGGGTGAGGTCTTCCTTGGCGTCCAGGACGATCAGCTCCGGGTCGTCCTTCAGCGCGTCCAGTTCGCCCTTCTTGAGGTCCGAGACTGCAATGATCTCGCCCTGCCGGTTGAAGTGTCTGCCGGCACGCCAGCGCCCACGCTCCTGGCGGGATTTGACGATGATTCTCTCGTTGGCCACGGGCCACTCCTAATAGGTATGAGGCAAGGGGCCGGCGCCTGCTGGCGCCGGCCATGAGGGGCTTGGTTAGAGCACCCAGGCGGAGTCTTCGACCTTGACCAGGCCCTTGAGCACGTTCTCCGCGCCGCTGGCCAGGGTCGAGGCGCTGACCAACTTGTCCGCCTTGAACTTCATCCCCGGCGTGACCACCAGCAGGCTCGGCTTGATGCCCAGCGGCCGGCCGTGGTCGCCCTTGCGCTCGGCCATCGCGGTGTAGGCCGCGACCAGGTTCTCCTCGGTCAGCTCCTTGCGGCTGGCGTAGGCGAGCTGCCAGAAGCCGAAGCCGACGTTGCGCCGGCAATCGACGCCGTAGACGTACTCGGCGCGATCGAACACGTTGTCGTCCGTCTCGCCAGTTTTGGCAACGAAGTTGGGTGCCTTGCGCTCCTGCAGGATGATCGGCTTCAGGACGCGGGTTGTGTCCAGCAGATACCAGGTCTGGCCGCTGCCTCCGTTGTCGTCCCAGTTGGACTGGGTGGTCGTCTTGCCATCGGCACCCAACACCGGGTGATCGGTGTCAAAGAAGTTCTGGCCGTCGTAGCACAGGGACTTGTCGCCGTTGCGCAGCAGGCCGAACACCAGCTCGTCCGGATGCGCTGCGACCGAGCGTCCCATCTCCTGCATCATCGGGCTATAGATGCCGAACTGATCGTCCTCGATCTTGTCGCGCGGCACACCGACGGTGCTTTCGTAGGACTTGTTTTTGATGGTGTAACCGTGCGTCTCGATGCCGTTGATGACACGGTCGCCGATCCACTCACGCACGCTGGGGAAGGCACCCAGCCAGCCATATTCTTCGGCGCCGGTCGTGGACGGCACTGGCGTTGCGATGCTCAGGTGCTGCGTAGGGGCCTGGCCCAGCCCTTGGCGGAAGGCAGCATTGAACGCGATGTAGAGCGCGGACAGGTTGGTTCGATTGATGATCATGCGAGGGTTTTCCGAGGAAGAGAGGGAATCAGCCGACGACGACCCAGACGCCGCTGGCGTCCACGTCGATGATCTTGCCGGCCACCTTGCGGGCGGCGCTGTTGTCGGTCTTGGCCACCGTCTGGTCATCGGCGACGAAGGCATTGGCGCCGATG
>NZ_JBOHXV010000075.1:0-23997 GCF_050737075.1 Stenotrophomonas sp.
ACCCATGCCTATCCTGCTGCTGTTCCTGCTCACGACCGCCACGCCAGAGCCGTTCCCGCCCGGCTACCACGACCGCCCCGGCGACGCCGACGACGGTATCCACGTGATCGTCCGCACCGGCCTGTGGGACGACTTCAACGGCGGACAGGCCGCGGTGGAGCAGGTCCTCATTCCCAACGAGGACGGGTCGTTCACCTATCAGTACGCACGCCAATCCCGTGCCACGCGCATGTACCACGCCACCTACTGCGCCTTCAGCCAGATGTACCCGCCCGAGGCAGACCTTGTCATCTGTGGCTCCGGTACTTACGGCGGCTGGGGTTGCTTCAGCGACACGCTGTTGCCGCCCAGGCCACGGGCACTTGGCCATCCAACCGAGCCGCCCTGAACCAGCCCGCCGCCCATCTCGGGTACGATTCCACCCCTTCCCTTCTTCCAGGCCGGCTGCCCTGCAGCTTGGTCGCCCCGATCCCGTGCCCCACTACACCGGCCCCCTGCTTACCCGCCCCCTTGCCGAAGCCCTGGTCCGCGCCCGCGACGCCGGTGCCACCGAATGGACCGGCTCGCTCGACCTCGCCCGCTCCACCGGCACCGCCGTGCTGGGCGCCGAGAGCTGGCAGTGGAAGGGCGAGACCTATGCCTACCCGGGCAAGACCAAGGACCGCACCCTGTACTACTGGGACGGCGAGGAATTCCTGGCGGTGTCGCGC
Source organism: Stenotrophomonas sp. (assembly GCF_050737075.1). GTDB lineage: Bacteria > Pseudomonadota > Gammaproteobacteria > Xanthomonadales > Xanthomonadaceae > Stenotrophomonas. The sequence goes on from NZ_JBOHXV010000075.1 coordinate 711, forward strand.
TACGGTACGGCGCTGATCAAGCTGGTGCCCACCGAGTGGGACGCGCCCACCTTCGAGATCGATGGCATCAAGATGCTGCCCAGCGCGCAGGTGTCGCCGTACGAGGACGCGCGCCGCAAGGTGGCGCTGGTGGCACCGGCCGGCAAGACCGTGCTGGATACCTGTGGCGGGCTGGGCTACTTCGCCGCCTGCTGTCTGGAGGCAGGCGTCACCCGCATCCTGTCGTTCGAAAAGAACCCCGACGTGCTGTGGCTGCGCACCCTCAACCCCTGGTCGCCGGACCCGGACGCCGCCAGCAGCGGTGGCCGTCTGTCGCTGACCCACGGCGACGTATCGGAGGCCATCACCGGGCTGGAGACCAGCTCGGTGGACGCCATCCTGCACGACCCGCCGCGCTTCGGCATTGCCGGCGAGCTCTACTCGCAGGTGTTCTACGACCAGCTGGCACGGGTGATCCGCGCGGGCGGGCGCATGTTCCATTACACCGGTGCCCCCAACAAGCTCACCAGCGGCCGCGACGTGCCGCGTGAAGTGGCCAAACGGCTGGAGAAGGCTGGCTTCAAAGCCGAGCTGGCGCTGGATGGCGTGTTGGCCGTCAAGCGCTGATACGCAGGAACTGCACGCGCAGGTGAACCGGTCACCGCGCGTCCACCCGGGCTTAACCTGAACGCGTCGCGGCTGACCTAGGCTATTGCCATGCCCTACGCCTGACAGGTAACTGCATGACCCCAAGCACCACCGCCGTCTTCGATGAAACCGAACGCCAGCGCGCCCTGGATGCGCTGCATATCGTGGGCAGCCTGCCCGAACCCGCCTACGACGACATCGTCAAAGTGGCCGCCGCCGTCTGCGGCACCCCGATGGCCTGGTGACCCTGATCGACCGCGACCGCCAGTGGTTCAAGGCCCGCACCGGGCTGGAGGGCGTGCAGACCGAGCGCAACGTGGCGGTGTGCGACCACGCCATCCGCCAGCCGAAAGAGCTGATGGAAGTGGGCGACCTCACGCTGGACGCGCGCTTCGCCGATAACCCGGTCCTGAAGGACATCGGCGCCCGCTTCTACGCCGGCATGCCGCTGGTCACCGAAGATGGCGCCGCCGTTGGCAGCGTCTGCGTAGTGGACCTCAACCCGCGCCAGCTCAACACCACCCAGCGCGAGGCCCTGCAGGCCCTGGCCCGCATCACCATGAATCTGATGGAAGGCCGCAGCCGCGAACGCGAGCAGCAGGTCGCCGCCATTCTGGAACACGGCGTCGCCGAAGAGACCGCTGCGGCACCCGATGCGGCCGGTTCCTACACCGTGGTGATTCTGGAGCTGCAGGACCTTTCCGCGGCGGCGCAGCGCTTGGGCGAGCGCGGGCTGGACCGCCAGCTGCAGCAGTTGGACCAGGCGCTGGAGCAGTGCCTGCAGCCTGAGCGCGGCGACAGCATCAACCGTGTCACCGGCAGCGGCGAATTCATTGCGGTGCTGGGCAGCGCCGATGCGGGCGAAACGCTCGCCAAGCTCGAACAGGTGGCACGCGATACCCAACAGAGTCTGGGCGTGGCGCTGCTGTTGGGCACGGCCTCGACCCATACGGCCGAAGCCACCACCGCCGTCTTCCTGCGCGCGGACCAGGCGCTGAGCGCCGCCAAGGACGCCCTGCGCTGATCCAGTATTGAGGCGCACCAGAGGCGATGCGGTGAAGTAGTCACCGCATCGCCGTGAGGCTCAGTCGCCGCGTGGCAGTTTTGCCGCCCACATGTTATCCACCAGGTTGGGGTAAGCCCGGCCGTTTTCCTTGGCACGCTGCCGCGCCGCATCCTTCTGCACCTGCGACAACGGCTGCCCCTTCCCGGCCTTCTTGGGATTGGGCTTCTTCCAAGGCGGTGTAACCGTCTTACGCATGCAAGTTCCCATCGTTCCAATTGCGTGGCGCCACGCGCCCAGGTGGAAATGACGCCACGCGATACATGCCCGTGACATCACGCGATACATGGCCGCGAAATCACGCAATCCCCGGCCGTGACGCCACGCCCCCGTGGCCGTAGAGCCACGCCATGCGTGGCTGAACGTGACCTACTTTGCCAGAAACGCCACCAACGCCGCATTGAACTGCTCAGGGTGGCTGGCATTGCACCCATGCGGCGCATCCTCCAGCACCACCACCTCGCTGCCCGCAATGGCGGCATGCGTGCGCTTCCCGGAGCCCTCAAACGGCACCGTGCCGTCACTGTCACCGTGCAGCACCAACGTAGGCACCGTCACCTTCTTCAGATCCTCGCGGAAGTCGGTGGTACCGAAGGCCTTCATGCAGCCAAGAGCGGCCGTCTGATCAGACTGCTCACACAGCGCAATCGCCTCCTGACGCTGCTTCTCGCTGACCTTCAGCTCACCCTTCGCGCTGAAGAAATCCTTGGTAAACCCATCAAAGAACGTATCGCGATGGTTCTGCAGGCCCAACCGCATCTGCTCCGCCTTCTCTTCGGTCAGCGGCCCTTCGGGGTTGTCAGCGGTCTTGAGCAGGTACGGCGGCACGGCAGCGGCGAACACTACGCTGCGCAGACGCTGCTCACCATGCCGCGCGATGTAACGTGCCACTTCGCCGCCGCCCATCGAGAAGCCCACCAGCGTGGCATCGCGCAGATCCAGGTCTTCCAGCACCCCCGCCAAGTCATCGGCCAGCGTGTCGTACTCGTAGCCGTCTGCAGGCTTCTCCGAGCGGCCGAAGCCGCGGCGGTCGTAGGCCACCACCCGATAGCCCGCGTCCTTCAGCACAGGCACCTGCGCCTTCCAGGATTCGGCGGACAACGGCCAGCCGTGGATCAGCACGACAGGGCGGCCAGTACCGCCGGTGTCTTCAACATGCAATCGAACGCGCGATGCCGTCATGGGATGTCCTTCGGTGCGAATGAAGCGTTGACCTTAGACAACCTGCCACACACCACCCGTGAAGAAAATCGCGGCCGCAATGACATCGCGTGCACAGCCCGGCGGGTGCAACCTTTCTGACTTCTCAATGACACACAGGCGAACGTTCAGCCCATTCGGCGGGCGGTTGTCTCACGCTCCTGCGATTGCACCTGGTCGTTCTGCTGCTGCGCCAGCTGGCTGTTGTTCGTCAGCTGCTCACCGCGTTCCATCGACACCTCAACCGGCGTCTGCGCGGCCTGGGCGGTTGCCATCGCCGCGCGCAGATGCCCGGGGTCACCGCGCTCGCCCTGCACCACGAAGATGTTCTCGGCCGCGGGCGATTGCGCGGTGCGCTCGCTGAGCATCACGTGGTCGACGCGCGACAGGCCGTTTTCCTTGGCCAGCACGAACAGGCTGGCGCTGACGTTTTCGCTGGTGGGGTCGTACCTGCGCCCGTTGGCGGCGTCCAGTTCGGCGACCTTGCCGCGAATCTGAGCCATCATCGGATCACCCTCCACACCCTCGCAAGGACCGTTTTCAGAGATCCACTTCTGAAAGATTGTTTGCTTCGGCATGTCGTTGTGGATTTCGGCATCCACCTTGCTGCCCCGGACTGGGGCAGGAATGCTTTCAACTTCTCGCTTGTTTTCCAGCGGCCTGACGGCACCCTCGTAGTGTTTGTCCTGACCCGACTTGGACTGACGGTGCAGGCCGGCATGGTTCAGCGCACCCCAAGTGAAGTCGATGCAGCTGTTGTTGAAGCCACCGTATTGCATGTTGAAACCATGCTTGGTAGGGTCTTTGCCAAATTCAATGATGCGATCGAACTGATCCTTCGTGATCTCCATCTTCCGTGCATAGAATGGCTTTATGTAGTCTGCCTCGTCCAAGCCCGTTACAGCTCCCGGCCCGCTCGTAGCGCCATGTTTGATGGGCGCGAACCCGAGGCTCTACGAGAAGATCCCATGCTCGACCGACAAGTACATATGGCCTGCGGCCGATGTACCACCTCGGGCTAGCGGTGTGCCGGGGGCAGCTACGTAAACGGTGACGGTATAGGGTGCGTCCTTGCCCATGAATCATTTCGCCTTTTTGAAGTAAGCAACAAGCAACTCAGCGTTGTCGCCCTGGAACTCTGGGTGATCCGCCGAAAGTTCCATGCTCAATCGGTAATGCCCCGGCTGGATGTTCTCTGCAGATGCGAATTGAAGGACGTCATAGAACAGAGTGGCGTCGAGAAGTCCGGCATCTTCTAGTAACGATGTATCAACGCTGGTCGTGGTTAGACCTGGCACGCTGCCGTCTACAGGAACTGTGACTCGATCACGCAGGTCTGGCGTATTCCTCATGAGAGGCACCATTGTGACGGCGCCTTCTTCGACGCGGAGCAGTCGTACGTTGGCCGCCATTTTTGCTTCGACCAATCTCATGGAAAGCGCAGTTCCAGAGGCTGCGTCCGGCCTGGTCAGTCGCAAACCCAGCATGAGGTAGGGCACCGCATTTGGCCCGGGCGGCGGGACTTCAAACTCGAGGTTTATCACCTCGCCCGCCTTGTCCAACGCAATCGGTCGAATAAGAGGAGCTACAGTCCGCATCTCAGCGTTCTCCTTGTTAACCACCACGTTGGGTTGCGCGGTCTCTTCTCCGCGACTGCACCCTGACAACGCCGCTATCGCGATCACGCTCGCAGCACACAACACAATTGATCTATAGGCCTTCAGTGTCATGGTCACGTCTCTTCCTGATACGGGCGATCGTAGCGCGTGCGTAGTGTGGCGGAACCTGCACGAGTGACGTATAGGAAAAGTCCTAAGCACGCTGCGGCATCCGGCCGCAGCTGCATGCGCTTCTCAGAGCTCACCTGTCTGCTCCCGGTTCTTCCTCTTGTAAGCACTCCCCCAATCGCGCATTGCCAGCAACACCGGCACCAGCGTCTGGCCCAGTTCCGAAAGCCGGTACTCCACCTTCGGCGGCACCTCGGGATACACGTGCCGCACCACCACGCCGTCGGCCTCCAGCTCGCGGAGCTGGCTGGTCAACATCGATTGCGTGGCGTTGGGGATCAGCCGGGTCAGCTCCATGAAACGCTTGGTGCCGGACACCAGGTAGAACAGGATCACCGGCTTCCACGTGCCGCCCATGACCGAGAGCGTAGCCTCCACACTGCAACCGGTTTTGCCATATACGCGCCGTGCCATTACGGGATACTCCTGAAAACCATAGTACCTGTGAAAAAGCATAGTTCTTGTGGCAACCACGGCACGACCATAGCATGCAGCTCATGTCCCCCGAGGTGATCAACGCCATGAAATTCAATGCCCTGCTGGCCACAAAAGAAGACGGCCAGGTCTCCACCAAGCTCGTGAGCTTTGACGACGCCGATCTGCACGACGGCGATGTACTGGTGCAGGTGGACTACTCCACCCTGAACTACAAAGACTCGCTGGCGATGACCAACCGCTCGCCGATCATCCGCAGCTTCCCGATGATTCCGGGCATCGACCTGGCCGGCACCGTAGTGGAATCAAGCCATGCCGAGTTCCGCAACGGCGACCGCGTGGTGCTCAACGGCTACGGCCTCAGCCAGACCCACCACGGCGGCCTGGCCCAGCGCGCGCGCGTTCCCGGCGAGTGGCTGGTGAAGCTGCCCGACAGCATCAGCAGCAAAGACGCCATGGCCATCGGCACAGCCGGCTATACCGCCATGCTGTGCGTGCTGGCGCTCGAACATGGCGGCGTGAAGCCCGAGCACGGCGACATCCTGGTCACCGGCGCCAACGGCGGCGTGGGCTCCATCGCCGTGGCGATCCTCTCCAAGCTGGGCTACCGCGTGGTGGCGTCCACCGGGCGCCCGGAGCACGCGCAGTACCTGAAGGACCTGGGCGCCGCCGAACTCATCGATCGCACCACCCTGGCCGCGCCCCGCACCCGCGGGCTCGACGCCGAGCGTTGGGCGGGCGTGGTGGATGTGGCCGGCAGCCACACGCTGGCCAATGCACTGGCACAGACGAAGTATCGTGGCGTGGTGTCCGCCGCCGGGCTGGCACAGGGCGATGACCTCACCACCTCTGTACTGCCTTTCATCCTGCGCAACGTAACGCTGGCAGGTATCGATTCCGTGCAGGCGCCGCGCAGCGTGCGCATTGAAGCGTGGAAGCGGCTTGCGACCGATCTGGATCTGGGCAAGCTGGCGAGCACCGTCGAAGTGATTGGCCTGAAGGACGTGCTGGAAGTGTTCCCGGCGTTCCTGGAAGGCAAGGTGCGTGGGCGGTTGGTGGTGGATGTGAATGCCTGAGCACCTAGCGATAAGATCGAAGGCATAACCCAGCGCCTTCGCCACCCGCCATCCCAGGGCGCCCCAAGAGGGCGCCCTCAACGAGCGTTTCGTGAAACCAGGTAGGGCCGCTGACTGGTAGGGTCGCATCCCAGTCGACTGCACGGAGCAGCTCAAGGTGCGATTGAGGCATGACCAAAATCGAAGGCACAAAACCTTCATCAACAACGGAGAGCAACACGTGTCAAAAGCTAAAGGACTAGCAGCACTGGCCAGCACCCTCGCACTAACAGCAGCATGCACCCTCGCAGCAGCGGCCCCTTCCACTGGCGCATCTGAAACCCCAGACGTACGCGAAAAGATCCTGCAGCTCCTTGAACAAGGCGCCCTCTACCGGGACCAGATCGACTGGCCGTCCACACGCCAGCAGATTCGTCACGCCAACGAACCAACCGAAGCCGACAAGCTCCTGGACGACGTCATCGCCCGCAGCACAGGCAACCACGGCCGCTGGATCCGTGCATCAACGATGGCCAGCACGTCAGGCATGCAGCGAACAGCCCAGGCCTCCCAGCTTCGACGACCTGCCAAGGCAGCCGGCAGTGCCGGCCCAGCCGCTGCCCGCAACGGCAACACCGATCCGATCGGCTGGATCTCGATACCGACTTTCAAAGAGGATTCCACGGCTGCGCCTCCCGTTCGGTATCAACAGCAGGTCAGCTTCGCCCAGCAGTTGCAGACGCAGCTACGCACTGAGGATCAGCGTGATCGCTGCGGCTGGATTGTGGATCTTCGGGCGAACCAAGGCGGCAACATGTGGCCCATGATCCTCGGGGTGGCGCCGTTGCTATCGACGCATCCCAGCGACAAGGAAGTCATCGGCGCGTTCAACCTGGGGAAGACGCACCAGGTCTGGAGCCTCCAGTCCGGACGCGTCATGGTGGACGAGCGTATGCGGATTGAGCTTGCATCACCACCTTATGTGCTACGCCACCCTGCCCCCGCCGTGGCGGTGCTTTTCGGCTCGAAGACCGCTAGCTCCGGCGAAATGATGGCGTTGGCGTTTCGAGGCAGACCCGCTACGCGCAGCTTCGGGCAGCCCACCGCAGGCCTCTCCACGGCCAACAATCCTGTTCGACTCACGGACGGCAGCATGCTCCTGCTTACCGGCTCGGTGGCGGTGGACCGGAACTTCAAGGGTGATGGCGGGAAGCTGCAGCCTGACGTCTCCATAAGCGACTCCACTGATACCGAGGCAGCTGCGCGCAGGTGGTTGATGGAGCAGCCGGCGTGTCTGGGCGCGTCGAGAGCGCTCTAGCCTTCCTGTCGAGCCGCATTCTCGTCGCGGTCCCCACCGCCATGATTCCGGACCTATTGCGGGGGCCGTAACATGAAATTTCCGCCGTAACACAGCGAGTGTTACGGCGAAAAATCATGTTACGACCTGCGGCATCCAGGCCAATCAGCCTTACAGCGCAATCCGCGCCACAGACTCCTCACTACCCTTCTCGTCCTTGTCACCATTCTTGATGGTCACGTACAGGACGTTCTTCTTCGCATCCAGCGCAAGGCTGTTAGGGTGCGTCGGCACGTCATACGTGCCCACCTTCTTGTAGCTTTCGCTGTCATACGCCGTCACCGTGCCCGCCTCGCGGTTGGTCACGTACAGGCGCTTGCGCGGTGCATCCAGCAGCAGGCCCAGCGGGCCGGCGTCAGTGGCGATGCTGGCCAGTTCCTTGCCGGTGGTGGGGTCCAGCACCAGCACGCGCTGGCCCGGGTGCTTGGAGGTGAAACCCGGAATGCTGCTGCCCTGGTATTTGCGGATCATCTCCAGACCCTGGTCGGTCACGAACAGGCGCTTGCCGCTCGGGTCCAGTGCCAGGTTCATGGGCTGCTCGGCGCTCACCTTGAAGCGCTGCTCCACCTTGCCGCTCTCGGTGCCCACCGTGACCACTTCACCCAGCAGGTTCGAGGTGAGCACGCGCTTGTTGGCCGCATCCAGGGTGAGGCCCGGCGCCTTGGCGTTGCCCAGGCCGGGAATGGTGTTGATCAGCTTCAGCGACTGCGTGTCCACCACGAACAGCACGCTGCCTTCGCCGGAGTGGCCGGTAACGTACAGGCGGTTGTTCGGGGAATCGACCACCAGTTCGCGCAGGTCGTGGGTGTAGCCGGCCTTGCCGTCCTTGCCCACCTTCTTTTCCATCAGCTGCACAATGCCGACGGCCTTGTTGGTGGCGGTATCGACCACGGTCACCGAGGTGTCCACGGTGTTGCCCACGTACAGTCGGTTGTGGGCGTCGTCGAGCACCACGCCGAATGCCTTGCGCTCCAGCGGGATCTTGGCTTCAACGGCCAGCGAATCCGGGTTCAGGCGCAGCACCTGGGCCGGGCCGGCGGCATCGCCGAAGCCGCCGGAGGAGGCCACGAACAATGCATTCTGGGTGGGGCTGAAGGCCAGCTCATACAGGCCCTGCGCAACAGCGGTGCGCTGGACGGAGGTAGCGGCTGCGGTGGTGCCGGCCTTGTCGGCAGCGAAGGCGGACGGGGCGCCGAGGGTCAGGCTGACGGCCAGCGCCAGGGCGGCCGAACGGAACAGGGTACGAGGGTGCATGCGAGCGTCCTTGTGAGGGCATAGGAAGAATCCTGGCTCGCGTGGCCGCTGGAAGCGGCCAACCACACAGTCGAACGACGTGGGAAGGCTGGCTGGCCCGGACATCTTAACAGGAGCGGCTTGTGGAGGTCGGCAGCGCTGCGAGCCCTTGGCCTGCCTGCGTCCCAATCTGTGAGACGCCCCTGCGCGATCCTGCCTTCCGCTTCGGAGGATCCACATGAACAAGATCGACACTGACTGGCTGGAAGAATTCGACCAGGCCATGCTTGGCCTGTTTGCCATCAACCACAGCGACGCCGGCATGGATGAGCAGCTGCTGGTGAGCTACTACGACCTGGAGCCGCGTGAGGCGGCGTTGGCGTTTGGCAATGACTACGATCTGGATCGGGCCGATCCGTTGTGGCCGCCGGCGGGGCTGGCGTTGAACAGCTGAGCCAAGGCGTACAGCACAAGGCGATGCCCAGCCGCACTGCACTACCTGGTCAGTGCAGTGCGTCCATGAGGTTGAGGAACAGCTCCTGGATTCCATTCCTTTCGCTCCAGACAACCCACAGGGCGATGAATGGCGCTAGCAGGTGGACGTCCCGCTTCCTCACGCGGAAGGTGTAGTAATCGTCCGCTGCCGTTTCTGCCGAATCCTGTTCACTCATGACGTAGCTCACTCTGTGTACGAAGTTGACGTTGCGCTATCCGGCGCCACTTATTCGTCGCCAGACTGCTGCCCCTGCGGTTTTGCGTCAAGCTGCTCCAGCAACTCTTCAGGGCGGGGCTGCACGGCAAGTACGGTACACATGCCGGCGCGCAGGTGGCCAGGGTTGTCCAATTCACCCTGCACCACGAACACATTGTGCGCGCCGGGCTGGTCTGCGGTGGGGTCGCTGAGCACCACGTGGTCTACACGCTTCAGGCCGTGGTCCTTGGCCAAGGCAAGCAGGCTGCCGGTGAGGCGCTCGCTGGTCTTGTCGTAGGTGCGGCCGTGGGCGGTGTCGAGCGCGACCACTTCGCGGCGAATCTGCTGGTAGAGCGCCAGATCGGCGGTGTCAGCTCCGTTGTGTTCCTTCACGTTCCAAAGTCCTCCCGAGACTCGTATCGGTTTGCTGTGCCTGCCGAACCGCTTGGGGTCCAGATTATCACGGGCACTTCCGCGTACGGGCTGGATGCGTCACGCCTTGCCCCGTAGGCCGAGCCCGGGGCCTACGCTCGGAGCGGGCGGCCGTTGCCGCATTGACTGGCTTCCTGTCCCGCTGCCGAGACTTTTCATATAGTTGACCCCAACCAATGCAATGGAATGGCCCATGAGCGTGTTGTCAGCCGGCCGGTGCCTGACACTGACAGCTGCACTCGCCGTCGCCCTGAGCGCCAGCGCATGTGCAAGGACGTCCCCTGCGGAACAGGAAGGGAGATCAAGCACATCGGAAGCAACTGAAACCGGTCGTACCATCAATGGGCACACCTACACCAATACGCCGGTAGACGTGAAGCTGGGGCCGAACACCTTCCGGATTCCGGCGAACTACTTCGACAGCCAGATTGGCCCCTTCGACGAGGGTATGGACCTCAAGCTTGAATGGCCGGGCATGACGCCCACGGCGCCTGGAGCCCGAGCTGCACCGAGGTCCAATGACTTCTTCCGCGAGATCGCGATTTCTGTTGACTACATCGACCGGCTTCCGATCGAGGGGGCCATGGCCAGGCGCGTGACCAACGACGGTCACACCACCGAAGGTTCGCTTGAGCGTCAGGATCCCTCTGCCCGGCTGGATCTCAGGGTGGCGCAGCCCGAGCGCATGGGACTCACGCCTTATGCCATCAATGAGGAACTGCGCGTGGCATACGCGCATGCGCAGGAAGCGAAGACAGGGCGCCCGTTCCCGCGGAACCTTTCGTTCGAGCCTGACTGGTACATAGCGCGCTCTGAGAATAGCGACATAGCCACGTTCATCAGGTGCGACAACGCGACATATCGCGAAGATGGTGTTGTACTGGAAGGCGAACAGGTGACGCCGGTGGAGGGCGCTGTCTCAGCGCTGTGTACGCACTACTTTGTTGATGTAGACAACAGCCTTTCTATTACGCTGAGCTACAAGCGCGCGTTTCTCAAGAACTGGAAAGCCATGGAATTGGCCATACTCGATGTCTTGAACCGCACGAAGGTCCAGTAGTCTGCTGATACCGGTAGTCTGCTGATAGCCTGTTCCGGGGAGTCCCGCCCGCAACCGCGGATATGGCCGGCCGCATCAGTATGAAGTGCTGCAGCTCGAGCGGGAGAAACCCCTGCAGCGCTTCCGTCAACGGCCGTGAATCGCGTCTAGCCTTTCCGGAAGAAGCTCATATGCGCTGTGATGTACGGCCTTCGAGATGTATCTACCGTAACCCTCGTTTTCCAACCCCCCTGTAAAGCGGGCATGCAGGGAAATTTCGCTTTCCAATCGATGCGCCACTGTTACGCGCACTTCGACTGTGTAACCGCGCTCCTTCATGCGCCTGATGAGAACTGGAACGAGGAGTGAGCCATCCGTGCACGAGATATCGAAGATCACATGCCTGAGCAGGCTGGCGGTGTGCCCCAGAAGCCTGAGCGCCCATGTCGACGCATCGGTCGCTGTACGACTAGACCAGGTGTAGGGATCTTCGCGGCGGAACTCCCTCACTCTCGGGTGGTAGTCCGCGAGGTCTTCGGGTGCAATCACAATGGCGTCATTGGTCAGCTCGACGAACGCTGCCCGCACGAGCTCAGCTGTACAGGCCCCTGGCTGGCCGACCACGATGATCGCTTTGGGCCGGTTATACGCCATAACATCGTCCAACCGGTGGTCCGGGATGATCTGCTCGTACAGAATGCGGTCGCTTTCCTCCTGGGAAAGCTGATCACCAGTCTCAGTCACGATGCGCCTCCTTCCTGCTTTCCAAAGTGCGCCCACAACGCGGCATCGCCGATCCAAACGTGCTTGAGCCGAATTTCCGACATCAGCCGGACGTTCGCCTCCGCTCGCTTGATCTGCCTCCGTTCGCCCGCTGCACGCGCCGCATCGAGTTCGTCTCTTGCTTCCGTGAGAAAGCTTCCCAGGCGGCCTTCCAACGCCCATACCGCAAGCTCGAAACGTGGGGCCGCTTTGCTCCCGGAGGCAGTGACATCATTCAATACCTGCTGCAGGCGCTCGATGTGTGCCGGATGCTTGCGGAGCCGCTCACGGAGCTTGGCGGGAACCAATGAAGCGGCACCCGCTGCAGTGGCCTCGGATGCCGGCGCGGGCTCTGCAAGCGTAGGACCCTCAAATAGCTTTCGCAGAAATTGTTTCATGACCACTACCCCATTCTCATTGCAGACCGATGTGTCTCTTGCTGGTGGTCTGCCGTCTCACGCTGGTTGTTCAACTGCTGCGCCTGCGCCTGCGCTTGCTCTTGTACCACCGCGTCAAACTTCGCCATCGACTGTTCGAACGGCGCCGTCACTGCCTGCTGGGTGGACATGCCCGCACGGAGGTGGCCCGGGTCGTTTATCTCGCCCTGCACCACGAAGACGTTATGGCCGCCGGCCTGGCCTGCCGTGGGGCTACTGAGCACCACATGGTCTACGCGGTCCAAACCATTGCTCTTGGCCAGCACCAGCAGGCTGCCCGTGAGGCGTTCGCTGGTCTGGTCGTAGCTGCGGCCATGTGATGCATCGAGCGCGGCCACACCTGCACGTACCTGTTGGTAGAGCGCGTGCTCGGGATGACCGGCCTGCATCGGAGTGATCTCCGCCGGTGTATTAGATTGCTGATGGGATGGCGCTGAATTTTTGACTACCGGCGCGTCCATCGCGATCTCCATCGAAGGAGGAGTCAGTGCATGACCACGTCGCTGGACTTCCTCGACGGACTGGCGCCGCGTAATTTCGGGCTGCTGTTGAAGTGGCGAAGACGGTGAGATCGGAACGTACTGGTGGTCTTGCTGCGGGCTGACGCTGCCATCCTGAGTGTGATCAAAATGATGCAATGACGCAGGTGTATGACTACTGTCATAGTAGGGACGAGGTGCCTTGTTCCTACCTAGGTCGAGGCCTTCTTTCTCGATCAAATCCTCCTTCAACCCGATACTGGCCATGTCGATGGTGAGCCTCGGCCGGATGCCTCGATGGACGACGTTGGCCTGATCCTCGGCCACTAGGATTTGCTCCACCGCCCACGTACCGTAGTAGTTGGGATAGTCCGCGGTAGGTTGAAGGTTACCAGCGAGATTCTTGTGCTCGCCGAGCCCGACCGGACGCTGGCCCGATTGCGCGTAGTCTGGCGATGGGCGATCAAAATAGTGTTGACCCATCGCGGCAATGTTGGCAGAGGTCTGCGGCAGACTGCCGTTCTGGTCGAAGGTGAGGCCAGAGAGGGCACTTGCCTTTGGCATCGTTGTGCTTGGATCCTGTTGGACAAAATCACGCAGCCTGACATTAGATATTTTTAGCATGTGATCCAAATCTGCGCTTGGATTTCCTTGCCGCTCACGGCTCATCACCGCGTTCCATCCCGCAATCTCTGCCCTTGCCTCGTCCTCGCGTCCGGCCTGAATGTAGGTTCGTAATTCATCCGTATAGTCGTGCACCGGCTCAATGGCGCGCGCCTGGGCACCTACGTTTCGTAGAAACGTGTTGGTTGCCTGGACTTTAGCTGTATGGTTGAAGCCATGTTGAATTTCGTGCCCCAGCACAAACGTCATATCGATGTCGCTGAATCGTCCTTGCGGATTACTTGCTGAATTCGTTTGTAGGCCAAGCGGTGGCAGGTGCATAACTTTGTTTATGCCGTCATAGGTGCCACCTGCTGCTACACCTGGGCCAACGAACCCAAAGTGTTCAAGTTGAGCTCGACGGTTCCGATCAGTTGGATCGAGGGTCGTCACCGCCCTCTTGATCTCATCGGCGAGTACCGGTGAATTGTTGATGGTGGATTGCAGGTTATCCACCATGTCCTGAGTGACGCTGTGGCTGTTGCTCGCCGCGTCCTGGTAGGTGCTGTTGCCAAACTCTACCGACATTTGCTGAACTTTCAGCGTTGCCTTCAGGTCGGTGCTTGGGGCTGGTCCAGTTGTTTGAAAACTCGCCCGCGGCAACATGACGACACCACTCTGGATATCGTAGGCTCCGACCAAATTATGTATATTGCTGTTGGCGGCCTGCAATGCAAAGCCTTTCAAGTGCTCCGCCTGCGCCGCCTGGTCAAATTGTCGTAGAAGCCTTGCATCTGCCGTGAGTGCAGCACGCAGTTGCGCCACTTGATCCGGCGTCACGCCTTGCTGTCCGGAAAACTGTGCAAGCGCAGCTTCTAGTTGGGTGCTTGGGCTTGCCATTCACTTACCCTGCTTGGCTAGTTTAGTACGCCGATGGACATTGAGCATATGCGATCCATCTTTTTATCAGCGTCGGGAGACACTAAATTGACGGAAAAGTTGACTGATATACCGTTGTCAAAGTCATAGAACTCCCAGCCAATTCGCGCCCCCGCCCCCCCTTCGTGAGGGGGAGTGACATTCGAAGCAACGCTGTACTTTTTTGATTCCTCCAACTTTCTTCCGATGGCCCAATAATTCAAAGGGCAAGCGGGATAGTCGAAGAACAAGCCCACGCTGTGCGGCTGCAAATAATTCTCTTTGATCAACCCTGGAAGATATGTAATTGAGTATCGCGTATCGTCATCAAGCAACCCCTCGACTGCATAGGCGCCATCTGGATCTTGCACGGGAAATATCCGCATCTGAAGGACGCGCTGAATATGCTCAGGATTGATGTCACTCTTTGATTCTATGCTTTCGATCAGCTTCAAAAACCGCCGGCCGATTTCTTCGGCGCTGAGCTTGCGATTGTCCGCCGTAGCGGACGTTTCCGTGGTGGGCATGGCAGTGGGTTCCCTGACGAGTGTCGACGCGGATTGTGCAGAGGTATGCGCGCAAGCGGACAAAGCCATGCCGCCCAGCAGGACGAAACTCGCAACGAAAAGATGCTCTAGATTTCGCAAGGCCATACTCCAGTCGTGCTGCATTTCAAGCCGATGGTACAAGTCCTGATGCGTGCGCGGCAGCGTAGGCGTCCGCCAGGACGACTTTCCCATCAGTCAGCCGTTGATACGCATCTGAAATCTCAACTCCGACGCGAGCCAGTGCGTCAACACTTGAGATTGCCGTGTAGCGCATTGCATCCGTGTTGTTGGTTTGGCCGGCAAACGCATTCAACAATCCTTGCGCAAGTCCCTCTACAAACGTGATGTCGTCATCTGTGTTGCCCAAGGTCTTCTTGAATCGGAGCATGTCCTCCAGAACCCAGTCTGGCGTGAGATCCAAGGTGCACGCCGACTCTTGGCCCCCTGCTTGGTCAACAACCGCTTCATACCCGAAGACGCCCATGCCACCGATACGCTCTCCATCGCGCAGGAAGGCGTACTGAAACTCGATTGACCCCGCTCCATGTACCTCAGCGCTGGGTAGCACTCGCGGCCTCGGAATCGAGACGCCACTGGCCAGGTCAATCGCAGATCGTTCTCTTGGCATGAAGTGGAGCGGCATCAATCTTCCTTTTTGGGCAAGCCATTGTTCCTATACATCCAACCGTGTCCGTAGAAGTTCCCCAAGGACGCCGAACCCACTTGGGCATCGCCAGCGCACTACGGGCGGCGCCACTTCATACAGCTCTCCCAGAATGCCACGGCGATGGCTGAGACGGCCATCAGAAAAGTCCTATGCTGCTCACCGTGTAGCGAGGCGCACCACCTGGCCTCATCTTCCTCGCACGGGGCAGGATGCTAGAACAAACAGAGCTTTCGCCTCGAACATTCGCTTACCCGCGCTCAGGCCTATCTTGCCATAACGCGCGAGCAGTTCTCCGTTGGCCGCCACCTGAAGAATTCATTGCAAGGGCGGGCGCGGTTCGAACGAGGTCATAGAAGACGAACTTGGTCACGAGGGCTCGCCGTAGGCTGCACGCGCGGGCAAGAACGACTCGGCGAGCACGATCGTTCCATTGGGTAGCAAAGGGACGCCGTCAGGCACAGCAATGCTCGCGCCTACCAGCGCGTCGACATGAGTGATTGCGATGTAGCGCCGGCTGAAACTTGTCCGCCCATGCTTGACGAAGAAGTTTACCAAGCCTCCTGCAAGGCTTTGCAGGAACGCAAAGTCGTCATCGCTGTTGCCCAGCGTCCTCTTGAAGCCAAGCACACCCTCCAGTACCCATGCCAGAGTCATATCAAGTGGGTAAACCCTGGCACGCTGAGTCGAACCCGCAACAGCGTCTTCAGTACCGAAGAGCCCAAGACCTCCGATGCGAACGTCGCCCCGTAGAATCGCGTACTGATACTCAACTCCTCCACGCCCATCAGAGAACGTATGGGAAACCATCCTGGGAAGAGCAATGGTCACGCTATTGCGCACTTCAAAGAGAGATGGTGTTGATGGGACGATGTCGATCGTCATGTCTCTTCCTTTAGAAATCCCGCCTGTCGGCCCGCCGATCTCGTGCAGGCAAGCGCAATCTGCGAGGTCGTTGCCTATCGATAGCTACTTTGCCGCCCAATGGTCATTGATTCCAACGCGGTGGCCAAGGTATACAACAGGCGCCCTCACACCCGACACACTTGTGGGCCGCCTCACCCAGAGCTGGCTAAAGCCGACATGTCAGCAACTGCAGACCGGAACGCCAGTCTAGGCGTCCTTCTACCGACAACTTGCTAGCCAAACGTACGCCTGAGCAGTACGACGCCACACCGAAAGGATTGCCCACCACCCTTACCCCCGATGAGCAGGAACGCTAGCTTCCGCGAGGACGATGACTCCCTGCTCCAGGGCATCTGCACTGACGGGGACGGGAATGCCAAGGCTGGATAGCGCCTCCGCACCTGTGTATGCAACGCAGGAGAGGCGCTCCCCATCGCCGTGCTGGCTTGCGATTACGTCAACCAAGCCCCTAGCCAAGCCCCGAAGAAAGATGAGGTCGTCATCGGTGGCTGCAAAACTCTCTTTTGAGCGCAGCATGGATTTCAGGGCAGATGCCGAGCTGAGATCAATGGCATACACCCGCTCAAGCTGGCCAGACGTCTCAACGACCTGTTCGGTGCCGAAGACTCCCAATCCGTCGATTCGCTCATCACCTCTGCGAAAGGAAAACTGATACTCGACACCCTCGAGACCATCGGCGAAGGTATGCGGGAGCATTCGTGGCAGCGGGATGTGAACTCCACTTTGCTGATCGAAGGACGATGTTCCTCTTGGCTTGAAGTCGATAGTCATATTCCCATCCTCATTCGGCGATTCCTTGAACTTGGCATGGCGCCGCCGTCAGGCAACATGCGCAGGAACAAACAACTTAGCGAGGATGATACTTCCGTCAGCCAGCGCAAGGTGGCCGGCAAGTGCGGGCGCACCAACCTGTGCCAAGTCTTCGGCGCTGGCGACGACCAGATAGCGTCTGCTCTCGTGATTGGCGGATTTGCCTGCGAAAACATTCACCAAGCCTTGTGCCAGGCAGCGGACAAAGACGAACTCGTCGCTTGTGTCGCCAAATAACCTCTTGAACTTCAGCATATCCATGAGTACTTCAGCAGGGCGCAGATCGAGTGTGTAGATCAAGCCACGCTGCCCATCCAACTCGGCAGCGACTTCGGTTCCGAAGAACCCCATGGCACCCACCCGCTCACCGCCTCGGCGGAACGTGTACTGGTACTCGACGCTGGCAACTCCGTCCACTGGCGCATCCAGAAGAATTCGAGGATGCGAAATTGTGACGCCACTACCCTCATCAAACGAGGTGTTTGCGCTTGGCTTGAAGTTGATCGACATCACTCTTCCTTGGTTTGCTTCAGTTCTGGTGACACCGCCCCGGTGCTCGGCACCATACCCGCCACGCCAAGGATGATTGTCATAGCTTACCTGCGAGTCGTACTGGCAACCTGCGCATGTACATTTAACTGGACTAGCTGGTGTCTTCCCAAGCCTCAACCAGCATGCGCGGGAACCACCACCTGGGCCAAGACGATCACGCCATCGGCTGCAACATCTGTTCCGTCCGGCATCTCCACGCCGCCCTGAGCCAGTGCTGCAGACGTAGTGACGGCCACGTATCGCAGGTTGTCTTCATTTCTGACCTGCCCTGCGTATGCCATCACAAGTCCGTTTGCGAGGCTGCGCACAAAGGTGAAGTCGTCATCTGTATCACCCAGCGTCTGCTTGAACTCGACCATCGATGAAACAAGCCAGTCGTGGCCAAGATCGAAAGTGAAAACCCACTCTGTGAGTCCATCCGTCTCGACTTCAGCGTCTGTGCCGAAGAAGCCCAGTCCCCCTATCCTTCTTCCGTCGCGGATGAACGCGTACTGATACTCCGTAACCTGCTGGCCGTCTGGCAACACGGCAGGAAGGATTCGAGGCTCCGGAATTGACACTCGATGGATCGGATCAAAGGAAGAATCCAATCGGGGTTGAAAGATCATCAGTTGAGTACTCCGTGTAGCTCGTCGCTTCGTGGGGGCTGGATCCTGGTGGTTTTGGGTAACCGACGATTCCGCTTGGGCACCTCTTCCTTCCGTTTGCTCAGGGCGCAGTATGCTGCGGCAGGATCAGGCGCTTCGCTGGTCAATGCTGGCCAGAACCGTCACGGCAGCCAGGACAAGCTGTCCATCGGGCTGGATCAATGAATCGTCGGAGATGACAACGCCGGCGCCTTGCATCGCACCGACATTGGTCAAAGCAACGTAGCGGAGATTGTCGTCGTTGCCGTTGAAGCCTGCATAGGCAAGCACAAGACCTTGCGCAAGCCCGCGCAGGAAAGTGAAATCGTCGTCTGTCACTCCGAAGTCCTGCTTGTGTCGGAGCATGGACTTGATGATTGCCTCTCGGCCAAGATCAAACGTGAACACCCATTCCCGAAATGCCCCATCTACCACAACCTCATCGTGCCCCTCGAAGCCGAGTCCACCGATCCGGTGGTCACCGCGATAGAACGAGTACTGGTACTCGGCACCCCCCCTGCCACTGGCCAGAGTAGTTGGAAGAATTCTTGGCCGCGGGATCGAAACATCGCTGGCCGGATCGTAGGAGGAATGTGATCTGGACTGGAAACCAAGGGGCATCGTCCTTCCTTATTCAGCTTCAAGCATTCCGTGTGCTTCAATCCTGCGCACCCCAACCACGTCGCTCTCGGGCATCGGCCACTCCAATCAGCACCCCATAGCCCGACCGACCCGCCCGTGCGACGCAGAAGATTGTCACAGGTCACCCGCTCGAGCTATCGGGAAATTCTGACTCGCGCGAGCGGCTCGGCTACGCCAGGAGCGGTCCAACGCGTTCCTTTCCCGCCTCATGCCGTCCGGACGTTGGCTGCCTGGGCAAGCAGGATTCGCCCTTGGGTCATTGGCATATCCGTGCTCAGCCCCGTCATACCATGACGCGCAAGTAGCTCTTCGGTGGTCTCTGCGACGTAGCGAATGCCGTACTTGCTGCTGCTGTGATCCATGTTTGCCATGACAAGTCTCTCCGCCATGCCAATTACGAACGTGAGGTCGTCGTCGGTGCTGCCGATCTCCTGCTTGAAGCGCAACAGTGATTCCAGGACCCAGCTGCGCCCAAGATCAAGAGTGAATACCCTCTCCGGTCCAACGGCCCCCTCAACCATGGCCTCCCATCCGAACAAGCCCAAACCCCCGACTCGCTTGCCGGCGACGTAGAACATGTATTGGTACTCGGTATGATCCGGATCCTCCGGCAGGCTGGCGGCAATGATGCGCGGCGCTGGTACAAGAATCTCTTTCAACTCAGCCATGGCAGACCCTATCTTTCGCGACCCGGAACAAGGTTCTCGGCCAAGATGATCTGGCACTCGGAGAGCACGGAGGCTCCCTCAGGAAGGCCAACGCCATTCTGGGCCAGGGCGTCCACAGTCGTTGTCACCCTGTTGCACTGTGGGTCGACGTTGCTGCGACTCCTCGCGAAGACCTCAACCAAGCCCTGTGCGATGCTGCGGATGAACGAGAAATCGTCATCCTCATTGCCTATTGCCCGCTTGAAATGCAGCACTGACTCGATATCCGAGGCTCGCGTCAGGTGGACCGTATACAGCTTTTCACGACCCCCGGACGCGTCCAACGTGACTTCGTCTCCAAAGATGCCCAGTCCGCCGATCCGGCGATTGTCACGCAAGAATGCATACTGGTACTCGATGCCATCGCCCCCATCCGGCAGGATAGTTGGGAGCATGCGGGCCAGTGAGATCCGGAAATCCCTACCTTGATTCGGGTCGGCGTCACCGGTTGACTTGATATCCAAAGGCATCCCTCTTCCTTCTACTGATGTCAGCCTGCAATGCCCAACGGGCGAATGTGCCATCACGGTGCGGGAGGCACCGAGGCCAGCGAATGCATCCATGCGGCGCTGGCCTCATGCTCATCGATTGCGGCACGTTGAACAAGCCCTTCGGTACTCGACGGCAATCGAACCAGCGCTTACGTGAGGCAGGCATGGCACTGGAGGCTGTCGCCAACGGCCTCTACTTCCGATCCTTGCCAGCCTCTGTGCCAAGCCACGGGGCGTGTCAGTACGACACACCTGGCTCATTGCTCCACCCATGCTGCCGCCGCCCCATCTCATCCACATCCCGGTCATCGTCCGCGAACCGGGCCACCGCATCTGGCACGTGGTTGGACGCCATGAGCGCATCCAGGGCGACAATCGCCGAGACGCGCTTGGCCGATTCCAGGCGCTTCGCCTCGTTGTGCGCCTCCGTGCGACAGTGCATGTACACGTACTCCCGCATCAGCTGCCGGAGCACCTGCGCTCCGGTAAGGTTTTCGGTTGCCGTGGCGGCCTCGAACTTGATGAGCAGCGCTTCATCGATCTCCAGCTGGATCAAGACACTCTTCTTCATGACTTCCTCCTGGTGCTTCGGGTTGAGCGGGCATGCGCGTACGCACCGCACCTGCGGTGCAATGGCATGCTCGTTGGTGAGATTCAGAGCGCGGGGCTACGGAGGCTTGGCGTTCAATGTCGCCAAGCTTCGAACGCCCTGTAGGGTGTGCCGCGTGCCGTCAGGCTGGGCCCACCACTCAGGGACAATCAGCTCAGCAGGACTTCCGCTGAGGCTTCATCGGGTTCTACGCGTGGACTGTCATTGGCCTTCGGCTGATCGTCAGCGTGACGCCACCGGGCTTGGGCTCGGTGCTGAGATACGTCCGTGACCAGCCCCAACCGGTCAAGCCAGCGGCTTGGCAATCGAAGGTAAGGCACAATCTCGACGGCAATGTGCTGCGCATGGGTGGAATGCGCCGCCACGCCACCTTGGTGACTGCAAGGTGGGCGGGCGTATGGCTTGGGGATAGGTGGCACGAACCCTAACGAACTGTGCGACGTCGTAAGCAGCATGTTGGACCTCCGGCAGGAAGATCCCTCGCCGGGACGGCAAGGGAGTCGGGAGGTTAGAAACCGTCTAGTCGCAATCGGCGGGCGTATTTCCTCAGGGGGTGTTGTATTAAGCCACCCTCCCGACATAGGGACGTCCAACATTATGCGACTAGAAGAGTTTCTACGCTCCGATGTGCACCATGCGGGATGAGTGGGGAGATGGGAAATCGCTTGTTTCTGTTGATCTGGGCAGCTTGGTTGGCGCTGCCTAAACATTGGCGCAACTGGCTAGCGGCAGTCGCAAGATCTGGGATGGGACGCACGTAATCTACGTCCATCCACGGGAGTGAAGCGGATGGAACGAATTGATTCGGATTGGTTGCGAACCTTTGACGAGGCGATGCTCAGCTTCTTTGCCATCGACCACGCAGAAGCCGGGATGGACGAGAAGGAGCTTAGTTGGTACGTAGACCTTCCACCTGAGGAGGCTGCGCTGGCCTATGGGACGGATTTTGACCTCTGCCGCATTGACACGCTCTGGTCCTCTCACGGCCCTAAGCGCCCTGCCTAGTAGCTGGATTTCGCCACACCCTGACGTCTACGGCATACTCCTAGCCTATCGAATCGTGGATTCGCATAGGGCGAGGGGAAGGCTGCATGGACGATTGGACCCACCAACAACTTGCTGCCTCCGTTGAGGCGTACAGATGGATGCAGCAGCGTGCTGCAGACGGCATGAAGCTGAACAAGACGCAGCTCTACCGAGAGCTCGCCCTCGAACACGGTCGCACGCCCTAGGCTTGGGAATACCGCATGCAGAACATCTCTCATGTCTTGGAACAGCTTAAGGAAGACTGGATTGAGGGCCTGAAGCCGGCGAAAAACGTTGGTCCGGAGGTCACCGGTGTACTTATCAAGCTGCTGAAGGTTGGGCCTCCCACTCCCGTATCCCCCACCACCTTGACGCGGCTTGAGCAGCAGCGTCAGCTCGTCGACGAATCCGGGTACTTCCTTCCAGAGAGCGTCGAGGATCAGAGAGATCGGGTGTTCAAGTCCATCGTGCAACGCCAGGGTCAAAGAGAATTTCGGGCCGCCCTTCTGGAGGCTTATGGGAGCAAGTGCGCCATGACTGGTTGTGGGGTAGTCGACGTCCTTGAGGCGGCCCACATCCATCGCTACATGGGCAAGGGAACCGACATCGTTTCGAACGGCCTATTGCTCCGAGCAGACGTGCACACCCTCTTTGACCTTAACCTCGTTGGCGTCGAAACGACCACGATGCGGATTTGCGTCTCCCCCTCACTTGCTGGCTCCAACTACGAAGAACTGGCTGGGAGGCCGTTGGCAAGTCCAGCCGTCATGGGTCACGCAGTTGACAAGGGGCAACTTGAAAGGCACCGAGCCCTTTGTGAGTGGTAGAGCCCACCCTATAGCCCCGGCACATCGCGAGCCAGTATGCAGCTACAAGGCTACGCTTAGCCGAGGGCTCGAACAGCGAGAGGATGCTTTGCACCTCCGCCAGTCCGATCAATGCCACCAATGCCGTTAGCCCACTCAGCTTGCATTCGTCGGCGCCCCAGCTTTCTAACGCATCCCGCGTCGCTCCCATCGACATCAGAGTCGCTGACCGTCGCATCCGAGTCTGCACGTTGAGATGGATTCCCTACGGCGCATCGCTACAGCTCTTCGCGCAACTTGCTGGACCAACTGACGGCAGCGGACAGACAGCAGAAGACGCTTTCACCGCATTCCCAGGCTTAGTTGCATCGACTGAATTGGCAGCCCCCCCCCCCTCGCTCGGGGCCGGCCCGAAGCACCAGATGATACGATGTCAAACCGTGGCAGAGAGGAAGCCACGCATCGTAAGCCTGAGGTTCCGGTGACCCGACGTCCAGCAGACTCCTGACGCCGGGCCGAAGCAAATCTTCGGGTATCCTAACTCGGAAGCACCGCCACTGGCGGCTCTCTCACGCCTGCCGCTCTTTAACCAGAGCAATAATTGTTGACACGCCACCGGACTCATGCTTAGCACTGAATCGCCCAGGGTTCCGTAGACACCTCGCGGCCATAAACTATGGCTTAGGCGGAGGTGGTTATGAGTACGAAGCGGTACACCGATGAGTTCAAGATCGAGGCGGTCCGGCAGATCGTTGAGTAC
>NZ_JBOHXV010000076.1:0-23900 GCF_050737075.1 Stenotrophomonas sp.
TACTTGCAGCGTCCCCCGCAAACCGGCACCGTCCCGCCAAATCAGAGGAACCGCTGGCCACCCGCTGTTCGCTCAAATGCATGAAGCAGCCGGGCAGAGCCCGGCGCTACCCGTGGTCGTCAGGCGGCAAGATGTCGGAAGTTACGCATGGTCGTCAGTCGGCAAGCCGTGCCGCGCGGCGTTACGCGTCGTCGTCGGTCGGCAGGGCATCCGGTGGGGCGCCTGGGGTGAACACGCCCGGCTGCACGAATGCACTGAAGATGGCGTCCAGGGTCTGCATGCCGTCGCGCTGCAGCTCGAACAACTGCGGTTCCAGCATCGCGCTGTAGAGCACGCCGGTCAGGCTGGTGCTGACGATGCGTGCCACCGTGTCCACGTCTACGCCCGGGCGCAGCTGGCCGAGCGAATTCGCGCGCTGGAAGGCCGCCGCGAAGATGCTCAGCTCCTCACGCGATGCGTCCAGCTGCAACTGCTGCATCGCCTGGCTTTCCACCGAGAGATCGTTGCGCAGCATGATCTCCATCATGTTGCGCAGCCGCTCGTCCGTGGCCAGTTCCTGGAAGGAGACCAGCAGCGCCGAGCGCAGGTCCAGTACGGGCGTGTTGCGGCGTGACGACGTCGTGCGGCGCAGGCGCTCGATGAACGGCACGCGCTCGCGCTCGATCATCGCCGTCAGCACCTCGGTCTTGTTCTTGAAATGCCAGTACACCGCGCCGCGGGTATAGCCGGCGCGCTCGCCGATCATCGCCAGGCTGGTATTGGCGACCCCGAATTCGTGGAAGCAGGTCTGGGCCGCATCCAGGATGCCTTCCCGGGTGGCCTGGGCCGCTTCTTTGGTTTTTCTGGCCATGGCGCTGTGTGCACGTGCTGGATGAAACCGGCCTGAATTGTACCCGTTTACAAACAAACATGCATGTATGTATATTTAGCGCCCACTGATCCCCGGTGAGGCGCGCCCGTACCTGCGCGCCTGCAGCGGTGGACCCGGCCCCTTTGTGGTTGACCTGTCGTCGTCCCGCGCCCCGGTTCGTCGATGCCAGGTTGGTCCTTCCTTTCTGAATTGCTGCGAGCCCCCTCATGTCCCGATCCCCGTACCGTCTTCTCGCGCTGTCCCTCGCGATCGCCCTGACCGTGTCCGCCTGCGGCGGCGGAGGTGAAGGGGCGCCCCAAGGCGGGCCGGGCCAGGTCACCGTCGCAACCCTGAAGGCCGAACAAGTGGGCCTGACCCGCGAACTGCCGGGCCGCACCACTGCCTTCCTGGTGGCCGAAGTGCGGCCGCAGGTCAGCGGCATCGTCGCCAAGCGCCTGTTCACCGAGGGTGGCCTGGTCACCGCCGGCCAGCCGCTGTACCAGGTGGACGACGCCAGCTACCGCGCCCAGGCCAACAGCGCCCGCGCCCAGCTGGCCCGCGCCGAGGCCACCGCCAACGCGTCGCGCCTGAGCGCCAAGCGCATCACCGAACTCGCCAAGGTCGACGCGGTCAGCCAGCAGGACCTGGAAAACGCCGTGGCCGCCCAGAAGCAGGCCGAAGCCGATGTCGGCGCGGCCAAGGCGGCCGTGGACGCCGCCAACGTCACGCTCGGCTTCGCGCGCATCACCGCGCCGATCAGCGGCCGCATCGGCAAGTCCTCCGTGACCCAGGGCGCGCTGGTCAGCGCCGGCCAGGCCGATGCGCTGGCCACCGTGCAGCAGCTCGACCCCATCTACGTGGACCTGACCCAGTCGGCCAGCGAACTGCTGCAGCTGCGCCGTGAGCTGGCCAGTGGGCGCCTGCAGGACAACCAGACCCTGCCGGTGACCATCCTGCTCGACGACGGCACCGCCTTCGACCAGAAGGGCACCCTGGAATTCTCCGAAGTCAGCGTCGACCCCACCACTGGCAGCTACGCGCTGCGGGTCAAGGTCGCCAACCCCGACCAGGTGCTGATGCCGGGCATGTACGTGCGTGCGCAGGTCGGCAGCGGCGTGCGCGACAACGCGCTGCTGGTGCCCATGCAGGGCATCGCCCGCGACGCCAAGGGTGACACCAGCGCCATGGTGGTCGGCAAGGACAACAAGGTCGAAGTGCGGCCGGTCAAGGTCAGCCGCGCGCTGGGCAGCAAGTGGCTGGTCGAGGATGGCCTGAAGGCCGGCGACAAGGTCATTGTCGAAGGCCTGCAGAAGATCCAGCCGGGCATGCCCGTGCAGGCCACCGAGATGGGCGCCGCGCCGGCCAAGCCGGCAGCGCCGGCGGCTGCGGCCGACAAGCAGTAAGCGGAGAATTCCATGGCTCGTTACTTTATTGATCGCCCCATCTTCGCGTGGGTGATTGCGATCATCATCATGCTCGCCGGTGCGCTGGCGGTGCTCAAGCTGCCGGTGTCGATGTACCCGGAAGTGGCACCGCCCGCCGTCGAAATCAGCGCCAGCTACCCGGGCGCGTCGGCCAAGGTGGTCGAGGACTCGGTGACCCAGATCATCGAGCAGAACATGAAGGGCATCGATGGCCTGATCTACCTTTCCTCCAACAGCTCCGCCAACGGCCAGGCCACCATCACCCTGACCTTCGAGAGCGGCACCGACCCGGACATTGCCCAGGTGCAGGTGCAGAACAAGCTGCAGCTGGCCATGCCGCTGCTGCCGCAGGAAGTGCAGCGGCAGGGCATCAACGTGGCCAAGTCGAGCAGCGGCTTCCTGCAGGTGATCGGCTTCGTCTCCAACGACGGCAGCATGGACGCCAACGACATTTCCGACTACGTCGGCTCCAATGTCGTCGATCCGCTCAGCCGCGTGCCGGGCGTGGGCAACATCCAGGTGTTCGGCGGCAAGTACGCCATGCGCATCTGGCTGGACCCCAACAAGCTGCACACCTACAAGCTGTCGGTGGATGAAGTGACCGCGGCGATCACCGCGCAGAACGCGCAGGTCGCCATCGGCCAGCTCGGCGGTGCGCCGTCGGTGAAGGGCCAGCAGCTCAACGCCACCATCAATGCGCAGGACCGCCTGCAGACCCCCGAACAGTTCCGCAACATCCTGGTCCGCGGCGGCACCGACGGCAGCGAGCTGCGCCTGGGCGATGTGGCCCGCGTGGAGTTGGGCGCCGAGAGCTACGACTTCGTGACCCGCTACAACGGCAAGCCCTCCACCGGTATCGCCATCACCCTGGCCACCGGCGCCAACGCGCTGGACACCGCCAATGGCGTGCGCGCCGCCCTGGAGGACCTGAAGGAAAACTTCCCGGCCGGGCTGGAATCGGTGGTGCCCTATGACACCACCCCGTTCGTGCAGGTCTCGATCAAGGGCGTGATCAAGACCCTGATCGAAGCCATCGTGCTGGTGTTCGTGGTGATGTACCTGTTCCTGCAGAACTTCCGCGCCACCCTGATCCCCACCATCGCGGTGCCAGTGGTCCTGCTGGGCACGTTCGGCATTCTGGCCGCGCTGGGCTTCTCCATCAACATGCTGACCATGTTCGCAATGGTGCTGGCGATCGGCCTGCTGGTCGACGATGCCATCGTGGTCGTGGAGAACGTCGAACGCATCATGTCCGAAGAGGGCCTGTCGCCGGTCGAGGCCACCCGCAAGTCGATGGGGCAGATCACCGGCGCGCTGGTCGGCATCGGCCTGGTGCTGTCGGCGGTGTTCGTGCCGATGGCCTTCATGAGCGGCTCCACCGGCGTGATCTACCGGCAGTTCTCGGCCACCATCGTCTCGGCGATGGCGTTGTCCGTGCTGGTCGCGATCGTGCTCACCCCGGCGCTGTGCGCCACCATGCTCAAGCCGCTCAAGAAGGGCGAACACCACGTGGCCCACAAGGGTCTGGCGGGTCGCTTCTTCGGCGGCTTCAACCGCGGCTTCGACCGTTCCAGCGAAACCTACCAGCGCGGCGTCAAGGGCATCCTGGCGCGGCCGTGGCGCTTCATGGCCGTGTTCGCCGCACTCACCGTGGTGATGGGCCTGCTGTTCGCGCGCCTGCCCAGTTCGTTCCTGCCCAATGAAGACCAGGGCATCCTGATGGCGCTGGTGCAGACCCCGGTCGGCGCCACCCAGGAACGTACGCTGGAGGCGATGTACAAGCTGGAGGACCACTTCCTCAAGAACGAAACCGAGGCGGTCGAATCGGTGTTCTCGGTGCAGGGCTTCAGCTTCGCGGGCATGGGCCAGAACGCCGGCATGTCCTTCATCAAGCTCAAGGACTGGAAGGAGCGCGATGCCGACCAGGGCGTGGGTCCGATCACCGGGCGTGCGATGGGCGCGCTGGGCCAGATCAAGGACGCCTTCATCTTCGCCTTCCCGCCGCCGGCCATGCCGGAGCTGGGCATCGGCTCGGGCTACACCTTCTTCCTGAAGGACAACAGCGGCCAGGGCCATGACGCCCTGCTCAACGCGCGCAACCAGCTGCTCGGCGGCGCCGGGCAGAGCAAGCTGCTGGCCAACGTGCGCCCGAACGGGCAGGAAGACACCCCGCAGCTGCGCATCGACGTGGACGTGGAAAAGGCCAACGCGCTCGGGCTGTCGATCGGCTCGATCAACACCACCCTGGCGGCCGCGTGGGGCAGCAGCTACATCGATGACTTCATCGACCGTGGCCGGGTCAAGCGCGTGTACGTGCAGTCCGATGCGGAGTTCCGCATGAATCCGGACGACTTCAACCTGTGGTCGGTGAAGAACACCGCCGGCGAGATGGTGCCGTTCAGTGCCTTCGCCTCCAAGCGCTGGGACTACGGCTCGCCGCGCCTGGAACGCTACAACGGCGTGTCGGCGATGGAGATCCAGGGTGAACCCGCGCCGGGCGTGGCCTCGGGCGATGCCATGGCCGAGATCGAGCGTATCGCCAAGGACCTGCCGCCGGGCTTCGAGATCGAGTGGACCGCGCTGTCCTACCAGGAGCGCCAGGCCGGCTCGCAGACGCCGCTGCTGTACACGCTGTCGCTGCTGATCGTGTTCCTGTGCCTGGCCGCGCTGTACGAAAGCTGGACCGTGCCGACCTCGGTGCTGCTGGTGGCGCCGCTGGGCATCCTGGGTGCGGTGCTGGCCAACAGCATGCGTGGCATGGAACGCGACATCTACTTCCAGGTGGCGATGCTCACCACGGTGGGCCTGACCAGCAAGAACGCGATCCTGATCGTGGAGTTCGCCAAGGAGAACCTGGAGAAGGGTGCGGGCCTGCTGGAGGCGACGATGCACGCGGTACGCGACCGCCTGCGCCCGATCATCATGACCTCGCTGGCGTTCGGCCTGGGCGTGCTGCCACTGGCCATCGCCTCGGGTGCAGGTTCGGGCGCGCAGCGCGCGATCGGTACCGGCGTGCTCGGCGGCATGATCGTCGGCACCGTGCTCGGCCTGTTCTTCATTCCGCTGTTCTTTGTCGTGGTGCAGAAGCTCTTCAACCGCCGCACCAACGAAGATAACCGCGGCGCAGACGACGGTAGGTCCCGACCGTTGGTCGGGACACCGTCCGGCAACACCCATGAAGGTGACACCCATGAATAAGGCGCTCCTCGCCCTCGCCATGACCGTGGCCCTGTCCGGCTGCGCCACCCTTGAACCGCGCAGCACCGAGGTCGCCCCGGCGATCCCGGCGCAGTGGCCCGCCACCGCCTCGACCGATACACCGGTTGAGGTGGACGCCATCGGCTGGCGCAGCTACTTCGTCGACGAGCGCCTGCAGTCGGTGATCGCCCAGTCGCTGGACAACAACCGCGACCTGCGCGTGGCCGTGCTCAACGTCGAGAAGGCGCGCGCGCAGTACCGCATCCAGCGCGCGGACCGCGTGCCCGCCCTCGGCGTGCAGGGCCAGATGACGCGCAGCGGCGGTGACGCCCCGGTCAGCGAGCAGTTCAGTGCCAACCTGGGCGTGGTCGAATTCGAGCTGGACCTGTTCGGCCGCGTGCGCAACCTGAGCCAGGCGGCGCTGCAGCAGTACTTCGCCGAAGCGGCCAATCGCCGCAGCGCGCAGTTGTCGCTGGTGGCCGAGGTGGCCAATGCCTGGCTGACCCTGGGCGCGGACAATGAGCAGCTCCGCATCGCCGAGGCCACGCTGGCCACGTATGAGGACTCGCTGCGGCTGAGCGAGGCCCGCCACCAGCTGGGCGGCACGTCGGCGCTGGAACTGAGCCAGACCCGCACGCTGGTGGAAACCGCGCGCACCGATGTGGCGCGTTTCCGTGGACAGGTGGCGCAGGACCGCAACGCCCTGGTGCTGCTGGCCGGTGGGCCGCTGGACGACGTACTGCTGCCGGACGGCGAGGTCACCCAGGTGGCGGCCGTGCGCGCGCTGCCTGCCGGCGTGCCCGGTGAGGTGCTGCTGCGTCGCCCGGACGTGATGGCGGCCGAGCACACGCTGCTGTCGGCCAACGCCAACATCGGCGCGGCGCGTGCCGCGTTCTTCCCGTCGATCAGCCTGACCGGCAGCATCGGCTCGACGTCTTCCGAGCTGTCGGGCCTGTTCGATAGCGGCACGCGGGTGTGGAGCTTCATGCCCACGCTCAACCTGCCGATCTTCCAGGGCGGCAAGCTGCGCGCCGGCCTGGGCGTGGCCAATGCCAATCGCGATATCGCGCTGGCCCAGTACGAGAAGGCGATCCAGTCCGGCTTCCGCGAGGCCGCCGACGCGCTGGCGCTCAACGACAGCCTGGATGCGCAGCTGGCCTCGCAGCAGGCGCTGGTGGCGGCGGCCGAGCAGGCGCGTACGCTGTCGCAGGCGCGCTATGACGCGGGCCTGGACAGCTTCTTGACCCTGCTGGATGCACGCCGCACGGCGTATACCGCACGGCAGTCGCTGGTCAGCACCCAGCTGGCCCAGCAGTCCAACCAGGTGGCGCTGTACAAGGTGCTGGGCGGTGGGTGGCTCGAGGGCGGGGAGGTTGCCGCGCGGTGATGGACCGCGTGGGACACGCATGGCGTGTCGCTACGCGTCGCCCGTATCGGACGTAGGGACACGCCATGCGTGTCCGCGCGGTGCCGGTATCAGACGTAGGGACACGCCATGCGTGTCCGCGCGGCGCCCGATCGAATCAATCGCCGTCGCGTCGCGCCTCCAGCGCCTTGCTGGCCTGGTGCGCCATCTTCTCGTAGGTGCGGCGGATCTCTTCCAGCCGCTCTTCGTCCAGCTCTTCGAGGTCCAGCAGCTCGTTGTTGGCCTCGGCGGTAACCCGGATCAGCTCGTCGAGCTTGATCTGGATCGCCGCGGTGTCGGCGTTCTGGCTGTGCTGGATCAGGAACACCATCAGGAAGGTGATGATGGTGGTGCCGGTGTTGATCACCAGCTGCCAGGTATCGCTGAACTTGAACAGCGGGCCGGACAGGCCCCAGATCAGCACGATGCCGAGCGCGCCGAGGAAGGCCCACGGCGTGCCCGCCGCGTACGACGCCTTCTTGGCGATGAGGTTGAACACACTTCTGGGTTTCATGAGGCTCGGCGTGGAAGACCAGTGAGCCTCACATCATTGGCATGGCGCCGTGTACGGGCCGTGCAGTGTCGCTCAGGCGCGCGCACCCAGGCGCGGGCGGGCGTTCTGGTCGTGGTGGCTGGTCAGGTACACGTGTTCCCAGCACTGTTCGACGAACGCACGGGCCTCGTCTTCGGTCAGGCGCGGCATGATCTGCAGCGCGTACTGGGTCTGGAAGGCCTCATCGCGCTGTTCGTCGCTGGCGCGCGGCTGGGTGATCAACGAATCGCAGGCGAACTTGATCCACGGCACGTAATGCCCGAACGAGCCGGTCCCGAGCAGGCCGTCGGCGTGCCGCTGTCGCCAATAGCTCACTTCGGCATCGACGTTGATCACGGCGGGAATGGAAAGCGGGACGGAGGACATGAGTGCGTCGATTCGTAGGGAAGGAAGGGCCGAACTAGAGTGCGTGCCGCGCAGTGCATGCGACGTCATGACGATGTGCAGCCGGCGTGGCGGTTGTGCGCAGTGAAACGACGGCTGACGCAGGCAGCGTGTCGCGAGGGAGCGCATCGGGTGGTTTCATGGGCGCGAACGCCGGAGTGAACAGGCGCCGATGCACTGCAGTCCACCCTAGCCGCATCCTGCTGTCGGGGTGTTAGCGCGGCGTGTTCACTCTGCACTGCGCGCGTGGCAGCGATGCCCTGCTTTCTGGCCCACATGCAGGGGCCACAGTGCGTGCGGCCGATTGCCGCGAGCTGAAGCATTCAGAACCGCACGTCACCCTGCATCGGCGTCGTGCGCTTTCCTGCGCTGCGCAGCGCACACGGCGACTGCGCAGCACGGCGGCACTTACTCGCCGATGTCTTCGTTCCAGACCTCGGGGTGGGCCGAGATGAATCCGCCCAGCAGGTCGATGCATTCCTGACTCTGCATGTCGATCACCTGCACGCCGTTCTCGCGCAGCCAGTCGATGCCGCCCTGGAAGGTGACCGATTCGCCCACCACCACGGTGCCGATGTTGAACTGGCGCACCAGCCCGCTGCAGTACCAGCAGGGCGCCAGGGTGGTGACCATGATGGTGTCCTGGTAGCGGCGCTGGCGGCCGGCCTTGCGGAACGCGTCGGTCTCGCCGTGCACGGACGGGTCGCCTTCCTGCACCCGGCGGTTGTGGCCGCAGCCGAGCAGGCGGCCGTCGTTGTGGTACAGCGCCGCGCCGATGGGAATGCCGCCTTCGGCCAGGCCCTGGCGGGCTTCGGCAATGGCGGTTTCAAGCAGGGCGGCGTAGTCGGGGGTCGTGATCATGGGCGGTCCGTTCAACTGAAGGGGCCATGATAAGGTGCCGCCGGCCCCCGAGCGGTGCGATAATCGGGGCCATGAGCGAATCCCCCTACAAGAGTGGCACCACCCATTTCGGCTTCCGCGATGTCGCCGCCAAGGACAAGCAGAAGCTGGTGGGCGAAGTGTTCACCTCGGTCGCGCGCAGCTACGACCTGATGAACGACCTGATGAGCCTGGGCATCCACCGGGCGTGGAAGCGCTACTACGTAGCCACCGCGCAGGTGAAGCCGGGCGACCGCGTGCTGGACCTGGCCGGCGGCACCGGCGACATCGCCGCGCTGATCAAGGAGCGAGTCGGTGACGAGGGCGAAGTGGTGCTGGGCGACATCAACGCCGGCATGCTCTCGGTGGGCCGCGACCGGCTCACCAACAGGGGCCTGGTCTCGGGCCTGGAATACGTCCAGTGCAACGCCGAGGCGCTGCCTTTCCCGGACGCCAGCTTCGACCTGGTGACCATCGCCTTCGGCCTGCGCAACGTGACCGACAAGGACGCCGGCCTGCGCGAGATGTACCGCGTGCTCAAGGTGGGCGGCCAGGCCCGCGTGCTGGAGTTCTCCGAAGTCACCGCCGACTGGTTCAAGCCGATCTACGACTTCCACTCGTTCAAGATCCTGCCCAAGCTGGGCCAGCTGTTCGCGCGTGACGGCGACAGCTACCAGTACCTGGCCGAGAGCATCCGCAAGCACCCGCCGCAGGAACAGCTCAAGACCATGATGGGCGAGGCCGGTTTCGCGCGCTGCCATTACAAGAACCTGACCGGCGGGATCGTATCGATTCACTCCGGCTACAAGGTTTGAGACACCCGTCCGGTTCACGCTGAGGCAGCTCGGCGACACTGCAGGCAGGCTGTCAATGAGGGCCTGCCATGCGTCTCTACCGCGGCCTGGCCCGCGTGTTTCCCCGTTCATTCAGCGCCAAGCTGATGACCGTGGTGTTTGTCGGCGTGCACGTGCCACTGCTGGTGCTGCTGCTGTGGATGGCCTTCAGTGGCCAGTACCAGGAGCAGACCATGTGGGCGGTGCTGGGCGTGGTGCTGGGCGCCACGCTGGTCGGCACCGGCATGGCGATGATGGCGCTGTACCGGCTCATGGCGCCGCTGCGCCAGGCCGCCGAAGCGCTGGAGGCCTATTACGACGAACAGCGCCTGCCGCACCTGCCCGACCTGGGCCATGACGAGATCGGTCGCCTCCTGCGCGGCATCAACCGCAGCCTGCACGGGGTGGATGCCGGCCTGCGCGACCTGCGCCGCAGCGTGCTGCTCGACCCGCTCACTCAGGCGCTGAACCGCCGGGGCTGCGAGCAGGCGCTGGCCGATTCGGCCTCGCTTGCGCAGTCGCGGCGGCAGCCGCTCACCCTGTTCGTGGTGGATCTGGACAACCTCAAGCCGATCAACGATGCGCACGGGCACCTGGCCGGCGACCAGGTGCTGGTGCGGCTGGTGGTCTCGGCGCGGCAGTGGCTGCAGCCCAGCGACTGGATCGGCCGCTGGGGCGGCGATGAATTCCTGCTGGCGGTGCACGCGCGCCATGACGTGGCCTGCGCGCGGATGCGCAGCTGGCTGGACCGCCTGGCCGAGCCGGTCGGCGGCGCCGAGATGCCGCTGAAGGCCAGTGCCGGCGGTTCCGGCTACCGTCCAGGCGAGGACCTGCGCGAGCTGTACCGGCGCGCCGATGCCGCGATGTACCGCGCCAAGTCCGCCGGCGGGGCCCAACTGCTGTGTGAAGGCGACTGAATGCGCAGGGCGGGTGCAGGGACCCTGCCGCCGGCGCTGGACAGGGGTAAACTGCTCGTTTCACCCAGATCGGTCCCGATTCATGCGATCCCCGTTCCTGCTGATTTCCCTGGCCGTGGCGCTTGCCGCCGCCGGCTGCTCCAAAGAGCCCTCCGCCCCGACCGCGGCCCCCGCCGCCCCGCCGAGCGCCGCCAACACCGTGAAAGCCGAAGACCGCAGTCATGACGAGAGTTCCTACGCCGAACCGCACAAGGTCGTCATCAAGGACCTGGCGCTGGATCTGAAGCTGGACTTCGACACCAAGCAGATCGGTGGCACCGCCACCTACACGCTGGACTGGAAGGACAAGGCGGCCAAGCAGCTGGTGCTGGACACCCGCGAGCTGACCATCGAGAAGGTCGAGGCCGTCGCCGCCGATGGCAAGACCGCGCCGCTGCAGTTCGCCCTGGCGCCGGCCGACAAGGTGTTCGGCAGCAAGCTGACCATCGAAGCCCCGGAGCAGCCGGGCAAGGTGCTGGTGACCTACCACACCGCCCCGACCGCGTCGGGCCTGCAGTGGCTGGAGCCGTCGATGACCGAGGGCAAGAAGCTGCCCTTCATGTTCAGCCAGTCGCAGGCCATCCACGCCCGTTCGTGGGTACCGCTGCAGGACACGCCGAGCGTGCGTTTCACCTACAGCGCACACGTGACCTCGCGTCCGGACGTGATGGTGCTGATGAGCGCCGACAACGATCCCAAGGCCGTGCGTGACGGTGACTACACCTTCAAGATGCCGCAGCCGATTCCGTCCTACCTGCTGGCCATCGCCGCGGGCGACCTGGTGTTCGAACCGATCTCCGGCCGTTCCGGCGTGTGGGCCGAACCGACCATGGTCGGCAAGGCCGCCAAGGAGTTCGAAGACACCGAGAAGATGATCGGTGCGGCCGAGAAGCTGTACGGCGACTACCGCTGGGGTCGCTACGACATGCTGGTGCTGCCGCCGTCGTTCCCGTTCGGCGGCATGGAAAACCCGCGCCTGACCTTCGCCACTCCGACCGTGATCGTGGGTGACAAGTCGCTGGTGTCGCTGGTGGCCCATGAGCTGGCGCACAGCTGGTCGGGCAACCTGGTGACCAATTCCAGCTGGAAGGACATCTGGCTCAACGAAGGCTTCACCACCTACGTGCAGGGGCGCATCACCGAGGTGCTGTATGGCCAGGAGATGGCCGAGATGGAGCGTGAGATCGACCAGAACGACCTGCTGGCCGAGATCAAGGACATGAGCCCGGCCGACCAGGCGCTGGCGCTGCCGGCGCTGACCGAGCGCGACCCGGACGAGGCGCTGAGCAACGTGGCCTACGTCAAGGGTTCGTGGTTCCTGCAGTTCCTGGAGCAGCGCTTCGGCCGCGAGACCTTCGATCCGTTCCTGCGCGGCTGGTTCGATGACCACGCGTTCCAGAGCGCCAACACCGACCAGTTCGTCGAGTACCTGAAGAAGAACCTGCTGTCCAAGAAGCCCGGCGCCGTCACCGACGCCGAGCTGAAGGCATGGCTGGACGAGCCGGGCATTCCGTCCTTCGCCACCAAGGCACGTTCGCGCAACTTCTCCATCGTCGACACCGCCCGCATTGCGTGGGAGGGCAGCGGCAAGCTGCCGAGCGCGCAGATCACCAACGAGTGGGGCACCCAGGAGTGGGTGCACTTCATCGACGGCCTGGGCAAGACCCTGCCGCTCGACAAGCTGGCCGCGCTGGACCGTGCGTACAAGTTCACCGGCACCGCCAACGGCGAGATCGCGATGCGCTGGTACCCGCTGGCGATCCGCAGCGGCTATGTCGAAGCCAATGAAGCGGCCGGTGCCTTCATCGAACGCGTGGGCCGCCGCAAGCTGATCCTGCCGATCTACGCCGAACTGGTGAAGACCCCGGAAGGCCTGGCCTTCGCCAAGGCCGCCTTCGAGAAGGCCAAGCCCAGCTACCACCCGATCACCACCGGGTCGGTGCAGGACATGCTGGACAAGGCAAGCGCCGGCCAGTAATTGCCAGTACTGCGTTGAACGACAACGGCGGGGAAACCCGCCGTTGTCATATGTGCAATTTACGGGTTCATTGCGACGCAATAGCTCAGCGCTATGGCGACGCGCAACTATGCCGGCGTATGTGAATGTCAGCCTGTGCGGTGAGCGAAAACTGAAGGTCGAAGTGTGACTCGGTTCCTAGCATGCCGGCTCCCCATTCCCAGAAGCCGCCGTGTTCAAATCATCCAGCAACGTGCAGAATAAAATCGACCGTGTCGTGCATATTGCCGACGCCAAGATCAGGAAACTGGGCATTCTTCCTGAAAAAGCCGGCAGTCGCATCGAAAGGATTCAAAACGAGGCGCGCGACAATATTCGTGGTGGCAAGAACGCTCACGAGGTGAAGTGTTCCCTGCGACTGATCGAGGAGGAAATCAAGCAGCTGAAGGCGAGCGATTCGAGCATCAAGCGGGATAATCGGCTTGACTCGTTGGGCCGGTCGAGGGATGAATGCATAAGTTTCATCAAGAACGGCTTCGCACAATCGCCATTGGCTCGGAATGCGGGCGTTAATCCTGATCTTGACCGCGGGGCTGCTGCTGAAGGCAAATTGGTCGATTGGGGTGCATTGACGTACCGGAACGAGACCTTCATCTACCCCACGTGGAAGGGTGCCGCAGCGGATTCCCCTGTGGAGTCGGACGAGGACACCACGCTGCGTGTGGATGTCGTTCGCCCCGAAGCAACCGGGCCCGGCGCCGGCGCTGCCAGCGGACAGAAGGTGTGGTATCGGGGTGGCGGTAGTACTCCGCACGCTTCGCGTCCCAAGCCGTAATCCCCACGCACCCTCGTCGGTCGGCCAGCTCCGCCCCATGGAACACCGGCTACCCCAGGCGATACAGTGGGCGCGTGGCGCCGCCGCGCGCCTTCACTGCCTGGAGTTCCAATGAAGCGATTGATCCTGGTGGCGGCCTGCGCCTTCGCGCTGGCCGCCTGCAGCAACCCCGAAGAAGAGCGCAAGGCGCAGGAAGCTGCCACGGCTGCCGCCAAGGCGCAGCAGGAAGAGAAGGCCGAAGGCGTGGCCAAGCAGTACGACATGGCCGTGGCCGCGCAGGACTGGGAGCGGGCGCGCATCCACGGGGGCTCGCTGCTGGACCAGTACAAGGACACCGACGTCGCTGCCCGCATCGAGCCGGGGTTTGCCGAGGTCAAGGCCAAGGCCGAAACCGCGCGCGAGCTGCGCCGCATGCAGGGCCTGTGGCAGTACAACCAGATGCCGGTCGGCAACAAGGGCAACCAGATTTCGGCCTCGATCTACAGCAAGGAGCGGGTCGACGTGGACGGCAGCGGCCCCAAGCCGGTGCAGTTGATCTTCCGCGACCACCCCGAGTGGAAGCGCCACGCCTACCTCGTGCTGCAGGCCGGTGACTTCCGCTGCCCGCAGTGCACGGTCAAGGTCACCGTGGACGACGGCAAGTCGATCAGCATGGCGGCCTGGCGCCCGAAGACCGACGAGGCGATTGCCATGTTCATCACCGACCAGAAGGCGCTGTGGAAGCTGGCGCGCAAGGCCAAGACCCTCAGCATCGAATTCCCGGTCAAGGCCGGCGGCACCCGCACGGCCGTGTTCGAAACCGGCGGCGTGGACGCCAGCAAAATGCCGAACTGGTGGAATTGAGGGGCGCGCCGGGTAGTGCCGGGCTCTGCCCGGCAATCCCGCACGATCAACCGTTCAGCGCGTAACCGAACTGCTGTTTGAACTGCTCATTGAATTCTTCGAAGGTGAAGCGCTGGTTCTGCGTACCCGGGTGCTCCACCTTCAGCGCGCCCATCAGGTTGCCCATGCGGCCGATGGTCAGCCAGTCGTAGCCCTTCTCGATGCCGTAGATCAGGCCGGCGCGGAACGCGTCGCCGCAGCCGGTCGGGTCGACCACGCGGCGCTCGTGCGCCGGCGGGATGTCATAGGTCTTTTCCGGGGTGTGGATCACCGCGCCCTTCGGGCCGCGGGTGGTGATGTAGGCCTTGACCCGGCTCACGATCGCCTTTTCGTCCCAGCCGGTGCGCTCCTGCAGCAGGTTGGACTCGTAGTCGTTGACCACCACGTAGTCGGCCTGCTCGATGAACGTGCGCAGTTCCGGGCCGTTGAACAGCGGCATGGCCTGGCCCGGGTCGAAGATGAACGGCACGCCGGCCGCGGAGAACTCGTCGGCGTTCTGGATCATGCCTTCGCGGCCGTCCGGGCCGACCAGGCCCAGGGTCACGCCCGGCACGTCCTTCACGTGGTTCTCGTAGGACCGCATCATCGCGCCCGGGTGGAACGCGGTGATCTGGTTGTTGTCGTGGTCGGTGGTGATGAACGCCTGCGGGGTGAACAGCTCGTCGATCACCTTGACCCGGCTCAGGTCGATGCCCAGGCCCTGGAAGTACTCGCGGTACGGGCCGAAGTCCGAGCCCACGGTGCCCATCGGAATCGGGTCGCCGCCCAGCAGGTGCAGGTTGTAGGCGATGTTGCCGGCGCAGCCGCCGAACTCGCGGCGCATGCGCGGCACCAGGAACGAGACGTTCAGGATGTGCACCTTGTCCGGCAGGATGTGATTCTTGAACTGGTCCGGAAACACCATGATGGTGTCGAAGGCAAGAGAACCACAGATCAAAGCGGACATCGATTAAGGCCTATGCGGAATGGAGTTTGAGGCCCGTCGGGCGGGCAACGAAACGGCGCCCTGAGGCGCCCAATAACGCAAAGGTTAACGGGTGAGACGCCGCAGGGCCAGAACCCCGGCTGTCCGGACCCGCCTGAATGGCCGCCAAGGCTGGCGTTGGGGCAGATTTCTCCTTGCTCGCGAACAGGGGGATTGCTAGGCTTGTCGGTCTCGAATTCTGCCCAATTTTTCGCCATCCCGCGTTGGGCGCGACACCCCTCAGGATCAACTCCCAGATGTTCAAGAAACTGCGTGGCATGTTCTCCAATGACCTGTCCATCGACCTGGGCACGGCCAATACCCTCATTTACGTGCGCGGGCAGGGCATCGTGCTGAACGAGCCGTCGGTCGTGGCCGTGCGCCAGGACCGTGCGATCGGTGGTACCCGTTCGGTGGCCGCCGTCGGCGCCGAGGCCAAGCAGATGCTGGGCCGTACCCCGGGCCACATCACCACCATCCGCCCGATGAAGGACGGCGTCATCGCCGATTTCACCTACACCGAGGCGATGCTCAAGCACTTCATCAAGAAGGTGCACAAGTCGCGCTTCCTGCGCCCGAGCCCGCGCGTGCTGGTCTGCGTGCCGGCCGGCTCGACCCAGGTCGAGCGCCGCGCCATCAAGGAATCGGCTGAAGAAGCCGGTGCCCGCGACGTGTTCCTGATCGAAGAACCCATGGCGGCCGCCATCGGCGCCGGCATGCCGGTCACTGAAGCGCGTGGCTCGATGGTCATCGACATCGGCGGCGGCACCACCGAAGTGGCGGTGATCTCGCTGAACGGCATCGTCTATTCGGCCTCGGTCCGGATCGGCGGCGACCGCTTCGACGAGTCGATCACCAACTACGTGCGCCGCAACCACGGCATGCTGATCGGTGAAGCCACCGCCGAGCGGATCAAGGTCGAGCTGGGCTGCGCCTACCCGCAGGCCGAAGTCATCGAAATGGAAATCTCCGGCAGGAACCTCGCCGAGGGCGTGCCGAAGATGATCAAGATCAACTCCAACGAGGTGCTGGAAGCCCTGCACGAGCCGCTCTCGGGCATCGTCAGCGCGGTCAAGCTGGCCCTGGAACAGACCCCGCCGGAACTGTGTGCCGACGTCGCCGAGCGCGGCATCGTGCTCACCGGTGGCGGCGCGCTGCTGCGCGACCTGGACCGCCTGATCTCCGAGGAAACCGGCCTGCACGTGCAGGTGGCCGACGATCCGCTGACCTGCGTGGCCCGCGGTGGCGGTCGTGCGCTGGAGCTGGTGGACATGCACGGCAACGAGTTCTTTGCGCCGGAGTAAGCCGTACCGTTGCCGTTCCGAACACGCGCCCCTGCGGCGTGATGCCCGCTGCGTGCCCGCCACGCCGGGCATCGCAGCGCCGGGGCGTTGTCGCATCCTGTCGCCCCGTGTTCCGGTCCCCCGTAGAGCGGGGCTCTGCCCTGCTGCAACGGGGCTCTGCCCCGCTGCATTCCACCCCTTGATCAGTCGAAGCCAGTCGTGCCGCCCTACGCCGGTCCTCCCGTAGCCTCCCGCCAGGGTGATGCCAGCAGCCCCCTGCGGCTGCTCGCCTACCTGGCCCTGGCCATCACCCTGATCGTGCTCGACGACCAGGCCGGCTGGCTGGCGCGCCTGCGCGCGCAGGCCAATGTGCTGGTGCAGCCGGTCTGGGCCCTGGCCGGCTTGCCGGGCCGGCTCGGCACCCAGGTCAAGGACAACGCGGCCAGCCACGGCCAGCTGGTGGACGAGAACCGCGAGCTGCGCAACCAGCTGCTGATCGCCAACGCGCGCCTGACCCGCCTGCAGACGGCGGCGCTGGACAACGCGCAGCTGCGCGAGCTGCTCAACGTGGCCGAGCGCAGCGGGCTGGACGTGCAGCTGGCGCCGATCCTCGACATCGACCTGGACCCGGTCAAGCAGCGCCTGGTGCTGGCCGCCGGCAGCCGCGATGGCGTGCACCTGGGCCAGGCGGTGATCGACGCCGGTGGGCTGATGGGGCAGGTGATCGCCACCACCGGCAGCAATGCCACCGTGCTGCTGCTTACCGACCCGGACCACGCGGTGCCGGTGACCGTGGCACGTAATGGCGTGCGCCTGATCGTGTACGGCCGCGGCGACACCCTCGAACTGCGCGACATTCCGCTCAGCGCCGGCGTGGAAGTGGGCGATGAAATCGTCACCTCCGGCCTCGGCGGCCGCTTCCCGGCCGGCTTCCCGGTCGGCAAGATCACCGCCCTGCGCCCCGACGACACCCACGCCTTCCTGGTCGGCGAACTCAAGCCCGCCGCCCAGCTCGACCGCGGCCGCGACGTATTGCTCCTGCGCCCCGGCGCAGCAATCCGCGTCCCACCCAATCTCCAGCTTTCCGAAGCGGCAGGCGGTCCCGCCGCCGCACCCGCCGTAGCGCCGGGCTCTGCCCGGCCCACGGAAGCCGCGCCACCCCCGGTAGCGCCGACTGTCAGTCGGCCCACGCAAACCGCGCCGCAACCGGCCCAACCTGCTCCCCAGCCAACCTCCACGGGGCCCACCCGATGAGCCGCCTGCGCGACAAACCCTGGGTGCTCCCGGTCAGCATCGTGCTGGCGCTGCTGCTCGGCCTGCTGCCGCTGCCGGCGCTGCTGCAGCCGCTGCGCCCGTACTGGCTGGCGCTGGTGCTGGCCTACTGGGTGATCGAGGCGCCGGACCGGGTCGGGCTGGGCGTGGCCTTCGTCTGCGGCGTGCTCGCCGACCTGCTGTACGGCGGCGTGCTGGGCGAACAGGCGCTGCGGCTGGTCATGCTGACCTTCATCCTGCAGCGCTTCCGCGCGCGCATCCGCTTCTTCCCGATGTCGCAGCAGGTGCTGGCCATCGGCGGGCTGCTGTTCAACGACCGCATCGTCAGCGCCGTGGTCCATATCGCGGTGGGCGAACCGACCCTGCCGTGGTCGTACTGGTGGGCGCCGCTGCTGGGCATGGGCCTGTGGCCGCTGGTGTTCGTGCTGCTGGATGCGGTCCGCTTCGGGCGTCGCGGGCGCTGACATGTACGTGCGCCGCCAGGCCAAGAATCCGCACGCCGAAGCCGAGCAGTTCCGGCGCCGCGCCGCGTTGGGCTTCCTCGGCGTACTGGTGTGCCTGGTCGGGCTGGGCGGCTGGTACTTCAAGCTGCAGGTGCTGGACCACGACATCTACGCCACGCGCTCGGAAGCCAACCGCATCAAGCCGCGGCCGGTGGTGCCCGGGCGCGGCATGATCTACGACCGCAACGGGCGCCTGCTGGCCGAGAACGTGCCCGCGTTCCGGCTGGACATCACCCCGGACAAGGTCAAGGACATGGACGCCACCCTGGCCGGGCTGGCGAAGATCCTGGACCTGAGCCCGGAAGACATCGAGACCTTCAACAAATCGCGCAAGGCGCGCCGCAGCTTCCTGCCGGTGACCCTCAAGCTGCGCGTGACCGATGAGGAAATGGCGCGCTTCGCGGTGGATCGCTGGCGCTATCCCGGCGTGGAGCTGGAGCCGTACCTGACCCGGCGCTACCCCTACGGTGACCTGTTCGCGCACATCATCGGCTACGTCGGCCGGGTCGATGACAAGGACCTGGAGACGCTGGGCGAGGGCAATGCCGCGCTGACCCATATCGGCAAGTCCGGGCTGGAGCGCTATTACGAGCAGCAGCTGCGCGGCAAGGTCGGCTACGAGCAGGTGGAAACCAACGTGCAGGGGCGGGCCATCCGCACCATCGGCCGGGTGGCCGCGCAGTCCGGCAGCGACCTGCGCCTGTCCATCGATGCCGACCTGCAGCGCGCCATGGTGGCCGCGTTCGGCGACTTCGAAGGCGCCGCCGTGGCGATGGACCCGCGCACCGGTGAAGTGCTGGCGATGGTCAGCCTGCCGTCGTACGACCCCAACCTGTTCGTCAACGGCATTTCCCACGCGGACTTCAAGGCGCTCAACGACAACCCCTCGCGGCCGCAGTTCAACCGGCTGGTGCTGGGGGGCGTGGCGCCGGGCTCGACGATCAAGCCGTTGATCGGCCTGGCCGGCCTGGACAGCGGCGTGCGCAAGCCCGAAGACAAGATCCTGTCCACCGGCATGTTCTACCTGCCGGGCACCTCGCGCGGCTGGGGCGACGCCAACCGTGGCGGCCACGGCTGGACCGACCTGCGCAAGTCGATCACCCAGTCGGTCAACACGTATTACTACAAGCTCGCGCTGGACATGGGCATCGAGCGCTTCGACCAGTACATGGGCGGCTACGGCTTCGGTTCGCCGACCGGCATCGACCTCACCGGCGAGATCGGCGGCATCCTGCCCTCGCCGCAGAACAAGTACAAGGCGCGCAAGGAACGCTGGTATCCCGGCGACACCGTCAACGTCAGCATCGGCCAGGGCGACTGGAAGGTCACCCCGCTGCAGCTGGTGCATGGCGTGGGCGGCATCGCCGACGGCCACCTGCGTACGCCGCGGCTGGTGATGCAGGAGCGCGCCGGTTTTGATGCCGACTGGGTGTCGACCCCGCAGGGGCCGAGCAAGCCGATCAGCCCCAGCCCGGGCAACCTGCAGGCGGTGCGCGAAGGCATGATGGGCACCATGCGCCCGGGCGGCAGTGGCGCGCGTGCCGCTGCCGGCGCGCCGTATACCATCGCCGGCAAGACCGGTACCGCGCAGGTGATCAGCCGCCGCGGTACGGCCGCCGTGAATCCCAAGAGCCTGCCGATGCACCTGCGCCACCGTTCGCTGTTCGTGGGCTTCGCTCCGGCCGAAGACCCGGTCATCGTGCTGGCGATCGCGGTGGAAGGCGGCGGCTACGGCGGCTCGGCGGCGGCCCCGATCGCCCGCAAGCTGTTCGACGCCTGGCTGCTCGGCAAGATGCCCGAAGGCATGGAGCCGCTGGACAGCGAACGCGGCACCACCGCCATCGGCAGCACGGCGTTCGATGGGGGCGGTCGCACCGCGCGCGAGGCCGGCGATGCTGCCGCCGCCGCGCTGGAAGGGCTGCCGGTCATGGTCGGCGTGCCGGCCCCGGCGCCGGTCCCGGCGCCTGCACCGAGCGCGCCGCAACCCGCTGTCGCCGCCCCCGCCCCGCCTGTGGAGCGCACCCGATGAAGGTCTTCCTGCGCTGGGCGACCGACATGGTCGTACGCTTCACCAGCACCCTGGACTGGGTGCTGTGCCTGGCGCTGGGCGCGCTGATGCTGATCGGCCTGTCGGTGCTCAAGAGCGCCGGGGGCGAC
Source organism: Stenotrophomonas sp. (assembly GCF_050737075.1). Taxonomy (GTDB): domain Bacteria; phylum Pseudomonadota; class Gammaproteobacteria; order Xanthomonadales; family Xanthomonadaceae; genus Stenotrophomonas. Next base: position 20,336 of record NZ_JBOHXV010000076.1, read on the forward strand.
GGCCTGGTGTTCGCGCAGGGCGCGCGCTTCGCGGTCGGGCTGGCCGCGCTGTGGGGCATCTCGCGGCTGCCGATCCTGCGCATCCGCTCGGCCACCCCGCTGATCTACGCGGTCTCGATGATTCCGCTGCTGGCCGTGTTCGTGCTCGGCACCGGTAAATACGGCCGACAATGGCTGGACCTCAAGCTGTTCTACCTGCAGCCGGCCGAGCTGCTCAAGGTCAGCCTGCCGATGATGGTGGCCTGGTACCTGCACCGCATGCCGCTGCCGCCGCGTTTCTCCACGGTGATGGTCAGCGCGGTCATCATCGGCGTGCCCACCGGCCTGGTGATGCTGCAGCCCGACTTCGGCACCGGCGTGCTGATCGCCGCCAGCGGTGCGTTCGTGCTGCTGCTGGCCGGCCTGCCCTGGTGGTGGGTGGGCGTGGGCGTGGGCGGCGTCGCCGCTGCCGCCCCGGTGGCCTGGTTCTGGCTGCTGCGGCCGTACCAGAAAGACCGCATCATGATGTTCCTGGACCCGGAGATGGACGCGCTCGGCGCGGGCTGGAACATCATCCAGTCCAAGATCGCGATCGGCTCCGGCGGCTTCGACGGCAAGGGCTGGGGGCAGGGCTCGCAGTCGCACCTGAACTTCATTCCCGAACAGACCACCGACTTCGCCTTTTCCGTGCTCAGCGAGGAGTTCGGCTGGATCGGCGTGGCCGTGGTGCTGTCGCTCTACCTGGTGGTGATCGGGCGCTGCCTGTGGATCGCCTCGCAGTCGCGCGACTCCTATTCGCGCCTGCTCGCCGGCGCCACCGGCCTGGCGTTCTTCGTCTACGTGCTGGTCAATGGCGGCATGATCTCCGGCCTGCTGCCGGTGGTGGGCGTGCCGATGCCGCTGATCAGCTATGGCGGCACCTCGGCGGTCTCGCTGCTGGCCGGCTTCGGGCTGGTGATGGCCGCGCGCAGCCACAATCCGGTACACGGCGGGTACGGCTGAGCCGCCCGTGCGGCCCACGGGCCGTGCGCCGTGGCGACATTTCGTCGCAGCTACCCCACATTTCTATGTCTAGTCAAAAGGTTGGCTGGTTCGGGCGCCGTTTTTGCGCAAAAAGCGCGCCAGGAACGTGCCGAACACGACAAAACCGTCGCTTGAGGTGCAGGTTGCGTCAACAAAACGGCATGAAAGTGAGATGTGGCGCACAGATATGAATGCGCTTGATCCTGATCAATGGACTTGTCGTAAAGCGCCTGCACAATGGCGGCCCGCGAGCAGCCGGGCATCGAGCCAAGCGATGCACCAGGCGCTGGCGGGAAGTAGTTGACCCGACGGGTACAGGGGGCAGGGCGCGCGCTGGGGAGTTGCGCGTCATGCCGGTACCGACTGGGTCGGTAGGCCGGTTGCGTCCGTGGGGATGGGGACGCAACCGGTATACCTTTTGCGCGTAAGCGCAAAAGGTATACCGGAGACCGGGGCATGCTTCCTATCCCCCGCGCCTGTCGGCGCGCCCCCCTCAACAAGAGGGGGGCTCCTCGTCTGAGGGATCCCGGTAGCGCCGGCCGTTGGCCGGCCCATGGGAAGGTGGGTATACACATGGTCTTAACGAACCCGAGTTTCTTCGGGCAAATCGTTGGTATTCATGGTGTTAGGGGTTTTATTTCATCTTTGACCTGCTAACCTGCGGCGATGATTCGACGCACTTTGGCCTGCATGCTTACGCTCGGTTTGGTTGCCTGCGCGACCCAGCCGCATTCCCCGTCACCGCCGCCGCAGGCGTCGGGTGCGCCCAACAAGCCGGGGGTTGCCCACAAGGGACCCGCCGAAGCCGCGCCCGAAGGCGCTGCCGCCACCGCGCCGCCGGTGGACCTGACCCCGGTTCCGTTCGAGGTGGCGCGCGCCAACTTCGTGCGCGATACCGCCGCCCGCTATGGCATTCCCGCCGCACAGATCGAGGCCACGCTGGCCCAGGCGCAGGTGCGCGATCCGATCATCGCCGCCATGTCGCGCCCCGCCGAGCGGGTCAAGCCGTGGAACGAGTACCGGCCGATGTTCATCAGCCAGGCGCGGATCGAGGGCGGCCGGAAATTCCTCGCCACCCACCGCGACGAGCTGATGCGCGTGCAGCAGCGCACCGGCGTGCCGGCCGAGGTGATCGTGGCGATCATCGGCGTGGAAACCAGTTATGGCGGCAACACCGGCAGCTACCGCGTGCTGGACGCGCTGTACACGCTGGCGTTCAACTACCCGCGCAGCGGCGACCCGGCCAAGCTGGAGCGCGAAGTGCGCCGCGAACTGTACTTCCGCGACGAACTGGCGCGCCTGTTCGCGCTGAGCCGCGATGAGAAGCTGGACATCCTCGCCATCAAGGGCAGCTACGCCGGTGCCATGGGCATGGGGCAGTTCATGCCCTCCAGCTACCAGGACTTCGCGGTGGACGGCAACGGCGACGGTCGCCGCGACCTGTTCACCAGCTATGACGACGTGTTCTCCTCGATCGCCAATTACTTCGTCAAGAAGGGCGGCTGGGTGCGCGGCGGCCCGGTGGCGGTGCCGGCCACGCTGGCCGCGGGGCGCGAGCCGTTCGATCCCACTGACTGGACGCCGACCTGGACGCTGTCCGAGCTGGCCCAGCGCGGCTACCAGCCCAGCGTGCCGGTGCCGGCGGGCCTGACCGCCACCCCGATCACGCTGGAAGGCAGCGCGGGCAAGCAGTACTGGCTCGGCTTCCAGAATTACTACGCGATCACCCGTTACAACCTCTCCAAGATGTACGCGATGGCGGTGTACCAGTTGTCCCAGGCCATCGCCGGGCAGGAGCTGCCGCCGGCATGAACGCACGCGCACGCTGGTGGATCCCCGGTCTGCTGATGCTGGCGCTGGCCGCCTGCAGCACGGCGCCGAAGAAGCCCTCCACCGCCGCCGGCGCTGGCAAGCCCGGCGGCACGCTGGTGCAGGGGCCGGGCAAGGGCGGGCGCCCCGCGCACTGCCCGGACGGCTCGCCCTACCAGGCGGCCGCCGAGGACCCCAGCACGCGTGGCGACTACCGCGCCGGCGGGCTGTACAAGCCCGGCGTCAACGACAGCACGCCCACCTACATTCCCAACGTGGCCTGCATTCCCGAACCGGACGTGGTGGACCTGCCGCGCTCGCCGGTCGGCAACAAGTCGCCGTACGTTGTGCTGGGCAAGCAGTACCAGGTGATGGACGACACCCGCGGGTACGCCGAAAAGGGCACCGCGTCGTACTACGGCGCCAAGTTCCATGGCCGCCTCACCTCCAACCGCGAGGTGTACGACATGTACGCCTTCACCGCCGCCCATAAGACCCTGCCGCTGCCGAGCTTCGCCCGGGTCACCAACATGGACAACGGCGAGTCGGTGATCGTGCGCGTCAACGACCGCGGGCCGTTCCACGACGGCCGCGTGATCGACCTCAGTTATGCCGCCGCAGTGCGCCTGGGTATTACCCAGCGCGGCACCGGCAACGTGGAAGTGCGCGCGCTGGCCCCCGGCGACGACAACCTGCTGGCCGGCAAGCCCTCGTGGCGTGAACGCCGCGCCGCCGCGGCCGCGCCGGTCGTGGC
>NZ_JBOHXV010000077.1:0-23701 GCF_050737075.1 Stenotrophomonas sp.
TGGGCCGACCGGCGACGCCGGTCGGCCCCGCGTTACGGCAACGCGCGCGCCATGATGGCCTGATGGTCGACGTCATCGGGCAACGTACCGAATGCCATGCCGTGGTCTCCGCCGAGGCGGGAAGCAACGAATGCGGCCGCCAGCGGGCTCTGCGCACGCAGTAGGACCGAGGCCTGCAACAGCAACGCCAGTCGTTCGGTGACCCGCCGTGCCTGCGCCTCCGCAGGGGTGGCGGCCAACTGCTCGCGCAGTGCCTGCAAGGCAGCGTCGTAACGCGGGTCCTGCCCCACCACCGTCTGCAGTTCCGCCTCCAGCACCGGCACTACCTGCGGCTCGCGCGCCAACGCGCGCAACACGTCCAGGCACTGGATGTTGCCGCTGCCTTCCCAGATCGAATTCAGCGGCGCCTGCCGGTACAGGCGTGGCAGCATGGATTCCTCGACATAGCCGGCACCGCCCAGGCACTCCTGCGCCTCGTTGACGAACACCGCCGCACGCTTGCACACCCAGTACTTGCCGACCGCCGTTGCAATGCGCGCGAAGGCCGCCTCCTGTGCATCGTGCGGCGCCAGGTCGACCGCGCGGGCAACGCGCATGGCAAAGGCGGTTGCCGCCTCCGACTCGATCGCCAGGTCGGCCAGCACGTTGGCCATCAGCGGGTGGTCGCACAGACGGCGGCCGAAACTGCTGCGATGCCGGGTGTGGTGCAGGGCCTGCGCCAGCGCCATGCGCATTTCCGCCGCGGCGCCGAGCATGCAGTCCAGCCGCGTCAGCATGACCATGCCGATGATGGTCGCCACACCCCGCCCTTCGTCGCCCACCCGGCGCGCCCACGCGCCGCACAGCTCGATTTCGCTGGATGCATTGGACCAGTCGCCCAGCTTGTCCTTGAGCCGCATCAGCCGGAAGGCATTGCGGTTGCCATCGGCCAGCCGCCGCGGCATCAGGAAACAGGTCAGCCCCCCCGGCGCCTGCGCCAGCACCAGGAAGCCGTCGGACATCGGCGCGGAGAAGAACCACTTGTGCCCGACCAGCGCATAGCTGCCGTCGGCGCGCGGTTCGGCGCGGGTGGCGTTGCTGCGCACGTCCGAACCGCCCTGTTTCTCGGTCATGCCCATGCCCAGGGTGATGCCGGCCTTGTCGGCGATCGGCACATCGCGTGGGTCGTAGATCGGCGCGGCCGCCTTGTCGGCCCATTCGGCCAGCGCCGGATCCTGGCGCAGCACGGCCACCGCCGCATGGGTCATGGTCAACGGGCAACTGGTGCCGGCCTCTGCCTGGTGATGCAGGAAACTCAGCGCCGCGCGCGCGACGTGTGCACCCGCGCGGCCATCGTGCCAGGACAGCCCGGCAACGCCATGGCGCTTGGCCACCTCCATGAGCTGGTGATAGGCAGGGTGGAATTCGACCGTATCGATGCGGTGTCCCTGCGCGTCATGCGTACGCAGCCGTGGACGATCACGGTTGGCCTCAAATCCCAGCCGGTACAACGTGTCGCCCGCGCTGCCGCCATAGGCCTGCAGCACATCGACGAACCCCGCGCCGCCCTCGCGCTGCACGGCGTCGGCCAGGGCCACGTCGTCGGCCCATAGATTGCGAACGCCGAACGGCGGCGGCTGGTTGGTGACTTCGTGGGTCTCGAACGCGGGCAATGCGGACGTCATGACGCAGGCCTCCTGGCAGGTGCCACGATTCTGCCGCATCCACGCGCGGGTCGCCGTTCAGCCGGATTCTCACCTCGTGCACGACCGCGGCGGCACAGTGCAGGCATGACTGCAGACGTGGCGAACAATGACCTGGTGGTGCTGCGTCCGGAGGGCCTGTACTGCCCGGCGGGCGATTTCCATATCGACCCGTGGCGGCCGGTACCGCGCGCGGTCATCACCCACGGCCACGGCGACCATGCGCGCGGCGGGATGGGCCAGTATTACTGCAGCACCGGCAGCGTGCCGATCCTGCGCTGGCGGCTGGGCGATGTCGCGCTGGAGGCACACGACTACGGTGAACGCTTCACGTTGGGCGGCGTGCAGGTGTCGCTGCATTCGGCCGGGCACGTGCTGGGCTCGGCACAGGTGCGCATCGATGACGGGTCGCAGGTCTGGGTCGCGTCGGGCGACTACAAGCGCCAGCCCGATCCGACCTGCGCGCCGTTCGAGGTGGTGCCGTGCGATGTATTCATCACCGAGGCCACGTTCGCGTTGCCGATCTACCGCTGGCAGGACACCGCCGCGGTGGCCGCCGAGATCGTGGCCTGGCGGCGCGAGTGCGAACAACGCGGCGAAGCCGCGATCCTGCTGTGCTACGCCCTGGGCAAGGCGCAGCGGGTGTTGGCCGAACTGCTGCCGCTGGACGACCAGCCGGCGTGGCTGCACGGGGCCATTGCCAATGGGGTGGCGGTGTACCGGCAGGCCGGCATTGCGATGTTGGACACGCACACGGTGGCCGAACAGGGCCGCGAGCCCGATGCCGCGGGCAAGCTGATCCTGGCACCGCCGTCGGCCGCCGGCACCACGTGGCTGCGCCGCTTCGGCAAACACCAGCTGGGCTTCGCGTCAGGCTGGATGCGGCTGCGCGGCAATCGTCGCCGGCGCAACTACGACCGTGGCTTCGTGGTGTCCGACCACGCCGACTGGCCGGCGCTGCTGCAGACCATCGAACAGACCGGTGCGCGGCGCGTGATCGCCACCCATGGCAATACCGATGCGCTCATTCCGTTCCTGCGCGAACGCGGCATCGCGGCCGAGGCCTTCCGCACCGATTTCGGGAGCGAGGAATGAGGGCCTTCGCCGCGTTGTACCAACGCCTGGACCGGAGCACCGCTACGCTCGACAAACGCGCCGCGCTGGTCGCGTACTTCCGCGCCGCGCAGCCGCATGATGCGGCGTGGGCGCTGTACCTGCTGAGCGGCGGCAAGGTGGGCGGCGCCCGCCAGAAGATTGCCAGCAGCGGCGAACTGCGCGCGTGGATCGCGGAGGCATCCGTGTTGCCGGACTGGCTGGTGGCCGACAGCTACGACCAGGTCGGCGACCTGGCCGAGACACTCACGCTGCTGCTCCACGACCCACACGACTCCGCGCCGGAACGGCCGTTGGCCGAGTGGATCGAAGGCCATCTGCTGGCGGTGGCCAACCAACCCGAAGCGGTACGACGCGCGGCGGTGGAAGAAGGCTGGCGCCACCTGCCTGCCGCCGAACGCCTGGTGTTCAACAAACTGCTCACCGGCGCGCTGCGCGTGGGCGTATCGCAGCGCCTCGTGCAGCAGGCATTGGCGGAGCTGTCGGGTATCGACATCGCCCGCATCGCCCAGCGCATGCTCGGGGCGTGGGTGCCCTCGCCCGGCCTGCTGGCCACGCTGCTTACGCCGGAGGAACTGCCCGAGGACCGGCAGCAGCCGTATCCGTTCTACCTCGCCTCCCCGCTCGAAGCCGACGTCACCAGCCTGGGCCCGATCGACGACTGGACGCTGGAATGGAAGTGGGATGGCATCCGCCTGCAGCTGCTGCGCCGCCAGGGCGAGGTCGCCTTGTGGTCGCGCGGCGAAGAGCGTCTGGACGGTCGCTTCCCGGAGATCGAGCACGCGGCGATGGCACTGCCGGATGGCACCGTGATCGATGGCGAACTGCTGGCCTGGCGCGATGGCGAGGCGCAGCCGCTGCCGTTCACCGCGCTGCAGACGCGCATCCAGCGGCGCAAGCCCGGCCCGAAGACCCTGCGCGACACGCCGGTGCGCGTGCTGGCCTATGACCTGCTGGAGCTGGGCGGCGAAGACCTTCGCCAGCAGCCGCTGGCGGCGCGGCGCGCGCGTCTGGCGACGGTGCTGGATGCGCTGGGCGACCCACGCCTTGCCCTGTCACCGGCGCTCGTCGCCGCCGACTGGCCTGCCGCGGCGGCGCAACGCACGCAGGCGCGCGAGCGCGGCGTGGAAGGACTGATGCTCAAGCGCAGCAGTTCGGTCTATCAGAGTGGCCGGCGGCGCGGCGACTGGTGGAAGTGGAAGATCGATCCCCTCACCATCGATGCGGTGATGATCTACGCGCAGGCCGGCCACGGCCGGCGCAGCACGCTGTACACCGACTACACGTTCGGCGTGTGGGACGGCGAGCGGCTGGTGCCCGTAGCCAAGGCGTACTCGGGCCTGGACGACAAGGAGATCCTGGCGCTGGACCGCTGGATCCGCGCCAACACGCTGGAACGCTTCGGCCCGGTGCGCAGTGTGCGCGGCGAGCAGGTGTTCGAACTCGGCTTCGAGGCGGTGAACCGCAGCGCCCGGCACAAGTCGGGCATCGCGGTGCGCTTCCCGCGCATCCTGCGCTGGCGGCACGACAAGCCGGCCAGTGAGGCCGATACGCTGGCGCAGCTGCAGGCGCTGGCGCGGTGACGCGGCGTGAGGCGATGGCCCGGCTGACCGCGTGGTTCGCCAGCCGCGGCTGGGCGCCGCTGCCCTTCCAGAAAACGATGTGGCGGCATTACCTTGCGGGCGAGTCGGGCCTGCTGCACACGCCCACCGGCAGCGGCAAGACGCTGGCGATGTTCGGCGGCCCGCTGCTGCAAGCGCTGGCCGATCCGCTGCCGCGTGCGACCACCGGCCGCAAGGGTAAGACAGTGCCGGCCTTGCAGGTGCTGTGGATCACCCCGTTGCGTGCGCTGGCCAGCGACACCGCACGGGCGTTGCGCGAGCCGTTGGACGCGTTGGGGCTGGACTGGCAGGTGGGCCTGCGCACCGGCGATGCCAGCGCGCGCGACAAGCGGCTGGCGCGCGAAGGCCGCGTGGATGTGCTGGTCACCACGCCCGAGTCGCTGGCACTGCTGCTGAGCTATCCCGCCACCCTGGCGCATCTGCGCCAGCTGCGCTGCGTGGTGGTGGACGAGTGGCACGAGCTGGTGGGCAACAAGCGCGGCGTGCTGCTGCAGTTGAACCTGCGGCGGCTGCGCGATGCGCTGCCCGCGTTGCAGGTGTGGGGGCTGTCGGCCACGCTGGGCAACCTGGACGAGGCGCGCGAGGTATTGCTGCCCGATCGGCCCGATGCACCGCTGGTGGCGGGCGTGCGCCCGCGCGCGGTGGCCGTGGAGACGCTGCTGCCGGCGCAGGGCGAGCGGTTTCCGTGGGCGGGTCACCTGGGCCTGTCGCAGCTGCAGCGCGTGCAGGAGAAACTGTTTTCGGTCGGGACCAGCCTGCTGTTCACCAACACCCGCGCACACGCCGAGCTCTGGCACCAGGCGCTGTCGGCGGTGTGGCCCGAAGACCCGGCCACGCTGGGCCTGCACCATGGCTCGCTGGACCCCGCACAACGGCGCGTGGTGGAACAGGGCCTGCGCGACGGTGTGCTGCGCTGCGTGGTGGCCACCTCCAGCCTGGACCTGGGCGTGGATTTTCCGGCGGTCGACCAGGTGCTGCAGATCGGCAGTCCGAAAGGCATCGCGCGGCTGCTGCAGCGCGCCGGGCGCGCACGCCATCGCCCGGGCGAATCCGGGCACATCGTGTGCGTGCCCTCGCATGCGCTGGAGCTGGTGGAGTATGCCGCCGCGCGGCGCGCGCTGGCCGACGGCGTGATCGAGGCGCGCCGCCCGTTGCGGCTGTCGCTGGACGTGCTGGCGCAGCATTGCGTGAGCTGCGCGCTGGGTAGCGGTTTCGAGGCGGATGCGCTGCTGGAGCAGGTCCGCCGCACGCATGCCTTCGCGGCGCTGGATGCGGCGCAGTGGCAGGGCGTGCTGGACTTCATCGTGCAGGGTGGGCGCGCGCTCGCGCAGTACCCGGACTTCCACAAAGTCGTGCGCGACGCCGACGGCGTGTACCGCGTGCACGACCGTCGCGTGGCACTGCGCCACCGGCTGTCGATCGGCACCATCACCAGCGACGGCAGCGTCATGGTGCAGTTCCTGCGCGGCGGTCGGCTGGGCACGGTGGAAGAGCAGTTCGTGGGGCGCCTGCGTCCCGGCGACCACTTCCAGTTCGCCGGCCGCCTGCTGGAACTGGTACGCCTGGAAAACCTCACGGCCTATGTGCGGCTGGCGCGCGGCGGCGAAGGCGTGGTGCCGCGCTGGCAGGGCGGGCGGCTGCCGTTGTCTGCGGCGCTGGGGCAGGAAATGGAAGCCGTGCTCGCCGCGCCCGCCACCAGCCCGGAAATGCGGTGGCTGGCGCCCCTGCTGCGCCTGCAGGCGCGCGTCTCCGCCCTGCCCGGTCCGTCGCTGCTGCTGGTGGAAACGGTGCGGCGGCGGGACGGCCAGTTCGTGTTCGTGTATCCCTTCGCCGGACGCCAGGTCAACGAAGGCATCGCGGCGTTGATGGCGATGCGCTGGACGCGGGTGCAGGCCAACACGTTCGGTTACGCCGCCAACGACTATGGCTTCGTGCTGGCGCCGGCACGCGCGGTCGAGGTGGATACGGCGCGGATCAGCGCGCTGCTGCGACCCGACGGCGTGTTCGCCGACCTGCGCGACAGCCTCAACCTGGGTGAGCTGGCCCGTCGCCAGTTCCGCGACATCGCGCGGGTGTCCGGGCTGTTGATCCCTGCGCTGCCCGGGCGCACGCCGCGCAGCCTGCGCCAGCTGCAGGCCTCCGCCGGCCTGCTGTACGACGTGCTGCGCCAGCACGACCCGGACCATATTCTGTTGGGCTTGGCCGAACAGGAAGTGCTGCACGGCCAACTGGATCTGGAGGGCCTGGCCAACACGCTGCGTCGCTGCCAGGCGCGTACGCTGTGCCTGCAGGCGCCCGCCACGCTGGGGCCGCTGTCGTTCCCGCTGTGGGCCGAGCGCCTGCGCGGGCAGCTCAGCAACGAAGACTGGAAGACGCGCGTGCTGCGCGCGGCCAACCAACTGGAGACGCGCCATGCCAACTGATGCGGCCATTACGCTTGCAGGCGAAGACATGCGGCTGCTGGGCGAGCGTGCCCTGTACTGGCCCGCACGCGAGGCGTTGCTGATCGCCGACCTGCACCTGGGAAAAGCGGATCTGTTCCGGCGTGCCGGCATCGGCCTGCCCAGCGGCGGCACCGGCGAGGACCTGGCGCGGTTGACGCGGCTGCTCGCCGAGCATCCCGTGCGCACGCTGTGGATCCTGGGCGACGTGCTGCACGGCGCGGCGCATCGCGCCGCCTGGTACCGCCAATGGCAGGGCTGGCGGGAGCAGCACCCCACGCTGGAGATCGGTGCGCTGGCCGGCAACCACGACCGCGTGCTGCCGAAGGCGGACCTGGGCATCACGCTGCTCGGTGAGCGGGTGCAGGAAGGGCCGTTTCTGCTGCGGCATGATCCGCAGCCGCACCCTGCGCTGCATGTGCTGTGCGGCCATCTGCATCCGCTGGCCAAGCTGCCCGGCATGCAGCGGCGGTGGCCGGCGTTCTGGCTACGCGATCGGCTGACGGTCCTGCCGGCCTATTCGAAGTTCACCGCCGGTATCGCACCGGTGCTGGATGCCGGCGAGCAGCTGGTGGCGTGCGTCGAAGACCACGCCATTGTGTTGCCGATGCGGTGAGATTCCCCCGCACCGTAGCGCCGGGCTCTGCCCGGCTGCTCACGCCGCCGAGGGCAGCAACACCTCGGGCATCAGACGGATGTCCGGCGCATTCGGATTGGGCCGCACCGGGCGGCTGAGCACTTCGGCCAGCATCGCACGCGCCGCCGAGCGGATGCGCGCGTGGTGTTCCGGCGCGGCGTGGGTGATCAGGCTGGTCACGTGGAATTCGAAGATGTCTTCCATCACGTCCGGCTGATCCTCGTGCAACATCTGCAGCAGTCCGCGCAGTTTGCAGATTTCAGTATCGAGAACGTCGGCCGGAAACAACATGTCTATCTCCTTGGGGGATGAGGTCCAGTAACGCTTCCTTTCTCCCATGGCGACGGTGATTTCACCGTCAACAAGTGTTGGTTGACCCTTCACGCAACACCCTGTTCACCGCTACGAAACGTTATGTGCTGATGCCGCTTCGGCTTCGAGTGGGCGCATCGCCTCGACAAAACCGGGCGAGAGTTTCAACTTCCCCAACCATCCCCGCTGGGTGCCGCTGAGTACGCGCAGCATGTGGCCGCGGCCGCCCGGCAGATTGCCCATCGGCTTGAACAGCACGTCCCGGGCCTGCGCCAACGTATCGCGTTCGGACTGGAACAGCGGGGTCAACCAGCGGCTCCAGAAGTGATAGATGGCCACGTGCGCACTGCGCTGTGCCTGGTACGCACGCAACGCGGCATCGCGGTCGGCGTGCGCGCGCAATGCGTCGCGCAGTGCCAGCGCATCCATCAGCGCCATGTTGACGCCCTGCCCCAGCTGCGGACTCATGGCATGCGCGGAATCACCGGCCAGCACCAGCCGCTCGCGATGCCAGCGCGCCATCACGGCATCGCGGTACCCGGCGCGCGCCAGCTGCGCGCCATCGCATACGTCCTGCAGGCGCAGGTGGGCCTGTGGCCACAGCGTGGCCACCTCGTCCAGCCAACGCGGCATGCCGTCCTGCTCCCATTGCGCGAACTGGTCGCGCGGCAGGCTCCAGAAGAAGCTCAGCTGCGGCTGCGGATTGCCCGGGCGGGTGCCCACCGGCAACAGGCCGATCATCTTGCGCGCGGCCACGTAACGCTGGCGCAGTTCGTCGTGATGCGCCCAGTCGCCGCGCGGCAGCAGGCACCACAACGCACCCCACGGGTACTCGCGGTCCAGCCGGGTGCCCTGCACCAGGGTGCGCAGCGACGAGGCCGAGCCATCGGCGGCGATCACCAGGTCATACGGACCATGCCACGTTCCGCGGGTATCGCGCACACGTCCGTTGGCGGTGTCCACATCAACGATCGTGGTGTCGGCCTGCAGGTTGCCCGGCTGTTCCCAGGCCTCGGCCAACAGCGAGAACAGCGCGCCGCGCTGCATGCCGATGCCATGCAGGTGCGCATGCAGGCCTGCATAGTGCATGTCCATGACCGGGCGGCCACAGGGCGTTTCGCCGTACAGGCGACGCACGGCCGCGCCATGCTGCAGCACCTGCGGCAGCAGGCCCATCTGCCACAGCACGTCCAAGCCGCTGGGTTGCAGCAGGAAACCGGCACCCACCGGCCCCGGCGCGACGGCACGTTCGAACACATGCGCCTGGTGGCCATCGCGCGACAACAGGACGGAAAGCGCCTGGCCGGCAGTGCCGTAGCCGACGATGGCGATGGTGCGGGGTTGCATGTGACGTCCTGTCGCGGCGGGAAACCGCCATTATCGACGATCTGCACAGGGACCGGGGTTGGCGGTCCCTGTACGGAGGGTGGACGCGGTGGGGTCAGCCGCTCATGCCCAGTCGGGCTTGAAGAGTTCGATGCCACGAATGGCCATGGATCGGTCGGGCTGTCCCTCGAAGTCGTAGAGCATGATCGACACATCGCCGACATCGCAACCTTTGGGAGCATCGAAGCTGCGCGAAACCATTCCCCAGCTCGGGTACACATCGAACGTATCGATGGAATGCCAATACGTCGTGCCGTCGAACAGCAGCAACGCCAACTGTGCCTCAAGCAGGGGCACCTCGCGCTGCATCCGGGGCAGCTCCAACGTCGGCGGTCGCACCATCGACGTCCGCCAAGCGGTTGCTTTCAACGGATACTCGGCGACCTCGAACCGCAGCAGCCACTTCGCCCCGCCCTCCATGCCATGGAGTTCCTGAGTGATTCCCACGCCCTTGCCGAAATACGCGTAGTGGCGGCCACCGTCGACAGCGGTGTCGACCCCCTTGTTGGCCTTCCAATGAGACAGCCCGCTGCTGAAATCCCCGTTGCGGATGATGTTTTCCATGATCGTGGCCTTGTAGGTGATGATGCGAACCAACAGGAAAAACGCTGTCCACAGCGACATGCTGGGACACCGGCATTTCCCCCGTTGCATTGCAGATCACCCGGCCATGGCGCAGCGCAGGCAAGCCCGACCCTAATGGAGCAAACGTGCAGGCCGCATGAAGATCAGGTGAGTACCGCAGCCAAAAAAAACCCCGCCGGAGCGGGGTTTTTCAACGCGCAGCGGAGTGGATCACTCAGCCGGCACGATGTTCGAGGCTTGGGCGCCCTTCGGGCCCGAGGTCACGTCATAGGTGACCTTCTGGCCTTCCTGCAGACTGCGGAAGCCCTTGGAGTTGATCGCGGAGAAGTGCGCGAAGACGTCGGCGCTGCCGTCCTCCGGCGAAATAAAGCCAAATCCCTTGGCGTCGTTGAACCACTTGACGGTACCGTTCGGCATGGTAATGCGAGACCTTCTTCAATGAATGGGTGGTGTACGCTCAACCAGCGCACTGGCGGAGTATGCAAAGCTTGTTACGCAATGACAATCACCCGCGTGCCATTTCGCCAATCAGTTCCGGCAATCCGGCCGACGCCGCGTCCACATTGGCCAGCACTTCGGCCATGGTGATCTCGTCGCCATCGCCACAGCCGGCGGCCCAGTTGGCCACGATGGCCAGGCAGGCATAGTCCAGGCCGAGTTCCCGGGCCAGGCTGGCCTCGGGCATGCCGGTCATGCCGACCAGATCGCAGCCATCGCGGCGCATCCGCGCGATTTCGGCATTGGTCTCCAGCCGCGGCCCCTGCGTGGCGCCATAGCAGCCGCCGTCGTGCAGGCGTACGCCGGTCACCTTGGCCGCCGCCAGCACCTTGCTGCGCAGCATCGGCGTGTAGGGATGGCCGAAATCCACATGCAGCACCTCGCTGCCCGGCTCTTCGCTCAGGGTCGAGATGCGGCCCCAGGTGTAGTCGATCAACTGGTCGGGGCAGGCCAGCACGCGCGGACCGAAGTGTTCGGTGATGCCGCCCACGGTATTGAGCGCCAATACGCGCGCGGCACCAATTTGCTGCAACGCAGCAAGATTTGCACGGTAGTTGATCTTGTGCGGCGGCAGCGAATGGCCTTCGCCGTGGCGGGCCAGAAACGCCACCCGCTGGCCGAGCAGCGTGCCGACCCGGATCGGCCCGGACGGGGTGCCGTAACGGGTTTCCACGGCATGGCTGCTCACGTCATCGAGCTGGGCCAGCTTGTACACACCAGTGCCGCCGATGACGGCCAGGGAGATCGCTTCCATGGGCGCTGCTTATTCCTTCATCGCATAGATGGCGGGCACGCCGCGCAGCGCTTCGTTGACGTCCATGCCGAAGCCGAACACGTAGCGATCCGGCAGTTCGATGCCGGGGTAGTCGGCCTTGACGTCGGGCAGCGCGCGGTCGTGCTTCTTCACGGTGAGCGCGGCAATGCGCACGTCGGTGGCGCCCTGCTCCAGGCACCAGGTGCGCACGCCCTGCAGGGTGAAGCCTTCGTCGAGGATGTCGTCGACCAGCAGCACGCGGCGGCCGAACAGCGCGGTGGCCGGCTTGTGCTTCCACACCAGCTCACCGCCGGTGGTTTCACCGCGGTAACGGGTGGCGTGCAGGTAATCGAACTGCAGGTCCTGGCCGCGCGCGCCCAGCTCCAGCGCCAGCTGGCCGGCGAACGGCAGCGCACCGTGCATGATCGACAGGAACAGCGGTACTTCGCCCTTGTAGTCGGCCGCGATGGCATCGGCGATGCCGGCGATGGCCTTGTCGATGGTGGGACGGTCGACCAGCAGGTCGGCCTGGGCCAGGGCCTGGGAAATGGTGAGGTTGGGCATCAGACGGTTCTTCCAAGGGTGTCAAGCAAACGGGATTGGGAGCTGCCATGGCGGGCGTCAGCCAGCAGGCCGTCCCAGCCAAGCGCGCCGCGGCCGATCAGGCCGAGCAGCGCGGCAGTATTGAGTGGGCGGCCCTCGACGGCGCGCAGCGCCTCGTCGACCAGCTCCGGGTGGCAGACCAGCACGACGTCGCAGCCCGCATCCAGGTGCGCATGCACGCGCGCCTGCACGCCACCAACCGAGAACGACCCGGCCATGCCGATGTCGTCGGAGAACACCACGCCACGGAAGCCCATCTCATTGCGCAGGATCTGCTGGATCCAGCGCGGCGAATAGCCGGCCGGTTCCGGCGCGACCTGCGGGTAGACCACATGGGCCATCATCACGGCATCCGCGCCGGCGTCGATGCCGGCCGCGAACGGCAGCAGGTCCAGCGCGCGCAGTTCATCGAGCGCGCGCGGGTCGCTGGCCGCCGCCACGTGGGTGTCTTCCAGCACGCTGCCGTGGCCGGGGAAATGCTTGAGCGTGGCGGCCATGCCCACGCTGTGCATGCCGCGCACGTAGGCGCGGGTGAACGCGGCGACAACCTGCGGGTCGGCACTGAAGGCGCGGTCGCCGATGGCGCGGTTGCCGCGCCCCAGATCCACGACCGGGGCGAAGCTGAGGTCCACGCCACTGGCGCGCACTTCACTGGCCATCAGCCAGGCGTGCTGCTCGGCCAGGGCCAGCGCGGCGTCGGGGTCCTGCGCATACAGCGCATCGAAGCCCTGCAGCGGCGGCAATGCACTGTATCCGTCGCGGAAGCGCTGCACGCGGCCGCCTTCCTGGTCCACGCAGACCAGCACCGGCCGGGGCGCGGCGGCGCGGATGGCCGCCGACAGGTCGGCAACCTGCTGCCGCGAGGCGAAGTTGCGCTTGAACAGGATGACGCCGGACACGGCGTCGTGCTGCAGCCAATCGCGTTCCTGGGCAGTGAGTTCGGTCCCGGCAACGCCGATCACGAGCATGGGTCAATCTCCAAAACGGGGCACCAGCATGGCGCACCGCCGCATTGTCGCAGAACCCGCACGCGCTAGGCCACGGCCGGGGGGCCGTGGCGGGCGGTCAGGCGCAGCCCTGTGCGTCGCAGGACTGGCCACCGGCAGGCGGCGGGTCCGGCATCTCGGCCGCGATCTGGCGCAGGGCCTGGGCGAACGCCTCCGGCGGCTGGGCGCCCTGGAGCGCGTAGCGGTCATTGATCACGAACGTGGGCACCGACTGAATGCCCAGCGCCTGGGCCTGGGCCAGTTGTGCCTGGATCTCCTCCAGGCCCTCGTCACTGGCCAGCAGCGCGGTGATCCGCTCAGCGGCCAGGCCGCCGGCCGCCCCGGCATCGGCCAGGGTCTGCGGGTCGGCCAGGTTGCGGCCCTCGACGAAATGGGCGCGGAACAGCGCCTCACCGACCTCGGCCTGCACGCCTTCACGGCCGGCCAGCCACATCAGCCGGTGCGCAGGCAGCGTGGTGACACGGACTTGGCCCTGGTCGAAGTCCATCGGCAGGCCTTCGGCGCGTGCAGTGGTCTGGGTCTGGGTGAGGATCTGTTCGGTGCGCTCGGCACTGCCGAACTTGGCGGCATACGCCTCGCGCAGGGGCACCGGGCGGGTGCCGGCGTCCGGGTCGAGCAGGAAAGGATGCCAGACCACCTCGACGGCCGGCGCATCGTCACCCAGCAGGGCCAGGCCCTGCTGGAAGCGGTGCTTGCCGATCCAGCACCAGGGGCATACCACGTCGGACCAGATATCGATTTTCATTTCCCCGACATGGGGATGCGCCCATCCAACACAATGGGTAGCCGGCCTCTGGCCGGCAACCTGTTACCTCGCCCAGCGGCTGAACGGGTGCGCGGCCAGGGCCAGGTTGTAGTAGCGGACGTCGTCGGTCACTTCAGCGCCCACCCACTCCGGCAGGTCGATGGCCTGCGCGGCATCGTCCAGCTCGACTTCGGCCACGACCAGCCCGGCGTTGTCGCCCAGGAACTCGTCCACTTCCCACAGCAGGCCGCCGTGCCGGACCAGATGGCGGCGCTTGTCGATCAGCCCACCCACGCACAGCGCGAGCAGCGCGCGCGCGTCGTCCACCGGAATCGGATAGTCGAACTCCTGCCGGGTGTGGCCGATGTCGCGCGATTTGAGGTTGAGGAACGCCTGTTCGCCCTGGATGCGCACGCGCACCGAAGCCTGCTGCGCGCCGCTGTCGATCGCCGCGCTGTCGTTGATGTAGCCCTGCGCCATCGGCAGCACCGCGTGCGCGGCGGCGCGCCAGCCATCACCGCTGACCAGGAACTTGCGTTCGATCTCGATGCCCATGTCAGCGCTTCTCGAATACCGCGATGCTTTCCACATGCGCGGTGTGCGGGAACATGTCCATCGCGCCTGCCGACACCAGGGTAAAGCCCTGTTCGTTCACCAGGTAACCGGCGTCGCGCGCCAGCGAACCCGGGTGGCAGCTGACGTACACGATGCGCTTGAACTGCTTCAGCGGCAGCTGCTGCAGCACTTCGATCGCGCCCGAACGCGGCGGGTCCAGCAGCAGCTTGTCGAAGCCCTGGCGCATCCACGGTGTCTGGCGCTGGTCCTGGGTCAGGTCGGCGGCATGGAACTGCGCGTTGTCCAGGCCGTTGCGTGCGGCGTTTTCCTTCGCGCGCGCCACCAGCCCGGCCTCGCCTTCCACGCCGACCACTTCGCGCACGGTGCGCGCCAGCGGCAGGGTGAAGTTGCCCAGGCCGCAGAACAGGTCCAGCACGCGCTCGTCCGGACCGGCGTCGAGCAGCTCCAGCGCCAGCGCGATCATCTTCTCGTTGAGGGTGGCGTTGACCTGGATGAAATCGAGCGGGCGGAACGCCAGTTCGATATTCCATGGGGCCAGGCGGAACGACAGCGGCACCTCGGCCACCAGCGGATGCACCGACTCCACGCCGCCGGGCTGCAGGTAGATGGCAAAGCCGTGCTCCTCGCCGAAGGCGGCCCAGGCATGCTTGTCCGCATCGCTCAGGGGAAGCATGTGGCGGATGGTCAACACGATCGCGTCGTCGCCGGCGATGAACTCCACCTGCGGAATATCGCGCTTGCCGTCCAGGGTTTCGATGAAGGTCGACAGTGCCGAGACCTTCATGCCGATCTGCGGAATCACGGTCAGGCACTGACTCAGGTCGGCCACGAAGCGCGGGTCCAGCTCACGGAAGCCGACCAGGGTCTTGTCCTTCTTCTCGACGCGGCGCACCGAGAAGCGGCCCTTGCGGCGATAGCCCCAGGCGTCGCCGACCAGCGGCGGCAGCACGCTGCCCGGGGTGACGTGACCGATGCGGGTCAGGTTGTCGATCAGCACCCGCTGCTTGGCCACGATCTGCTGCGACTCCTCCAGGTGCTGCAGCACGCAGCCGGCGCAGACGCCGAAATGCGGGCAGCGCGGGGTTACCCGCTGCGGCGACGGCTGCAGTACCTCGACGGTGCGGGCCTCGTCGAAGTGACGGTTGCGGGCCGTGGGCTCGGCGCGCACCACCTCGCCGGGCAGCGCGCCGGAGATGAAGGTGACCTTGCCGCCCTCGCCTTCACGGCGGGCAACGCCCCGTCCGTCATGGCTGAGGTCGAGGATGTCGGTCTGGAACGGGGTCTTGTCGAGGCGGGAACGGGATCGGGCCACGTGGCAACAGGCTGCGGACAAAAAGGGTGCGTATTGTCGCAGATACGCGTACCCGGCTGCCGGTCAGCCCGCTCATGACGCTTGCAGGACGCCGCATCGTGTTTAATATGCGCATAGCTGACATGGAGGCAGCCCCAAATGCAGATGACCCCGAGGGTTCCCGTGCCCCGACTCCTGCTCGTCGAGGACGACACCATCAGCCGCGGCTTCTTCAAGGCTGCGCTGGAGACCCTACCCGCCCAGGTGGACACCGCCGATTCGCTGGCCAGCGCCATGGAACGTGGCCAGGCCGGCCTGCACGACCTGTGGCTGATCGACGTGAACCTGCCGGACGGCAATGGCGCCGAGCTGCTGCACGCGTTGCGCCGCTCGCGCCCGGACACCCCGGCGCTGGCCCATACGGCCGATGGCGACACCAGCATGCATGCGCGGCTGCGCGATGCCGGCTTCAGCGACACCCTGGTCAAGCCGCTCAGCCGCGAGCAGCTGCTCAAGGCGGTGCGCCGGGCGCTGGTGAACAGCCCGGGAGGCGCCCCGGGAGCAAGCGACAGCAGCGACGCCGAGCGTGAGGACTGGGACGAGATCACCGCCCTGGCCGCCCTGAATGGGCAGCGCAACCACCTGATCGCGCTGCGCGAACTGTTCCTGGCCGAGCTGCCGGGGGTACGCGATGCGGTGGCCCAGGCGGTATTGCAGCACGATGTGGGCACGTTGAAGGGCCAGCTGCACCGGCTGCAGGCCAGCTGTGGGTTTGTCGGTGCCGCGCGCCTGGCCCGCGCGGTACGCCAGCTGCACCAGGCGCCGGAGTCCAACGGCGCCCATACCCAATTCCGTGCGGCGGTAGAGTCCCTGTTGCATTAAGAGGACACGCATGGCGTGTCCCGACGCGTAGGGTGCAACCCCCATCAACGTTCGACCCCCAACCCGGTCGACCAAGGGTCGTAGTGACACGCCATGCGTGTCAAAGCCATGATCCTGTGCACGTACACGAGCCATGCGTGTCAAAGCCATCATCCTGCGCACGTAAATCACCGTCGCCGCGCCAGATCCTCCAACATCTCCCACGATTTCAATCCGCGCCCGCCGAGGTGATGCAGCAGCACCGCGCGCATGCCGCGGCGCAGGCTGGCCAGGTCGTCGGCGCCAGGCTGTACGTCTTCCCCAAGCGCGAGCAGCGCGCTGCCGGTGGCCGTGCCGCGGCGCGGGTCCAGGCCGCGTTCGCTGAGCAGCCGCCGCGGCCCCTCCAGCGGGTCCAGTTCGTAGCGGGCCGCCGGATCGATCGGCTCGCCATCGCTGCCATGGGCCAGGTCGAAACCGAAGCCCAGGTCTTCCAGCAGGTCCCGCTCGAAGCGGCGCAGGGTCCAGGCCAACGGCTCCCCGCTTCCCAGCCGGTGCCGCACCAGGCCGTAATGTTCGAATAGCTCGGGCAGCGGGTCCTGGCGGGGTGCCAGCCGCATCACCAGTTCATTGACGTAGAAGCCGGCGAGCATGGCGTCGCCGGTCAGCCGGGGCGCGGCATCCAGGGCCTCGGCGCCGCGCAGCTGGGCCAGCTCGCCACGCTGCACCGCCGTCAGGCGGATCCACTGCAGCGGCTGCAGGGCGGCACGCAGCGCCTGGCTGCGCGGACTGCTGACGCCGCGCGCCAGCACCCCGATGCGCCCGTACTGTTCGGTCAGCACTTCCACCAGCAGGCTGGTCTCCCGCCAGGGGCGGGCATGCAGCACGAACGCCGGTTCGTCTTCGATGCGCATGGCCTGCGGTGCCGGAGCAGCCCGACGGGCTTACTCGTAGCCGAAGGCCTTCAGCGCGGCTTCGTCGTCGGACCAGCCTTCGCGCACCCGCACCCAGGTCTCCAGGAAGACCTTGGCGTCGAAGAGGCGCTCCATCTGCATGCGCGACTTGGCGCCGATGTCCTTCAGGCGGGTACCGCCCTTGCCGATCACGATCGCCTTCTGGCCTTCGCGTTCGACCCAGATGACGGCGCCGATCCGCAGCAGGTTGCCATCTTCGACGAAGCGCTCGATCTCCACCGTGGTGGCATACGGGAGCTCTTCGCCAAGCTGGCGCATGAGCTGCTCGCGGACCAGCTCGCCGGCGAGGAAGCGCTGGCTGCGGTCGGTGATTTCATCTTCGCCGAACATCGGTGGGGCCACCGGGAGCAGCTTCAGCAGGTCGCGCACCAGCGCTTCCAAGCCGTTGCGCTTCTGCGCGGAAATGGGGTGAACGGCGGCGAACGTGCGGCCTTCGGTGACCTGCTGCAGGAACGGCAGCAGCGCGGCCTTGTCCTTCATGCGGTCCACTTTGTTCACCACCAGCACCACCGGCACGCCGGCGTCGCTGAGCACATTGAAGGCCAGCGTGTCTTCCTCGTCCCAGCGGCCGGCTTCGATCACCAGCATGCCGGCGTCCACGCCCTCGAGCGAGCCGCGCGCGGCGCGGTTCATGACCCGGTTCATGGCGCGCTTCTGCACGCGGTGCAGCCCGGGGGTGTCGACCAGCACCAGCTGCCCTTCCGGGTAGCTGGCGATGCCCAGCAACCGGTGGCGGGTGGTCTGCGGCCGGTTGGACACGATGCTGACCTTGGCGCCCACCAGGGCGTTGGTCAGGGTGGACTTGCCGACGTTGGGGCGGCCGATGACGGCCACGCTGCCGCAATGATGGGGGGTTGCTGCTTCGCTCACTTGGAATCCAGTTGCTCGAGGGCGGCCGCAGCCGCCTGTTGTTCGGCCAGCCGTCGCGAGGCACCTTCGCCTTCGGTGCTGACAGCGGGATCGGCTACGCCGCAGCGTACCCGGAAGGTCTTGGCGTGATCGTCGCCTGATTCTGACACCAATTCGTACAGCGGCAGCGCCTTCTGTCGGCCCTGCAGCCATTCCTGGAGCCGGGTCTTGGGGTCTTTCTCGGGCTTGCCGGTGGCCGGCAGGGCCTCCATGGAGGGGCCGAACCAGGGCAGAACGACTGCTTGGCAGGCCGCGAAGCCCGCATCCAGGTAGATGGCGGCCACGATGGCCTCCAGCGCGTCGGCCAGGATCGAGTCCCGGCGGTGGCCGCCGGACTTCATTTCGCCGGGCCCCAGCGTCAGCCGGTCGCCCAGTTCGAGGGTGCGGGCAATCACCGCCAGTGCGCCTTCGCGCACCAGCTCGGCCCGGGCGCGGGTGAGCGCGCCTTCGTCGGCCTTGGGCCAGCGCTGGTACAGCGCCTCGGCAATCATCATGTTGACGATGCTGTCGCCGAGAAACTCCAGCCGCTCGTTGTTCGGCGTGCCGGCACTGCGATGCGTCAGGGCCTGCTGAAGCAGGCCCGGGTCATTGAAGGCGTGACCGATGCGGTCACCGCGTTTGAAAGTGTTAGTCGGCACCGCTAAGGGTCAATTCCTGGTGGGCATCAAATTTTCCAACCACGTCGAGGTTGCCGACCAGCGGGCGACGCACTTCGTAGTTGACCTTCATGTTCCAGCCGCCGCTGACGCGCTCGAACTTCACGTTGGCCGGCTTCACGCTTTCGGAGTAGCTGATGTCCAGGCGGCGGAAGAACATCTCCTGCACCTTGCCCGGCTCCATGTTGCCCACGCCAGGTTCCTTGGCGATGCCCTTGAGGGCGGTCTTCACCGCGTAGAACTCGGAGTACATCGGGAACAGCTTCATGCCGATGTACAGGCCGAAGCCCACGATGCACAACACCACCAGGAAGGAGGTCAGGGTCATGCCACGCTGCGTCTTCATCGTCTTCATTGCGTTCTCCCCAGATACGCGCTTGCCAGAAAATCAGTTGATCCCGGTACCGATCCGCGACGGCTCGAAACCGTCCTTGCAGAACCAGCCCGAGCAGTTCAGCCAGATCAGGAACGCCTTGCCACGGAGGTTCTCCTCCGGCAGCAGGCCCCAGAAGCGGCCATCATCACTGTTGTCGCGGTTGTCGCCCATCACCAGGTACTTGCCTGCCGGCACGGTCCACTGGCCTTCGCCACGCGGGTAGTCGGTCTCCAGCACGGTGTGGGTGCGGCCCGGCAGGTGCTCGACCAGCAGCGAGCTGCCCTCGCCCTGGCCACGGTGCCCAGCATACAACCCCTTGTTCTCGTACTTGACCGGGGTGCCGTTGAGGATCAGCCCGTTGCCCTGGAACACCACCTCGTCACCCGGCACGCCGATGACACGCTTGATGAAGTTCTCGCCCTTGTTCGGGTCGTTGTCCGAATGGCCGGGGAAGTGGAACACCACCACGTCGCCGCGCTCGGGCTCGCCGATCGGCACGACCTTGAGGTTGTTCAGCGGCAGGCGCAAGCCGTAGGCGAACTTGTTGACCAGGATGAAGTCGCCGATCAGCAGGTTCGGCATCATCGAACTGGAGGGGATCTTGTAGGGCTCGGCAATGAAACTGCGTACCACCAGCACGATCGCCAGCACCGGGAAGAAGGCCCGGGAGTAGTCCACCAGCACCGGCTCGGAGTCCAGCAGCCCGGCGTTCGCGTGGCGGCGCTTGGCGAAGTACAGCTTGTCGGCCAGCAGGATCAGGCCCGAGGCCAGCGTCAGTACGACCAGGAGGATCTCAAACAGTTTCATGCAGTGTCCTTGGGAACGGGAGCCTTACTTGTCCATCTGCAGCACGGCGAGGAAGGCTTCCTGCGGGATCTCCACGCGGCCCACCTGCTTCATGCGCTTCTTGCCTTCCTTCTGCTTCTCCAGCAACTTCTTCTTGCGCGAAACGTCGCCACCATAGCACTTGGCCAGCACGTTCTTGCGCATCGCCTTGACCGTGGTGCGGGAGATGATCTGCGAGCCGACGGCGGCCTGGATGGCCACGTCGAACATCTGCCGCGGGATCAGTTCCTTCATCTTTTCGCACAGCTCGCGGCCGCGGCGGTCGGCATGGCTGCGGTGCACGATCAGCGACAGCGCGTCGACCTTGTCGCCATTGATCAGCACGTCCACGCGGACGAACGGACCGGCATCGAAGCGCACGAAGTGGTAGTCCAGCGAGGCATAGCCGCGGCTGACCGACTTGAGCTTGTCGAAGAAGTCCAGCACCACTTCGGCCATCGGCAGTTCATAGCTGATCTGCACCTGGCTGCCCAGGTAATTGATGCCGATCTGGCTGCCGCGCTTCTCTTCGCAGAGCTTGATGATGCTGCCGATGTACTCCTCGGGGGTGAGCACGTTGGCGCGGATGATCGGCTCGCGGATTTCATCGACCATGTTCACCGGCGGCAGCTTGGCCGGGTTGTCCATGTTGATGATGGTGCCGTCGGTCTTGAGGACCTCGTAGACCACCGTCGGCGCGGTGCTGATCAGGTCCAGGTTGTATTCGCGCTCCAGGCGCTCCTGCACGATTTCCATGTGCAGCATGCCCAGGAAGCCGCAGCGGAAGCCGAAGCCCATCGCTTCGGAGCTTTCCGGCTCGAACCGCAATGCGGCATCGTTCAGGCGCAGCTTGTCCAGCGCTTCGCGCAGGTCCGGGTAGTCTTCGGCGTCGACCGGGAACAAGCCGGCGAACACGCGCGGCTGCATTTCCTGGAAGCCGGGCAGCGGCTTGGCGGCCGGGTCGGCGGCCAGGGTCAGGGTGTCGCCCACCGGCGCACCGTGCACGTCCTTGATGCTGGCCGTGACCCAACCCACTTCACCGGCACGCAGGGCTGGCAGCACCTTGCGCTTGGGAGTGAACACGCCGACGTTGTCGACCTGGTGGTTGCGGCCGGTGGACATCACCTGCAGCTTGTCGCCGGCCTTGATCTGGCCCTGCATCACGCGCACCAGCGAGACCACGCCCAGGTAGTTGTCGAACCACGAGTCGATGATCAGCGCCTGCAGCTTGTCGGTATCGCGCGGCACCGGCGGCGGGATGCGATGCACGATCGCCTCCAGCACGTCCACCACGTTCAGGCCGGTCTTGGCACTGACCGCCACCGCGTCGGTGGCGTCGATGCCGATGACGGCCTCGATCTCGGCCTTGGCGCGCTCGATGTCGGCGGTCGGCAGGTCGATCTTGTTGATCACCGGCACCACTTCCAGGCCCTGTTCGACCGCGGTGTAGCAGTTGGCGACCGACTGCGCTTCCACGCCCTGGGCGGCATCGACCACCAGCAGCGCACCTTCGCAGGCGGCCAGCGAGCGGCTGACTTCATAGGAGAAGTCGACGTGCCCGGGGGTATCGATGAAGTTCAGGTGGTAGGTCTGCCCATCCTTGGCCACGTACGGCAGCGACACCGACTGGGCCTTGATGGTGATGCCACGCTCGCGCTCGATCGGGTTGGAGTCGAGCACCTGCGCCTCCATTTCGCGGGCCTGGAGGCCACCGCAAAGCTGGATGATGCGATCGGCCAGCGTGGACTTGCCGTGGTCGACATGGGCGATGATGGAGAAGTTGCGGATGTTCCGCATCGAATCAGAGGACATAGGTGGCGGCGGCGCGTCGCGTCGTCAGGATAACGGCACATTATCGCATGCCCGACCCCCTCCCGCGTGCCGGAGGCCAAATACGACCGGGCCCGCCGAAGCGGGCCCGGAAACGCAGCAGTGGCGGGGGTTACTGGCCGGTCTTGACCGGCACGAAGGCGCTGTTGCCGTTGGCACGGATCAACAGCATCACCACATCGCCCTTCTTGTAGCTGCCCAGCGCCTTGTTCAGCGCGCTGACGTTGCCGACCGGAACACGGCCGACCTGCAGGATCACCATGCCCGGCGACAGCCCGGCGTCGCGGGCGGCCTGGCCCTTGACACCGGTGACCCGCACGCCCTCGCCCGCATCCAGCCCCAGCTGCTGGCGCTGCGGAGCGGTCAGGTCCGCCACGTCCAGACCCAGCAGGGCGTTGGCCCCGGCCTGCGGCGCGGCGTCGGCCGCTGCCGGGCCGGTCGGGCCGCGGGCGGCGTCGTCGGCCAGCTCGGTCAGGGTGGCGGTGATCTCACGCTCGCGGCCATCGCGCAGCACGCCCAGGCGGACCTTGCTGCCCGGCGCCTGCGCGCCGATCAGCGGCGGCAGGTCGCTGAAAGTGTTGATCGCCGTGCCGTTGACCGAACGGATCACGTCGCCGACTTCCAGCCCGGACTTGGCGGCGGCACTGCCCGGCACCAGTTCGTTGACCAGCGCACCGCGGCTGTCGGGCAGGTTGAAGCCCTGCGCCACGTCGCCGGTGATGGCACCGACGATCGCGCCGAGCTGGCCGCGGCTGACCCGGCCGTTCTTCTTGATCTGCTCGACCGCGCCCATGGCCAAGTCGATCGGGATCGCGAAGCTGATGCCCATGTAGCCGCCCGAGGCGGAGAAGATCTGCGAGTTGATGCCGACCACTTCACCGCGGGTATTGAGCAGCGGGCCGCCCGAATTGCCCTGGTTGATGGCCACGTCGGTCTGGATGAACGGCACGTAGCGCTGGTCCTGGCCGCCGGTGCTGCGCCCGACCGCACTGACCACGCCGGCGGTCACCGAGTGATCCAGGCCGAACGGCGACCCGATCGCCACCACCCACTGGCCCGGCTTGAGCGTGTTCGAATCGCCCACGCGCACGGTCGGCAGGTTCTTGCCCTCGATCTTCAGCAGGGCCACGTCGTACTGCTGGTCGCTGCCGACCACCTTGGCGACGAACTCGCGGCGGTCGCCCAGCTTGACCTTCACTTCGCCGGCGTCGGCCACCACGTGGTAATTGGTCAGCACATAGCCGTCGGGGGAGATGATGAAGCCCGAGCCCATGCCGCGGCCGCGGATGCTGGGGCCTTCATCGTCGCCACCGGGCTGGCCCGGCATCTGGAAGTCCGGCCCGAAGAAGCGACGGAAGAACTCCGGCATCTGGTCGTCGCCACCGCCGGGCCCGGCACCCCGCGCCTGGCGGTTGCTGCGCACGATGGTGGTTTCGACGTTGACCACACCCGGCCCGACCTGCTCCACCAGATTGGTGAAGTCCGGCAGGCCACTGACCAGCGGCGCGGCGGGCGCGCGCGGTGCAGCGGCGGCCGTCGGCGCGGCCGGGGCCGGCGACTGGGCGCAGGCCACCAGGGGAAGGGTCATGGCCACCAGGGCCATGGCATGCATGCGGATACGGGCGGTCATCAGACTCGAGCCTCCGGGTCAGGGATCAGAAAGTAAGGGGGGAGCGCTGCACGGCTTGCACAGCGCCCGATGGGACGGTGACAACCGGCTCAGTCGCGCTGCCTGCGCGCCGGGGGTGTGGCCGTGCCTTCATCCTGGAGGCGCGGTTCGAACGGGTAGAACGCCGCCTGCGGCTCCTGCGTGGAGAAGCTGGCGTTGAGCGCGCCACTGCCGCCCAGCGTGGAGCGCGGCCACGGCCGGGCCTGCAGGCCGCTGGCATCACCGAACGGCAACGGGCGGTGCTCGGCGTTGGGCAGGGCCGGCGCGGGCGATGCCTGGCTGGCCACCGCGCGCTGCGGTTCGGCACTGCGGCTGGCCACGCCGCGCGCGGCCTGCTGGGTGCGGGTGGCGC
>NZ_JBOHXV010000078.1:0-22212 GCF_050737075.1 Stenotrophomonas sp.
CGCCAACCCACCCCCACCGACCCTCCGACAGTGAATCGGCGCTTTTCTTGAGAAGAGGGGAAAGTCAAAAGCGTGCCGACCAACGGTCTGCACCTACCGGCGCATGGTAGTTGGACACATGCGCGATCCCGTAGAGCCGGGACATGCGCGGCTGCTCTTGCCCTCCTCCCAGCCCGCGACGAACTGTCGAAGGGGTGGCGGGGGTCGGTATGCGGGACCGTAGAGCGCCATGGATGGCGTGAACGAGCCTACATGGGTGAAGGCGCACTGCATGCGAGGCACTGCCTCGCGTGCGACTGAACGCACGGCCGCTGGCGGCTGGGCCGGGCCGCGGAGCGGGACTTGCGGCGTGTCCCGCATACCCGCCCCCGCCACCCCCAGCGCGCAGACAATCGAACCACCAACGCTCTTCGCTTCAACGCTTCAACGAATCAGCGGAAGATGATCGTCGCCTGCGTCCCGACGCCCGGTTCGCTGCTCAAGGCGATCTTCCAGCCGAAGCGGTCGCACAGGCGGCGCACGATCGACAGGCCCAGTCCCGTGCCCTGCGGGCGGCTGGGTTCGGCGCGGTAGAACGGTTCGAACGCGCGCGACAGCGCCTCGGCCGACATCCCGATGCCGGTGTCGCGCACCACCACCCGGTCGTCCAGCACGTCCACGTCGATGCGGCCTTCGTCGGTGTAACTGCAGGCGTTGCGCAGCAGATTGCTGACCACCACCTGCAGCACCCGGGGCGGTGCGTGCAGCTGCACCGGCGCGTCGCTGTGCAGGTGAATCTCAACCGGGCGGCCGGCCAGCAGCTCGCGTGCGTTGTCCACCTCGTAACGCACGATCTCGGCGACATCGAACAGCTCGATCTGCGGCTCCACGTCCGCTTCGCGCGCCAGGATCAGGAACGCGTCGATCACCGCCTCCATGTCCCGGCCTGCACGTTGGATGCGGTCCAGGCCGCGGCGCAGGCGCGGCGTCATGTCCTGGTCGCCCAATGCCATGTCGCTGGCCACCCGGATCACCGTCAACGGCGTGCGCAGCTCATGGCTCGCATCGCGGGTGAAATTGCGTTCGCGCGCCACGTGCGCCGTCACCCGCGTGGCCAGCGAATGCAATGCCGCCGCCAGCTGGCGCGTCTCGCCCTGCATGTCGGCCGGCAACTTGTCCGGCGCCAGATCCGCCGCTTCCGGATGCCCCGGATTCCAGCGCGAGACCCGCCGTGCCAGCCAGTTCACCGGCGATACCAGCCGCTTCGAGGCCCGGTACGTGATCCACGATGCCCCGTATACCGCCAGCAGCGTCAGCAACACCGGCACGATCCCGAACCAGAACGCCAGCATCTCCGCGCGCGAGCGCAGGAACACCAGATACAGCCGCCCTTCCGGACGCGCGTCGACCAGCACCAGCTGGTCGTCCGCCTTCAGTTCGTGGAAGCCCGGCGACAGCGTGCGCAGGTTCGCCGGCAGACTCAGCGCCGACTGCCCGGTTTCCAGCAGATAGCCGCGGATGTTGCGTGTGTTGGGCGGCGGCTGCACCGGCGAGGCCGCGTGCAGTTCCCAGAAATACGTGGCTTCTTCCTGCAGCGCGCTGCTGACCAGGCTGTGCTTGATCACCAGCGATACCAGCCAGGCGCCCAACAGAATGCCCAGGCTCGCCAGGACGGCCTGCAGGATGAAGACAATGCGGATCTTGCGCGGCAGACCGTGCGGCATTACGAAGTCCAGATCGGGTCGCCGCGATTATAGGAAAGCGCGCCGTTATTCCATCGTGCAAGCAAAGACGATGCCCCGGCAAGTGCCAGGGCATCGTGTATATCCGGGCCCGCAAAGGCCCGTGCCATCGTGCGCCCTGCCGTGCGACGCATCAGGTCATGGGCTGGGCGATATCGGCAATGCGATAGCCCGCGCTCTGCACCGTGTGCAGCAGCGGACGGTCGAACGGCTTGTCGATGATCTTGCGCAGGTTGTACAGATGGCTGCGCAGCGTGTCCGAGTCCGGCAGGCCGTTGCCCCAGATCTCGCGTTCGATTTCCTGGCGGGTCACCACGCGGGGCGATTCGCGCATCAGGATCGTGAGCAGGCGCAGCCCGATCGGCGACAGCTGCAGCTCCGTGCCCGCACGCGTGGCACGCATGCTGACCGGGTCCAGCACCAGGTCGGCGACCTTGAGCACTTCCGACCCGACCTGGCGACGCTCGCGGCGGATCAGCGCGCGCAGGCGGGCTTCCAGCTCCTGGATCGCGAACGGCTTGGTCAGGTAATCGTCGGCGCCGAAGCCCAGCCCGGTGAGCTTGTCATCGAGCGTGTCGCGCGCGGTCAGCATCAGCACCGGCGTGGACTTGCGGGCGTCGTTGCGCAGCCGGCGGCAGACTTCGATACCGTCCAGGCGCGGCAGCATGAGGTCCAGCACGACCACGTCGTAGCTGTTCTCCGCCGCCAGACGGTAACCGTCCAGCCCGTCCTGGGCGTAGTCCACTTCGAACCCGCGGCCTTCCAGGTATTCACCGATCATCTCGGAGATATTGCGGTTGTCTTCGACCACCAGCACCAGGCCGGAGGTTTCCTTTGTCTGACGCATGGGAGTCCCTCTTTCTTCAGCTTTGTGAAACATGCCGGATCGGTGGTGGACGTGGTGTGAAGCCGCTCACAACAGTGGCTTGAGCAGCGGCCACACGTTGTCCAGCACCCGCGGCTGGCCGGCCGCCGTGGGGTGCAGGCCGTCGGCCTGCATCAGCCCGGGCTGCAGCGCCACCCCCTCCAGCAGGAACGGCAGCAGCGGCACCTTGTACTGGCTGGCCAGCCCGGCATAGACCTGGCGCAGCCGGTCGCGGTAGGCCGGGCCGTAGTTGGGCGGCACGTCGATGCCCAGCAGCAGCACCTTGGCGCCCGCCTTCTGGCTGGCCACGATCATCTTCTCCAGGTTGCCGCGCAGCTGCACCGGCGTGAGCCCGCGCAACGCATCGTTGCCGCCCAGCTCGATCACCACCACCGACGGCCGGTGCTTGTCCAGCAGGCCCGGCAGCCGGGTCAGCGCGCCGGCGGTGGTCTCGCCGCTGATGCTCGCGTTGATGATCGCCGGGGGCGGCTTGACCTGCTGGCTAACCCGCTGCTGAAGCAGGTTTACCCAGCCCGACGCGGCCGGGATATTGTGGGCTGCACTCAGGCTGTCGCCGACCACCAGCACGGCGTGCCGGGTTTCCTGACCTTTGGCACAGGTCAGTGCGGGCAGCAGCAGCAACCCTGCCAACAGCATCAACGTCTGGGCCGCGCGGCCCACCCACAGTGTTCGGTTCATTGGAGAATCCTCATCGACAGCCTGTCCCCCCGCAGCGCGCCCGTCGCCATCGCCGCCCACAACGTGGGCAAGTCCGCACGTGGCCCGGAGGGTGAAGTCCACATACTGGACAACATTGACATGACCGTCCATGAAGGCGAGAGCGTGGCCATCGTCGGCGCGTCCGGCTCGGGCAAGACCACCCTGCTCGGCCTGCTGGCCGGGCTGGACCTGCCCAGCCGCGGCGACATCGCGCTGGCCGGGGCCACGCTGGGCACGCTGGATGAGGAAGCCCGCGCGCAGCTGCGCGCGCGCGAGGTCGGCTTCGTGTTCCAGAGCTTCCACCTGCTGCCGGCGCTCACCGCCGAGGAAAACATCGCACTGCCGCTGGAACTGGCCGGCCGCGAAGACGCCGCGCGCGTGCGCGAGGTGCTCGAACAGGTCGGGCTGACCCACCGCGCCCGCCACTATCCACGCCAGCTGTCCGGCGGCGAGCAGCAGCGCGTGGCGCTGGCGCGTGCGTTCGTCGCGCGGCCGCGCATCCTGTTCGCCGATGAACCCACCGGCAGCCTGGACCAGGCCACCGGCCAGCAGATCAGCGACCTGCTGTTCGCGCTCAATGCCACCAGCGATACCACCCTGGTGCTGGTCACCCACGACCTGCGCCTGGCACAGCGCTGCGAGCGCATCTACCGGCTCGATGGCGGCCGTCTGGTCGACGCCGCCGGAATCAACGCATGAACGTGCTGCGCCACGCCGCGCGCGCGTTGCGCCGCGAGTTCCTCGCCGGTGACCTGTTGACCGTGTTCGCCGCGCTGGTGCTGGGCGTGGCGGTGATGACCGCCGTGGGCACCCTGGTCAACCGGGTGACGTTGGCGCTGACCGGCAGTGCGGCGGAGATGCTCGGGGGCGACCTCGGCCTGGGCGGGCGCGAGGACGTGCCACAGGCCTTCGCCGACGAAGCGCAGGCGCGCGGGCTCACCAGCACGCGCATGGTCAGCTTCCCCAGCGTGCTGTTCCATGGCGACGACAGCCAGATGGCCAACATCAAGGCGGTGGGCGCCGGCTACCCGCTGCGCGGCGAGCTGCGCGTGGGCCGCACCCTGGGCGGCGGCGCCAGCGAGGTGGCCGGCACCCCGGCCTTGGGTGAGGCCTATGCCGATCCGCGGCTGATGCAGGCGCTGGGGCTGAAGGTCGGCGATGCGCTCGAATTTGGTGCCGGCACGCTCACGGTGACCCGGGTGCTGCAGGCCGAACCGGACACCTCCGGCGAGCTCATGCAGCTCTCCCCGCCGCTGCTGGTCAACCGCGCCGATGTCGACCGTGCCGGCCTGCTGGGCCCGGGCAGCCGCGCTTCCTACCGGATGATGTTCGCCGGCGACGCCGACGCCATTTCCGATTTCCGCGGCTGGCTGCAGCCGCGCGCGAAGGGGCTGCGGATTGTCGGCATCGCCGACGCCCAGCGCGGCGTGCGCGGCGCCTTCGACCTGGCCGGTCGCTTCCTGTCGCTGGCGGCGCTGCTCGCGGTGCTGCTGGCCGGCGTGGCCACCGCACTGGCCGCCAACCGCTTCGCCCTGCGCCGCATCGACCAGGTGGCCGTGCTGCGCTGCCTGGGCGCGCGTCAGCGCGACATCCTCAGCGCGATGGCGCTGCAGCTGGTGCTGCTGGCCGTGCCGGCCTGCCTGGTCGGGATCGGGCTGGGCATGGCCGCGCAGGCGGGCCTGGTGCAGGCACTGGGCGGGCTGATCCCCAACCGGTTGCCGTTGCCGCAGGCCACCCCCGCGCTGAGCGGCGCCGGCATCGGCCTGGTGCTGCTGCTCGGCTTCGGCCTGCCGCCGCTGCTGCGGCTGCGCAAGGTGCCGCCGATGCGGGTGCTCAACCGCAGTTTCGCCACGCTGCCGCCCAGTTCGCTGCTGGTCTATGCGGCGGCGCTGGCCGCCACCGTGGCGCTGACCGTGCAGGCCACCGGCGATGTGCGGCTGGCGGCGTGGGTGCTGGGCGGCCTGGCCGCACTGGCGCTGCTGGCCGGCGCCGCCGGGGCGGCCCTGCTGTGGCTGCTGCGCGGCCTGCAGCCGCGCCTGCGCGGGCGCTGGAAACTGGGGCTGGCCGCCCTGACCCGCCGCCGTGGGCTGGCGGTGATGCAGCTGGTGGGGCTGTCGCTGTCGCTGTGCGCGTTGCTGCTGCTGTCGGTGATCGGCCCGGGGCTGCTGGCGCAGTGGCGCGACCGCCTGCCCAGCGACACGCCGAACTATTTCCTGATGAACATCCAGCCCGAACAACGCCAGGCGGTGCTGGCCGCGCTGGGCAAGCTGGGCGTGGCCTCGCCCGGGATCGAGCCGTTCAGTACCGGGCGCCTGCTGGCGGTCAACGACAAGCCACCGCAGCGGCAGTCGCGTGAGGACAACAGCAACGACGATGACGACGCCAACCGCCCGGTCAACTTCTCCTGGCGGCATGACTTCCCGCCGGCCAATACCCTGCTGAGTGGCAGGTACTGGGCAGCGGGCAGCACGGCACCCGAAGCCTCCATCGAACAGGGCTGGGCCGAGCGCTACGGCATGCAGTTGGGCGACACGGTGACCCTGCAGATGGGCGAACAGGAGCGCCGCTTCACGGTGACCAGCATCCGAAAGGCCGACTGGGATTCGTTCCGGGTCAACTTCTTCCTGCTGCTCAACGAAGGCGCGGTGGGGGATGCGCCGTACAACCTGATCACCGCCTTCCACCTGCCACGCGCGCAGGCGCCGGCGCTGGCGGGGCTGACCCGGGAGTACCCGAACATCTCGCTGCTGGACATCGACAGCATCCTGCAGCGGGTACGCGAGGTGGTCGACCGGGTGACCCAGGCGGTGCAGCTGGTGATGGGCTTCAGCCTGCTGGCGGGCGTGCTGGTGCTTCTGGCGGCGCTGCAGGCCACGGCCGGCGAACGCCGCTACGACAGCGCGGTGCTGCGCACGCTGGGCGCCACCCGCACCCAGCTGCGCGGCGCGGTACTGGTGGAATTCGGGGCGCTGGGGCTGTTGTCGGCACTGCTGGCGGTGGGCACGGCCGCGCTGCTGGGCAGCG
Source organism: Stenotrophomonas sp. (assembly GCF_050737075.1). GTDB lineage: Bacteria > Pseudomonadota > Gammaproteobacteria > Xanthomonadales > Xanthomonadaceae > Stenotrophomonas. The sequence continues at coordinate 6,331 of NZ_JBOHXV010000078.1, forward strand.
TGGTGGCCCGGCAGGTGTTCGAGCTGCAGCTCAGCCCGCCCTGGGGCCCGCTGCTGGTCGGCGGCGCGCTGGGCGTGGCCCTGAGCATGCTGGCCGGCTGGTGGGGCACGCGGCGGATCCTGCATACGCCTCCCGCGTTGGCGCTGCGGGAGGCGTAAACGCATTTGATGACACCGGCGTGGGGCCGGCATCGGTATGCTGCCCGCCCCTGCCTTCGAGATTGCCCGGATGCCCGGCACGTCATTCACCGCCTACCTGTACCCCGTGTTGCTGCTGCTGGGCAGCAACATCTTCATGACCTTCGCCTGGTACGGCCACCTCAAGTACAAGAGCGCGCCGTTGATGATGGTGATCCTGGTCAGCTGGGGCATCGCGTTCTTCGAGTACTGCCTGCAGGTGCCGGGCAACCGCCTCGGCAGCGCGGTGTATTCGGCACCGCAGCTCAAGGGCATGCAGGAAGTCATCACGCTGGTGGTGTTCGCGGTGTTCTCGGCGTTCTACCTGGACCAGCCGCTGAAGTGGAACCACTACGCTGCCTTCGTCCTGATCGTGGTCGCCGCGTTGCTGATGTTCAAAGAATGACACCCGACCAACGGTCGGGTGCTACCGCGTAGCAACCGACCGTTGGTCGGTTGGCGTTTCCTTTACCAACGCCACCAGCGCGTCTTCACGCATGCGCTGCTTGATCGGCGAGTCGCCGAAACGCATGGCCGCCAGATCGGCGCGCAATGCGTCGGCCTCCCCGGCGCTGATGGACTCCGGATTGCGGATCTCGCGCAGGGTGACCTGTGTGCGTCGTTCGGCGATTTCAGCCCGCACCAGTCGCGGCATCGCGGCGTTCAACGCCTTGCTGCATTCCAGCGAGCGCACCGCACGCCGCGCCGCCTCCAACGAACTGCGCTGCTCGACCGGCACATGCAGCCGAAGCACGCCCACCAGCGTGTCCACCCCACGGGTATATGTCCCGGACCCGCTGTTCCGGTAATCGTGGAAATTCTGCCTGCGCAGCTTCTTCGCCGAATGTCCGGCCGTCGCTGGGCTCCCCAGCGGATTGGCGGCGCGGCTGCGGTGCATGCGATGCAGTCCCTCGCGCAACACCGGGATGTCACTGGGCACCGCCTCATCCAGCGTTGCCCGGAAGCTGGCCTCGATCGCGCCGTAACCGAAGCACAGCACCCGCTCGCCGTGGGGCGTCAGGGAACTGAACATCCGGGACGCGAGACAGGCCGCGTAGTTGCGGCCCAGCGCCTTCAGCAGCGGACCTGGTACCGGCGAGCCACGGTTGCAGATGTGCTCAAGCGGGAAGACGCCGGGCGCTTCAGGCGCCGCACGCGTGACACGCGCGCCCTGAAACGCAGCAGCGGCCGCCAGGCCCGCCGTGATGACGTTGGGAATATGCATCGAACGAAGACTCTCGCTACGCAGAAAGCGCAAGTAGTCATCACCTGCGCGCACCCTGCTTTCAAGAATCGCTCACCGCATTCCGCTGCACCGCGGGCCCGCCACCATGGCAGCGGGCCTGCGCGACCGCCTCAGCGCGTGGTTTCCACCGGCGCTTTTTCCACCCACTGCTTGAACACCGCGTCGATCTGCGCGTCTTTGACCGGCTTGCCGTCCTGGATGTCCTGGGCCTGGGTGAACAGCGGCATGATCATCGCCATGCCATCCAGCTTGGTCTTCAGGTGAACGCCGGGCGCCTGGCCCAGGAAGCCGTTCCAGCGCTCGCGCACCTTGCCCCAGTAGCCGGCCGTGGCAGTCCAGTAGTCGTAGGCCGGCTTGAAGTCGACCTCGGTGGTGCGGTTGTAGTCGTTGAAGCCGAACTCGCGTGCGATCTCCTGCTGGCTGCCGTCGGCGCCGCGCAGGATCTTGGTGTTGAACTGTTCGTGGGTCCAGCCGTTCGGCGTCAGCGTATGGCGGTTGACCACGGCCAGCGCGTTGTAGTCGCTGCGGCGGGTGTATTCGCGGCGCGGCAGCGGCCGCCAGCTGAGGTCGCTGGTCCAGGTCGCCACGCCGTTGCGGTAGTCCCACTTGCCGGTGCCGCAGTAACGCGGCGCGTCGCTGACTTCGTAGACACACTGGGTCCACGCGCCGGCGTTCACCGCGGCGTCGATCGGCCGCACCTGCCAGGTCTGGTCGGCGCTGAATTCAAACCGGGTCGGCGCTTCGTACACCCAGTCCTGCCGCCAGTGCTTGGTCACATGGCCGCTCTTGGGGTCCACCAGCAGGTGCTGCAGCACGATGCGCGCGGGGCTGTCCTCGACCACGATCACCACTTCGTTGCCACCGGAGCGGACGGCCGGTGCGCGCTCGTAGCCCGGCTTGAGCAGCACGGTCTCGTCGAACGCGAAATCGACAACGTATTCGCCCTTCATCGCCAGGATGCTGGCGTGGTCGCGTTGCAGGTCGGAGGGCTGGGCGTGTGCGATACCGCTGCTGGCAAGCAGCAGCCACGCGCTGGCTGTCTGGAATTTCATCTACGAAGGTCCCTTCAGGAAGGTCTAATGGGGGAAAGGTGGACAAGCGGCACGACGTTCGAATCGTCGATCCACAGCTCGCCGTCGGCGCCCTCGACGAGGGCGATGCGGCGCGCCGCGGCGGCACCCAGCGCGGACAGCGACGCCAGGCTGGCGGCCACGCCCTGCCCGTCGCCCACATGCAGGCGCAGCGCGCACATGCGCCAGGGCTCGCCACCCAGCCGGGTGGCCAGCCGCCGCCACAGGCGCTCGGCAACGCCGCCCTCGTTGGCCGGTTCCGGGCGTGCCGGGAACGCCGAGACGAGGCGGTCCCAGGCCAGGAAGTCGCTGTCCGGCAGCAGGTACAGCCGCCAGCAGCAGCGGCCGCGCGCATCGGAGAAGCACAGGCTCTCGCGGATGCCCTCGCTGTCCATGCCCTGGCAGGCGTGCGCGGAGACCGCGTGTTTCCAGCCGCCCAGCTCGCTGCTCTCGGGGCGGTACAGGCACAGCACCGTGCCCAATGCCGCCAGCTGTTCCGGGGAAGGCAGCTGGCCGGGGCGCAGGTACCGATCGGTGATTCGCAGTGCGGAAAGGGCTCGGCTCATGATGGCTACCAGCTCACGGCAAGGCTGGCCGACACAGTGCGGCCAGGGTTGGTGTAACGGTCGATCACCGTGCTGCTGGTGGCCAGCGCGGAGGTGATCGCCGAATAGTCGATGTACGTGCGGTCGCCGAGGTTGAACACGCCGACGTTGAACTTCGCGCCGGGCGCGAACTCCCAGTGCGCCACCAGGTCCAGCACGCCGTAACCGGCCGGCCGGAATGCAGTGACGCTGGCCATGCGGTCCTTGCGCTTGGCGAAGGTGCCAAGCAGCTCAACACCCCAGGCATCACGATCGAAGGCCACGCCCAGCGTGCCGCGCAGCGGATCGATCGACTCCAGCGGCACGTCTTCGGTCTTGTCCTGGCCACGCGACCAGGCCACCGCGCCGTTCAAGGACCAGCCCGCGAGCGCGGCGTTGAGCTCGCCGAAGTCCACGCCCGCCTTCAGTTCGGCACCGTAGATTTCCGCGTCGGCGATGTTCTGCGACTGGAATACGATCAGCCCCTGCGGGTTGATGCCCACCTGCCGCTGCGACTCGATGAAGTCCTTGTAGTCGTTGTAGTAGCCACTGACACTCACGTAGGCCGCCGGGGTGAGGAAGCGCACGCCCAGTTCCAGGCCATCGCTGGTTTCCGGCTTGAGGTCCGGGTTGGGAATGGCGGTGTAGCCGAACATCACGTTGGTGAAGCCCAGGTTGACGTCGTTGTAGGGCGGCGAGCGGAACCCGTGCGAGTAGCCGGCGAACAGCGACCAGTCGTCGGCGAAGCGCCAGACCATGCCCAGCTTCGGCGACACGCTGGTTTTGGTCAGGTCGGACACCGGCATGCCGGGGTTGTCGGCCGCGAAGATCGCATCGACATCCGGGCGCAGTTCGTAATGGTCCACGCGTACGCCCGGCACCAGCGAGAAGCGGCCGTCGGCGAAACGCATTTCGTCCTGCGCGTACAGGCCCAGCTCGGTGGTCTTGCTGATCGGGAAATCGCGCACCGGGAACGCATCGGGCAGGATCGTTGTGCTGGTCTGGCCGTTGGCCAGCACCTGGTAGCCGTCGCGCTTCTGGCGCGTCTCGGTCCAGGCGCCGTCGAACCCGTAGGTCAGCGCATGCTCGACCGCGCCGCTCTGCAGCGCCTTGTGGAACACCGCCTGCAGGCCGTACACGCGCTGGTCGAAGTTGAACTCACGGTGCCGCGTGGTGCGGTTGGCGCGCTGCTCATCGGTGCGCTGGATGGTCTCGCTGTCCTGGCGGTACAGCTGCCAGGACAGGCTGTCGGCGAAGCCGGCTGCCAGAGTGTCCATCTCGTGCGCGAACGACACCCGCGCCCGGGTCTGGTGGTCGCGCGCCTGCATGCCGGTGGTGGTGGTGTGGTCGATGGCCGACAGCACGTCGGTGTCCACGCTGTCTTCGTTGCCTTCCACGGTCAGGCGGAAGCGCTGGTCCTCGCTGGGCGCGTAGACCAGCTTGCTGAGCACGCTGCGGCCATCGCGGTCCTGCGGGTTGGCGGCGGTGCGGGTGCGGTCGTTGCTGCGCACATCGCCCATGCTCTCGGTTTCCTGGCCCTGGCGATGGTTGACGTTCACCATGCCGCTCCAGTGGTCGCCGCCGAAGGCGGTGGTGGCGCTGCCGAGCAGGCCCTTCCATTCGCCGTCGTAGCCGAACTTCAGGCCGACGTAGCTGTTCTTGCCGTCCTTCAGGTAATCGGCCGGGTCCTTGGTGACGAAGGCCACAACGCCGCCCAGCGCGTCGGACCCATACAGGGCGCTGGCCGGGCCGCGCACGATCTCGACCCGCTTGAGCGTTTCCAGATCGGTGAAGTTGCGGTTGGCGTCGGAGAAGCTGCCGATGCTGAAGGCCTTGGGCATGGCGATGCCGTCGGTCTGGACCAGCACGCGGTTGCCGTCCAGGCCGCGGATGCGGAACCCGCCCAGGCCGAAACGGGCCGGGCTGCTGGTCACCGAGATGCCCGGCTCATAGCGCACCAGGTCCTTGATGTTGCGCACCAGGTGGTCGTCCAGCTGCTCGCGGTCGATCACATCGACGGTGGCGGCCACGTCGCTGAGCGCGCGTTCGGTGCGGGTGGCGGTGACCTGCACGCGGTCGAAGTCGCGCGCGCCGGCGGCATCGGGCGTGGCCGGGGCAGCGGCGTGGGCGGCCATGGGCAGCGCCAGCCATACAGAAAAGCCGTAGCGCCGGCCTCTGGCCGGCAGAGCAGAAAATCGCATCATGGTGGTTGGCAGAGTCGGCTTTACGCGGAAGGAGACCCCCGACCAACGCCCGGGACCGGAGGTCGCAGGCGAAGCGTCGAGGGGGAGAGAGCGGTCACAACAACGGCGGGCCAGGAGGGGCGCATCGCGCGGCCGCGCGAACGGCGCCCCGTGGGGGAGGCGGGCCGTTATTTGGTCAGGATCAGCTTGTCGTTGCTGGTGTGGCGCAGGCGATAGAAGCGGTCGCCATGCTGGATCAGGATTTCGCGGCGGCCCTTGAGCAGGGCTTCGCTGTCGATCACCTCTTCGGCCGGGACCGCGCGGACCGGGCGGTCGCGGAGGGTCAGCGTTTCGGGGCGCAGCAGTACAGCAGCTTGAGTATTCATCGTCTGGACTCGTGCGAGGGGCCAGTTAGATGATAATGATTCTCAGTTGACAATCAACAACCATTCTCATTTTGATTGATGGGATTGATGATTGATTTTTGGATTTCAATTGATGTTATCAATCGTAGAGCCACCCCATGGGTGGCTTCGGGATAGCCGGGTCGAGCGCAGCCACCCATGGGGTGGCTCTACGTCGGGCGGTCGGAGACCGCTTGGGACACGCATGGCGTGTCGCTACGCGAAGATCGCCTCCACCTTGGCCCAGCCGGCGGCATCTACGCGCTCCAGTACGTCCAGGGCGCCCAGGTTCTCCTCCAGCTGGGCCACCCGGCTGGCGCCGAGGATCACGCTGGACACGTTCGGGTTGCGCAGGCACCAGGCGATTGCCAGCTGTGCCGGCGACTGGCCCAGCTCGGCGGCCAGGGCCGTATAGCGGCGCACGCGCTCCAGCCGCTGCTCGGCCGCCTCGCCCAGCACCAGGTCCTTCAGCCAGCCCATCTGGCTCTGGCCCAGGCGCGAGTCCGGGTCGAAGCCGGCGTTGTACTTGCCACTCAGCAGGCCCGAGGCCAGCGGCGAGAAGATCGTGGTGCCCAGCCCCGGGTCGGCGTAGAGCGGCGCGTACTCGCGCTCCACCCGGTCGCGGTGCAGCAGGTTGTACTGCGGCTGCTCCATCGAGGGCAGGTGCAGGTTGTGCGCGCGGGCGACGTCCACCGCCTCCTGGATCTGCGCCGCCGACCATTCCGAGGTGCCCCAGTACAGCACCTTGCCCTGCCGGATCAGCGTGTCCATGGCCTGCACGGTCTCGGCGATGGGGGTGTCCGGGTCCGGGCGGTGGCAGTAATACAGGTCCAGGTAGTCCACCCTCAGGCGCTTGAGCGCGGCGTGGCAGGCGTCGGTCACATGCTTGCGCGACAGGCCGTGCTGGGTGGGCCGCGGGTCGTCCACGGCGCCGAAGAACACCTTGCTGGAGACGCACACCCCGTCACGCGGCAGCCGCAGGTCGGCGATCACATCGCCCATTACCTGCTCGGCGCGCCCCCGGGCGTAGCCCTCGGCGTTGTCGAAGAAGTTGATCCCATGGTCCCAGGCGCAGGCGACCAGGTTGCGGGCCTCGTCGCGGCTGATCTGGTCGCCAAAGGTGACCCAGGCCCCGAAGGACAGGGCCGACAGCTTCAGGCCGGTGGAGCCCAGGCGGCGGTAGTGCATGCGTTTCTCCTGCTGGATGGCCGCGCCAGGACAGCGGCGGGCGGCCGGAATGAGTCGCATCAGTGTATCGCCCGGACGGCCCGAACCCTTATGGATCCTTGCCGAATCGCGGCCGTTCGCTCCCGGACGCCGCTTTTTCTTGCCCCGCCCCTGCCGCTGCTCTAGGCTTCCCGTTTTTCGCGGCGCCCTAGGGGAAGTCTGATGGTCGAAGGTTTGGGCAGGATCGGCTTCGGCCTGTTTGGGTTGGCAGTGCTGATCGGCATCGCCTGGTTGTTCTCGAACAACAAGCGTTCGGTGGACTGGCGGCTGGTGCTGACCGGCATCACCCTGCAGATCGCCTTCGCGGCGGTGGTGCTGTTGATGCCCGGCGGGCGCGAGGCGTTCTCGCTGCTCGGCGACGGCTTCGTCAAGGTGCTCAGCTTCGTCAATGAAGGCTCGCGCTTCATTTTCGGCAGCCTGATGGACACCAATAAATTCGGGTTCATCTTCGCCTTCCAGGTGCTGCCAACGATCATCTTCTTCTCGGCGCTGATGGGGGTCATGTACCACCTCAACGTGATGCAGTGGATCGTGCGCGCCATGGCCTGGGCGATCACCAAGGTGATGCGCGTGTCCGGTGCGGAAACCACCAGCGTCTGCGCCAGCGTGTTCATCGGCCAGACCGAGGCGCCGCTGACGGTGCGCCCGTACATCGCCAAGATGACCCAGTCCGAGCTGATCACCATGATGATCGGCGGCATGGCGCACATCGCCGGCGGCGTGCTGGCCGCGTACGTGGGCATGCTGGGCGGCAACGATCCGGTGCAGCAGGCCTTCTACGCCAAGCACCTGCTGGCCGCCAGCATCATGGCCGCGCCGGCCACCCTGGTGGTCGCCAAGCTGCTCGTGCCCGAGACCGGCACCCCGCTGACCCGCGGTACCGTGAAGATGGAAGTGGAGAAGACCTCCAGCAACATCATCGACGCGGCCGCCGCCGGCGCCGGCGACGGCCTCAAGCTGGCCCTGAACATCGGCGCCATGCTGCTGGCCTTCATCGCCCTGATCGCCCTGCTCAACGCCCCGCTGACCTGGCTGGGCGAAGTGAGCGGCCTGCAGGCCATGATCGGCCGCCCGACCGACCTGTCGACCATCTTCGGCTACGTGCTGGCCCCGATCGCCTGGGTGATCGGCACCCCGTGGGCCGATGCCACCACCGTGGGCTCGCTGATCGGCCAGAAGGTGGTCATCAACGAATTCGTGGCGTATTCCAAGTTGTCGGAAATCGTCAACGGCCAGGTCCCGGGCGTGTCGCTCTCGGCCGAGGGCCGCCTGATCGCCACCTACGCCCTGTGCGGCTTCGCCAATTTCAGCTCGATCGCCATCCAGATCGGTGGTATTGGTGGGCTGGCACCGGAACGCCGTCACGATTTGGCCAAGTTCGGTTTGCGTGCGGTATTGGGCGGTACCATCGCTACCTTCATGACGGCGACCATCGCCGGCGTGCTGACGCATTTCAGCTGATATCCGTTCCCTGAGAAACAGTCTTTATGAGTAGCAGTGTCGTCGTAGTCGGTTCCTTCAACGTGGATCATGTGTGGCGTTGCGAATCGCTCCCGGCCCCGGGTGCGACCATCGCCGGCCGCTACAGCACCGGCCCCGGCGGCAAGGGTTTCAACCAGGCCGTGGCCGCCTGCCGCGCCGGTGCCGCGACCACGTTCCTGTGCGCGCTGGGCGATGACCCCGGCGGCGCGATGGCGCGTGGCCTGGCCGAGCAGGACGGGTTCGCCCTGAGCGCCGAGGCCAGCACCGAGCCGACCGGCACGGGTGGCATCTACGTGGACAGCCGCGGCCGCAACACCATCGTGATCGGCCCGGGCGCCAACGCCGCGCTCAGCACCGCCTACGTCGAACAGCAGCGCGCGCTGCTGAGCGGCGCCAAGGTGGTGCTCGCCCAGCTCGAATCCCCGGTCGAAACCATCGAAGCCGCCCTGGCCATCGCCCGTGAGGCCGGTGCCACCACCGTGCTCAACGCCGCGCCGGCCGACGCCCCGTCCAGCATCGGCCTGCTCAAGCTGGCCGATGTGCTGACCCCGAACGAGACCGAGTTTGCCGCCCTGCTCGGCCGCCATGTCGGCGAACGCGTGGACGCCGACGACGTCGCCGCCCTCGACGGCGCCAGCCTGCACGCCCTGTGCCGCAAGCTGGTCGGCAACGGCACCGTGGTGGTCACCCTCGGCGCGGTCGGCGTGTTCGTCTCGCACGCCGAAGAGAACCTGCGTGGCGACACCCAGCCGTATTACCGCGTGGGTGCCGAACAGGTGCAGGTGGTGGACACCACCGGTGCCGGCGACGCCTTCAACGGTGCCCTGGTCGCCTCGCTCGCGCAGGACCCCGACGCCGCCTTCTCACGCCACGTCCGCTTCGCCAACCAGTTCGCCGGCCGTTCCACCGAGAAGGAAGGCGCTGCCGTGGCGATGCCGCGCTTCACCCCGGCCGACGTTGAAAGCAAGTAAGCGTCACCACTGACGGCACCGGGAGAGGCCAGCGTTCGCGCTGGCCATTTTCATTTCCATCGCGTGATCCACAGCGCCAGCGCGCCGAGCAGCAGGCCGGCCAGCACATCCAGCAGATCATGCTGCCAGGTGGTCACGGTCGACAGCAGGATCAGGCCGCAGCTGCCATGCCACAGCCAGCGCAACGCCGCCGCACCCGCCTGCAACGCCTTTCGCCATACCTGCCACACCAGCACCAGGACGGCGGCATGCAGCGACGGTGCCATGTTGAACGGCGCCTCAAACGCCCGCAGTTGCGCGAACAACAGCCCGCTGATGCCTTCCGGCTGTGGCAGCACACGGACGTTGCCGGTCGGCCAGCACACGAAGACGAGCATGCACACGGCCTGCACCAGCGCGATGGCGAGCGCGTGGCGGCGCAATGCCGACCGGGTCGGGCAGAGGAAGAACGTCAGCGGGTACAGCAGGTTCAGAGCCAGGTAGGGCCAGATCGTCCATGCCCAGAACGGAATCGCATCGTCCCAACGCCCATGCAGGCTGTAGGTCTGGGCCTGGCTGGCGGCCCAGTGGTTGGTCCAGCTGTAGCCATGGATGAACATCGCGCCGAGCACCAGCATCCACACGATGGCCTCGCGCCACGGGGGCGGAGCAACCGGAGCGTTGGCAGGGGGCGGCATGGGCACGCGCGCACCCTAGCAGAACTTGGCGCGCGTGTTTGTCGCTATTCTTGCGCATCGGCGGATACATGGACGGTACGAAGTGACAGCAGCAGGCAGTCAGCAACAACCCGGCACGCAGACCGGGCACGCCGGCTGGACGCGCAATCCGGCCTGGGCCCTGTTTTCGCAGACCCAGGCGCAGCGCCAACTGCTGCTGGTCTCCGGTGGCGCCGACGAACTGTATGTCGTCGACGAAGCCGATACGCCGACGGTCGTCGAACGGATCCTCGGCCACTGGCAGGACGACACCCTGGCGGTATTGCAGGACGATGCCGAGTGCGGTCCTGCGGTCCGTCAGCTGATCCGCCTCGGTGTACTGGCGCCTGCGCCGGCCGTGCGCAGTGTCCAACGCTACGCACTCGATTGGCTCGGCGAACCGCTGCCCGGACTGGCCGACGCCTTTGACCAGCACGGCAACGCGGCGCTGCAGCGCGTGGAGATCAGCGCCGATCCCGAGCTGCTGGTCCTGGTCCGGCATGGGCTCGGCTGGGAAGCCGCGCTGGCGCGTTACCGCGCACGGATGCCGACCCAACCGCACCTGCTGCTCGACCTCAGCTATCACCACACGCTCGCGCTCGGACCCTACGTGGTGCCGGGCCAGACGGCCTGCGTGTATTGCCTGGGCAACCGGGTCATGCGCCGCTGGGGCGAAGCCCCGGTGCCGGCGCTCCCGGCGGTGGCCGCGCACCCGGCACGGATCGCGGCGCTGGTCGCGCCGTTGCTGGATCAACCACAGCTGTTGCTGGGCTATCTCGAGCGCTGCGTCTGGCTCGACCTGCACCGCCTGCATGGCGAGCGCGACCGCGTGGTGCGGCTGCCGTGGTGCCCCGCCTGCCAGGGCGGCGAGACGTGGCTGCCGGCACCGCTGTCGTTGCCCTGGGCCGCCGGGCTCCCGTGATAATGTGCCGCATGCACCGGGCGATTCCGCCCCGGTCAAGGGAGTGACCGCATGTACCGCCTGCCTACCCAGTTCGATGCCAGTGCCTCGCGCCAGGACCTCGCCGCGGCAGGAGGCGGTTCGACGTCGACCACCTGCAGTTCCTGCGTCGTCACCCTGATCGGCACCTCGGTGCTCTCGGCGGTGGTGCTCGGTGGGCTGGAGCCGGGCGCGCCCGCAGCCAACAGCGACGCCCACGCCACGGCTGCAACCCTCGATACCGGCACCGACCTCCACAACCCGCAACCTGCGGCACCGCAGGAAACGTCCGGCGCCACACATGCGGATGCTGCCGGGACACCCGGCTCCGCAGTGCCTGTGACCGGGCTGAGCCGCACGGGCCGGGTGCTGCTGGGGCTGTTCGCCTTGCCCCTGGCCGCCCTCGGCGGCGGTATTTTCATGGGTACGTCCAGTCCGGTGTTCGGCCTGTTCGTCGGCGTCGCGCTGTTTGTCGGCATCTACGCGCTGGTCTACGAGCGCGCGGGCCGATCGCTCGGCCGTGGCATCGGCATCGGCATCGCCCTGCTGGTGGGCCTGTGCGTCGTCGGCGCGCTCGAGATGATGCTCTGGCTGAGCGTGATGAAATGACCCGTTCCGCCGTGCACGCGGCGGAACCGGAAACGCCCACGCTGTCGTCGCACCTGCTGCAGGGCGCGGCGCGTGCGCGCTGTGGCCTGGTGCGCCCGGCGCAGCCGATCGACGCCAACGCCTGCGATTGGACCGGTCCGCTGTTCGAGGGACGGCGCGTGCACAATGCCGCCACCCCGGCGGACCCCGCCAATCCCTGGCAGGGCGTTTCCGGCGCGGTCGCACTGGATGCCGAGGGGGCCGCCGATGGCGCGGTCGCCGAGGCGCTGGAGCGGCTGGCGGCGGCGCAGGTCGGTGTCGAGGTGCGGCGGCGCGATGCGCTGATGCCCGAACAACGGCTGGACGAATCGGCCTTCGCGCTGTTCTCGGCACGCCAACGCGCGACGCCGGGCTTCCCGTGGCCCATGCACGAAGCTGGCGACGATCTGTTCGCTGCGGTGCATGCGCTGGATGACAACCGGGAAGCCTGGGTGCCGCAGGAACTGGTCGGGCTCGGACCGCGCAGCGGCCACGCGCGATTGCCGTCGACCTCCAGTGGGCTGGCCGCCTGGCGGGATGGCCGCGATGGCGCCTGGCTGGCGCTGCTGCGCGCGGCGCAGGAACTGCTGGAGCGCGATGCGCTGGCGGTGACCTGGCTCAACGGCGTGGCCGGCCGGCGCATCGCCCTGCCGGCGCACTGGCACGCCCATGCCCGCGAGCGCGGTGGCGAACTGCAGGCGTTCGACCTGACCCAGCACTGGAACCCGCACCCGGTGATCGCGGTCGCCGGTGGCATCCCGTTCGAAGGCCGCCCCCGCCACGTGCTCGGCATCGCCTGCCGCGCCGACCCCCACGAGGCGCTGCACAAGGCGCTGCTGGAATGGCAGCAGGCACTGACCTTTGCCGCGCATCTGTGTGGCCGCGAAAGCGAGCGGCTGCCGCACGAGCCGGCCGCGCTGCGCAGCTTCGACGAGCACGCCGCGTTCTACACCCTGCGCCCGGAACTGTGGCCGCAGCTGCCGCTGCTGCGGGAGGCCGGCGCCAGCACCCTGCCGCTGACATTTCCGCTCCCCATGTTGCGCCCCGCGGCGCCGCGCGCGATTGCCGAGCTGGACCTGCTGCGGCGCCGGCTGGGCAGTGCCGGCATCGCGCTGTACTACCGCGAATTGACCACCGCCGATGTGGCTGCGGCCGGGCTGCGGGTGATGCGGGTGCTGTCCCCACAGCTCAGTGGCCTGCACGCCGACGAGCGTGCGCCGTTCCTCGGCGGCCGTTGCCAGGACGTGGCATGGCGCTATCCCGGCGTGGCGCACGGCGGCGAGTTTCCCAATCCCTTCCCGCACCCACTCGGTTGATGCACGAGGACCGTATGCCGTCACCGCCTTCCCCTTGGCAGGATGCGCCGCTGTTCCATCTGTTCTGGCACAACGGCGAACTCAATCCGGCGCGCGCCGAGGTGATGCGCGCGCGCATCGCCGAAGACGCCGCACGCGTCGGGTCACCGCCCCGGCCGCTGCATGCCGCGGGCGGCATCGCCCTGCCGGACCCGGTACACCCCGGTGATGCGCTGGCGCAGCGCCACAGTGGCCGCCGTTTTGGTGAGGCGCGCTGGGGCGCGCAGGAACTGGGCCGCGTGCTGGCCCCGCTGCGGGCGCGCCCGGGCGACAGTGACACGCGCCGCCTGCCGTCCGGTGGCGCGAAATATCCGATCCAGGCCTATGCCGCGCTGTATGGCGCCGACGATGCGATCGGGGTAGAACAGGGCATCTGCTGGTATGACCCGCTGCGGCATGCGCTGGTACCGGTAGCGCCCTGCCCTGCGTGGCCGGAACTGGCCAGGCTGCTCGGCGTGGACTGGCCGGAGCGGCCGGCGGCCGTGCTGTTCCTGATCGCCGAGCCGGCCGGAACGCTGGCCAAGTACGGTGAACGCGGGGGGCGCTTCGTGCTGATCGAGGCGGGGGTCTGGCTGGGGGCACTGGGGCAGGAAGTGGCGGCGATGAACGCGGCCGGCTGCGCGATCGGTTCCTTCGAGGATGCCGCCGTGCTGGGCCTGCTCGGGCTCGACCCGCAGCGGCATCTGGCCGTGCTGGCCTATGCCTGTGGCCCGGCGCCCTGACCGGCCCGGGTAACCAACCACCATCCCCCACCCTTGGGGGCGCTGGAAGCAACCGTCAAGCATCTGCTCATGCCCGTGCGGCATCAGGGCCTTCCGGATCGGCCTGAACCCGCCCCCGGATCGCAGGCGTTTGCGTGGTTGCCGGCCATGGGCCGGCACTACAATGCCCGGCATGCAGATTGGTCCCTACAACATCCAGCCCAACGTGGTGCTCGCGCCCATGGCCGGCGTCACCGACAAGCCGTTCCGGCTGCTGTGCAAGCGCCTGGGCGCCGGCCTGGCCGCGTCTGAAATGACCATCTCCGATCCGCGCTTCTGGACCACCCGCAAGTCCATCCACCGCATGGACCATGCCGGCGAACCCGACCCCATCAGCGTGCAGATCGCCGGCACCGAACCGCAGCAGCTGGCCGAGGCGGCGCGTTACAACGTCGACCACGGCGCCCAGATCATCGACATCAACATGGGCTGCCCGGCCAAGAAGGTCTGCAACGCCTGGGCCGGTTCCGCGCTGATGCGCGACGAGGACCTCGTGGCGCGCATCCTCAGTGCCGTGGTCGGCGCCGTGAATGTCCCGGTCACCCTCAAGATCCGCACCGGCTGGGATTGCGACCACCGCAACGGCCCGCGCATCGCCCATATCGCCGAAGACAGCGGCATCGCCGCCCTCGCCGTGCACGGCCGCACCCGCGACCAGCATTACACCGGCAGCGCCGAGTACGAGACCATCGCCGCCATCAAGGCCGCGCTGCGCATCCCGGTGATCGCCAACGGCGACATCGATTCGCCGCAGAAGGCGGCATACGTGCTGGCCCAGACCGGCGTCGACGCCGTCATGATCGGGCGCGCCGCGCAAGGCCGCCCGTGGATCTTCCGCGAAGTGGCCCACTACCTCGCCACCGGCACCCTGCTGCCGCCGCCGTCGCTGCACGAAGTGCGCGACATCCTGCTTGGCCACCTGCACGCCCTGCACGATTTCTATGGCGAACCGCAGGGCGTGCGCATCGCGCGCAAGCACCTGGGCTGGTACGCCAAGGACCGCCCCGAGAACGCCGCCTTCCGCGCCGTCGTCAACCGGGCCGAGGATGCCGCCGGCCAGATCGCGTTGACCAACGAGTATTTCACCGCCCTGGCGGCCAGCGAACCGCTGTCGTCCGCCGCCTGATCCATCCCTTCGTCGGGTCCTCCCGACGCCATGTGAATGCCATGACCCCCATCGCTGCCCCCACCTACCTGCACGGCTTCTCCGACACCGAACAGCGCCGCCTGGTCACCCAGGCCCGGCTGCTGGAAGCCACCCTCTTCAACAACATCGACTACAGCGGCGCCCAGCGGCTGCTGGAAGTCGGCAGCGGCGTGGGCGCGCAGACCGAGATCCTGCTGCGCCGCTTCCCCGACCTGCATGTCACCGGCGTGGACCTGAGCGAGGCGCAGCTGGCCACCGCGCGCGCCAACCTCGAGAAGACCCCGTGGTGCAGCGAGCGCTACACCCTGCTGCAGTCCGACGCCGGCAACCTGCCGTTTGGTCCGCGCGAGTTCGACGCGGCCTTCCTGTGCTGGGTGCTGGAACACGTACCGTCGCCGGCCCGCGTGCTCAATGAAGTGCGCCGCGTGCTGGTGCCGGGTTCGCCGGTGTACGTCACCGAAGTGATGAACGCCTCGTTCCTGCTCGACCCGTATTCGCCGCATATCTGGCGCTACTGGATGGCCTTCAATGACTTCCAGTACGACCACGGTGGCGACCCGTTCGTGGGTGCCAAGCTGGGCAACCTGCTGCTGGCCGGCGGCTTCCGCGACGTCCACACCGAGATCAAGACCATCCACCTGGACAACCGCGAACCGGCACGCCGCAAGACGATGATTGCGTTCTGGGAACAGGTGCTGCTGTCGGCCGCCGATCCGCTGCTCGAGGCCGGCCTGGTCGACCAGGACACCGTGGACGGCATGCGCCGCGAGTTCAGCCTGGTGCAGAACGACCCGAACGCGGTGTTCTTCTTCTCGTTCGTGCAGGCCCGCGCGACGGTGTATTAGTAGAGCGGGGCTCTGCCCCGCTGCATGACCGCAACAGCGGCGGGTGTCCTCAACGGGAACGTACGACGGGAACGTACGACGGGGTAGAGCCGACTGTTAGTCGGCTGTTCTTGGGCCGTTGACCTTGCCGCGCTTAACGCGGCAACCGACTAACAGTGGGCTCTAACCC
>NZ_JBOHXV010000079.1:0-22055 GCF_050737075.1 Stenotrophomonas sp.
GCCGGGCTCTGCCCGGCTGCTCCAAAACGCCTACCATCCCATCACGTTTCTGATGGCAGGCCACCCCATGACCCAGACCTTCAACCACCGCCGCGCCGCCTTCCGCGCCCTGCACGCCGATGGCTGTTTCGTGCTGCCCAATCCGTGGGACATCGGCAGCGCCCGCTACCTGCATGACCTGGGCTTCAAGGCCCTCGCCAGCACCAGTTCGGGTGTGGCCTGGAGCCTCGGCCGCGCCGATGGCCAGCTGTCGCTGGACGACACCCTCGCCCACCTGCGCGACCTGGTCGCGGCAACGCCGCTGCCGGTGAACGCCGACTTCGGCGATGGCTTCGGCGGTGACCCTGCCGGGGTCGATGCCGCCGTCATCCGCGCCATCGCCACCGGCGTTGCCGGCATTTCCATCGAAGATGCCTCCCCCGACCCGGATCACCCGCTGCGCGCGCTGGACGACGCCGTGGCGCGCGTGCGCGCCGCCCGCGCGGCGATCGACCGTTCGGGCGAAGACGTGCTGCTGATCGGCCGTGCCGAGAACTTCTTCGTCGGCCGGCCCGATCTGGACGACACGATCACGCGCCTGCGTGCCTACGCACAGGCCGGCGCAGACTGCCTGTATGCACCGGGCATCAGCACCCGCGAACAGATCGAGGCCGTGGTCGCCGCCGTCGCCCCGAAGCCGGTGAACCTGCTGGTCGGCAGCGCCGTGCCATTCACGCTGCAGGACATCGCCGCCATGGGCGTACGCCGGGTCAGCGTCGGCGGCGCCATGGCCCGCACCGCCTGGGGCGGCCTGATGCGCGCCGCGCAGCAGATCCACGCCGAAGGCCGCTTCGACGGCTTCGCTGATGCGGCCAGCGGCACTGCGCTGAACCAGCTGTTCCGCTGACGGCGCGCGCCGCCTGGATCAGTGCGCCAGGGCGTAATCGATCGCCGCGCACACCGCGGCCACCTGGGCATCGTTGCACTGCTGCGGGGTGGCGCGCGGGCTGTCCGGGTAGACCTCGGTGGTGGTGGTGTAGGTCGCACCGGTGATGCTGGCGCACAGGCCAAGCTTCTTCAGCGGGTACTCGATCACGCCCGGCGCAACCACCGGCGAACCGATGATCTCGTTTTTCTCATCGGCCGGCGCGATATGCGTCACCTGCTCCACCGCCGCGTTGACCGCCTGCTGGAACGCCGGCTGCGGGTTCTCGCTGTCGTCCACCAGGTAGAAGCCATCGGGAATCAGACCCGGCTCGAACGCCTTGCCATCGCGTGCGGCCAGCGCCGGGCGGAACTCGCTCTCGTCGCTGTCGGTGGTTTCATGCATGTCGATATGCATGCGCATGCCGTCGCGCAGCGGTGCCACCAGCGCCATCAGCGCCGCCGATTCCTGCGCCGGGCTGTCGGCCACGAACGAGCGGTTCGGGTCGATCGCATCGGCATTCCAGCGCTGGATGCGCTCATAGCCCCAGGGGCTCACGCACGGCGCCACCAGCACGTTGGCGCGGCCCGCATAGTCGGCGGCACGCGTGGCCAGGAACTGCAGCGCACCTTCCACGCCGCTGGTTTCATAGCCATGCACACCGCCGGTGACCAGCACCGACGGCAGCGCCGGATTCCAGTCGCGGCTGCGCACGGCGAACAGCGGGTAGCTGTGCGGTGCATAGTCGAGCGTACCGTACTGCACCACATCGAACCGCTCGCGCAGCGTCTCCAGCACCGGCAGCACATCGTCGGCATAGTGCCGCACCGGTACCTGCCGCGCCCGCCACTGCGCCTTTTCGTCGGCGCCCCACGCCTGGCCAGGGGTGCCGATGGGATAGAAGCGGGTGTCGTTCATGGCAGAGCTCGCGGGTGGTCACGGAAGAGCGCCATTTTAGCCTGCGTCCGGCTGTCGTTCGATGGCGGAGCGGTATTGCGCCTCGGTTACCTGCTCCAGCCACGTCACCGGCGAGCCGTCCACGGATTCGGCGATGGCAATCTGGGTCATCGCCACATCGGGCCTTGCACCGTGCCAATGCTTCACGCCCGGCGGAATCCAGACGATGTCGCCCGGGCGGATCTCCTGCGCGGGCTTGCCCCACTCCTGCACGCTGCCCACGCCGGACGTCACGATCAGGGTCTGACCCAGTGGATGGGTATGCCATGCGGTGCGCGCGCCGGGTTCGAAGGTGACCGTGGCGCCGCCGGTTCGGGCCGGTGCGTCGGTGCTGAACGGCGCATCGATGCGGACGGTGCCGGTGAAGTAATCTTTCGAACCGGCCGCGGAGGCGGTGGTGCCAGAGGGTGTGATGCGGATTGGCGCGGCATCAGCGCGGGTAGACGCGGTCATCGGTGTGCTCCTGCGGGCTGGGGTACCGGTAGGGTCGCATCCCAATCGACTGCACGTGATGATGATCGCATCGATAGCGGCATGACAATCATCAAAGCCCCGCGTGTGTGCGTGCAGAACGCCTACTCCGATCATGGGTCATGCCGCCATCGGTTGTTGAGCCCCCATCACACCGCTTGAGTTCATCAATGCCGTGCGCCCATGATGTGGGCGCATGACTGCCATGCGCCCCCTGCCCCACCCCATGGCCCGTGAAAATTTCAACGACCTGCAGGTCTTCGTCATCGTGGCGCGCGAGCGCAGCTTCACCCGTGCCGCCGCGCAGCTGGGCGTCTCGCAATCCGCGCTGAGCCACACCGTGCGCGGGCTGGAGGAACGGCTGGGGGTGCGGCTGCTGACCCGCACCACGCGCAGCGTGTCGATGACCGAGGCCGGCGAGCGGCTGTACGAGAGTGTTGCGCCGCGCCTGGAAGAGATCGAGGCCGAGCTGGCCGCCGTCGCCGAGTACCGCGACCACCCGGCCGGCACGATCCGCATCACCACCTCGGAACATGTGGCCAACCGGATCGTCTGGCCGCGGCTGGCCGCGGTGCTGCCGCGCTACCCCGACCTGAAGGTCGAGCTGACCGTGGACTACGGCATGGCCGATATCGTGGCCCAGCGCTATGACATCGGCATCCGGTTAGGCGACCGCGTGGCCCAGGACATGATCGCGGTGCCGATCAGCGGGCCGCAGCGCATGGCCATTGTCGCCAGCCCCGGCTACTTCCAGCGCCACACGGCGCCGCAGGTACCGGCCGACCTGGCCGCGCACGACTGCATCGGCCTGCGCCTGCCCACCCACGGCGGCCTGATGGTCTGGGATCTGCACAAGGACGGCCAGAACGTGAACGTGCGTGTGGACGGGCAATGGACCTTCAACAGCAGCGTGGCCATCCACCGCGCCGCGTTGGCCGGCGCCGGGCTGGCGTATCTGCTGGAAGACATGGTGCTGGAGGATGTCGCCGCCGGCCGCCTGCAGCGGGTGATGCTGGACTGGTGCGATGTCTTTGCCGGGTTTCATGCGTATTACCCCAGCCGCCGGCAGTCTTCGAGCGCGCTGCGCGTGGTGATTGAGGCGTTGCGGGCGTAGCGGCGCGTTCCAAACTGCGACTGTGCGCCGGCGGGGGACCGCGCCTGTTTCCGATCAAGGGTCATGCCGCCACCGCACGTGGACCGGCCACGTGCAGTCGATTGGGATGCGACCCTACCAGTGCGCAATCCCGCGCAATTCCGCAATTCCGCACGTCCCGCACGTCCCCGCCGCAGCCGGCAGCACGCTGCCTGCGGCGGAATCTCTTTACGGGCGCAGCAGCACCTTGCCGTTGCGGCCCGGCTCGAGGCTGGCCTTGGCGGCTTCCGCCACCTGGTCCAGCCCGAACACCGCATCCACGGGCAGGCTCAGTCCGCCCGCGGCTGCCAGCTTCAACAGCTCACCGACCAGCCGGCGCTTGTCGTCCGGCGCCATGGCCTGGCTGACCTTGCTGCCCCAGAAGCCCTTCACCGTGGCCTGCTTGAAGATCACGTCGCCCGAGCCGATCTGCATCGGCTCGCCGGTCATCGAGCCGAACGACACCAGCGTGCCGCCCTCGGCCAGCAGCGTCATCAGCTCGCCGCTGGCGCGGCCGCCGACCGAGTCCACCGCCGCCACGATCGCACCGTTGCCCACCCGCGCCTTCACCTGTTCGATCCAGTCCGCCTGCGCGGTGGAAACGGTGTTGTCGATGCCCAAAGCCTCCATCTCCGCCACGCCGGCATCGCGGCGAACCAGGTTGAGGCAATGCACGCCACGCGCTTTGGCCAGCATCGCCAGCGCCTTGCCGACCGCGCCATTGGCCGCGTTCTGCAGGATCCACTGGCCCGGCTCCACCTGCAGGAACTCCAGCAGCATCAGCGCGCTCAACGGCATGGCGATCAGCTGCGCGGCGGTGTTGTCATCGATGCTGTCCGGCATCGGGATCACCATCCGCGCCGGTGCGATGAACTGCTCGGCCCAGCTCCCGTGCACCGAGGCGGCGCTCACCCGCTGGCCGATCTGCAGGCCGGTGACGCCCTCGCCCAGCGCGTCGATCACGCCGGTACCCTCGCTACCGCCGATGGCCGGCAACGTCGGCTTGTAGCCGTACTGGCCACGCACCGTCCACAGGTCATGGTTGTGGATGGGGGCGAGCACGGTGCGGATCCGCACTTCGCCTGCAGACGGTTCCGGGGTGGGCATCTCGCCGCCGTGGAGCACCACGGTCGGGTCACCAAACTTGTCATGGAGTGCAACGCGCATGGGGGTCTCCTTCTACGAATCCAGGGGCGCCGGCCGGAGCCGGCGACGATCAACGGCGGTGACGGTGCGCCGCCACCACGCCGGTGCGCGGCGTGCGCCAGGCGCGCGCGCGCAGCAACAGGGTCTGCAGCACCAGCAGTGCTGCGACGGCCAGCGCCAGCACGGCGACCGTGTCGGCGCCCGGCAGGCGCCATTCCGACTGCTTCACGTACACGCCCACCAGCGCCCACACCACCGCGGCCGGATAGGCGAAGTGGCCGCGCAGCCGGTGGTTCATGGTCCAGGCCAGCAGCGTGGCGATGGCCAGCAGCACCAGGCTCCACGACAGCATGTTGCCGGTGGGCAGCCACTGGTAGGCCACCACCACCTGGGCGGTGTTGAGGAAGGCGGCCATGCTCAACCAGCCGGCATGCAGCGCCAGCGGGTAGGCGGCGAAGGCACGCTGGCCGGCACTGGCCGTAGCCGGTGCGGCACGCTGGGCGGCCACCAGCAGGCACAGCAACGCGGACCAGATGATCAGCAGCGCCGGAATGAACCACTGATTGGAGAACACCGGCATCCACACCGCGGTGAGCACGAAGCCCGTTGCGGCCCAGCCGCGCACGCGGGCATTGTCATCGGGCTTGCGCCGGCGCAGCTGCCAGAACCCGAACAGCAGGTTCCACAGGAAGATGACGCCCCAGATGGAGAACGCATAGCCGGCCGCCACCAGCAAGGTGGGGTGACGGTCTGAAATCGCACCGTTGGTCGGGCCGAACTGACCGGTCTGGGACAACCACGCCACCGCTGGCATGGCCAATGCGGCCAACAACACGATCCAACGCATGCACCCGCTCCTGCTCAAAGAGCGCTGACGATACGCGCATTCTGGTTAAGAAGGTGCCATGGCCAACGGCGTACCCACCAACGGTGGGCACCTACCACAATGGCGCGGGCCACGGCATTGCACGTGCCCCGGAATGGCGAGCGCCACGGCATTGCACGTGCGCCGGTAGCGCACCACCGTTGGTGGTGCGACGCACGATCAACCCAGCTCAGGGTGCTCGTGGCTGTGCTTGAGGCCCTTCAATGCACCGTTGCCACCCACGAAATGCCGCACGATCGGCGCGTGTTCGTTGCGATGAAGCGCCCTCACCTTCTCCTGCAATGCCCGGTCCTCGGCGGTCACGCGCTCATGCTGGCGCAGGTGCTCGATCCACGAACTGGTCACGAAATACTCCAGGTGCACGCCCGGGGTGGCC
This sequence comes from Stenotrophomonas sp., assembly GCF_050737075.1. Taxonomy (GTDB): domain Bacteria; phylum Pseudomonadota; class Gammaproteobacteria; order Xanthomonadales; family Xanthomonadaceae; genus Stenotrophomonas. The sequence continues at coordinate 5,873 of NZ_JBOHXV010000079.1, forward strand.
ACGTCCTCGGCCACGCTCCAGATCACCGCACCGTCGCGGCGCCGGGTGCGCCCCAGCTCGCCCATCAATGCGTGGAATGCCGCGCGGTCGGCATCGTCGATGCGGTATTCCACGGTGACCAGCACCGGGCCACGATCGTGCGTGACCGGTACCGCCAGCTCCGGCGCAGGCCAGTGACCGGCCGGGCGCAGGTCCAGTTCTTCGCTGCCGGCGATGCGCACGCGCCACACCAGCAGGCCGGCGATCACCGCGCCGATCGCGGCGGCGGTCAGGGCGGTCGTGATCGAGGTGCGCTGGGCAATGCTGCCCCAGCTCAGGCCGCCCGCCGCCATGCCCAGCGAGAACACCATGATGTACAGCGACAATGCACGCGCGCGCACCCAGGCCGGCACCGCGGTCTGCGCGGCGATCTGCAGCGAGGACAGCACGGTGATCCACGCGAAACCATTGACCAGCATGGCCACCGGCAGCAATGCCATGTGGCGCAGCCAGGCCAGCCCCAACAGGCTGAGCGCACAGGCCAGCGTGGCCAGCAGCACCAGCAGGTCGCGATCCATCCGCGCGCGCAGGCGCGGCAACAGCAGCGCGCCGCTGACCGCACCGATGCCGATGCAGCCCAGCAGCAGGCCATAGGTGCCCGCCCCGCCGTGCAGCTCGCCACGGACTACCAGCGGCAGCAGGGCGGTGAGCGCGCTGGCGAAGAAGAAGAATCCCGCGGATTTGATCAATACCGCCTGCAGGCGGCCGGCCCGCATCGCATAGCGCAGGCCCGCGCGCAGGCCCGCACCGAAGCCCTCTGGCGGCAGGCTCGACGCCTGGGCATCGGTCTTCCAGTTGATCAACACCCACAGCATGGCCGCAAAGCTCAGCGCGTTCAGGCCGAACGCCCAGCCGGCGCCGAGCTGCGACACGATCAGGCCACCGATGGCCGGGCCGAGCGAGCGCGCGATGTTGATGCCGATCGAGTTCAGCGCCACGGCCGAGGCCAGCATCGGGCGCGGCACCAGCTCGGACACGATGGCCGCCTGCGCGGGCATGGCCATGGCGGCACCGCAGCCCATGGCGAAGGTCAGCGCCACCAGCAGCGGTGGGGTCAGCATCGACAGCGCGGTGAGCGTGGCCAACGTGGCGGCGACCAGCAGCATCCAGCCCTGGGTGAATAGCAGGTAGCGGCGTCGGTCGACAATGTCGGCCAGGGTGCCGGCCACCAGCGCCAACAGCACCACCGGCACGGTGGTGGCCGACTGCACCAGCGCCACCATCAACGGCGAGCCGGTCCGCTCGGCCATCACCCATGCCGCGGCGACATCGTTGACCCAGGTACCGACGTTGCTGCCCAGAATGGCCAGCCACATCGTGCGGAACAGCCGGATCTTCAGCGGTGACCACGCGCCGGCGGCGGCGTTGCGGACGGTATCTACCATTGCCATGCTCCTACTACCGATGCAAACAGGGTGTCGCGGCCACCGGCCGCACGCAGGCCGTGGCCGGCCTCGAACCAGGCCAGCTGGCCTTTCCAGGTCCAGTGATTGCTGGCCTGCCAACTGGTTTCCCACTTGTACTGCTGGCCGATCCGCCGGGGCGTGCCGGCGGTGCCGGGTACCGCCGCCAGTGGCGCAGGCGTGGTGTAGATGGCGTCGCTGCGCTGGTGCTTCCAGGCCAGCTGCACGCCAAGTTCCGTGCTCACATTCGCGTGTGGCGCCAGCGTCAGCGTCGGCTGCACATCCATCAGGTTGGCCGGTGCGAGCAGGCTGGCCTCGCTGAAGTACGCCGACTTCGGGTACATCGCATTGAAGGTCCCCAGCCGGGTGTCGCTGGCGTTGCGGTCGCCGCTGGCGATGTCCAGCTTCACGCCGAGCCGCGGCTGCCACGGCGCATCGGGCCAGCGCACGCCGCTGTCGCTGGCCAGCGTCCACGCGCGGATGGCCAGGTCGCCCTGCCCGCGCGCCAGCGTGCCGCGCTGCGCGACCACTTCGATGTTGGCATCCCAGCGCGGGTGCCGCGCGAACCAGCGCGTGCCCAGCGAGGTGCGGCGCTCGTCGCCGACCGCACTGGCGAAGCGTGCGCCATCGCATCCGTAGTCGAGAAGGTACAGGTCCAGCCCGTTGCCAGCGCGGGCGCCCTGCCAGGTGGCATAGCCGCCGAGCAGATGCTGGCCGCGATCGCTGCGGTCGTCGAACGCGCCACTGTGGTTGTCCACCGGCCGCAACGCCATCACATCGAGGGTGAAGGCACGCTGTTGCCAACGGGCGCGCACGCCATCGAAGGCGAGCCGGATGTTCGGGCCATCGCGCACCGACAGCAGCCGCGAACTGCCGTACGCCACTTCCTGCCGCCCCAGCTGCCAACCGAGGCGTTCGCCCTGCCAGCGCACATAGCCCTGCTGCAGGTCGAGCGCGCCGCGGTCGGTGCCGCCCGGTCCGCCGTCGCGCCCCTGCTCGGCATGCACGCCCAGCTGCACCCTGCCTTCCCAGCGGTCACGCCGGAGCGCCACCGAGCTCAGCGCGCGCAGCAGGCCATAGCCATCCTCGCGCCCCTGTATGCCGAAGCGGGTCGGGTCGTAGTACATGCCGCGCAGCCGCAGCGAGGCGTCCAGCTGCGCCTCGCCACCGCCGTCCAGTGCAATGCAGCGGCCCGTTGCATCGGGCGCACACGCGACCGCCAGCGACGGCAGCGCCGCCGCCACTGCCAGGCTCAGAACGCGAAGCACGAACATCCCAGCGCGCCCCAGAATGCGTTCGGCGCATCGGTCGGCACCGCGTGCGCTGCCGCGTGGCCATGGCCATGCGTGCGGCACGCGCCGCCGTGGGCATGCGCGTGCGCCACCAGGCCCGTGGCCGCACCGCCCACGTGGTAACCGCCGAAGCGGTTCACCGGCGACCAGTCCGGCATCGCCGGCGGCAGCGTCGGCGCCAGCGGGCCGAATTCGCCGTCGCCGTGCACCACCCGCCCACCGACCACGGTCAGCACGCTCGTGATATCGGCAATCGCGGCATCGTCGACCGCGAAGAAGTCCGAGGACAGCACGCAGAAGTCGGCCAGCTGGCCGACGGCCAGCGTGCCCTTGCGGCCATCGTCGCCGGAGAACCACGCACTGCCCTGCGTCCACAGGCGCAGCGCTTCTTCGCGTTCGAGCAGGTTCTCTTCGCCATACAACGCCAGGCCACCCACAGTGCGGCCGGTGACCAGCCATGACAGCGCCACCCAGGGGTTGTAGCTGGCCACGCGGGTGGCGTCGGTGCCGGCGCCGACCGGCACGCCGGCCTGCAGCATGCGCCGCACCGGCGGCGTGTGCCGGGCCGCCTCGGCGCCGTAGCGTTGCACGAAGGCCTCGCCCTGGTAGGCCATGCGGTGCTGGATGGCGAGGCCGCCGCCGAGTGTGCGGATCCGGTCGATGTTGCGCGGGGTGATGGTCTCGGCGTGGTCGATGAACCAGTGCAGGCCATCGAACGGGATCTCGCGGTTGACATGCTCGTACACGTCCAGGATGCGGTCGATGCTCTCGTCGTAGGTGGCGTGGATGCGGAACGGCCAGCGCTTCTCGACCAGCAGCTTGACCACCTCCTCCAGCTCCGGCTCCATGCCCGGCGGCAGTTCGGGGCGGGGTTCGTTGAACAGTTCGAAATCGGCCGCCGAGAACACCAGCATTTCGCCGGCACCGTTGTGGCGCAGCAGGTCATCGCCCTGGCGTGGGGCCAGGATCTCGCTCCAGTGCTGGAAGTCCTGGACCTCCTTGCCCTTGTTCTGGGTGAACAGGTTGTAGGCGATGCGCACCGTCAACTCGCCGTCGCGGTGCAGCTGCTCGATGACCTGGTAATCCTCGGGGTAGTTCTGGAAGCCGCCGCCGGCGTCGATCACCGAGGTGATGCCCAGCCGGTTCAGCTCGCGCATGAAGTGGCGGGTGGAATTGGCCTGGTATTCGATCGGCAGCCGCGGGCCCTTGGCCAGCGTGGCGTACAGAATCAGCGCGTTGGGTTTGGCCAGCAGCAGGCCGGTGGGGTTGCCGAGGCTGTCGCGCGCGATCTGCCCACCGGGCGGGTCCGGGGTGTTCCTGTCGTAGCCGCAGGCGCGCAGCGCGGCGCGGTTGAGCAGCGCGCGGTCATACAGGTGCAGCAGGAACACCGGGGTGTCGGGCGCGATGGCGTTGAGTTCGGCCAGCGTCGGCAGGCGTTTTTCGATGAACTGCTCGGCGGTGAAGCCGCCCACCACCCTGACCCACTGCGGCGCCGGTGTGTTGTCGACCTGGGCCTTCAGCATCGCCATCGCATCGGACAGCGAGCGCAGCCCGTCCCAGCGCAGTTCCAGGTTGTAGTTGAGCCCGCCGCGAATGAGGTGCGTGTGGCTGTCGTTGAGCCCAGGCACCAGCCGGCGGCCGCCGGCGTCGATCACGGTGGCGCCGGTCAGGCCGGCACGCACGTCGGCCTCGACACCGATCGCGGCGATGCGACCGTCCACCACCGCCAGTGCGTCGGCCTGTGGCAGGCGCGGGTCCAAGGTGGTGATGCGGGCGTTGCGGATGAGCAGCGTGGACATGGGGTTCTCCAACGAATCAGCAAAGGCGCGCCCGGCTATATCGCGCGCAGCGCGAAGTTGCCGGGCCCGGCCAGGGCGATGACGCACAGCGCCAGCGTCCAGAACAACGGGTATTCGATACCGCCGCGCATCCAGAACCAGCCTTTCGGCAGCGCCAGCAGCGCGGTGAAGGCGAGGAACAGCGCGGCGATGACGGCGGCGATGCGGGTCTGCCAGCCCAGCAGAACGGCCAGCCCGCACAGCACCTGCACGCTCGCCAGCAGCAGCGGCAGCGGTGCGGGCGCCGGCAACCGGTAGCCGCGCAGTTCGTCGGCGAACCCGGCCAGGCCGGGCCCTCCGAACCAGCCGAACAGCTTGCCCAGTGCGTGCGGCAACAGGAAACCGCCGGCCGCCACCCGCAGCACCAGCAGCCCGACGTCCAGGCCGACCGCGCTACTCACCTCAATGGCCGCCTTCCTGCGCGCCGAACATCGCCTTGGCGTACTGGATGCCGAGGCCATAGCCACCGGCGTGCTCGCGGGCAATGCCGGTGGTGAGGCCGTAGGTCTCCGCACGGGCCCAGTCACGCTGCAGTTCCAGCAGATACTGCACGGAAGTGATCGGTACCGCACCGGCCTGCACCATCCGCATGACGGCGCGCTCGTGGGCCTCGTCGCTGACATCGCCGCAGGCGTCGGTGATCACGTACACCTCGAAGCCCTGTTCGATCGCCGACAGCGCCGGACCGACGATGCACACGCCGGTCCACAGCCCGGCAAGCACCAGGCGCTGCTGGCCGATGCGGTTGATCTCCGCGATCACCGGCGCATCCTCCCAGGTGTTCATCGAGGTCCGGTCGAAGACCTGCTGGCCCGGGAAGACCGCCGGCAGTTCCGGGAACAGCGGGCCGGAGAACGAGGTCTCGGCCACGGTGGTCAGTACCACCGGCACCTTGAAGCCCGCCGCACCCTTGGCGATGAGCGAGACGTTGTTGCGCAGCGCGGCGATGTCGATCGAACGCGTGGCGAAGGCCATCTGCGACTGGAAGTCGATCAGGACCAGGGCGTGGTTGGTGGGCGACAGCAGCGAGGTGCCGGGCACGGCGGTGGCGGTGGTCATCAGGCGTCCTTGGGAAGGCAACTCAGGGGATGCGCCATGGTCACCCCGCGCGCATGCGCGCCCTACCCTCATATGGGTGGTGGCCGCGGCTACCCTTTCGGGGGATGGCGCGTTGCGTTGGTTCCCGGACTGCCCCCAGCCTGCGACAATCCGCACACCTCCAGCGGCGCTGGCGACGCAATCCGGAGATTCCGCATGACCCCCACGCCCCCACCGATCGGCATCCTGGTGGTCGACGACCATCCGCTGCTGCGCGATGGCCTTGCCGCGCTGCTGGACATGCAGCCGGACATGCGCCTGCTGGGCGAAGCCGGCGATGGCGAGGAAGCGGTGACCCAGTACCTGGCGCTGCGCCCGGACGTGGTGCTGATGGACCTGCAGCTGCCGAAGGTGGACGGCGAAGAGGCCATCGCCCGCATCCGCCAGCATGACCCGCGCGCGCGCATCATCGTGCTCACCACCTATCGCGGCGACGTCCGCGCGGTACGTGCGTTGCAGGCGGGCGCCAGCGGCTACCTGCTCAAGGACATGCTCCGTCACGAACTGGTGGACACCATCCGCACCGTGCACAGCGGCCGCCGCGCCGGCATTCCCGCGACCTTGGCGGCCAGCATCGCCGCACATGTGGTGGAAGACAGCCTGTCGCCGCGCGAAACCGAGGTGCTGGGCCACGTCGCCAGCGGCTGCTCGAACAAGGGCATCGGCGAGCGGATGGGCATCTCCGAGCAGACCGTCAAGGCGCACATGAAGAACATCATGGAGAAGCTCGGCGCCCGCGACCGCACCCATGCGGTCACCCTCGCCCTCAAGCGCGGCATCATCAGCCTCGACACCGACCCGTAGTGACGGCCCATGGCCGTCAACCACGCACCACCGGAACGAAGCCGATCAGCGCAAACGCACCACCAGACTGGCGACCGCGGCGACCGTCGCCAGCGTCGCCACGCCCGTCCACCCGAAGTGCGCCAATACCACCGCGCCCAGCGCCCCACCCGCTGCCATGCCCAGGAACACGCCGGTGAACAGCAGCGCGTTGAGCCGGCTGCGCGCTTCCGGCGCGAGTCCGTAGACCAGCGTCTGGTGCGATACCAGCGCGGCCTGGAAGCCGAAGTCGAACACCACTGCACTGATGGCCAGCAACGGCAGGATCGCCGCGCGTGGCAGCCACGCATCCAGCAGCAGCATGGCGAAGCCGAGCAACGCGATCCCAATGGCGATCCGCGCCACCGCGTGGCTGCCCAGCCGGTCGGCCCAGCGCCCGGCCAGCGGCGCGGCCAGCGCGCCCGCCGCACCGGCAATGCCGAACGCACCGGCCACCGCACTGCCCAGCTGGAAGCGGCTGTGCAGCATCACGGCCAGGGTCGACCAGAACGCACTGAACCCCACCGCCAACAGCCCCTGCGCCAACACCGCACGGCGCAGCTGCGGCTGCGCGCGCCACAGGTGGGCCAGCGAACGCAGCAGCGCCGGGTAACGCAATGACGTGGTGGGCGCCAGGTGCGGCAGCTCACGCGCCAGTGTCAGTGCCATCAGCACCACGGATACCGCGGCGATGCCGAACATCGCCCGCCAGCCCAGCGCCTGCGCGACCAGTCCGCTCGCCACGCGCGAGAGCAGGATGCCCAGCAGCAGCCCGGTCATTACCTTGCCCACCACCGCGCCGCGCTCGGCCTCGGGAGCCAGCATCGCTGCGGTGGGCACCACATCCTGGGCCACGGTGGCCATCAGGCCGATCAGCAGGCTGGTCAGCAGCAGCGTCGGCAGGCTGCCGGCGAGCGCGGCGGTCGCCAGCGCCGCGGCCAGGATCAGTGACTTGAGCAGGATCAACCGGCGCCGGTCGACCCGGTCGCCCAGTGGTGCCAGCAGCAGGATGCCCAGCGCGTAGCCCAACTGAGTCAGCGTGGGCACCATGCCGGTGGCCTGCGGTTCGCTGCCCAGCCCGCTGGCGATGACCCCCAGCATCGGCTGGCTGTAATAGATGGACGCCACCGAAAACCCGGCACCCGCCGCCATCGCCACGATCAGCCGCGACGGCACGGCGGCCTGCGCCGGGGCCAGGGAGGGGTTATGCACGATGGACATGCGCTGCTCCACGCAAAGAAAGTGGCGCCACTTTGGCGTGCGCGGAAACAGCCGTGTAGTAGGCTGGGAGGCATAACGATCATACGAGGGCCGTATGAGCACAACCCCTATACCGACCGGCGCGGACCGGATCGACCTGCTTCATACCTTCGTGCGCATCGTCGACAGCGGCAGCCTCTCGGCGGCCGCCGTGCAGCTGGGCACCACCCAGCCCACCGTCAGCCGCCGGCTGCAGGCACTGGAGCGCTTGTTCGGCCTGCATCTGATCAAGCGCTCCACCCACCAGATGACGCTCACCGAAGACGGCGAGCGCTGCTACGCCCACGCCCGCGCGCTGGTGGACGACTGGGACGCGATCCAGGCCGACCTGCGCGGTGAAGTCGATGTGCCGCGCGGTCGCCTGCGGGTGGTGGTGCCGCACGCCTTCGGCCAGGCCCAGCTGCTCGATCCGATGCTGCAGTTCATGGCTCGCCACCCGCAGGTCACGCTGGAATGGATGCTGGAAGACCAGCCGCCGGATTTCATCGCCGACGGCATCGACTGCGCGATCCGGGTCGGCGGCGTGCACGAACCGCATCTTGTGGCGGTTCCGCTCGCCGAAGTGCCGCGCATCGTGATCGCCGCCCCCGCACTGCTGGGCACGGCCGACCCGCACGACCCCGCGCTGTTGCCGCAGTTGCCGTGGATCGCCCTGACCACCTTCTACCGCGAGCGCTTCAGCCTGCTGCCTGCCGACGATGGCCCCGCGCTGCGGGTGGACATCCAGCCACGCCTGCTGACCGACAACCTGTTCGTGGTGCGCCGTGCCGCGCTGTCCGGGCTGGGCGCTGCGGTGGTGTCGGCCTGGCTGGTGGCCGACGACCTGCGTGATGGGCAGCTGCTGCAACTGGTGCCCGGTTGGGAAGCGCCGCCGCTACCCGTGCACCTGGTATATCCGGCGTCCCGGCAGATCCCCTCGCGCCTGCGCGCCTTCATCGACGCGATGAAGGCCAGCCTGCCGCAGACCCATGGGATGCGGGCGTTGCCGCTGCCCCCGCGCCCGGCCAGCCGCTGAGTTTGCACTGCCTTTACAACATAGCCTCTGCTATATTGCGCGCATGAGCGCGGACCCGACCTCCCCGTCGACCGGCGCGTGGCCCCAGCCCACCGGCGACGGCCCCAGCCTGGGCGACATGCATGCCAGTGTTGCCGTCCCCAGTGGCGGCCATTGGTGGTTCCGGCTGCTGGCCTTCCTGGGCCCGGGCTACATGGTCTCGGTCGGCTACATGGACCCGGGCAACTGGGCCACCGACATTGCCGGTGGCGCCCGCTTCGGCTATCTGCTGCTGTCGGTGATCCTGCTCTCCAACCTGATGGCGATCGTGCTGCAGGGCCTGTCCGCGCGGTTGGGCATCGCCACCGGCCGCGACCTTGCCCAGGCCTGTCGCGACCATTTCTCCAAGCCGGTGAACCTCGGCCTGTGGGTGCTGTGCGAGATCGCCATCATTGCCTGCGACCTCGCCGAGGTGATCGGCACCGCCATCGCGCTGAAGCTGCTGTTCGGCCTGCCGCTGGTGATGGGCGCGATCATCACGGCGGTGGACGTGGTGCTGGTGCTTTGGCTCATGCACCGGGGATTCCGTGCACTCGAAGCCTTCGTGATCGCCCTGCTGCTGGTGATCTTCGCCTGCTTCGCCGTGCAGATCGCGCTGGCCGCGCCTCCCCTGCACGCGGTACTGGGTGGCTTCATTCCGCGTGCGGAAGTGGTGACCAACCCGCACGCGCTGTACCTGGCCATCGGCATCATCGGGGCCACGGTGATGCCGCACAACCTCTACCTGCATTCGTCCATCGTGCAGACCCGCGCCTACCCGCGTACCGACAGCGGGCGCCGCAGCGCGTTGCGCTGGGCGGTCACCGACAGCACCATCGCGTTGATGCTGGCGTTGTTCATCAACGCCTCCATCCTGATCCTCGCCGCCGCGGTGTTCCATGCGCAGGGCCGCACCGATGTGCAGGAGATCGAGCAGGCCTACGAGCTGCTCTCGCCGATGCTGGGCGTGGGGTTGGCGTCGACCCTGTTCGCGGTGGCGCTGCTCGCCTCGGGCATCAATTCCACCGTGACCGCCACGCTGGCCGGGCAGATCGTCATGGAAGGCTTCCTGCGCCTGCGCATCGCGCCATGGGCGCGGCGCCTGATCACGCGCGGCATCGCGATCGTGCCGGTGGTGATCGTGACGGCCATCTATGGCGAACAAGGCACCGCGCGGCTGCTGGTGCTCAGCCAGGTGTTGCTGTCCATGCAGCTGCCGTTCGCGGTGATTCCGCTGGTGCTGTTCGTCGGCAACAAGGCACGCATGGGCGCACTGGTGGCGCCGAAGTGGTTGTTGACGCTGGCGTGGGTGATTGCCGCGGTGATCGTGGTGTTGAACGTGAAGCTGTTGGTTGAGACGGTGGGGTGGTAGCCGATGCGCGCGGAATAGGATCCGGATACATCGGCTCTTGACCTCAAGCATGGTTGAGGTGGCATGGTGTGCGCATTCCCTGTCGGATGCACGTATGACCAACGCCCCCTTGCCCCCCTCCCAACACGATCTCTGGAATGGCCCTGCCGGCGATGCGTGGGTACAGGCGCAGACCCTGCTCGACGGCATGTTCGCGCCGTTCGAGCCCCTGCTGGCCGATCCCCTTGCCGCCCATCCCGACGCGCAGGTGCTGGACGTGGGCTGCGGGACCGGGGCGGTGAGCCTGGCCATTGCCGACCGGCTCGGCCTCGCCGGGCACTGCACGGGCGTGGACATTTCCGCGCCAATGATCGCGGTCGCGCGCGAGCGCGCGGCCGCGGCCGGCAAGGACATCGACTTCATCGTTGCCGACGCCCAGCAGCATGCCTTCGCCCCCGCCAGCCTCGACCACATCGTGTCGCGGTTCGGGGTGATGTTCTTCAACGATCCCGTGCAGGCCTTCCGCCGCCTGCGCGAAGCCTTGCGTGATGGCGGCAGCCTGCACGCCATCGCCTGGCGCAGCCCGGCCGAGAACGCGTTCATGACCACCGCCGAACGTGCCGCCGCGCCGCTGCTTGCGCTGCCCCCGCGCGCGGCCGACGGCCCCGGGCAGTTCGCGTTCGCCGACGCCGGCAAGGTGCAGGCCCTGCTGCGCGACAGTGGCTGGCGCGGTATCGAAATTACACCGCTGGACGTCCGCTGCAGCATCGCCCGCGACGATCTGCCCACCTACGTGTCGCTGCTCGGGCCGGTCGGCCAGGCGTTGCGGGCGGAAGGGTTGGATCCGGCCACGCGGGCGTCGGTGCTGGCGACGGTCGTCGATGCGTTCGCGCCGTTCGTGCAGGGCGACCGGGTGGTGTTCACCGCCGCGTGCTGGTCGGTGCGGGCGGAATAGAACGCCCGCCGTCACAGCCCCCCCACCATTCGTCCCAGACCGGTTGCCATTCGCCCCCACGCCAATGACAGCAAGGGTTGGCAGGCACATGCTGCAGCCATCCCCCCTTGCTGCGGACGCCCATGAAACGTCGTGACTGCCTGAAAGCCGGCCTCGCCCTGCCCCTGCTTCCGCTGGTCAACAAGGCCGCCGCTGCCCTCCCGGTCCGGTCCGCCGCCGGCCTGACCCGGGTTCGCCCGGGTACCGCCGGCTGGCCCAGCCCGAGCAACTGGAACCAGCTGTCCGACGCCGTCGGCGGCCGCCTGTCGGTGCCGGTCTCGCCCTTTCTCGGCGACGCCGCTACCCGCAGCGAGGCGCTGGCGCAGCTCCGCAATCCGTTCTTCATCGGCGACCAGCCCGCCCTCACCCAGACCAGCGGCTACCACGGCGCCTGGCTGTCCCGGCCCAGCGCACGGGTGGTCAGCGCCGCCAACAGTGCCGATGTCGCCGCAGCGGTCAACTTCGCCCGCCGCCATCGGCTGCGGCTGGTGGTCAAATGCGGCGGCCACAGCTACCACGGCACGTCGTGCGCCCCGGACTCGCTGCTGGTCTGGACCCGCGCCATGAACCAGGTCGAGCTGCATGAGGCCTTCATCGCGCAGGGTGCGGCGGCCGGCACCGCCACGCAGCCGGCGGTCAGCGTGGGGGCCGGCGCGATGTGGATCGATGCCTACAACGCGGTCACCACCCACGGCGGGCGCTACGTGCAGGGCGGTGGCTGCACCTCGGTGGGCGTGACCGGCCTGGTCACCGGCGGTGGCTTCGGCAGTTTCTCCAAGGCGTTCGGGACCGCGGCGGCCAACCTGATCGAGGCCGAAGTCGTGACCGCCGACGGGCAGATCCGCGTGGTCAACGCAGACCAGGAACCCGATCTGTTCTGGGCGCTGAAAGGCGGCTGCGCCGGCAGCTTCGGTGTGGTCACCCGCATGACCCTGCGCACCCATGCCCTGCCCGCCACGTTCGGCGGCGTGTCGCTGAAGGTGCAGGCCGACAGCGACGACAGTTGGCGCGCGCTCGCCGCCGAGGTGCTGCGCTTCTACCGCGACAGCCTGTGCAACCCGCAGTGGGGCGAACAACTGCGCTTCGGCGACGAACGCACGCTCGGGGTATCGATGGTCTTCCAGGGGCTGGGCCAGGACGCCGCCGCTGCTGTGTGGGCCCCGTTCGTCGCGTGGCTCGCCGCGCGGCCGCAGTACACCGTGCTGGAGCCGCTGCAGGCCTTGGCGCTGCCAGCGCAGCACATGTGGGACGCGGACTTCTTCCGCAAACATGCACCACAGCTGATTGCCGAAGACACCCGCCCCGATGCACCGCGCATGCGCATGCTGTGGAAAGGCGACCAGGGCCAGGTGGGCTGGTACCTGCACGGGTATGCCTCGGCCTGGATGCCGTCGGCCCTGCTCGGCGATGCGCAGCGCGAGGCCGCCGCGGCCGCGATCTGTGCGGCGGCGGCGCACATGCCGGTCGAACTGCATTGCAACAAGGGGCTGTTCGGTGCGCCGGCCGACGCGCTCGCCGCGAGCCGTGCGACCGCTACCCATCCTGCCGTGCTGGACGCGTTCGCGCTGGCCCTGATCGGCAACGCCGGCGGCCCGGCCTACGCCGGCAGTGGCGGCACGGTCGATGAAGCCGATGCCCGCGAGGGTGCGGCGCGGGTGCAGCGCGCCTACCAGCAACTGCGCACCCTGCTGCCGGCCGCACCCACCTACGTCTCCGAGTGCGACTACTTCCAGCGCGACTGGCAGCAGTCGTTCTGGGGTCCGAACTACCCGCGCCTGCTGGCCGCAAAACGCCGGTACGACCCCGAGGGGCTGTTCGTGATCCATCACGGCGTGGGCAGCGAGGACTGGAGCGCGGACGGCTTCGAGCGGCGGCGCTGACGGGGACGCGGCAGGTGCGCCCGGAGGCACTCTGCCGTAGCCTGCGGGGCACTCGTCCACCCTCGGAGATCGCCCCGTGCCTGCGTCCAACCCCGTCGTTGCCGTTCCCGTCGCGCTCTGTCTCGCCATCGCCTGCGCACTGCTGCCCGCCACCGCCCACGCACAGTCCGCGCCGACGGCGGTACAGGCACCGGCAGCCGCCGCCAGCAGCTTCAACACGCTGCTCGACGCGCAGACCATGGGCGCGATCAACGCCGACCCCGAGCTGCGCACGCTGCTGGGCATCAGCGGCGATGGCGTGGGCGATCTTTCCGACCGGCTCACCGATGTCTCGCTGGCGCAGCGCGACGTCAACCGGCGCATGCTCGCCGACAACCTGGCGGCCATCAAGGCCTGGAAGGGCGCGCCGCTGGATCCGCAGCAGCAGCTCAGCGATGGCCTGGCGCGCTGGTTCTACCAGGCCCAGATCGACCTGATGGCGGTGCCGTGGTCGGCGGCGTGGTTGCCGGTCGGCGGCAGCACCTACGCGGTGGACCAGCTGTTCAGCCTGCCGGTGAACCTGCCGCAGTTCTTCGACAACCAGCATGCCGTCACCGACCTGACCAGTGCGCGCCATTACATCGCACGGTTGAACGCGATGGGCACCAAGCTCGACCAGGTGCGCGCCAATGTCGACCTGCAGGCCGACCAGGGCGTGGTGCCACCCGAAGTGGCGTTGAGCGGTGCCGCCACCCAGTTCCGTACGTTGCTGCAGCCAGCCCCGGCAGACAGCCTCTGGGTGCAGTCGCTGCGGCGCAAGCTGGACAAACTGCCGGCCATTCCGGCCGCCGAGCGCGCCGCGTTGCTGGAGCAGGCCACCGTTGCCGTGCGCGATTCGGTCAACCCCGGCTACCAGCGCCTGCTCGACCGCGTGCAGGCCCTGCTGGCCACACGCCCGGGCAACAAGGGCATCTGGGCGGTGCCGCACGGCGATGCGTACTACGATGCGGCACTGCGCTGGTATACGAGCACCGACCTGAGCGCCGATGCCATCCACCAGATCGGGCTGGACGAAGTGGCGCGCCTGGAAAAGGCCATGGACGCGCGCCTGCGCCAGCTCGGCCTGCGCGACGGCAGCGTCGCGTCACGTATCGCGCAGCTGCGTGAGGACCCGCGCTATCGGTACGCCGACAGCGACGCCGGGCGCAAGCACCTGATCGGCGACATCGAACAGCGCCTGCGCGATCTGGACCCGATCCTGCCCACCTGGTTCGGCCACCTGCCGCCGCAGAAGCTGGTGGTCCTGCCGGTGCCCGCGCACATGCAGGCGACGTCACCGGGCGGCTACTACTACCCACCGGCGATGGACGGCTCGCGACCGGGCACGTTCTTCATCAACCTGGGTGATATCGACTCCAACACGCGCTGGAGCATTCCCACCCTCACCTACCACGAGGGCTCGCCCGGCCATCACTTCCAGATCTCGATCGGGCAGACCCTGACCGACCTGCCGATGCTGCGCCGCAGCCTCAATCCCAGCGCCTTCAGCGAGGGCTGGGCGCTGTATGCCGAACAGCTGATGGCCGAGGCCGGTGTGTACAAGGACGACCCGGCCGGCGACCTGGGCCGCCTGCAGGCCGAAATGTTCCGCTCGGTGCGGCTGGTGCTCGACACCGGCCTGCACCGAAAGCGCTGGACGCCCGAGCAGGCCATCGCCTACATGCAGGAGAAGACCGGCATGACGGAATCGGAGGTGCGCGTCGAGGTCAACCGCTACCTGGTCCAGCCCGGCCAGGCGGCGTCGTACAAGATGGGCCAGCTGCGGCTGCTGGCGCTGCGCGAAAAAGCACGCCGCGCGCTGGGGGATCGTTTCGACATCCGCGCCTTCCACGACCTGATCCTGGGCAACGGTGCGTTGCCGATGACCGTCGTCGAACAGGCGGTGGATGCGTGGGTAGCCGCCGGCGGCGTCGCACCACGCCGCGCGCCCTGACCCGTAGAAATACCTAGGGCGCGTCGGTGTAACTCCGGTTGTCCGCACTGCATCGGGTGCGCACAGTGAGGGCATGGCCTGGCAGCAGGCCCGGCCCCACAGGAGAGCACCATGCGCCCATCTGGAACCTGCCTGTTGCTGGTGATGTTGCTGACAGCGCCACTGGCGTGGTCATCCACCGCGAGCGCCGCGCCACCTGCCGCAGGGAATGCGACGTCGACGTCTACGGCCAGCCTGGACCCCGAGGCGATCACCGCACTCACCCGCATGGGCAAGGCGCTGCGTGCCCTGCCGCAGTTCACGATGGCGGCCACCACCCGCACCGACTACGTGCTCGACGATGGCCAGAAGCTGGCGTTGGCCGGTACGGTCGACTACAAGGTGCTGGGGCCGGACCACTTCTTCGTGGAGATCCGCAGCGAGCACCAGCACCGCCAGCTGTTCTACGACGGGCATACGCTGACGATCTACTCGCCCCGGCAGAAGTACTACGCCGCCATCGAGCACCTGGACCGCAGCAGCCAGGCCCTGCTCAGCGATTCGGCCACCCGGCTGGGCGTGGAGTTTCCGCTGGCCGACCTGTTCCTGTGGGGCACGCCGGGCTTTCCCACCGACCGCCTGGTATCCGCGCTGCTGGTCGGCAGTGAGCGCATCGATGACGAGCCCACCCGGCATTACGCGTTCCGCCAGCCCGGCGTGGATTGGCAGGTGTGGATCTCCGACGCCACCGGACTGCCGCGCCAGTTGCTGATCACCAGCCACACCGATCCCGCACTCCCCAGCTACCAGGCCACGTTGCGGTGGGACACGAAGCGGCCCGTTGCGGCGAAGGATCTGGTGTTCCGGCCGGACGGCGCCACCCGGATTGCATTCGTGCCGGCCGCACCGACCGACGACGACGCTGGCAACGGAGACCGCTGACATGCAGACCTACACCGCGCTCCGCACCGGTCTTCTCACTGCCTTGTTGTGCTCGATGGCCGGGTCGCTGCTGGTACCCGCCGACGCCCAGGCCCGCCCGGGACTGCGCGGCTTCGCCCATCCTTCGATTGCCAGCCACGGCGGGTTTGGTGGCGGCGGCTTCAGCCCGCATCCAGGCATCCGGCCGGGGCCCGAACCGGGGCCTCACCCGGGACCTGGACCGGGACCTGGACCTGGACCTGGTCCTCATCCCGGACCGGGTCCAGGGCCGGGTCCGGGA
>NZ_JBOHXV010000080.1:0-21767 GCF_050737075.1 Stenotrophomonas sp.
TCCATGTAGGCTGCTAGAAAACATCCATGTTTTCTAGCGTCCCTCCGGGGGCCACCCGCCGGCCGCCCCCAGACATGGATGCTATGCGGTGAGAAAGAGCAGCCACGCATGGCGTGGCTCTACGTGTTTCCTTTGGCCACCGGCGACCTGTCAAAGGGTCGCCCGGGGTCGGTTTGCGGGGGAATCGGCGCCATGGATGGCGACCGCTTAGCCCCCATGGGTGAAGCCGCACCGCTTGCGAGGCACTGCCTCGCGTGCGACTGAACGCCCAATCGCTGGCGATTGGGCCGGGGCCCGGAGGGCGGTTTACGGCGACCCCGCAAACCGGCACCGGGCGGCCCAAGCCAGTGAACCCACACAAACACCGGCTGTTCGCCCAAATGCATGAAGCCGGGCGCAGCCCGGCACCAGGTGACCGCATGCAATCCAACCAAAAAAAGCCGGCCGAAGGCCGGCTCGACATCAATCCGCCTTGGAAACCGCGCCACTGCCTACTGGATTTCGCGGGTCACTGCCGACGCTGAGGACGTTGCTGCGGCGGTTCCACTCCACCGTCTGCAGGTTGCCCCACACGTGGCTGGAGCCGCGCCCGCCTTCGGCGCTGTCGCCGGGCAGGTCGATCTTGTGGCCCATCGCCTGCAGCTGCTTGATGGTGGCCGCGTCGAACGCACCGGTCTCGGCCTCGATCACGTCCGGCAGCCACTGGTGGTGGAAGCGCGGCAGCGCCGCAACCTGCTGTGCGGTCAGGCCATCGTCGTAACCCAGCACACCCAACAGCACCATCGTGATGATGCGGCTGCCGCCCGGTGTGCCCAGCACCACCACCTTGTCCTTCGACTCCATGAAGGTAGGCGTCATCGAACTGAGCATGCGCTTGCCCGGCTTCGGTGCGTTGGCCGCGTAGCCCATCACCCCGAACGCGTTGGGCGTGCCCGGCTTCAGCGCGAAATCATCCATCTCGTTGTTGAGCAGCACCCCGGTACCCGACGGAATCAGGCCCGAGCCGTACAGCAGATTCACCGTCTGCGTCGCACCGACGCGGTTGCCCTGTGCGTCGATGATCGAGAAGTGCGTGGTCTCGTCGTCTTCCAGCGGCGTCGGGTTGCCCGACAGCAGATCGCTGGGGGTGGCCTTCTCCGGGTGGATGGTCGCGCGCAGACCCTGCGCGTAATCGCGGCTGGTCAGCACCTTCTGCGGAATCTGCACGAAGTCCGGGTCGCCGAGGAAGAACGTGCGGTCACGGAACGCGCGACGCATCGACTCCACCACCAGGTGAGTGCGGTGGGCCGGGTCCATCGCCTTCAGGTCCCAGCCTTCCAGGATCTGCAGCATCGAGGCCAGCGCGATACCGCCCGACGACGGCGGCGAGGCCGTGGTGATCTTCCAGTCGCGGTAATTGAACACGATCGGCTCGCGCTGCTTCACGCGGTAGCCGGCCAGCTCCTCGGCGGTCCAGCGACCGCCGGCCTGCTTCACGCCGGCCAGCAGCAGCTTGCCGGTCTGGCCACGGTAGAAGCCATCGAAGCCCTGCGCGCCCAACCGCTCCAGCGTGGCGGCCAGTTCCGGCTGCTTGAACACATCGCCTTCGGCGATCGGCTTGCCATTGCGCAGGTACACCTCGCGCGTTCCGGGGTAACGCTCCATCACTTCACGACGCGACGCATAGCCCTTGGCCATGCGCGCATACACCGGGAACCCCTCGCGCGCGATGCGGATCGCCGGCGCCAGCGAATCCTGCAACGGCAGCTTGCCGTGCTTGGCCGACAGCTCCACCAGCGCCGCCGGCAGGCCGGGAATGCCGGCCGACCACGGGCCGTTCACCGAACGGTCTCGGTCCAGTTCGCCCTTCTTGTCCAGGAACGCCTCGGGCGTGGCCGATTCCGGCGCGGTCTCGCGCGCGTCCAGCATCACGTCCTTGCCGGTCGTCGCGTCGTGCAGCAGGAAGAAGCCACCGCCGCCCAGGCCGGAACTGATCGGCTCGACCACCGCCAGCGTGGACGACACCGCCACCGCCGCATCGAAGGCGTTGCCGCCCTTGGCCAGGATCTCCATGCCGGCCTCGGTGGCCAGGTGATGACCGCTGGCAACGGCCGCGCCCTCGGGATGGGTGGCCAGCGGGGCCGCGGACGGGGCAGCGGCCCACAGGGCCGGCGACCACAACAGGACCAGCAGCAACCAGCGACGGGAGGGGGTTTTCATTCGGGCGCAGACTCCGCATAGAGTTCGGGATGATCGCGCTGGAGCCCATGCAGCTTGGCCAGCAGCGCTTCCTGGGTTTCCGGAATGTCCGGATCGGGATCGATGCATTCCACCGGGCAGACGACCACGCACTGCGGTTCGTCGAAATGCCCCACGCATTCGGTACAGCGTGCAGGGTCGATCACGTAGATGGTTTCACCCATCGAAATGGCCTGATTGGGACAGGCGGGCTCGCATACGTCGCAGTTGACGCAGAGCTCATTGATTTTCAGCGACATGGCGTTACTCCACGCCAGTGCCGGCAGAGGAAAACCGGCCTGCGCTTGCGCGCGGGCCGGTCAACGGCGGCGCCCTGAAGGACGCCACCCGGGCCGCGCGCGGGGGCGCGGCCGCCATGGCACGGCTTACTTGGCTTCGACGAAGATGTACTCGGCGCCGGTCGGCTGGATGATCGACTGCACGCGGGCGTTGTCGGCCGCCTGGCCGATGAACACCACGCGCACACCCTTCATCGAGTCGGCGGACACGTCCTTGAACACGGCCTGGATCATGTCGGCCATCTTGCCCGACGCCGATGAACCGAAGGCCAGCATGTTGCCCGGCTGCACGCCACGGGCGACGGCATTGGTGGCGCTTTCAACCTGGCGCTCGTACTTGGCCTGGAACTCCGGATCGGATTCCGGGGACAGGTAGTACAGGAACGGGCTGTTGGTGATGTTGCCCATGTTCTGCACGGCCACGGCCTGCAGGTACTTCTTCCAGCCCGCATCGTCGTCCTTGGACGGGGCGACCAGCGCCTGCTGGGCTTCGGCGGCCGGAGCGGCCTCTTCCTTCTTGCAGGCGGTGAAGGCCAGCGCGAACGACGCGATCAACATGGCACGCATGGTGTTGTTCATGGGTTTCCTCCCTCTTGGTAATGCTTGGCTTGAATGGTGTGAACGGATGTTACGACTGGCCCGACTTCGCCTCACGCACCTTGCGCAGCGCATCGAGCACCGACGACGGCACGAAGCCCGACACGTCGCCGCCCAGGCGGGCGATCTCGCGGACCAGCGAAGACGAAATGAAGCTGTGCTGCTCGGCCGGGGTCAGGAACAGCGTCTCGACCTCCGGGATCAGGTGGCGGTTCATGCTCGCCATCTGGAATTCATACTCGAAATCGGAGACCGCGCGCAGCCCGCGCAGCAGCACCCCGCCCTGCTCGGAGCGCACGAAATGCGCCAGCAGGGTGTCAAAGCCACGCACTTCCACGTTGCGGTGGTGGGCCAGCGCATCGCGCGCCAGCGACACCCGCAGCTCCAGCGGCAGCGAAGGCCCCTTGGACGGGCTCTGCGCCACGCCGACCACCAGCTTCTCGAACAACGGCGCCGCCCGGTTCACCAGGTCGATGTGACCGTTGGTGATGGGATCGAAGGTGCCCGGGTATACGGCAATGCGGCGGTTGGCCACGGTCATACGGCAGCTACGCGTTGTGATCTGGTGAAAGTGTAGCAGTGGCGCGCCGGTACAGGGCAAAACGGACCTCGCGGGTGCCGCCCTCGCGGTGCAGCAGCCAGGGCGCCGGAACCCGCGGCCCCTGCTCGCCCGGCGACTCCAGGTACAGCCAAGCATCGGCGGCCAGGTGCGGCCCCAGCCCCGCCAGCACGTCCTCCCACAGCCCCGCCGCGAAGGGCGGGTCCACGAACACGATGTCGGCCAGCCCCGCCGGCGGCTGCCTCAGCCACTGCAGGGCGTCGGCCTGGGCCACGGCCACCTGCGCCTGCGCGCCCAGCCGGGCCACGGTGTCCCGCAGCTGGCCGGCCAGGGCCGGGTCGCGCTCGACCAGGGTCGCCTGCGCGGCGCCGCGCGAGACCGCCTCCAGCCCCAGCGCGCCGCTGCCGGCGAACAGGTCCAGCACCCGCGCCCCGCCCAGCCGCGGCATCAGCCAGTTGAACAGGGTCTCGCGGACCCGGTCGCTGCTCGGGCGCAGCCCGGGCGACAACGGGACCGGCAGCTTGGTATTGCGCCATTTGCCGCCGATGATGCGGACCTGGCCCACCGGGGCCGATGCGGAAGAGCGTGATTTCATGCGGGAAGGATACCCGGCACCGACTTGAAAACGGGAGCCGCCACCCCTACCCCTTGAGCCAGCCGCCGCGCCCAGTGCGCGCCACCGTTTCGCGTTCGAGGAGCATCGCCGCATGACCGAGCAGACCCAAAAGCAGACCCTGGGCTTCCAGACCGAAGTGAAGCAGCTGCTGCAGCTGATGATCCACTCGCTGTACTCCAACAAGGAAATCTTCCTTCGCGAGCTCATCTCCAACGCGGCCGATGCCTCGGACAAGCTCCGCTTCGAGGCGCTGACCCAACCTGAGCTGCTTGAGTCAGCCGGGCAGAGCCCGGCGCTACCGGGCAACGGCGAGTTGCGGATCCGCGTCAGCTTCGATCCCGAGGCGCACACCCTCACCATCGACGACAACGGCATCGGCATGAGCCGGGATGAGGCCATCGCCCACCTTGGCACCATCGCCAAGTCCGGCACCGGCGACTTCCTGCGCCAGCTGTCGGGCGACCAGAAGAAGGACTCGCAGCTGATCGGCCAGTTCGGCGTCGGCTTCTACAGCGCGTTCATCGTCGCCGACCAGGTCGACGTCTACTCCCGCCGCGCCGGCCTGCCGGCCAGCGAGGGCGTGCACTGGTCCTCGCGCGGCGAAGGCGAGTTCGACGTCGAACCCATCGACAAGGCCGAACGCGGCACCCGCATCGTGCTGCACCTCAAGGACGACCAGCAGGACTTCGCCGATGGCTGGCGCCTGCGCGGCATCATCAAGAAGTACTCCGACCACATCGGCCTGCCGATCCAGATGGTCAAGGAACACCACGGCGAAGACGCCCCGGCCGAGGTCGAGTGGGAAACCGTCAACCGCGCCAGCGCGCTGTGGACCCGCCCGCGCAGCGAGATCACCGACGCCGAGTACCAGGAGTTCTACAAGCACGCCGCGCACGACCACCAGGACCCGCTGGCGTGGAGCCACAACAAGGTCGAAGGCAAGCTCGAGTACACCTCGCTGCTGTACGTTCCCGGCCACGCGCCGTTCGACCTGTACCACCGCGACGCGCCCAAGGGCCTGAAGCTGTATGTGCAGCGCGTGTTCGTGATGGACCAGGCCGAGCAGTTCCTGCCGCTGTACCTGCGCTTCATCAAGGGCGTGGTCGATTCCAACGACCTGTCACTGAATGTCTCGCGCGAAATCCTGCAGTCCGGCCCGGTGATCGATTCGATGAAGTCGGCGCTGACCAAGCGCTCGCTGGACATGCTGGAGAAGCTGGCCACCGACAAGCCCGAGGTCTACGCCGGGTTCTGGGCGCAGTTCGGCCAGGTGCTCAAGGAAGGCCCCGCCGAGGACTACAACAACCGCGAGAAGGTCGCCGGCCTGCTCCGCTTCGCCTCCACGCATGACGCCAGCGGCGCGCAGAGCGTGTCGCTGGCCGACTACATCGGCCGCATGATCGAGGGCCAGGACAAGATCTACGTCCTGACCGGCGACAGCCACACCCAGGTCAAGGACAGCCCGCACCTGGAAGTGTTCCGCAAGAAGGGCATCGAAGTGCTGCTGCTCACCGACCGTATCGACGAGTGGCTGATGGGCTACCTGACCGAATTCGACGGCAAGACCCTGGTCGACGTCGCCCGTGGCGACCTGGACCTGGGCGCACTGGAGACGGCCGAAGACAAGCAGGCGCAGGAAGAAGCGGCGAAGGAGAAGCAGGGGCTGGTCGAGCGCCTCAAGACCGCGCTGGGCGATGACGTGGCCGACGTGCGCGTCTCGCACCGCCTGACCGATTCGCCCGCGATCCTGGCCATCGGCGAGCAGGACCTGGGCCTGCAGATGCGCCAGATTCTGGAGGCCAGCGGCCAGAAGGTGCCCGACAGCAAGCCGGTGTTCGAATTCAATCCCGGCCACCCGTTGATCGGCAAGCTGGACCAGGAAGCCGACGCGGCCCGCTTCGGCGACCTCAGCCGCGTGCTGTTCGACCAGGCCGCGCTGGCTGCCGGCGACACGCTGAAGGACCCGGCGGCGTATGTGCGCCGGCTCAACAAGCTGTTGCTGGAGTTGTCGGCCTGAGGCGGCGTACCCACCAACGGTGGGTACCTACCGGGTTGATGATTTGTTGGGGGTAGCGCACGACCGTTGGTCGTGCGCCGCCGTCAAGCGCGCTCGTCCAGCAGCGCACCCAGCATGTCGTCGGCCCGCCGGATCACGGCTGCGTTGGCCTTGAACGCCAGCACTTCGGTGCGGGCAGCCAGCAGATCGGCCAGCGGCGCCGACGGATCCTGATCGGTCGTCGTCACACTGGTCTGAACGCCGCCGTCGGCGGCGCTGCTGCGCTGCATCTGCAGCCGCTGCGCGTCCGGAGTGGCCAGGTTTGCCACGTTGTGGGCGGCGACCTGTACGCCCTGCTGGGCCGCGCGCAGGCCGCTGCCGGCGATGGCCTGGATGTTGCCCATGTGCTGTTGGCCCTGGACCGTGATGGCGCGGCCCTCCATTGTCGTTAGCGGCGGGGAGCGTTCGGTCTTTAGAGGGCACAGCGGACTAACAGTCCGCTCTACCCGTCCGCTCTACCAGTCCGCTCTACACACACACACGGGCCCCACGGGCCCGGGTGATAACATATCCCCCTGATTTCAGCGCCGAATCCAATGCTCAGCTTCTTCCGTCGCAAAAAGCCCCAGGACGCTCCGCAGGACGCGCCCAAGACCCAGCACTACTCGGCTGAAGAGCTGGCCGCCGCCTTCCCGTCGGCTGCGCCTGCCGCCGAGCCGGAGGCTGCCCCGGTAACAGCGCCGGCGCCCGCTGCCCCGGTAGCGCCGGCCGTTGGCAGGATCCCCGCAGCACCCGACGCAGACACGGCACCCGCGGTGGCTTCGCCGTCACCGACACCGACCGCTCCGCTGGCGACACCCGTTGCAACTCCGGCAGCGAACGTGGTCCCGGCCTCGCCGGTCGAAACCGCCTTCGCGCCGCCCGCACCGGTCCATACTCCGGCACCGGTCGTGGTCGCCACCGAGATCGTGCAGGAAGCGGCCCAGCCGCTGGCCTCGCCCGCCGCCGCCGACGAGGCCGCACCGGCCGCGGCCGGCAAGACCGGCTGGCGCGACCGGCTGCGCAACAGCGTCATCGCCCGCAGCTTCGGCGGCCTGTTCTCGCGCAACCCCAAGCTCGACGACGACCTGCTGGATGAGCTGGAAACCGCGCTGATCACCGCCGATGTCGGCGTCGGCGCGACCACCGCGCTGGTGGAAGGCCTGCGCAAGCGCATGAAGGCGCGCGAGTTCGTCGACGCCAATGCCCTGCTCAAGGCCCTGCGCGCCGACCTGATCGCGATCCTGCAGCCGGTGTCCAGGCCGCTGGTCATCGACCGCAGCGCGAAACCCTTCGTGATCCTCACCGTCGGCGTCAACGGCGTCGGCAAGACCACCACCATCGGCAAGCTGGCCAAGCGTTTCAAGGACGACGGCCACAGCCTGATGCTGGCCGCCGGCGATACCTTCCGCGCCGCCGCCGTGGCCCAGCTGCAGGCCTGGGGCGAGCGCAATGGCGTGGCCGTGGTCGCGCAGGGCCAGAATGCCGATGCGGCCTCGGTCGCGTTCGATGCGCTGCAGGCCGGCAAGGCGCGCGGCACCGAAGTGCTGATCGCCGATACCGCCGGCCGCCTGCACACCCAA
The DNA here is from genome assembly GCF_050737075.1 of Stenotrophomonas sp. Lineage (GTDB taxonomy): Bacteria > Pseudomonadota > Gammaproteobacteria > Xanthomonadales > Xanthomonadaceae > Stenotrophomonas. Next base: position 7,907 of record NZ_JBOHXV010000080.1, read on the forward strand.
GGCGGGCTGATGAACGAGCTGGGCAAGATCCGCCGCGTGCTCGGCAAGATCGACGAAAGCGCGCCGCACGAAGTGTTGATGGTCATCGACGGCACCACCGGCCAGAACGCGCTTTCGCAGCTGCGCCAGTTCCATGCCGCGGTCAACGTGACCGGCCTGGTGGTAACCAAGCTCGACGGCACCGCCAAGGGCGGCGTGGTGTTCGCGCTGGCCCGCGAGTTCGGCATTCCGATCCGCTTCGCCGGCATCGGCGAGCGCCCGGAAGACCTGCGCGTGTTCGACCCGGAAGCGTTCGTGGATGCGTTGCTGCCGGAAGCGTTGGGCGGCTGATGACCGACGCGTTCGTCGGGCGGCTGTTGCCATGGTTCGACGGCCACGGTCGGCATGACCTGCCCTGGCAGCATCCGCGCGCCCCGTATCGGGTGTGGTTGTCGGAGATCATGCTGCAGCAGACCCAGGTCGCCACAGTCATTCCGTATTTCCTGAAGTTCCTGAACGTATTTCCCACCCTGCCCGCGCTGGCCGCCGCCAGCAACGACGCGGTGATGGCGCAGTGGGCGGGCCTGGGCTACTACGCCCGTGCGCGCAACCTGCATGCCGCCGCACAGCGCTGCGTGGAGCTGCACGGAGGCGAGCTGCCGCGCGATGTCGAGGCGCTGCATGCACTGCCGGGCATCGGCCGCAGCACCGCCGGCGCGATTCTCAGCCAGGCCTGGAACGACCGCTTCGCGATCCTCGACGGCAACGTCAAGCGCGTGCTCACCCGCTACCACGGCATCGACGGCTTCCCGGGCCTGCCCGCCGTGGAGAAGGTGCTGTGGGCGTTGGCCGAGGCGCACGTGCAGCAGGTGCCGGCGACACGCCTGGCCGATTACACCCAGGCGCAGATGGACCTGGGCGCCACGGTCTGCACGCGCAGCCGGCCGGCCTGCGTGATCTGCCCGCTGCAGGACGACTGCGTAGCGCAGCGCGACGGCCGCAGCGACCAGTTGCCCACCCCCAAGCCATCGAAGGTGCTGCCCGAACGCGAGGCGGTGGCGCTGCTGCTGCGCGATGGCCAGGGCCGCATCCTGCTGCAGAAGCGGCCGGACACCGGCATCTGGGCGCAGTTGTGGACGCTGCCGCAGGCGGAAAGCGGTGCCGAGCTGCAGGACTGGTTCGATGCGCATGTCGACGGCGCGCTGGAAGACGCCGAGGCATTGCCGGTGCTGGAACACACCTTCAGCCATTACCGGTTGCACCTGCAGGTGCTGGTGCGCCGCGTGCAGGGCCTGCACCGCGACGACGACCCCGCCCTGCGCTGGGTGGCCGCCGCCGACCTGCCCGCACTGGGCCTGCCCGCGCCGATCCGCAAGCTGCTGGAGAGCGGCGCCCCGCCCGCCCGGCCCAAGCGCCGTACAATGCGTGGCGCACTACCCTCACCTGATGTCGAGTAAGCCCATGCCCCGCACCATTTTCTGCCAGTACGAACAACGCGAGACCGAGGGCCTGGATTTCGTGCCCTATCCCGGCGAACTGGGCCAGCGCATCTTCAACGGTATCGGCAAGAGCGCCTGGAGCAAGTGGCTGGCGCACCAGACCATGCTCATCAACGAGAACCGCCTCTCCCCGCGCGACCCGAAGCACCGCGCGTTCCTGGAAGAGGAACTGGTGAAGTACCTGTTCGGCGGCGGCGCCGAAGCGCCGGCCGGGTTCGTGCCGGAGGCGTAGGCGGCGCCTACGCGCCTGCTTCGCGTTCCTGCACCTGCGCCTGGCGCAGCTCTTTTTCAGACGCACGCAGCGCCTTTACGTCGAGCTTGCGGATGCTGCCGATGAAGCACGGCACCTGCGGGCCGCCGGTGGTATCGCGTACCAGCACCTTGTCGAAGCGCGACGACACGCGCCCCATCTGGCTGGTCAGGCCGATCGCCGTGGCGTAGCTCAGGCCCTGGCAATCGCCACGCAGCTCAAGCAGGTAGGCCTCGCTCGGCCGCGTCCAGACCGCCAACGCGCTGTCGCCCAGCTCCGTCCAGCCATTGAGCGAACCGAAGTACTGCATGTCCTGTTGCGGCGGGCCCGCATGCGCGCGGTACAGGTCCAGGCGCTCGGCACTGCTCAGGCGGCCGGTACTGGCGCAGGCCACCAGCGACATGGCCAGGGCGACGATGGTAATCAGCTTCTTCATGGCACCTCCGTTGTGTGATCAGCAGACGGATCATGCACCGGGCGCGGCCGTTCAGCGTTACAGACTGAACGGCCGTTCAGCTTTTAGTTCAGACCTCGCTGTTGGCCAGGCTGTGCAGCCGCCCTTCGCGCAGTTCCAGCACGCGGTCCAGCTTGCGCGCCAGGCTGCGGTCGTGGGTGACCAGCACCAGGCTGGTGTGGTGCGCGCGGTTGAGCTCCAGCATCAGCTCGAACACGGTGGCGGCGGTCTTGTCGTCCAGATTGCCGGTTGGCTCGTCGCCCAGCACGCAGGCCGGGCGGTTGACCAGCGCACGCGCCACGGCAGCACGCTGGCGCTCGCCGCCGGAGAGCTCGCCGGGCTTGTGTTCCAGGCGGTGCCCCAGCCCGACCGACTCCAGCAGCGCCTGCGCGCGGGTCCTGGCACTGGCGACTTCTTCACCGCCCAGCAGCACCGGCATCATCACGTTTTCCAGCGCGGTGAATTCGGGCAGCAGGTGATGGAACTGGTAGACGAAGCCCAGCGCGCGGTTGCGCAGCCGGCCACGCTGGCTGTCGGTGAGGGCGGACATGCGCTGGCCGGCCACGAAGACCTCGCCGGCCGTCGGCGTGTCCAGCCCGCCCAGCAGGTGCAGCAGGGTGCTCTTGCCGGCGCCGGAGGCCCCGATGATGGCCACCGTTTCGCCCGCCGCCACGCTCAGGTCCAGGCCGTTGAACACCGGAGTCTGCATGCGGCCTTCGGCGTAGGTCTTGGCCAGCCCCTGGGCGCGCACGACTTCGTCGCCGCGGTTGATCGGCTCATTCATAGCGCAGGGCCTCCGCCGGCTGGGTGCGGGCGGCACGCCACGCGGGATACAGGGTGGCGAGGAAGCTCATGACCAGTGCGACCACGGTGATGATGACGATGTCCGGGGTCTGCATGTCGGTGGGCAGGCCGGTGATGTAGTACACGTCTTCGGGCAGCAGCTTGACGTTGAACAGCGTCTCGATCGCGCCGAGGATGCGCTCCAGGTTCAAGGTCAGCGTGATCCCGCCGACGACGCCCAGCACGGTGCCGAAGATGCCGATCAGCGAGCCCTGCACCATGAACACCTGCATGACCCCGCCCGGGGTAAGGCCCAGGGTGCGCAGGATGGCGATGTCGGCCTGCTTGTCGGTCACCAGCATGACCTGCGAGGACACCAGGTTGAACGCGCCCATGGCGATGATCAGCGAGAGCAGGATGCCCATCACCACCTTCTCCATGCGCAGCGAGTGGTACAGGTTGGCGTTCTGCTGGGTCCAGTCGCTGACCCGGTAGCCGCCGCCCAGCGCATGCGCCAGGTCGAGGCCGACATCCAGCGCCTTGTCCATGTCATGCAGCTTCAGGCGCACGCCGGTCACACCGTCCATGCGCAGCACGCGCTCCAGGTCGGCCATGTTGGCGTAGGCCACGCCGCGGTCGATCTCGTTGTAGCCGGCCTCGAAGATGCCGCTCACGGTGAAGCGCTTCAGCCGCGGCATCGCACCCACCGGGGTGCCCTGCACTTCGGCCAGCGTCACCAGCACGGTGTCGCCCACGTCCACGCCCAGCCAGATCGCCAGTTCCTTGCCCACCAGCAGGTTGTAGCTGCCGGGGGTGAGGCTGTCGAAGCTGCCCTTCTTGAGTTTGGTGTTGATCACCGACACGGCCGGTTCCAGCGCCGGGTCGATGCCCTGCACGATCGCGCCCTGCACCCGTGGCCCGCTGAGCATGGCCTGGATCTCGATGTACGGGGCGGCACCGGATACGCGCGGGTCCTTGCGCGCCGCGTCCACGGCGTGCTGCCAGTTGGACATCGGGGCGCCATCAGCGGTGATGGTGGTATGCGCGGTCATCTGCAGCAGGCGGTCGCGGATTTCCTTCTGGAAACCGCTCATCACCGCCAGCGTGGTGATCAGCACGGTCACGCCCAGGGCGATGCCCAGGATCGAGGCCATGGAGATGAAGGAGATGAAGCCGTTGCGGCGTTTGGCCCGCAGGTAGCGCAGGCCGATAGCGACTGGTATGGGTTTGAACATGCAGGTACGCCGGAGTATTCGGGCTATGGTGCCATCACGGACGTGAACACGGAATGGGACGCGCCTGCATGGCCAGTCGCAGTTCACGTCGCGCGGCCAGCGTGAGCGTGTCGGGCCAGAACAGGCGCGCCTGGCGCCGGCCGTGCAGCCGCCAGCTCAGCTGCAGCAGCGGGCCGCGGTCATGCAGGGCCAGCGCGTCCACCGGCTGGCCGTCGACCTGGGCAGTGCCCTCCCCGACCGGGATGACGATGTCACACGGCGGCCGGCGTGCGTAGCGCCAGGCCTGCAGCGCCGCGCCGGCCCCGGCCAGCAGTCCCAGCGGCCACTGCGCGGCGGCGGGAAGCGCCGTGGCGGTGGCGGCCCACGGCATCAGCAGCGCGAACAGGACCTGCGCGGCGGCCTGCCAGCGCGAGGGGCGCCATTCAAGCCGGCAGGGCGCGGATCCGGGCGATGAGTGCGCTGAGTTCGGCATCCGGGCAGACCTCGTAACCCATGAACCAGCGCCACAATTTATCGTCTTCGCAGTCGAGAAGACGCAGGAAAACATCGCGCTCGTCGGTGGGTGCAGTGCCCCATTCGCGGTCGAGGTAGCGCTCGAAGAGCTGGTCCAGCTCGCGCATGCCGCGGCGGCAGCGCCAGCGGAGTTTCTTGAGGAGGGTCTGTTCGTCCATTTCCATTTCAGGTTCCCAGATATGGCAAAGCCACGCAATGCGTGGCTTCGCCGTCATACCTTGTCAGCCACGCAGGGCGTGGCTCTACGATCATTGATCCGGCCGCAGGAAATCTGGCCGCGATGGATCAGGCGCGGCGCGCCATCATGAGCTTCTTGATCTCGGCGATCGCCAGCGCCGGGTTCAGGCCCTTCGGGCAGGTCCGGGCGCAGTTCATGATGGTGTGGCAGCGGTACAGCTTGAACGGGTCTTCCAGGTCGTCCAGGCGCGCACCGGTGTCTTCGTCGCGCGAGTCGACGATCCAGCGGTAGGCCTGCAGCAGGATCGCCGGGCCCAGGTAACGCTCGCCGTTCCACCAGTAGCTCGGGCAGCTGGTCGAGCAGCACGCGCACAGGATGCACTCGTACAGGCCGTCGAGCTTCTTGCGGTCTTCCGGCGACTGCAGGCGCTCACGGTCCGGCGGCGGCGGGGTCTGGGTGCGGATCCACGGCTTGATCGATGCGTACTGCGCGTAGAAGTGGGTCAGGTCCGGCACCAGGTCCTTGACCACGCTCATGTGCGGCAGCGGGTAGATCGGCACTTCGGCCTTGCCGCAGTCGGCAATGGCGCGGGTGCAGGCCAGCGTGTTGGTGCCGTCGATGTTCATCGCGCACGAACCGCAGATGCCCTCGCGGCACGAACGACGGAAGGTCAGGGTCGGGTCGACCTCGTTCTTGATCTTGATCAGCGCGTCCAGGACCATCGGGCCGCAGGCGTCCAGATCGATCTCATACGTATCGGTACGCGGGTTGCTGTCGTCGTCGGGATTCCAGCGGTAGATCTTGAACGTGCGGGTGTTCTTCGCACCGCTCTGGGCGGGGAAGTGCTTGCCCTTTCCGATCTTGGAATTCTTGGGGAGTGAAAACTCGGCCATGGCTGTTCTCGTTGGCTCAGGCGGCTCGCGCTGCAGGGCAGGCGCGGCTGGCACGGAAAATGAGGGAGTCGATTCGCATGGCGGTCAGTAGACGCGCGGCTTGGGCGGGACCACGTCCACGTCCTTGCTCAGCGTATACATGTGCACCGGGCGGTAGTCGAAGCTGCACTTGCCGTTGTCGTCGACGTTGACCAGCGTGTGCTTCTGCCAGTTGACGTCGTCGCGGTCCGGGAAGTCCTCGTGCGCATGCGCGCCACGGCTTTCCTTGCGCTGCTCGGCCGAGTTGATCGTCGCCACCGCGTTGAGCAGCAGGTTGTTCAGCTCGTAGGTTTCGATCAGGTCCGAATTCCACACCAGCGAACGGTCCGAGACCTTGACGTCCTGGAAGGAGTCGAAGATGTCCGACATCTTGGCGCAGCCCTCTTCCAGCGTCTTGCTGGTACGGAACACCGCCGCGTCGTTCTGCATGGTGCGCTGCATGCGGTCGCGGATGACCGAGGTCGGGGTGTCGCCGTTGGCGTAGCGCAGCTTGTCCAGCAGGCCCAGCGCCTTGTCGCAGGAGTCCGACGCCAGGGTCTTGTGCGGCTGGCCCGGCTTGATGGTGTCGGCGCAGCGGTTGGCCACCGCGCGACCGAACACGACCAGGTCAAGCAGCGAGTTGGAGCCCAGGCGGTTGGCGCCGTGCACCGACACGCAGGCCGCTTCACCGATGGCGTACAGGCCCGGCACCACGGCATCGTTGTTGTCACCCTGCTTGCGGACGACTTCGCCGTGGTAGTTGGTCGGGATGCCACCCATGTTGTAGTGCACGGTCGGAATGACCGGGATCGGCTGCTTGTGCACGTCCACGCCCGCGAAGATGCGCGCGCTTTCGGCGATACCCGGCAGCTTGTCGTCGATCACGCCCGGGCCAAGGTGGGTCAGGTCGAGCAGGATGTGGTCCTTGTGCTCGCCGACGCCGCGGCCTTCGCGGATTTCGATGGTCATCGAACGCGACACCACGTCGCGCGAGGCCAGATCCTTGTAATGCGGTGCATAGCGCTCCATGAAGCGCTCGCCGTTGCTGTTGCGCAGGATGCCGCCTTCGCCGCGCACGCCTTCGGTGATCAGGCAGCCCGCACCGTAGATGCCGGTGGGGTGGAACTGCACGAACTCCATGTCCTGCATCGGCAGGCCGGCACGCATGACCAGACCGCCGCCGTCGCCGGTGCAGGTGTGGGCCGAGGTGGCGCTGAAGTAGGCGCGGCCGTAACCGCCGGTAGCCAGCACCACGCCGTGGGCGCGGAACAGGTGCAGCGAGCCGTCGGCCATGTCCAGCGCGAGCACGCCGCGGCAGACGCCTTCCTCATCGAAGATCAGGTCGAGCGCGAAGTACTCGATCATGAAGCGCGCGTTGTGCGCCAGCGACTGCTGGTACAGCGTGTGCAGCATGGCGTGGCCGGTACGGTCGGCGGCGGCGCAGGTGCGCTGCGCGGACGGGCCTTCGCCGTACTTGGTGGTCATGCCACCGAACGGGCGCTGGTAGATCTTGCCGTCTTCGGTACGGCTGAACGGCACACCGTAGTGTTCCAGTTCGATGATGGCCGGAATCGCTTCGCGGCACATGTATTCGATGGCGTCCTGGTCGCCCAGCCAATCCGACCCCTTGATGGTGTCGAAGAAGTGGTAGCGCCAGTCGTCTTCACCCATGTTGCCCAGCGCGGCGGAAATACCGCCCTGCGCGGCCACGGTGTGCGAACGGGTCGGGAAGACCTTGGTCAGGCAGACCGTCTGCAGGCCCTTGGCGGCCAGGCCGAACGTGGCGCGCAGGCCGGCGCCGCCGGCGCCCACCACGACCATGTCGTATTTGTGTTCCGTAATCTTGTAAGCGGACATCTACTCTGGATTCCTGTCTTGGTGCCTGGACTCAGGCAACGCCGAGCGCAATGCGGGCGACCGCAAAAACACTGACGATCGCGCCCAGCACGGCAATGAACTTCACCGTGGTCTGCAGCGCCAGGGCCAGCAACGAATTATGGATGTAGTCTTCCAGCACGACCTGCAGGCCCAGCTGGGCGTGCCAGAACATCGCGACCAGGAAGCCCACCAGCAGCACCGCGTTCCACGGCTTGGACACCGCCTCGGCGGCGGTCACGTAGTCGGCGTTGATCAGGCTCAGCACGAACACCAGGAACCAGATGGTCAGCGGGACCAGCGCGGTGGCGGTCAGGCGCTGCATCACGAAGTGCTCGGTGCCGGTCTTTGCGGCGCCCAGGCCACGCACGTTCTTCAGCGGGGTACGGAACTTGTTCATGCGGCGGCTCCGAGGAAGACGTACGCCCAGACCAGCGCGGTGATCACCAGGCTGGCGAAGACCGAGATCCAGCTGCTGCGCACGAAGGCAGGAATGCTGAAGCCGATCGCGAAGTCCTGGGTGATGTGACGGATGCCGTTGCACAGGTGGTAGGCGAACGACCACGTCCATGCGAACAGGAACAGCTTGCCGTACCAGCTGCCGGCGTGGCCGGTGAAGCAGTTCCAGGATTCGGGGCCCATCATCAGGGCGAGCAGGCCGCCGGCAATGATCAGGGCTCCAACAGACAGAAAGATGCCGGTGGCTCGATGCAGGATCGAGGTGGCCATCTGAATCTGCCAGCGATACACCTGAAGGTGCGGGGAAAGGGGACGTTCTCTGGCGGCCATTCGCTGGGCTCGTTGTCTCGGCTGGGCGGCGCAATGCCGCGTTGGCTCAATGCTGATCAGAAATCGATGCAGCGTCCGTTTTTTTCCCAATCTCCATACCGCACCGGATCAAGTCCGCCGCGGCCGCCGATTTCCACAGGCACCACCGGCGTATCGGCGAGCGGCTGCTCCTCCGGTACCAGCGGGGCTTCAGGTTCGGAATCTGAGGTGGGGGGTGTTTGGCCTATCATGGGTTGTTCTCGCAACGCACAAATTTTAGACCCCGTTCACGTGCCTGACAACCTGCCCATGGATTTCATCGATTTTCCGCGCCTTTCCGGTCACGCCTTGCTCAGTCTGCGTGGCGTAGAGGCGGCGGCGTTCGCCCACGCCCAATTCTCCAGCGACGTCACCGCCCTGCCCCTGCGGCACTGGCAGTGGAGTGCCTGGCTGAGCGCCAAGGGCCGCACGCTTGCTGTGTTTCAGCTGTTGCGACTGGACGAAGAACACGTGCTGCTGGTGCTGGCCGACGGCGACGCCGATGCGATTGCGTCGCAGTTACAGCGTTTCGTGTTCCGCCGCAAGGTCAAGATCGAGGTCCGCACGGATATTTCGATTGCCGGCAGCTTCACCGCGCCGGAAGCGGCATCTGGCGCAGCCATCGCCGTCGAGGGCGAGACGCTGGAGCTGGATATGGGCAGCGATGCGCTACCGCGCACGCTGACGATCGGGCCGGCACCTGCCGGTGAAGCGGTGGTGGACCCTGCCTTCGAACTGGCCTGGCGCCAGTCCGACCTGCGCTATGGGCTGCCGCGGTTGTCGGCCGACCAGCGCGAGCAGTGGACCCCGCAGCAGCTGGGCCTGGACCGGTTGAACGGCTACAGCGTCAAGAAGGGCTGCTATCCCGGCCAGGAAATCGTGGCCCGCACCCATTTTCTGGGCAAGGCCAAACGCGCGTTGCAGCTGCTGCGGGTGACCGACGGGACCGCCAGCGGCGCGAAGGTCGAGCAGAACGGCGCCGCGATTGGCACCGTGGCCAGCGTGGCGGGCGACCTGGCCCTGGCGGTGTTGCCGCTGGAGATGGCCGAGGGCGCCCTGAGCGTTGGCGGCGTGGAAGCCCACGGCGTACCGTTGCTGGAAGGCCTGGCCCGCTGACACCACGCAGCCACCCATGGGGTGGCTCTACCGTTTCATCCCGCCGTAGAGCCACCCCATGGGTGGCTGCACGTCGCACGACGCATCACGCGTGGTGGTGGTTCGACCGTTTGATCCTGCCGTAGAGCCACCCCAAGGGTGGCTGCACGCCTCACGACCCATCACGCGTCGTGGTTCAACCGCTCGCCGGTTTCCGCATCGAAGAAATGCAGCCCCTGCGGCTGGATCGCCACGCGGATCGTGCCGCCCACCGCCGGCAAGGCCTGCGGCGCCACGCGCATCACCAACGCCTGGTCGCCATGGGTCATGTTGACGAAGATCTCGTTGCCCACCGGCTCGATGCCGTCCACGGTGGCCTCGAACGCCGTCGCCTCGCCCGCCGTCGCCGGCTGCAGATGCTCCGGACGCACACCCACCGCCACCGCCCTGCCGATCCAGGCCGGATCGATCGCGGCCGCACCCAGCGGCGCGCGCAGCGCGGCCTCCTGCACCACGATGCCGTCGCCGTCGCGCTGCAGGGTGCCGCGCAGCACGTTCATGGCGGGGCTGCCGAGGAAACCGGCCACGAACAGGTTCACGGGGCGGTCGTACAGCGCCATCGGCGTGTCTATCTGCTGGATCACGCCGTCCTTGAGCACCACGATGCGCTGGCCGAGGGTCATCGCCTCGACCTGGTCATGGGTGACGTAGATCATCGTGGTACCCAGCTTGCGGTGCAGCTGCGCGATCTCGGTGCGCACGCTGTGGCGCAGCTTGGCGTCCAGGTTGGACAGCGGCTCGTCGAGCAGGAACACCGCCGGTTCGCGCACCAGCGCACGACCCAGCGCCACGCGCTGGCGCTGGCCGCCGGACATTGCCTTGGGCAGCTTGTCGAGCATCTCGGTCAGGCCCAGGGTCTGCGCCGCCTCGTTGACCCGCTTGGCAATCGTGGCCTTGTCATGGCCACGCAGCTTCAGCCCGAACGCAAGGTTCTCGGCCACGGTCATGTGCGGGTACAGCGCATAGCTCTGGAACACCATGGCGATGTCGCGGTCCTTGGGCGCCACATCGTTGACCACGCGGTCGCCGATGGTCAGCGTGCCGCCGCTGATCTCTTCCAGGCCGGCCACCATGCGCAGCAGGGTCGACTTGCCACACCCGGACGGCCCCACCAGGACCATCAATTCCCCATCGGCCACTTCGAAGGTCGCACCCTGGACGGCCACCTGGCCGTTGTCGTAGACCTTGCGTACGCCCTGCAACTGCACTTTTGCCATATCACCATTCCAGTCCGCCCGCTGCCGGGCTGTTGTGCGGAACTGCCTTCGGCCCTCCCGATGGCAGGTCGATGGCGTGGTGCCGCATGACGGCGACCACTGCAATCGAATACAGTCTGCTCATTCTGCCATGTAAACGTTTTCACGTGGCAGTATTCAATCGTCGGTCATGACCGCGTCGCATCCAGGGAAGCACATTCTTCCGATCGGCCCGTGACATGCCCCATGATGAGCAGGCCCGCGCCTGTTCATGTTGCACCACAGCAACTGGACACCGCGGCCGGCGAGACCCCCGAGAACATAGACGAGAAGCGATTGACAACGATGTCACCCGGATCTGAAACTCGAGCGATGCACGACACCCTCTTCCTGTTTGGCGCTACCGGCGACCTCGCCCAGCGCTACCTCTTCCCTTCGTTGCTGCGCCTGCTGGGCGATGGACTGCTGGCGGAGGACTTCAAGATCCGCGCGCTGGCGCTGTCCCCGCATGACACCGAGGCGTTCCGCGACCTCCTGCGCCCGCGCCTGCAGCAGGCCATGCCGGCGGCCAGCCAGGACGACATCCAGTCGCTGCTGTCGCGCATCGATTACCGCTCGGTCGACCTGCGCAACCCCGAATCGGTGGCCGAGTCGGTCAGCGACCTGGTCCACGGCAAGTGCGTGAGCTACCTGGCCATTCCGCCGGGCCTGTATATCTCCACCTGCGAAGGCCTGGCCAAGGGCGGCGCGCTGAAGGCCCCGCATCGACTGATGCTGGAGAAGCCGATCGGCAGCGACAGTGCCAGCGCCGAGGAAATCATCTCCACCATCGGCCAGTGGATCGACGAAGATCGCGTGTTCCGCCTGGACCACTACCTGGGCAAGGCCGCGGTGCAGAACCTGATCGCGCTGCGCTTCGGCAACACCCTGCTCGAGGCGGTGTGGAACCGCAACTACATCGAATCGGTGCACATTCTTGTGGCCGAGAGCGAGGGCGTGGACGGGCGCGATGCCTACTACGCGCGGTCCGGCGCACTGCGCGACATGGTCCAGAGCCACATCCTGCAGCTGCTGTGCCTGGTGGCGATGGAGCCGCCGGCCTCGCTGGAAGCCGACCGCATCCGCGACGAGAAGGTCAAAGTGCTGCGTGCGCTGCGCCCGCTGGACGCCAAGCACGCCGCGCGTGACAGCGTCCGCGGCCGCTACACCGCCGGCACCATCAACGGCCAGCCCGCGCAGGCCTACCAGCCGCCGGAAGGCAGCGACGTGGAAACCTTCGCCGGGGTCACCGCGCACATCGACAACTGGCGCTGGTCCGGCGTGCCGTTCCACCTGGTCACCGGCAAGCGCCTGGCCGAGCGCACCACGCGCGTGGTGGTCACGCTCAAGCCGGTCACCCACTGGCTGTTCGAACGCCCGCACCGTGGCAATGCCACGCCGAACCGCATCACCTTCCAGCTGCAGCCGCAGGAAAACATCGAGCTGGGCCTGATGAGCAGCCTGGCCGGCCCGGAATGGGGCGCGCTGGAACTGCACCCGCTGGAACTGGAGCTGTCGGTGCCGACCGGCCTGCACCGCCGCATCGCCTACGAACGCCTGTTCCTGGATGCCTTCAACGGCAACCATGCGCTGTTCGTGCGCGATGACGAAGTGCGTGCCGCATGGGCGTGGATCGACAGCGTCAGCGATGCGTGGAAGGCCGCGCAGCTGCCGCTGCAGCCCTACCCCGCCGGTGTGTGGGGCCCGGAAGAAGCACTTGGCTTCCTGCCCGCCGACGTGGATGCCGACGCTGGCCGCAAGGACCCCGCATGACGGTGTTGACGCAACCGGCGCTGGTCGCCGACATCGGCGGCACCAACGCCCGCTTCGCGCTGGCCGACACCAGCCTGGGCGCGCCGCTGCTGCCCGACAGCATCCGCGAATTCGTGGTGGCCGACTTCCCCTCGCTGGGGGACGCCGCACGCCACTACCTGGAGCAGATCGGCGCCGAAGCGCATCGCGGCGTGTTCGCGGTGGCCGGCCGTGTCGATGGCGATGAAGCGCGCATCACCAACCATCCGTGGGTGATCTCGCGCGCACGCACGGCGCACATGCTGGGCTTCGACCAGTTGCACCTGATCAACGACTTCGCCGCGCAGGCGATGGCGATCTCGCTGCTGCAGCCGCAGGACGTGGTGCAGGTGGGCGGTGCGGCCTGGGTACCGGGCAAGCCCGGCCAGCCGCGCAACTATGCGGTCATCGGCCCGGGCACCGGGCTGGGCGTGGGCGGGTTGATCCTGCGCCACGGCCGCTGCTACCCGCTGGAAACCGAGGGCGGCCACGTCAGCTTCCCGCCGGGCACGCCGGAGGAGATCCGCATCCTGGAGATCCTGTCCGAACAGTTCGGCCGCGTCTCCAACGAGCGGCTGATCTGCGGGCCGGGCCTGGTCAATATCCATCGCGCGGTATGCGAGATGGCCGGGGTCGACCCGGGCCAGCTGCAACCGGTGGACGTGACGGCGCGTGCGCTGCACGGCGACCCGCAGGCGATGCGCACGGTGGACCTGTTCTGCGCGGTGTTCGGCGCGATCGCCGGCGACCTGGTGCTGATCCAGGGCGCGTGGGACGGCGTGTTCCTCACCGGTGGACTGGTGCCGAAGATGCTGGATTCGCTGCAGCACTCGGGCTTCCGCCAGCGCTTCGAACACAAGGGCCGGTTCTCCTCGATCATGGCCCGCGTACCGTCGCTGGCGGTGATGCACCCGCACGCCGGCCTGCTCGGCGCGGCGGCTTACGCCGCCGATATGGAACGCGACCTGCCCGGAGATGCCGCATGAACCGTCTGGATGTTTCCGACCGCTACACGCTGGTCCGCCACGGCGACGCCGATGGCTGGATCGAGGCCGTGGCCGCCGAGATGGCGCAGATCCTCAACCACGACATCACCGCCTACGGTCGTGCCCGCATGCTGCTCTCCGGCGGCACCACGCCAGCGCCGGTGTACCAGGCGCTGGCCGAACTGGACGTGCAGTGGGACCGCGTGGAGG
>NZ_JBOHXV010000081.1:0-21343 GCF_050737075.1 Stenotrophomonas sp.
CCCCCGCATACCCACCGCCGCCGGCCCAAAGCAGATGCATTCGCAGGCGAAGGCACTTAGCCGTTGGCGCAATTTCGAACGGCCCAACAAAAAACCCCGCCGAAGCGGGGTTTTTCGTTATCAGCCCTTGGCCTTCAACTTGGCCAACCGCAGCCAGGTATCCACCACCGTGTCCGGGTTCAGCGACACCGACTCGATACCTTCCTGCATCAGCCATTCGGCCAGATCCGGATGGTCGGACGGGCCCTGGCCGCAGATGCCGACGTACTTGCCCTTCGCGCGTGCCGACTTGATCGCCATCGACAGCAGCTTCTTCACCGCCGGGTTCCGCTCGTCGAACAAGTGCGCCACGATCGACGAATCGCGGTCCAGGCCCAGCGTCAGCTGGGTTAGATCGTTCGAGCCGATCGAGAAGCCGTCGAAGATCTCCAGGAACTCATCCGCGAGCAGCGCGTTGGACGGCACCTCGCACATCATGATGATCTTCAGGCCGTTCTCGCCCTGCTTCAGACCATTCTGTTCCAGCACCTCCACGACCTTGCGGCCTTCTTCCAGCGTGCGCACGAACGGAATCATCACCCACAGATTGTCCAGGCCCATCTCATTGCGAACGCGCAGCACCGCCTTGCACTCCAGCGCGAACGCGGCCGAGAAGCTCGGGTCCACATAACGGCTGGCGCCGCGGAAGCCGATCATCGGGTTCTCTTCGTGCGGCTCGTAATTGCTGCCGCCGATCAGGTTCGCGTACTCGTTGGACTTGAAGTCCGACAGGCGCACGATCACCGGGTTCGGCGCCACCGACGCCGTCAGCGTCGCGATGCCTTCGGCCAGGCGGTTCACATAGAAGCTCACCGGATCGGCGTAACCGGCGATCTTCTCGTCGATCTTCTTCTTCGTCGCCGCATCCTGGCGGTCGTATTCCAGCAGCGCATTCGGATGGATGCCGATGTGGCTGGCAATGATCATCTCCAGACGCGCCAGGCCGATGCCGGCGTTGGGCAGCTGGCCGAAATCGAACGCACGTTCCGGGTTGGCCACGTTCATCATGATCTTCAGCGGCGCCGGCGGCATATTGCCCAGGTCCGTCGTGGTGCGCTCGAAGTCCAGAATGCCTTCGTAGATGAAACCGGTGTCGCCCTCGGCGCAGCTGACCGTCACTTCCTGGCCATCCTTCAGCACCTGCGTGGCGTTGCCCGAACCGACCACCGCCGGCACGCCAAGCTCACGCGCGATGATCGCCGCGTGGCAGGTACGGCCACCGCGGTTCGTCACAATGGCCGACGCGCGCTTCATCACCGGCTCCCAATCGGGGTCCGTCATGTCCGCAATCAGCACGTCGCCGGGCTGCACGCGGGCCATGTCTTCCAGCGACTTGACCACGCGGGCCACGCCGGCGCCGATCTTGGCACCCACCGCGCGGCCTTCGGCCAGCACCTTGCCGTCCTTCTGGTTCAGCGCGAAACGCTCGATCTGGGTGGCGTGGCCACGCGACTTCACCGTTTCCGGACGCGCCTGCACGATGAACAGCTTGCCGCTCACCCCGTCCTTGGCCCACTCGATATCCATCGGGCGGCCGTAATGCTTTTCGATGATCAGCGCCTGCTTGGACAGTTCCTGCACGTCCTCGTCGCTGATCGAGAACGTGTTGCGGATCTCGACCGGCGTGTCTTCGATGCGTACGCGCTCACCGGGCACGTCCGAATACACCATGCGGATCGCCTTGCTGCCCAGCGCGCGGCGCAGGATGGCCGGCTTGCCGGCGTTCAGCGTGGGCTTGTACACGTAGAACTCGTCGGGGTTGACCGCGCCCTGCACGACCATCTCGCCCAGGCCGAAGCTGGAGGTCACGAACACCACGTCGCGGAAACCGGATTCGGTGTCCAGCGTGAACAGCACGCCCGACGAACCCACGCCCGAGCGCACCATCAGCTGCACGCCCGAGGACAGGAACACGTCTTCATGCTTGAAGCCGTGGTGCACGCGGTAGGCGATGGCACGGTCGTTGTACAGCGAGGCGAACACTTCCTTGACCTTGTGCACGACGTCGTCGGCACCGGTCACATTGAGGAAGGTCTCCTGCTGGCCGGCAAACGACGCGTCGGGCAGGTCTTCGGCGGTGGCCGAGGAGCGCACGGCCACGGCCACGTCGCCGCCGCCGTTTTCGTCGCACAGCTGCTTGTAGGCCGTGCGGATGTCCTGGTCCAGCTGCGGCTGCAGCGGGGCGTCGATCACCCAACCGCGGATTTCCTTGCCGGCAACGGTCAGTGCGGCAACGTCTTCCACGTCCAGCGTGGCCAGCTTGTCGAAGATGCGCTTGGACAGGTCGTTGTGCGCGATGAAGTCCTTGAAGGCTTCAGCGGTGGTTGCGTAACCGCCGGGGACGGACACCCCCAGCCCGGCAAGATTGCCGATCATTTCGCCCAGCGACGAATTCTTGCCGCCTACGCGGGCCAGGTCGGCCAAGCGCAGTTCGTGCAACCACAGGATATTCTCGTTCAAGCGCGATGCTCCGTTTGGCCATCGCCCGAGGCGGGCTTGGATGGCCACGTCCGTAGGAAGAAGCCGATATGATGCCGGGCAGACCGCTGTCGGCACAAGCTTGTATCGACGGCCTTTTTAAGCTTCAGAGGGGTTAAAAGACGCATGTCGACGATCCGTCCGGTGTTCTACGTCTCCGATGGAACCGGTATCACCGCTGAAACCATTGGGCATAGCCTCCTGACCCAGTTCTCCGGGTTCAGCTTCATTACCGATCGAATGTCGTTCATCGACGACCCCGAAAAAGCCCGGGAAGCCTGTGAAAGGATCCGTGCGGCGGGGGAGCGCTACCAGGTCCGGCCAATTGTGGTCAGTTCCTGCGTGGACAGCGGCCTGAGCATCATCCTGGCCGAGAGTGGCGGGCTGATGCTGGACGTGTTCGCCCCCTTCATCGAGCCGCTGGAGCGCGAACTGGAGGTCAACCGCCATTCCCGGGTGGGCCAGGCGCACGGCATGGTCGACTTCGAGACCTACCACCGGCGCATCAACGCGATGAACTTCGCGCTGACCCACGATGACGGAATCGCCATCAATTACGACGACGCCGACGTGATCCTGGTGGCCGTGTCGCGCGCCGGCAAGACCCCCACCTGCATCTACCTGGCCCTGCATTACGGGGTGCGGGCGGCCAATTACCCGTTGACCGACGAGGACCTGGAGCAGGACCGCCTGCCGGCCCGGCTGCGGCCTTACCGCAAGAAGCTGTTCGGCCTGACCATCGACCCGGACCGCCTGCAGCAGATCCGCCAGGAGCGCCGCCCCAACTCGCGGTATGCCAACCTGGAGACCTGCCGGCGCGAGGTCGCCGCGGCCGAGACCATGTTCCGGATGGAGCGCATTCCCACCCTGAGCACGACCCATACCTCGATCGAGGAGATCTCAAGCAAGGTGCTGACCACGCTGGGGCTGCAGCGCGAGCTTTATTGACCGCCCCTTCTGGCCGGTCTCCGCCGTCCCCACGTTTGAATCTCCAACGTGTAGGATCGAGACATGGCCCAGGCATCGCCCCGCATCGAACGCATCCCCCGGCTCAGCCGCCTGAGCTGGCTGATGGGGCTGTACGCGGAGAACTACCAGCACCTGGTGCGGCTGTTCGCGCCGGCCGAGCTGGTGCCGGGCAGCTACGTGTCCTCCGTGGGCGACGGGCTCGATGTGCGCCTGGACGTGATCGAGTGCCACCGGTACACCGTGGAGCTGCGGCTGACCTACGATTTCGCCGACCCGGTCACCGGGCAGCCGGACCCGTCGGCCTACGTGCGGCTGTACCGCGATGCACGCCAGGCCGAGACCACCCACTGCTACGTGGGTCGCCGCTGGCAGGACGTGGTGGGCATGTACCCGCCGCCGGCCGAGCTGATCAGCCACCGCATGCGCATGAACACCTTCCTGGGCAAGTGGCTGGAATACCTGGCCGAACGCGGCCATGGCGTGGCCACGCTGCGCCGCGATGGCGACGCACTGGCGGCCCCGGCCGACACCCGCCGCACCCGCGTCACCGGCTGAGCAACCCGGCCTGCGCGGATCGCGCATAATCGGCGTTTGTGTTCCGCGAGCCCGTGCGTCATGCCCTATACCCCCATCGTGGCCACCCTGGGCTACGTTCTGTCGCCGGATGGCCGGCAAGCCCTGATGATCCACCGCAACGCACGGCCGGGTGACCTTCACCTGGGCAAGTACAACGGGCTGGGCGGCAAGGTCGAGCGCGACGAGGACGTGGCCGCCGGCATGCGCCGGGAGATCCTGGAGGAGGCCGGCATCGAATGCGGCACCATGCGCATGCGCGGCACCATCAGCTGGCCCGGCTTCGGCAAGCACGGCGAGGACTGGTTCGGTTTCGTGTTCGTCATCGACGACTTCACCGGCACGCCGCTGACCGCCAACCCCGAAGGCACCCTGGAGTGGGTGGACGTGGACAAGATCGAGAACCTGCCGCTGTGGGAAGGCGACCGCCAGTTCCTGCCGCTGGTGTTCGACGGCGACCCGCGCCCGTTCCATGGCGTCATGCCGTATCGCGACGGCGCGATGCAGTCCTGGTCCTACACCCGACTCTGAGGTCAGACGGGCCGGGCGCGGTTTGCCATAGGCCCAGCTTATCCACAGGGGGTGTGGATGACCGGTGCGTAAGTTTGTGGATAAGCGACGGGAGCGACCACCCCCCTAGGCTGTCAAGATGGGTGGCGAAAAATTCACCGCATGTCGTCGATGCGTGAGTGCGGCGCGACGGGCCGCCTTTCGTGAAGGCTGTCCCGGTTTGGGCCGTCGCGGTACTCTCTTGCCATTGCCGTCCAAAGAGCCTCCATGAAACGTCACTTCACGATGCTGCGCGAGTTCCAGCTGGCCGACTGGTTCACCCTGGCCAATGCGTTCTGCGGTACCGGTGCGGTGTTCGCGGCGATGCGGTTCCTGCAGGACGGGGAGCGCAGCTACCTGCTGTTTGGCATGGCGCTGATCCCGCTGGCCTTCATCTTCGATGCCCTGGATGGCCGTATCGCACGCTGGCGCAAGTCCAGTTCCACCCTGGGCCGTGAGCTGGATTCGCTGTCCGACGTGATTTCCTTCGGCGTCGCCCCGGCCGCGCTGGCCTATGCCTGTGGCATGCAGGGCGGTTGGGACTGGCTGGTGCTGAGCTATTTCGTGTGCTGCGGCGTCAGCCGGCTGGCCCGCTACAACGTCACCGCCGAATCGCTGGCCGGCGATGGCGACAAGGTGCCGTATTTCGAAGGCACCCCGATTCCCACCAGCCTGGCGCTGGTGGTGGTGCTGGCCGTGGCGGCCAGCATGGGCGCCATCGGCCACGACCTGTGGCTGGGCCGTTGGCAGCTGGGCCCGTGGCAGCTGCACCCGCTGGTGCTGCTGTTCGCGTTGTCCGGCTCGCTGATGATCAGCAAGACCCTGCGCATTCCCAAGCCGTGACCCGGAGCCCGTTGATGTTCCTGTTCCTGTCCTGCCACTGCGGAGCGCTGCGATGAGCACCGCCGGAAGCGGCCACGACGCCGGCGACTTCGAGGCGCTGGCGCGGCAGTATTTCAGTGCCTGGGGCGATGCGCTCCGGCACGCCGCCGTGCCGCCCCACGGCGACGCCGCCGGCGCCGGGCCCGGCAGTTGGCAGCAGACCATCGAGGGCTGGGCGCAGCTGATGTCCAACCCGGGCAACCGCCAGTCCGAGGAGGCGGTGCACCGCTTCCGTGACCAGGCCGGTGGCTGGTACGGCACGATGCAGAAGGTGGCGGCGCGCTTCGCCGGCCAGGACAGCACCAGCGCCGACATCGCCCAGGCGTGGCGCGAGGCGGTGGAGGGGCAGGGCGATGGGCTGCTGCAGTGGATGCTGCAGGGTGCCCGCGGCCACACCCAGGCCGGCGGCCCGGACCTGCTGGCGCTGCTGGAGCGGCTGCAGCACGATCTCGGCCCTTGGCTGCAGAGCCCCGCGTTCGGCCCGGCGCGCGAACACCAGGCGCGCTGGCAGGCGCTGCTGCGTGCCCAGCAGGAGTACCAGGGCCACGCGCGCGACTATGTCGACCAGATCAAGCAGGCGCTTGATGACGCTTTCAACCTGTTTGAACAGCGGTTGGCCGAACACGAGCAGCCGGGCAACCAGCTGACCAGCGCGCGTGCGATGTTCGACCTGTGGATCGAGGCGGCCGAGGAGGCCTATGCCAAGGTCGCGATGTCCGAGCCGTTCCAGCAGGTGTATGCCGCGCTGGGCAATGCCCAGATGCGCCTGCGCGCGGGTGCCCAGCAGGAGGTCGAGCGCTTCTGCGAAGCGGCCGGCATGCCCACCCGCACCGAGATGGATGCCGCGCACCGCCGCATCACCGAACTGGAGCGGCTGGTCCGGCGCATGGCCGCCGGGGCTGCACAGCCCGCGCCCGTGAAGCCGTCACGTGCCGGCGCAGAGGCGCGCAGCGATGCGGGCGACAAAGTCCGGAAGGCGCCGGCGAAGCCTGCAAAGGCCGCCAGCGCCGCCAAGCCGGCAAAGAACACCAAGGCGGCGAAGGCCGCTGAACCTGCAAAGCCCGCCAAGCCCGCGAAGTCGACCCGTCCGCGCGCCCGCAAGGCGGCGCCATGAAGGGGCCGCTGGGGTTCAACGCCGAGGACCTGCTGCAGGAAACGCTGTCCATGCAGCGCAAGTTGATGGACGGCTTGAAGCTGCTGCCCTCGGTGGAAGACGTGGATTACGGCGCCACCGCCCGCGACGAAGTCTGGCGCGACGGCAAGGTGGCGCTCTACCGGTTTGTCGGTGAGGAAACGCCGGTACATCGCACCCCGCTGCTGATCGTGTATGCGCTGGTCAACCGCCCCTACATGGTGGATCTGCAGGCCGACCGTTCGCTGGTGCAGCGCCTGCTGGCGCTGGGCCACGATGTGTACGTGCTCGACTGGGGCTACCCGGACCGCTCCGAGCGCTACCAGACGCTGGAAGACTACCTGCTGCGCTTTATCGATGGCGCGGTCGACCATCTGGTCGCCGCCAATGACGGCGCGCCGATCAACATGCTGGGCATCTGCCAGGGCGGCGTGTTCTCGCTGTGCTATGCCGCGCTGCGCCAGCCCAAGCTGGCCAACCTGGTGACGATGGTGACCCCGGTCGACTTCCAGACCCCGGACAACATGCTGTCGCATTGGGCAAGGCAGGTCGATGTGGACCTGCTGGTCGACACGCTGGGCAACATCCCGGCCGACCTGATGAATGCCAGCTACCTGATGCTCAAGCCGTTCCGGCTCAATGTGCAGAAGTACGTGGGCCTGCTCGACATCCTCGACGACAAGGCCGCGCTGCAGGATTTCCTGCGCATGGAAAAGTGGATCTTCGATTCGCCCGACCTGGCCGGCGAAGCGTTCCGTGACTTCATCAAGCAGTTCTACCAGGGCAACGGGTTGATGCATGACGGGGTGCGCATCGGCGCCGAGACCGTGCAGCTCTCCCAGGTCACGCTGCCGGTGCTGAACATCTACGCCGAACAGGACCACCTGGTGCCGCCGGACGCCTCGCGCGCGCTGCGCGGCCGGATCGGCAGCAAGGACTACACCGAAAGCAGTTTCCGTGGGGGCCATATCGGCATCTACGTGTCGGGTCGGGCGCAGCGCGAGGTGCCGGCCACCATCACCGAGTGGCTGAAGGAACGCACCCGATGAAACCCACCGCGATCCCCCTGGCGGCCCTGGTGCTGGCACTGGTCGGCAGCGCGCAGGCCGCGCCCAGCGAAGCCGCCCGCCGTGAGATCGCCGGGCTGATCGGCGCGCTGGACGGCTCCAACTGCCGCTTCCAGCGCAATGGCAGCTGGCACGACGGCGCCGAGGCGCGCGCCCACCTGCAGCGCAAGTACGACTACCTGCTGAAGAAGAACCAGGTGGACACCGCCGAGCAGTTCATCGAGCGCGCCGCCAGCCAGAGCAGCATGAGTGGCAAGCCCTACCGGATCGCCTGCCCGGGCCAGCCCGAGCAGACCGCCGCAGTGTGGTTCGGGGCGCGGCTGAAGGCGCTGCGCATCAACGCGCCCGCTACACATCCGCCGCGCTAACGTAAGCCTTCCAACGTTGGAGGAAGCCGCCATGAACACCACCGCCCCCCGCACCCTGTCGCGTTCCATCAACGACCGCATGATTGCCGGGGTGATGGGCGGGATTGCCCACCGGTTCGGCTGGAACGTGACCCTGCTGCGCATCCTGTTCGTGGTGGTGTCGCTGGCGTCGGCGGCGTTCCCGGGCATCCTGGTGTACCTGGTGCTGTGGCTGCTGATCCCCAACGAGGCCGATTGAGCCTGCCGCCACTGGCGCTGCGCGCGCTGCAGGGGCTGGGCGCGGTGTGGACCGCGCCCAACACCCTGATCGGCGTGCTGGGCGGTGTGGCCGGCATGCTGGCTGGCGCGCGCCCGTACTGGAGCGGCCGCGACTTCGCGCTGGTGTTTCGCGAGTTCCCGTGGGGGCCGGGCGGGGCGATCACGCTGGGCAACGTGATCCTGCACACCGGGCCCACCCTGGAGGTGGGCTGCCGCACCTACGCCCACCAGGCCGGACACTGCACCGAGCCGGTGATCGGCCTGCACGATCATGAACGCGCGCACGTGTACCAGTATCTGGTGCTGGGGCCGCTGTACCTGCCGGTCTACCTGCTGTGCGGCGGGGTGAGTGCGCGCAATCCGTTTGAGCGCGCCGCGGATGTCTATGCCATGACGGGACGTGGCTGGTGGCCGTAACGCCAGGTCATCTGCATGCAAACAATGGTTATTAGGCTGGATGACAATTCAGTCAGGTTCAGCGCGGTAAGCTGCACACTGTTGTACATGCATGACGTTTATTGGAGGAACACATCACATGGCAATCGTTCTTTATGTCGGTGGTAGCAAGGATGGCGACAAGGGCCTGGTGCCCCACGGTTTCAGCAAGTCCCGCGCCGATACCGCATCGGGCCCGGAGATCTATACCGAACGGTTCATGGAGCTGCAGGGCATCGGCAAGGTGCGGGTGATGGCGCTTGAATCGATGCGCGATGACCTGGTGCAGCAGCGCGCGGCACGGCATTACCGTTGAGGCGTATCAAGTGTTATTGACGACGTTCCAACCCGGGTAGATGCCGACCGTTGGTCGGCATGCGGGGAATTCGGGAATGTCAACGGGTTCCCCCCGCCGCGATGCGTTGCCACAATCGGGGTTTCCGCATAGTGGCTTCGGCCGGACGCAATGCCAGACCTCAAGCTCGCCCAGCAGATCGCCCAGACCATCGCCGACGAAATCGGCGCCCAAGCTGCCCAGGCGCGTGCCGCCATCGCGCTGCTCGACGAGGGCGCCAGCGTCCCGTTCATCGCGCGCTACCGCAAGGAAATCACCGGGGGCCTGGACGACACCCAGCTGCGCAACCTGGAAACGCGCCTGACCTACCTGCGCGAGCTGGAGGAGCGCCGCGCGGCGGTGCTGGCCAGCATCGACGAGCAGGGCAAGCTCAGCGACGAACTGCGCGGTGAGATCCTCGGTGCCGACACCAAGTCGCGCCTGGAAGATCTGTACCTGCCGTACAAGCCCAAGCGCCGCACCCGCGCGCAGATCGCCCGCGAAGCCGGGTTGGAGCCGCTGGCCGATGGCCTGCTGGCCGACCCGAGCCAAGACCCGCAGCAGTTCGCGGCCGGCTTCGTTGACGCAGAAAAGGGCATTGCCGACACCAAGGCCGCCCTCGAAGGCGCCCGCGCGATCCTGATGGAGCGCTGGGGGGAAGACGCCACGCTGGTCGGCGAGCTGCGTTCCTGGCTGGGCGAACAGGGCGTGATCCGCGCCCGTGTCGCCGAAGGCAAGGAAGAGCAGGGCGCCAAGTACCGCGACTACTTCGAACACGCCGAATCGCTGGCGAAGATTCCGTCGCACCGCCTGCTGGCGCTGTTCCGCGCGCGCCGCGAGGAGATCCTGTTCCTGGAGCTCGACCCGGGCAGCGACGCCGAAGCCGGGCACATCTACGCCGAGGGCCGCGTGGCCTTCAATGCCGGCATCCGCGACGCCGGCCGCCCGGGCGACCGCTGGCTGCTCGACGCCTGCCGCCTGACCTGGCGCGCCAAGCTGCACATGCACCTGCTGCTGGACCTGTTCAACCAGGCCCGCGAAAAGGCGGAAGCCGAGGCCATCGCCGTGTTCGGCGACAACCTCAAGGACCTGCTGCTGGCCGCGCCGGCCGGCCCCAAGACCGTGCTCGGGCTGGACCCGGGCATCCGCACCGGCTGCAAGATCGCCGTGGTCGATGCCACCGGCAAGCTGGTCGCCACCGACACCATCTACCCGCACGAGCCGCGCCGGCAGTGGGAGCAGTCGCTGCAGACGATCAAGCACCTGTGCATGAAGCACAACGTGGAGCTGATCGCGATCGGCAACGGTACCGCAAGCCGCGAGACCGACAAGCTGGCCGGTGAGGTGATCAAGGCACTGGGCGAAACCAAGCTGCAGAAGATCGTGGTCAGCGAGGCCGGCGCGTCGGTGTATTCGGCGTCGGAATTCGCGGCCAAGGAATTCCCGGACCTGGACGTGTCGATCCGCGGTGCCGTGTCGATCGCCCGCCGCCTGCAGGATCCGCTGGCCGAACTGGTCAAGATCGAACCCAAGGCCATCGGCGTGGGCCAGTACCAGCACGACGTGGACCAGTACCGGCTGGCGCGCGCGCTGGACGCGCGCGTGGAAGACTGCGTCAACGCGGTGGGCGTGCACGTCAATACCGCCTCGGCCGCGCTGCTGTCGCGTGTGTCGGGCCTGTCGTCCACCGTGGCCGAGAACATCGTGCGGCACCGCGACGACAATGGTCCGTTCAAGCGCCGCAAAGACCTGCTCAAGGTGCCGCGCCTGGGCGACAAGACCTTCGAGCAGTGCGCCGGCTTCCTGCGCATTGCCGACGGCGACCAGCCGCTGGATGCGTCCTCGGTGCACCCGGAAGCCTACCCGGTTGTCGAGCGGATCGTGGCCGCCACCGCGCGCCCGATCAAGGCGCTGATCGGCGACGGCAGCTTCCTGCGCGGGCTGAAGGCGGAACAGTTCACCGATGAAACCTTCGGCGTGCCGACCGTGCGCGACATCCTCAAGGAGCTGGAAAAGCCCGGCCGCGACCCGCGCCCCGAGTTCAAGGCGGCGCGCTTCGCCGACGGCGTGGAGCAGATCAAGGACCTGCAGCCGGGCATGATCCTGGAAGGCGTGGTCAGCAACGTCGCCGCGTTCGGCGCCTTCGTGGACATCGGCGTGCACCAGGACGGCCTGATCCACATCTCGGCCCTGTCCGACACCTACGTCAAGGACCCGCGCGACGTGGTCAAGGCCGGCGACATCGTCAAGGTGAAGGTGCTGGAGGTCGACGTGGCCCGCAAGCGCATCGCACTGACCCGTCGCCTGGACGACAGCCCCGCCCCGGCCAAGGCCCCCGGCGAGCGCGATGCGCGTCCGGCCGGCGGCCAGCGCCGTGACGGTGGTGGTGGTGCACGCCAGGGCGGGCGCGGCGCGCCGGTCGGCGCGCGACCGGGGACCAGCGCGGCACCGGCCAACAATGCGTTGGCCGATGCCTTCGCCCGGGCCAAGCGCGGCGGCTGATTCACCCGTCGCTGCACCCCAGGGGCCGCCTTCGGGCGGCCCTTGCCGTAGTTGCCCTCCGCTGGCTGAATGAGCTTGACAGTGGCTTGATCCCGCTTGCCGTTGAATGCCGGTACGCTGTACATAGGGCGGGGAGGCCAGATGACAGATCAGCAGGCGGGTCAGCGCGGTCAGGTACTGCACGACGGGGCCGGTTGCGGCCGCGCCGGAGCGAACCTGTGACCCGCGCAAACCCGCCTTCCACACTTCCTGCCGACCAGGCCGCCCTGCAGGAGATGGCCGAGCAGCGCCGTCGCCTGGAAATGATCATCGAGGGCACGGCGGCCGGCACCTGGGAATGGAACTGCCAGAGCGGCCAGATGCGGGTCAACGAACGCTGGGCGCAGATCGTCGGCTATACCCTGGAAGAACTGGCGCCGATTACCCCGAAGACCTTCCAGCACCTGGTCCATCCCGACGACCTGGAGCGCTCCAATGCCCTGCTCCAGGAACATCTGGACGGGCGATCCGCGCACTACGACAGCCTGTGCCGCATGCGCCACAAGCTGGGCCACTGGATCTGGGTGCAGGACCGCGGCCGCGTCTACGAATGGGACGAACAGGGCCGGGCGCTGTGGATGGCCGGTGCGCATGCCGACGTCAGCGACCTGCAGAACGCGCTGCAGGATGCGGCCAACATGCGCCAGCGCCTGCAATCGGTGGTGGACGCCTCCGACGAAGTGGCGGTGATCGCCACCGACGTGGACGGCGTGGTCAACCTGTTCAACAGCGGCGCGCAGAAGCTGCTCGGCTACGCCCCCGAAGAGGTGATCGGGCGGGTGAACCCGGGCCTGTTCCATGACGTCCACGAGATGGAGGATTACCTGCGCCCGGAGGCCGACGCCGACGGCCGCGTGCCCACCATCTTCGAAGCGCTGACCGCGCGCGCCGCGCAGGGCACCTGGTCGCACCAGTGGACCTTCGTGCGCAAGGATGGCGGGCACCGCCAGGTGCAGCTGTCGATCAGCCGGTTGAACAATGGCAACGGCGGCCTGATCGGCTATGTCGGCATGGCGGTGGACATCACCCCGTTGCTGGAGATGCGCGAGCAGGCCTACGTGGCTGCCGAGAAATTCACCGGCGCGTTCTCGTCGGCCGCGCTGGGCATGGCGCTGGTGTCGCTGGAAGGGCGCTGGCTGGACGTCAACGACGCCCTGTGCGGCATTCTCGGCTACACCCGCGCGGAGTTGCTGACGATCGATTTCCAGACCCTGACCCACCCGGACGACCTCAACACCGACCTGGCGATGGTGGGCGACCTGCTGGCCGGGCGCCGCGATCACTACCACATGGACAAGCGCTACCTGGGCAAGAGCGGCAACATCGTCTGGGGGCGGTTGTCGGTCTCGCTGGTGCGCGCGCCGCACGGCGAGCCGCTGCATTTCGTGTCGCAGATCCAGGACGTCACCGCCCAGCGCCAGAGCAGCCTGCAGCTGCGCGAGTCCGAACTGCGCACACGGGTCACCCTGGACGCGGTGGCTGACATGGTGCTCAACCTGGACCTGCACGGCCTGATCCAGTACGCCAACGCGGCCGCCACGCGCGCGCTGGCCGGCGAGGGCGCCGCGCCGGTGGCCGGCAGCCAGGTGCAGGACGTGATGGAGCTGACCACCGAATACGCGCCGCGCTCGCCGCTGGATGTGTCGGTGCTGCTCGACCCGGACAGCAACGCGGTCGACCTGCATTCGGACCTGCTGCTGTCGGTCGGCGCGCAACTGCTGCCGGTGGATGTGACCCGCGCCTGGCTGCACGACGAGGACGGCCAGGTCAGCGGCGCGGTCTGGGTGATCCGCGACGTCACCCAGCAGCGTGCGCGCCAACGTGAGGCACGCCACCTGGCCGAGGTGGATCCGCTGACCGAGCTGAGCAACCGCCGTGGCTTCGAGGCCCATCTGCAGGCGGCCATCACCCGGGTAGCGCGCACCGGCCAGTCGGCGTCGTTGATGTTCATCGACCTGGACAACTTCAAGCCGATCAACGACAGCCACGGCCACCTGGCCGGCGACGCGATGCTGTGGGCGGTGGCCAACCTGCTCCGGCACGGCGTGCGCGATTCGGACATCGTGGCCCGGCTCGGGGGCGACGAATTCGCGGTCATCCTGGCCGGCTGCTCGCTCAAGCGTGCCCGCCGCATCGCCAGCGACCTGCTGGAATCGGTGCGCAGCCTCACCATTCCCTGGGACCTGCAGCGGCTTGGGGTAGGGGCCAGCATCGGCATCGCCGCCATCGGCGGCAGCATGAGCGTGGACGAGGCGGTCGCGGCCGCCGATGCCCAGTGCTACCGGGCCAAGGCGATGGGCCGCAACAACGTCCAGGTCGAGGCGCCCCTGCACGGGGGGCCGGACCCGCTGGACAGCGGCGACGGCGACGGCGGTGAGGCCGGATTGGACTGAGTCTGGGCCAATCTGTGACGCAGACCGTAAAGCGTTCAGCTGTAAATCCTTGATTTCTCAAGCTCCCGCGTGAAGGGTCGATACCTTCCTTGTAACCGAAGCCAATGTGATTGCGCCGCCGGGTACTTTCGCCCGAGGCATTCCCGCTGTTCGGACATCGAGGACTACAACGATGCTTACGTCAGGCATGCAGATGCCCCTGTCGGAGCCGGCCGGAGTGCCGGCGTCGGACTCCCCCTGGCGCGCGCTGCGCGCGCTGTTCGTTTCCCGCCGTGAGCTGCGTGGCGACGCCGAGGCGGCTTCGCGCCGGCAGGCGGAGCTGGAGGCCCAGGTCGCGGCCTTGCACCGGGTCCAGGCCGTCATCGAGTTCGCGCTCGACGGCACCATCCTGACCGCCAACGACAACTTCCTGCAGGCACTGGGGTACTCGCTCGACGAAGTGC
Source organism: Stenotrophomonas sp. (assembly GCF_050737075.1). Taxonomy (GTDB): domain Bacteria; phylum Pseudomonadota; class Gammaproteobacteria; order Xanthomonadales; family Xanthomonadaceae; genus Stenotrophomonas. Next base: position 14,462 of record NZ_JBOHXV010000081.1, read on the forward strand.
GCGGTCACCATCACCGCATGTTCGTGGACCCGGCGTATGCCCGCAGCGCCGAGTACGGCGACTTCTGGGCCCGGCTTGGCCGTGGCGAGTACGACGCCGGGCAGTACCGTCGCATTGGCAAGGGCGGGCGCGAGATCTGGATCCAGGCCTCGTACAACCCGGTGTTCGACAGCAACGGACGGCCGTACAAGGTGGTCAAATTCGCCACCGACATCACCGTGCAGATGATGCAGGCCGCCGATTTCGCGGGCCAGCTGGCCGCCATCAACAAGTCGCAGGCGGTCATCGAGTTCAGCCTGGACGGTCGTATTCTCGGTGCCAACGAGAACTTCTTTGCCACCACCGGCTACACGCTTGATGAGGTGCGCGGGCAGCATCACGCGATGTTCGTCGAGCCCGAGTATCGGCAGAGCGAGGAGTATCGCGCGTTCTGGCAGAAGCTCGGGCGTGGTGAATACGATGCGGGGCAGTACCGGCGCATCGGCAAGGGCGGTCGCGAGATCTGGATACAGGCCTCGTACAATCCGATCCTGGACTTGAACGGGCGTGTGATCAAAGTGGTCAAGTACGCCACCGATATCACCGATCAGGTGCGTGACACCCAGGCATTGCAGCGCGCCGTGGCCCAGACCCGGGAAGTGGTGGCTGCGGCACAGGGCGGCGACCTGACCATGCACATCGCCACCGATGACAAGACCGGCGCGATTGCCGAGCTGTGCTGCGGCATCAACGCGCTGGTGGAGGCGATGGCATCGATCATCGGCCAGATCAAGAGCGCCGCCGATACCATCGCGCTGGGTGCCAGCGAAATCGCCGAAGGCAACAGCGACCTGTCGGTGCGTACCGAGCAGCAGGCCGCCTCGCTGGAGGAAACCGCTGTGTCCATGAAGGACCTGGCCGACACCGTGCGGCGCACCGCCGACAATGCCCGCCAGGCCAGTCAGCTGGCCAGCGGTGCCGTGGACGTGGCCGCGCAGGGCGGGCACGTGGTGCACGAAGTGGTCAGCACCATGGCGTTGATCAACGAATCATCGCGCCGCATCGTGGACATCATCGGCGTCATCGACGGCATCGCCTTCCAGACCAACATCCTGGCCTTGAACGCGGCCGTGGAAGCGGCGCGTGCCGGCGAGCACGGACGCGGCTTCGCCGTGGTCGCCAACGAAATCCGCTCGCTGTCGCAGCGCTCGGCCACCGCCGCCAAGGAGATCAAGCAGCTCATTGCCGACTCGGTGGACAAGGTGGGCACCGGCACCAGCCAGGTCGAGAGCGCCGGCCGCACCATGGACGACATCGTGGTCAACGTGAAGCGGGTCAGCGACCTCATCAGCGAGATCAGCGGCGCCGCGCAACAGCAGAGCGACAGCCTGGGCCAGATGAACGTCGTGGTCGACCAGATCGACCAGGGCACCCAGCAGAACGCCGCACTGGTGGAAGAAGCATCGGCCGCCGCACGCAGCATGGAAGAGCAGGCCACCCAACTGCTGCAGACCGTCGCAGGCTTCCGTGTAGACGCAGCCGTAGCGCAGGCCCTGCGCCAGGGCGGGCAGCCAACGCTGAGGTTGGTGTAGGGCCGACTGGATGGGGCCGACTGGATGGGGCCGACTGGGTAGAGCCGACTGTTAGTCGGCTGCTCTCCGGCGGCTCTCCCCACGTAACTTTACTGCCCACCCCCCAGTAAAACCCCCGAGGTAGGCCGCCAGACAATCACCCAGCATTGAGCGGTCCGTGTGCCCCCTAAGGAGCCGCTCCGTGAACCGCATTGCCTGCACCTGTCTGGCCGTTCTCGCCGTTCTCGCCGCACCAGGCTGCAACCGCAGCACGCCGGAGCCCACCCCTGCCGCAACTGCGCCCCCGGCAGCCACGCCACCACCGCCTGCCACTACCCGGGCCTACACCGACCAGGACATCAGCGATGCCTGGATCTATCTGATGGGGCGCCTGCTGGTGCTGCGCCAGCAGAAGGCGGACCTGGACGGCGGCATGAAGTGGAATGCGCTCGTGCACCGCAAGCCCGGTGCCGTGGAGTGGCCCAACCCGAATCTGGACGTGGCGTACTCCGAGGCGTGGGTGGCGCTGGACGAGAACAGCTGCACGCTGGTGACGGTGCCTGAGATCAAGGGACGCTATTACACCGTGCAGTTCCTCAACGGCTGGGGCGAGACCCTGGCCAACATCGATGCGCGCACCCAGCCGCAACGACCGTCGGGCGAATTCGCCGTCTGTCTGGAAGGCGCAACCGTCGCGCTTCCGACCGACACCGTGCGCGTCGACGTCCCGGCCAGGTTCCTGCGCGTGCTGGCGCGGGTGGAACTGGGCGACAACTGGAAGGACGCGGTGGCATTGCAGAAGAAGTTCGGCCTGCGTTCGACCGGCACGCCGACGCCGCCCACGCTGCCCGCGATCCCGGCGTTCGATCAACAGCATCTGCCCGGCGTGGAGGCATTCGAGAATGCCGTCGCGGTGCTGGACAGCGAGCGCGACCTCAATCCCGGCATGGATGGCGTCGCGGCCAAGGTGCGCGCCATCGCCACCGGCATCCAGGACCCGGCCGAGCGCGCGCGGGTAGACCAGGTGGTCCGCGCCAAGGCGCATGCCGACCTGGCCAAGGCCTCGGCGACCATCGGCCATGGCACCGTACGCAACGGCTGGGTGCGCCCGTCGGTGGCCGGGTCGTACGGCGATGATTGGCTCGGCCGGACCCTGATCAATCTCGGCGGGATCTGGGCGAACCAGCTGGACAGCGTGGTGTACTTCAAGGGCAACCTGGACAGCACCAACACCCAGCTCAACGGCGCGCACAGCTACACCATGACCTTCCCGAAGGAGGCGCTGCCGGCCAGCTTCGCCGATTACTTCTGGTCGGTGATCGCGGTGGACCCGGTGTTCGCGCGCGTGCTGCCCAATTCCAGGAACCGCTTCCTGCTCAACCGCGAGTCCGGCTTGAAGTACAACCCCGACGGCTCGCTCACCCTGTACTTCGCACCCGACAAGCCCGCCGATGCACCGGATCCGAACTGGCTGCCGACACCGAAGGGGCAGGACTACCGGCTGACGTTCCGCTTCTACGGACCGAAGGGCGGCGTGAGCGATGGCAGCTACTACCCACCGCCGCTGATCAAGACAAACTGACCGCGGGGATCAGAAGCTGGACCAGTGCTTCGAGGTCTCAATGTTGGCCGCGGAGGCATCGGCCACGCATTCGGCCAGCTCCACCATCCGGTCGCCGTGCGTGGCCTGGCATTCCAGCAGCGCTGCCTTCAGCTCGGGCTTGAAGCTGACGAAATCCTTGCGCGCGAATTCTTCAATGCAGCGGTAGGAGCGGAAGGTCCACAGCGTGTCGTGGGTAAGCGACGGGTTGTCATACACGTCGTTGACCCGCTCCACCATCATCTGCCTGCCTTTCACATCCAGGGCGCCCGAGCCGAGCGAGGCGATGAACTGCTCGCGCGGCGTGTGCAGTTCATCGCGCGCGGTGACCAGCAGTGCCGTCGGATCGCGCTCGCGCTGCATGCACAGCAGCGGAACCTGTTTGGGAGTGAGCTTGGGCTGCTGCGCCTGCGCCAGCGAAGGCAGGACGGAAACGAGTGCAATCAGGGCGAGGCACGTGGTCTTCTGCCGAATCATCGCGAATCCTTTCCCGGTGTCGCCGCGATACTTGCACGATTCCTGGCCCATTGCATCTGGCGGTGCGGGGGAAGCCGGGGGGCTTTACACTTTCCTACCCAATGTTCTGAGTCAGCCGGCCAGCGTCGGCAAGCAAACTATGAGAAAGCTCTGCGTCGCCGTCTACATGCTCTTGGGGGCCGTCTTTGGGCTATGGCTCACGTTTGCGCAAGGCGGATATGTCCTTTGGGTGTTGGTGGGTGAGGGATTGTTTTGGTGGGTTGGGGGCGCAAGTGTCGTATTGATTTCATGCCTTGCCGGGTACGCGGCCCATCGTCTCTGGGCGCGCGCGTCTCATAGGCAACGAACTTTTCTCATGGGTGTTGCAGCCGCGGCACTGGTCGCAGTGTTGGCTCTTGGCCTCATCGCCTGGATGTCCGGCGCTGCCCAGCGCGCTTGAGGTGTAGAAGATCGCGAGGGGGGACACGGCCCAGGGGCTTGCGCGTCTGGCCGAAGAACAAAAAAAAGGCCCCGCAATAACGGGGCCTTTCTTTTTTACGGTGCTTTTCAGGAGATCCTGGAAGCCCGCATTCCATTGGTGCCGAAGGTGGGACTCGAACCCACACGCTTTTAAGGGCGGCGGATTTTGAGTCCGCTGCGTCTACCGATTCCGCCACTTCGGCTGGCTGGCCGCGTAGTGTATACAAAAAATCACGCAAATGCTCGGGTCTGAACCGTTCACCCACTGCGCGGCCTTCATTTCGGCGCGACGCTATACTCATGGCCCTGAACCATACAGGGAGCCGTGATGAGCGGGCTGCAGGACCTTCGGATACTGGTGGTCGAAAACGACGAGATGAGCGCGGCGCTGCTGCAGATGCAGCTGGCGCAGTCCGGCGCGGTGGTCGTCGGTCAGGCCGCGTCGGTCGACGAGGCGCTGCGCCTGCTGGAGGAGACCCAGCCGCAGATCGCGCTGCTGGATTACCGCCTGGCCAACCACGAAACCAGCGATCCGGTCGCACAGGCACTGGCCACCCGGGGCATCCCGTTCGTGCTCGCAACGGGCATGGTGTTGGACCAACTGCCGGATGCCTTCCGCTCCGGGGTGCTGCTGACCAAGCCCTATCTCACTGCCGAGTTGAACGCCGCCCTCGCGCGTGCGCTGCAGGGCGCCTCGGTCGCCAGCTGAGGGCGCGTCACGCCACTTCGGCGTAGCCCAGTTCCACCGCCTCGCGATCATCCAGGATGCGGTACTGCGCAGCCAGGTCCTGCGGGTCGGGATTCAACCACGCATCCAGATTTTCGCGGCGGATCGGCACGATGCAGCGGTCGTGCCCGGCCGCGGCCACATCCGCCGGCGGCTCGTCGGTGATGGCGGCAAATGACAGCAGTCGACCCTCGGGCCCTTCCCATTCCGACCACAGGCAGGCGATCAGTAGATCGCGCGGCGGCTGGGCACGGAACTCCAGCACGACATTCTGCGCCGCCTCGCCGGGCACCAGCACCCGCTGTTCCAGGGCATGGCGCGGCACATGCTCATAGAACGATTGCACCACCACCACGCCGTGGTGGTGGCCGAACGCGTTCTTCCAATAGGCTTCCAGGCTGTCGCGCCGCGCGTTGTACGTGCCGGGGTAAAGCGTGTCATTGCGCGCCGGTTTGTCCGGCAGCCGGCACTGGTAGCGCATCGGCTTGATCACGCGCTGGCCGTGTTCGGAAACGATCACCGGTGCGTACACGCCGGGGAAGATGCGGCTGTCGCGCGGCAACAGGCCGCTGCGATGCAGATCGCCCAGGCGCGCCTGCGCCCGTTCCACCCGGTTGCCGGCAACGCGGATCTCATTGCGCGCCTTCTGGGTGGGGCGGTGGGCGAGGGCGTCCTCGGCCTGTTTCAGGCGCGCGCCCTGGACGCGGATCTCCTCGTCCAGCGCCTGCATCTCCTCGGCATGCCACTGCTGGATCTTGGCCACGATGTCCTGGCCCTGCGCGGTGCGTGCGCCGGCGAAGCCATCGTCCATCGCCTTGGGTGTCTTGGGCCGCTGCTTGCCGGCATCGTGCGCATACAGCTGGGCGAACTCGTCCAGCGACATCATGGCGCCAAACTCACGCACCAGCTTGGTGTAGTCGGCGCGGATCTGGGCGGAGTAGCACATGCGCATTCCCCGGAAGGTGTCGATCGTTGATCGATACGCTATCAAACAAAAAGCCCCGGCCGAGGCCAGGGCTGTTTGCGTTGTATTGGCGTCCCCACGGGGATTCGAACCCCGGTCGCCACCGTGAAAGGGTGATGTCCTAGGCCTCTAGACGATGGGGACGCACGAAACTGAATTTTTATGCCGCATCCATCCGATCGGCCTAATGACCGGATGTTGGTGGAGCCAGGCGGGATCGAACCGCCGACCTCCTGCATGCCATGCAGGCGCTCTCCCAGCTGAGCTATGGCCCCACGTTGATGCTGCGAGCCGCCTAATATATCAAGATTTCTGAAAAAAGAAAGACTTTCAGGAAATTCGCACCGACCAATGGTCGGCGCCTACCGGGGCGGACACAAAAAACCCCGGCATTGCCGGGGTCTTCTGCGTTTATTGGCGTCCCCACGGGGATTCGAACCCCGGTCGCCACCGTGAAAGGGTGATGTCCTAGGCCTCTAGACGATGGGGACGCACGAAACGTTGAATTTTTGCTTCTGTCGGACGGCCTAATGTCCGGAGAAGTGGTGGAGCCAGGCGGGATCGAACCGCCGACCTCCTGCATGCCATGCAGGCGCTCTCCCAGCTGAGCTATGGCCCCACGTTGTTACTGCAAGCCGACCATCTTAGCGTTGATTTGCCTGAATGGGAAGCTTTTGATGAGTGGCGTCCCCACGGGGATTCGAACCCCGGTCGCCACCGTGAAAGGGTGATGTCCTAGGCCTCTAGACGATGGGGACGCATGAAACTCATCAATGTTTTCAGCAATCCGAACGGCCTAAGGTCCGGAGTGGTGGAGCCAGGCGGGATCGAACCGCCGACCTCCTGCATGCCATGCAGGCGCTCTCCCAGCTGAGCTATGGCCCCACGATGCTGGAGGCGGAATTCTACGCGTGTGAAGAGATTTCGCCAAGTGTTTTCGAGCAATAAACACAAACAAAAAGCCCCGACCGAGGTCAGGGCTTCTTGTTTGCAACTGGCGTCCCCACGGGGATTCGAACCCCGGTCGCCACCGTGAAAGGGTGATGTCCTAGGCCTCTAGACGATGGGGACGCACTTAAAGCTTGAATTGTGTTCACTACCTTCC
>NZ_JBOHXV010000082.1:0-21200 GCF_050737075.1 Stenotrophomonas sp.
GGCCGGACCAAGGGACGCCAACCACCGCTTGGTCCGGCCAACGGCCGGGGCTACCGCTCGACCATCGTTCAATCCTTCGGTCAATAGCTGGGCGTCACCTTCATCTGCGGGAGCGGGCGCGGCGCGCCGTCGGTGAGGTCGGGGCCGAGGTCTTCCCAGGTCTGGCCCTGCTCCACCATCAACCGCCACAGCTGCTGCGATTCGCGGCGCTTTTCTTCGGAAGTGAACCGGTACGAAGGCGGCGGTGGTTCGCCGTGCGCGACCGATTCGTAGGCCCCCTGCCACGCACCCACGCGCTGCGCCGGATCGTCGGTACGCGCCACCTCCAGCGTATAGCGCTGATACGCCGAGGCCAGGTTGCGCCAGCGGATCCAGTAGTGGTTGGCGAACGAAAAGTCACAGAAGCGCTCACCCGCCACGCTGCCCTTGGCAGCGATGCGGCTCAGCACCGCCTGCGGCATGTCCAGGTTCATACCGCCCTCGTCGCCCTGCAGCGACACATGCACGATGCGGTCGCGATAGCCGGGCGCACGCGCCTGCAGTACATCGCGCCAGTTCTGCATGGTCGATACGATGGAGAACAGGAAGCCGGACATCTCCGCCGCCGCCAAGGGTCGCGCGATGGACTGGTAGGTGCGCTGCCAGCCATGCCGGTTTTCGGTCGGCAGGAATACCGCCGCGTTGATGGCGTCGGGCGAGTCCGGCGACGCACGCAGCGGCTCGGCCTGGTGCGGGTAGACCAGGTTGATGCCGAAGGTCGGCCAGCGCGGCAACGCCGCGTCGAACAGATGGATGGGGAAGTTGCTGCTGATCCCACCATCGGAGAACCAGCACACCCGGAATGCGGTAATCACCGGCCCGCAGCCGTGACCGCCGCTGGTGAGCCCTTCCATGCTGTCGGCCACGTTGCGGTTGCCGTGCGGGGGCGCCGCGTCGGCGTCCGGTTCACAGCGACGTTCGCGCCGCGCCGGCTCGTGCAGCGGCACCGCACTGATCAGCAGCGGAAAGCTCAGGCTCATGCGCGTGGCCACCAGTACCGGCAGCTGCTCGCCTTCGGGAAGACGGTAGTAGTCCACCCCGTCCACGTGGTTCGGCACGCCCGCGCGCGCCAGCAGCCACGCCACCACGCTGGCCGGGAACAGCTGCTCGAATTCGTCGCGCCGGAACCAGAACTGCGAGGCGCTGAACGGCAGCGTGCGCGGCTCGGTGTGCGACACGCAGGTGGTGATCATCTGCAGGCTGATGGCGTGCACGCCGGCGGGCTCGCCGCTGTAGCGCGGCGCGTTGTGCAGGTCGGCAAAGGTCAGCGGCTGGTCCAGCGGCTTGCCCGACAGCGCCTGCAGCTGGCTGTGCAGCCAGTCGGTCAGCGCGGGTTCGCTGGCGTCGGCCTGGGTGGCCCCCGAGCACAACCCCAGCAGGTTGCGCCGCGCCACCCGCGCCACGCGCAGCGCCGAAGCCAGCACGCCTGCCCCGTACGCGCACAACAACGACGGCAGCAGCGTGGCCCACATGCCGTCCACGCCGGCCGCCAGCCAACCGATGCCCAGCAGCCCCACCAGCGCGGCCAGCAGCTCCAGCGGGGCGATGGCGAACACCGCCGCCAGCAGGCACAGTATCTTGCGCGTCAGCCCTGCCTTGCCGGTGAGCATCACCAGCAGCCGGTAGGCGGTGCGTGCGCCGTGCGCGGGCTGGAACAGGCTGTAGATGAAGCCGCGCCGCGACAGCTGCGTGGACACTTCCGCCAGCCCGGGAAACCCCGCCTGCGGCCCCAGCGCCTCACCGGCGCGGCAACGCCGGTCGCCCAGCGCCGCGGCTGCGGCGACGGCCGCGGCGATCGCCCCGGCCGAGGTCCCGCCGATGTTCTTGAACCGATATTCGCGGGCCAGCGACAGCACCGCGTTGGGATACACGATGCCGCTGGTGATGCCGCCCTTCATGACCAGATCGCAGTACTTGTCTGCCACGCTGCCGCCCTCTGTCCGCCCACCGCGCGTTGCCGCGCCAGCTGCCTTCCCTGGACCCACGAGACCTGCCTGTCAGTGTAGCGTCCCACCGCGACATGCCCGCCTTGTGACGGGAACGACAGGTGGTGACGCCATGGGCACAGTATCGCGCAGCGGCTTCTCAGAGCCTGAGAACGGGGCCGCAGTTGCGGCTACCGGTCGCCGGCGGCCGACTGCGGCACGCGCCGCACCTGCGAGAGGTCGTAGCCCAGCGCGGCGATGCGGGTCATCGCCTTCTGGTAGTCCTGGTCGGACATCTTCGGGCTGCGTGACATCAACCACATGTAGTCGCGCTTGCTGCGGCCGACGATGGTCTGCTGGTAGTCGTCGTCCAGGTACACGATCACGTACTCGGCCTGGATCGGCCAGACGAACTGCATGCCCCACTCCGCGCCGTTGGTCCCTTCCTTGACGGTGCCGACCGGGTGCATGGTCTTCACCGGCGCCTGGAAGCTGCCCTTGCGGTAGGTGAAGGTGGTCTGGATGCGGCCATCCGGGCGCAGCTTGTAGGACTCCACCGCATCGAAGGCTTCGCGCTCAGGACGGCTGGGAATGTGGGCGATCACATACCAGTCGCCCATGAAGCGCGGCACATCCACGTGCGCCACCGGCGGAATCGGGCGGGCATTGCCGCCGCAGCCGAACAGCATGCCGGCGGCGAGCAGGGGAAGCAGGGGGCGTAGCTTCATGGCAGTTTCCTCGGCAGGGAATCAGGAACGGGCGAACAGGTAATGCGCCACCATCCACTGCTGCCCTCGCTGGTAACCGAACAGCTCGGCGCAGGCCATCCAGAACATGCGCCAGCGCTGGAACCAAAGCGCCGCGGCCGCATCGCCGTAGCCTTCGCGCAGCACCGCCATCACCGCGTCGCGGTTCTGGTCCTGGCGGGCGAGCCAGTGGTTGGCGGTGCGCTCGTAGTGGGTGCCGTCCAGCAGCCAGCGCTGCTGCAGGTGCAGGTGCTGCTGGAAGTGCAGCAGGGTGTCGGCGGCGGGCATCAGGCCACCGGTGAAGAAGTGCCGGCCCATCCAGTTGTCATCCCCCTCGGTCTCGAACGGGTACATCAGCGTGCGGTGCACGAAGATGTGCACGAACAGCTTTCCGTCCGGGCGTAGCCAGTGCTGGATGCGCTGCAGCAGCCGCTCGTAATTGCGCAGGTGCTCGAACATCTCGATGGAGATGCAGCGGTCGAAGCTGCCGTCGTCCAGCGCCAGCTGGTTCACGTCGCGGGTCAGCACGGTCACGTTGTTGAGCCCGCGCGCACGGCACTGGCCCATGATGTATTCGCGCTGGCTGTTGGAGTTGGACACGGCGGTGATGCGCGCGGCCGGGTAGCGTTCGGCCATCCACAGCGTCAGCGAGCCCCAGCCGCAGCCCAGCTCCAGGATGTCCTGGCCGTCGGCCAACTGCGCGCGCTCGCCGTACAGCGCCAACATCGCGTCTTCGGCCTGGTCCAGGCTTTCGGTGCCGGTGGGGTAGTAGCAGCTGCTGTACTTCAGGCGCGCGCCCAGGCAGTCCTGGAAGAACGCGGCAGGCACTTCGTAGTGCTGGCGGTTGGCCGCGTCCACATGCAGCGCCAGCGGGCTGCGTGACAGCCCGGCGATGCGTGTGGCGAAGCGCTCTGCCTGCGCCTCCACCCCGCCCGCGCTTTCCTCGCGCAGGCGTTGCGCACACTGCCGGCGGATGCCCAGCCGCAGCAGTGCATCCGGCAGCAGGCCGCGTTCGGCCATGCCGGTCAACCCGGGGGCGTAGTCCGGCAGGAGCAGCTGATCTCGGGCGACATTCACGGTGAAGACTCCTTGCGGGGGGATTCGGTGCGGGAGGGAAACCACGGAAACAGCATCGGGGTGGTGCGCTGGTAGGCGCGGTAGTCCTCGCCACGGCTGCGCAGCGCCTGCGCCTCGGTGAACGGAATGCCGCTTACCCAGCGCAGGAACACGTACATCACCAGCGGCCCGGACCACGCCAGCCACCACAGCGGCGAGTGCACGGCCAGCAGCACATAGGTGAACCAGTGCAGCCATTCGAAGAAATAGTTGGGGTGCCGCGAATAGCGCCACAGCCCGGCGCGGCAGGTCTTGCCCTTGTTGGCAGGGTCGGCGCGGAAGCGGGCCAGCTGGTGGTCGGCCAGCGCCTCGCCGCCGACGCTGAGCAGCCACATGGCCACTGCGGCAACGATCCAACCGACAGGAAGCGCCGCGCTCTGCGACACCGCCACGAACGGCAGTGCGAACAGCACGATCAACAACGCCTGGAACTGGAAGAAACCGAAGATCTTGCCTTGGTGGCCGTTCCAGTGGCGGCGCAGGTGCTGGTAGCGCCCGTCTTCCGCTTCACTGCGCACCCGGCGCCACAGGTGCAGGGCCAGGCGCACTCCCCAAGCGCCCCCCAGAACGGCCAACGCGATGCGCGGTGTGACACTGCCCTCCCCTAGCAGTGCCAACAGCAGCGCAGAGGCGCCAACCCCTTTAGCCCACAACACATCCACCACGCCGATGTTCTGGTGCCGGCGCTGCCACCACCAGCCCCAGCACATGATCAGCGCGGCATACAGCCAGACCCACAGCAACAACTTCATGACCGTTCTCCAGAAGGATGTACCGGCTGCGGCGCGGCGGTGGACTGCCAGCGCCGCGCGCACGCGGCAAGGAGCGGCAATGCCAGCGACCAGCCGATGCCGAGCAGCAGCACGCCCTGCCAGGCCGGCGCGGTGAAGCGCACCGCGCCCCAGCCCCGCGCCGCCGACAGGTACGCCAGCGGCGCCAGCAGCAGCCCGACCAGTACAGCGGCCACCCGGTGCCGCTGCAGCACGGCCAGCGAAACGGTCAGCGTCATCGCGAACGACGCCCACAGCGCCAGAATCCACACCGGTGCCAGCCACGTGGCGTCATGCGCGGCGTAGACCACCGCGCCCGTGGCTCCGGCGATGCCATCCACCGCCAGGCCACACGCCATCGCGAGCACCATCAGTTTCAGTTCCACCCCGGGCTGCGCCGACAGCCACAGCTGGCTGGCCACGTAGGCCGCGGCGGCCAACACCGCCGGCCAGCGCAGCCCGTGCCCGGCGCCGACCACGGCGCAGAGCCAGACCAGCTGGTTGCCGACCACGTTGGCCCAGAAGTGGCGCATCTCAGTGGCCACCTGCGATCAGTGCCGGGCGATACCCGGGGCGCGCCAGCAACAGCTGCGACACGCCGATGGAACGCTCCAGGAAGCCGCCCTCGCAGTACGCCAGGTAGAACTCCCACAGGCGGATGAAGCGCTCGTCGAAGCCCTGCGCGCGCACCGCCGGCAGCTGCGACAGGAAGCGGTGGCGCCAGGCGCGCAGCGTGAGCGCATACGACGGGCCGAAATCGTGCTGCCCGATCAGCTGCAGGTCGCTGCTGCGGGTCTTGGCCGCCACCATCGCGTTGATGGAGGGAATGAAGCTGCCCGGGAACACGAAACGCTTGATGTAGTCCACGCTGCGCCGGGCCTGCTCGTAGCGCTGGTCTTCGATGGTGATCGCCTGCAGCAGCGCCAGTCCCTCCGGCTTCAGCAGCCGGCCCAGCGTGGCGAAATAGGTATCGAGGTACTGCGCGCCGATCGCCTCGATCATCTCGATGGAGACCAGCTTGTCGTACTGGCCGTCCAGGTCGCGGTAGTCCTTTAGCAGCACGGTCACCTTGTCCTGCAGCCCAGCGTTGGCCACCCGCTCGGTGGCCAGTGCGTACTGCTCCTTGGAAATGGTGGTGGTGGTGACGTGGCAGCCGTGGTGAAGCGCGGCATGCACCGCGAAGCCACCCCAGCCGGTACCGATCTCGACCACGCGGTCGCCGGCGTTGAGCCGCAGCTGTTCGCAGATGCGCGCCAGCTTGCGGTGCGATGCCTCTTCCAGGCTGTCGCCGGGTGCGTCGAACAGGGCCGAGGAATACATCAGGTCGCTGGACAGGAACAGCGAGAAGAACGCATTGCCCAGGTCGTAGTGCGCGGCGATGTTGCGGCGGCTGCCCTCGCGCGTGTTGCGGCGCAGGCGATTCCAGCCCTGCAGCAACCACCCACCGAGCCGGGCCGGGCCGCGTTCCATGCCGTCGAGCAGGTCGCGGTTGCGCACCAGCAGCTGCACCAGCGCCACCAGGTCGTTGCAGCGCCACTCGCCACGGATGTAGGCCTCACCAGCGCCGACGCTGCCCTGTGCGGCCACCGCGCGGTAGAAGGCCGGGTTGTCCACCCACACGGTGACCTGCAGCGGCGCATCGGCCTTGCCGATCGTCACGTCGCCCAGTGCATCGCGCAGCTGCAGCCGGCCGCCCTGCAGCGGCGCCAACTGCGCCAGCAGGCGGCCGCGCAGGAAGGTTTCCAGCGCACTGGGCTGGGCGAGCGCCAGCGGTCGGGTCATGTCGTTCATGGGTGCTTTCCCGCAATGGAAGGGTGGTCGTGCACGGGGGTGCGCTTGAGCCACAGGCGCAGCGCCTGCCAATGGATGGCCGCCACCACCTGCACGGTCATCAGCGGATGGCGCAGCAGCACGTGGGCCAGGCCGCGGCCGTCCAACGGGTGGCGCTGCAGTGAAAGATCGGCATCGAACTGGCGCTCGCCGTTGCGCCATACCTGCATGTGCACGTGCAGGTCGTCGCCCGGCGCGGTGAAGCGCCAGCGGTATTCGCAGTCCATCGGCATGAACGGCGAGACATGGAACTGCTTGTCGAAACTCCAGCACAGCGCGCGGCCGTGCGGGTCCGACTGCGTCACCGGCAGCACGTAGGCGTGGCGTTCCTTCCACGGCGTGTTGGTGATCTCGGCCACGATGCAGTCGAGCGTGACCCCGTCGGCGGCATAGCAGTAGTAGAAGCTGACCGGATTGAACACATGGCCGGCGTAGCGCAGGTGGGTGAGCAGGCGGATCGGCCCGGCGGGCGCGCGCCCCAGCGCGGCGGTGATACGCGCGCGGACCGCATCGGCCAGCGGCTGGTCGGGGTCGCCCAGGTAGTCGCTGCGGCGGAACTCGGCCACGTTGCGGCGGTTCACCGACCACAGCCAGCGGCCACGGAACACCTCATCGATCTCATCCAGGTCGAGCAGCAGCTGCGCCACCGGGTACCCGAACGCGTGCGCGTGCGGCGTATGCCGGCGGTGCCGCATCCTGCCGCGATAGAGCGCGCTCGCCGTCATGCGGGCAGCCCGTGCGACAGCGGCCACCAGGCTTCGGTGTCCAGCACATGCAGTGCATCCACCACGCGGCGCGCGCTGCGGATGCCGTCTTCGTGGAAGCCCCAGCCCCAGTAAGCACCGGCGAACCAGGTGCGGCGCCGGCCCTGGATTTCCGCCCAGCGCGCCTGCGCGCGCACCATCGCGTGGTCGTGCACGGGGTGGGCGTACTGCATCGTGCGCAGCACCTTCTCGGGCGCGATCGCCTCGCTGCGATTGAGTGTCACCACCAGCGGCGTGGGCGTGTCGATGCCCTGCAGCAGGTTCATGCAGTAGCTCACCGAGCAGGGCGCCAGCGGGTCATGCGGCACGTGCGCGTTCCATGCCGCCCACGCCTTGCGGTTGCGCGGCAGCAGGCGCGCATCGGTGTGCAGCACCACTTCATTCGGCTGGTAGCGGATCGCCCCGAGGATGCTGCGCTCCACGCCATCGGCATCGGAGAGCAGCGCCAGCGCCTGGTCGCTGTGGCAGGCCATCACGATCTGGTCGAAGCCCTCCAGCCCGCCGGCGGTGAGCACGCGTACGCCGTGTTCATGGCGCTCCACGCCCAGCACCGGGCAGCCGATGCGTTCGCGCACGTGCCAGCGCCGGCGCAGCGCCTGGATGTACTGCGATGAGCCGCCCTGCACCACCCGCCACTGCGGCCGACCACTCACCTGCAGCATCTGGTGGTTGGCCATGAACTGCACCAGGTAGCGCGCGGGGAAGTCGGCCAGGCTGGCGATGGGCGAGGACCACAGCGCCGAGGCCATCGGCAGCAGGTGCTCCTGGATGAAGGCGCCGCCGTAGCGGCCCTGGTCGAGGAATTCACCCAGCGACGGGCCTTCATCGCTGCCGTGCAGCAGCGCCGGGGCCTCGCGGTAGAAACGCTGCAGGTCGCGCAGCATGCCCCAGAAGCGGGGCGATACCAGGTTGCGGCGCTGGCAGAACAGCGTGTCCAGCGAGGTGGCGTTGTATTCCACGCCGCTGCGCTCGCTGTGCACCGAGAAGCTCATCGTGGTGGGCTTCGATGCAACGTGCAGCTCATCGAACAGCGCGGTGAGCAGCGGGTAGTTCAGCGGATTGAACACGATGAAGCCGGTATCCACGGCGTGGGTACGCCCGTCCACCTGCACCTGGTGGGTGTGGGTATGGCCGCCGAGGTAGTCATTGGCCTCGAACAGCGTCACTTCGTTGCGCTGGCTCAGCCACCACGCGCTGGCCAGGCCTGAAATTCCCGATCCGATTACGGCGATGCGCATGTCAGTGCTCCGCCTTCGCCAGCACCCAGGCCGGCACGGGTTTGAGGTCATGCACCAGCCGCAGCGCCGCCATCGCGCGCAGCCCGTACCAGGTGATGTCCACTTCCCACCAGTAGAAGCCCTGGCGCACCGTGCCCGGGAAGAAGTGGTGGTTGTTGTGCCAGCCTTCGCCGAAGGTGAGCAGGGCCAGCCACAGGTTGTTGCGGCTGTCGTCGCCGGTATCGAAGCGGCGGCGGCCGAAGCGGTGGGCCAGTGAGTTGATGGTCACCGTGGCGTGGAACAGCACCACCGTGGAGATGAAGAAGCCCCACACCAGCATCTGCCCACCGCTGGTGCCCAGCCCCGGCGCGACATGCTCCAGCAGCGCGCCCAGCCCGAACAGCGCGGCGGCCAGCGCAACCGGTATCAGCGTGTCGAAGCGGTCCAGCCAGCGCAGCTCGGGGTACTTGGCCAGGTCCGGAATGCGCGCCCAGTCGGTACGGAAGCCTTCGGCGGTGAGGAACCAGCCCATGTGGCTCCACCAGAACCCGTGCACCGTCGGCGAATGCGGGTCGGCCGCCGTTTCGGTGTGGCGGTGGTGATTGCGGTGGTGCGCGGCCCACCACAGCGGGCCGCGCTGCACGCTGGACGCCCCGATGACCGCGAACACGAACTGCACCGCGCGCGAGGTGCGGAAGGTGCGGTGGGCGAAGTAGCGGTGGTAGAACGCGGTGATGGCGAACATGCGCAGCGCGTACAGCGCCAGCGCCACGCCCACCGCCACCCAGGAAACACCCACCCAGATCACCGCCAGGCAGGCCAGGTGCATGGCCACGAAGGGAATCGCCCGCAGCCAGTCCACGCGGTTGCCGCCCCCGTCCGCAGTGGCCTCAGCGGCGCCGGTGTCGAACCAGCGCAGCACGGTGGCCCATGGGCCACAAGGCCCGCGGCCGGGGTGTTCGGGGGTGGAACGGGACAGCATGTCGCGCGTCTCCTGAGCGGTTCATCAGGAGATACGCAGGCCGGCGCCGTTTGGATGCACCCATTCCGAAATTTCCTTCGGAACGGGTGACCGTTACAGGTTGGCGATGTCGCCCTTGGCGATGATCGGGCCGGTCGGGATGCCCTGCGGCGCGCCGCCGGACGGTTCCAGCGTGATGGCCAGCATCGAGCCGTTCACGAGAACATCACGCAGCGCGTCGGGCACCGCCACGGTATGGGCGCGGTTGATCGAGACCAGGCCCAGCGAGCGCGGCTTGCCACCGGCGGGAATCAGCCACAGCTCCGGTGCGCGTCCGGCCGCATCGGCCGGGGCCGGCACGGGCACCATCAACACCTTGCCCTGTGCCTTGTCGACCGAGGCCAGCCAGCCCGGCGTGCCGTCGTCGTGCAGCAGCGGGGTGACCGGCTTGGTCGCCTGCTCCGGCTCGGCCGGGGTCGGCGCCGGCGTCGGCGTGACCGCCACCGGGGTGGGCGGCGCGGTGGGCGGCAGCTGCTGGCGGTTGAACACCGCCACCAGCGCCAGGGCCGCAGCCAGGGCGGTCATGCCCTGCCAGAAGCCGGTGCGCTGCCACAGCCTGGGCGTGGCGGACACGGCGGCCGGCCAGCCCAGTTCGGTACGGATACGCGGCCACAGGTGTGCGGGCACCGTAGCCGTGCCCAGCGATTCCAGCAGCGGCGCCAGCCGCGTTTCCCATTGCTGTACCAGCCGCGCAAAGCCGGGATCGCTCGCGATGCGGCGCTCGGCCTCGGCGCGCTGCGCGGCATCCAGCACGCCCAGCACGTACTCGCCGGCCAGGATGTCGGTGCTCGGCGGTTCGCCGTCGTCGGGAAGATCGTGAAGGTCGCGGATGTTCATTGTTCCAGGCACACCCGCAGTTGGCCCAAACCGCGCCGGATCCAGCTCTTCACCGAGCCGAGCGGCGAACCGATGCGACGGGCCAGCTCTTCATAGCTGGAACCGTCCAGGAACGCGGCGCGGATCAGCGCGCGGCGCTTGCTTTCCAACGTGTCCAGGCAACGCGCCAGGCGCTCGCGGTCGGACGCCTGTTCGGCGGCCACCGGCGGCTGTGCGTCGGCATCGGGCAGGTCGTCGATCACCGACAGGTCGTCCATCGCGCGCGGGGGTGCGGCGCGCAGGCGGTCGATCGCGCGGTTGCGCGCCGTCATCGAGAGCCAGGTCATGGCAGAGGCCTTGGCGGGATCGAACTGCCCTGCCTTCTTCCAGACCGTGGTGAAGACCTCCTGCAGCACGTCCTCGGCGTCGCCGCGATCGCGCAGAAGGTGCAGGCAGATCGCGAACAGGCGCCCGGACGCCAGCTGGTAAACGGATTCGAATGCCTGGCGGTCGCCAGCGGCAACGCGGACGAGCAGTTCGCCCAGGCGCGTTGCGGCATCGGTGTCGGAAGCGTCCAGCTCAGGCATCGCAGGCTCAATGTCGGCAGGGAGCGAGTCTGCATGGTCGTTGCTCCGGCCGCTGGCCGCAAGAGGGTATTCAGCTGTCGCATGTCTTCACCAGGGGTTGCACCCGTGCCGTGGCAAGCTCGGCGGCCGAGGCCGCCACGGGTCCGGAAGGAAACTCCACACGCACCTGCGGATAGCGCCCGGCACGGTCGCGCACATTGCCGGTGCCGCTGAACTGCAGCAGCCGCTGGTCGGCGTTGGCATACACCAGGGTCACCGCCGGCACGGCAAAACCGAACCATGCATCGAGCTTCATCTGCAGCTGCTGCGCCGGCTGGCCCTGCCAGGTAACGGCCGCCGTGCGCTGCAGCTTCAGCGGCACCAACCGCTGCCGGCTGGGCAGCAGGAACTGGAATGCCACGGCCTTGCCATCACGCAGCGACGCCCAGTGGCCGCGCACGGCGGCATCGAAGCCGGCGTCGACCACCGCATCCGGCGGCACCTCCAGTGTGCGGTTGACCGGGGCCGCAGCGGCGGAGGCGCGGGTGTACAGGGTGCGGGCCGTACCGCTGCCGCGCACGCCTTCCTGGTATCCGTCGCGCCCGTCTTCCAGATTGAAATCCGGCGTCTGCGGGCTGCCCTGCGGGGTCATCCACTTGCGCGCGAACGCACGCCCGTCCGCGCAGCGGTACAGCACCAGCCGCGACTGCGCCTCCGGCGGCCCCTGCAGCCAGTGGCTCTCGCGGTACAGCAGGGTGCTGCCGGCGGCCGCATAGGCGCGGCCCTCCTGGCGCTGGATGGATTGCGCCATGCCCGGCAACGGGCACAGCACCAGCAGCAGGCACGCGGCAATGGGGACAGGCGGGTGGCGCATGCGCGACTCCAGGTGATCGTCCTGCACAGATACGCAACAAGTGCGTGGGCGGATGCACCCAGATGCGCTCAACCACCGGATTGGGATACGCATCTTCAATGCTGTGACCCGCGTTGGTGCGGGCGCCCCCTTCGGCACCTGAGTATCCGAATGAGCAGGTGGAGCACATGGGTGATGCCACCGCACGATTTAGTCCCGCTTGACGATACTATCGCCACGCGATAGCATCCATTCCCAAGAGATCTTCATGGCTATCTGCTCGTTCCGTTGCGTCGCCACCCGCAGCCTTTTCCTGGGTAAGCAGGTCAGACACTTCCACCCCGTGCAGCGGATCGCGATGCGTAAGTTGGCCATGCTGCACGCAGCGACGCGGCTTGAAGATCTCAGGGTTCCGCCGGCCAATCGCCTGGAGCGCCTGAAGGGCGACCGAGCAGGCCTGTACAGCATCCGGGTCAACGATCAGTACCGGATCTGCTTTGCCTGGACCGACACCGGTCCGGCGGACGTTGAAATCTGCGATTACCACTGAGGACATCGGCCATGCGCTCCATCCCCTACCCGCACCCCGGCGAGATCCTGCAGGAAGAGTTCCTGACCCCGTTCGGCATGACCCAGTACCGGCTCGCCAAGTCGATCGACGTCAAACAGACCCGCATCAGCGAGATCATTGCCGGGCGCCGCGGCATCACCGCCGACACCGCGCTGCGGCTGGCACGCTTCTTCGGCACCAGCGAAGGCTTCTGGATGAATCTGCAGATGGCCTACGACGCCGCCAAGGCGCGCGACGAACTGGCCGAGGTTCTGGCGCGTATCGAGCCGTATCACCACGCCGCCTGACTCGCCCCAACCCCGCATCGGTCACGCAGCGCGTTACGCTTCACGCCCTTGAGGTAAAGGACTACACCTTGCCGTACAGCTCCAACCTGCCGGGCGCTCCGGCATGACCAGCGCCCTGGAAATTGCCGCCAACGTCACCGTGGCCGCCTCCATCCTGCTGGCCGGGCGCAACAGCGTGCACACCTGGTGGACCGGGATCATTGGCTGCACCCTGTTTGGCCTAGTGTTCTACGAGGCCCGCCTGTACGCCGACGTAGTGCTGCAGGGCGTGTTCGTGGCCACCAGCGTCATCGGCTGGTGGCAGTGGCTGCGCGGCGACCACGGGCATGCCCTGCCGATCACCCGCGTTCAACTGCCCACCCTGGCCTGGATACTGCCGGCCGCCGTGCTCGCAAGCGTCGGCTACGGCCTGCTGCTGCATACCTGGACCGATGCCTACGCGCCGTTCCTGGATTCGGCCGTGCTGGTGCTCAGCGTGGTCGCGCAGCTGCTCATGATGCGCCGCAAGCTGGATTCGTGGTGGTTCTGGCTGCTGGTCAACAGCGTGGCCGTGCCGCTGTATGCCAGCCGCGGCCTGCACCTCACCGCCGTGCTGTACGTGGTGTTCTGGATCAACGCGCTGGTGTCGCTGCGGCATTGGCACCGGTTGATGCGCGAGCAGCCGGCGCATGCCTGAGCACTTCCGCACGGGCTTGGTGGTGGGCAAGTTCAGTCCGTTGCACCGTGGCCACCAGGCGCTGATCGACCATGCGTTGACGCGCTGCGATCGCGTGCTGCTGCTGAGCTGGAGCCAGCCGGAGTTCAGTGGCTGCGATGCGGCGCAGCGTGAGGCGTGGCTGCAGGCCCTGTACCCGCACGTGACACGACTGGTGCTGGACGATGCACGCCTGGCCGCAGCCTGCCTGCAGCGCAACCTGCCGGTGCGGCAGTTGCCCACCAACGAGGACGACGACGCGGCCCAGCGCGCATTCGTGGGCTGGGTGTGCAGCGCCCTCTGGGGCGTGCGGGTGGACGCGGTGTTCACCAGCGAATCGTATGGCGATGGTTTCGCAGCGGCCCTGCAGGCGCAGTTCAGTGCCGAAGCGGGGCACGAATGGCGGGTGGCCCACGTGTGCCTGGACATCGCACGCAGCGAGGTACCGGTCTCGGGCACCGCGCTGCGGCGCGATCCGCACGCGTTGCGCGGCTTTCTCGACCCGCGCGTCTACGCCGGCTTCGTCGGGCGGATCGGTCTGCTGGGCGGTGAATCCAGCGGCAAGACCACGCTCGCCGCCGCATTGGCCAGCCACCTGCAGACCCAATGGGTGGCGGAGTTCGGGCGCGAACATTGGGAAGCCCGCCAAGGCGCGCTGACGTATGACGACCTGCTGCATATCGCGCAGGTGCAGGTGTCGCGGGAAGACGCCATGGCCGGCCACGCCCACCGCTGGCTGGTGTGCGATACCACCCCGCTCACCACCCTGCTGTATTGCGAAGACATGTTCGGCCGCGCCGAATCTGCGTTGCACACGCTGGCGCAGCGCCACTACGACATGCTGTTTCTGTGCGCGGCAGACTTCCCGTTCGTGCAGGATGGCACCCGCCGCGACGACGCCTTCCGGCTCGCCCAGCAAGGCGCGTACGTGGCCGCGCTGTCCGCACAGGGCATGCCATTCACCCTGCTCACCGGCAGCGTCGAAGCGCGCGTGGCGCAGGTTGTCCACGCGTTGGCGCAGGTAGGCGTCGCGCCTGAATGATCCATGCCCGGTGGCACCGCCGCCACTGGCAGGGCACTGCGGAAGCAGCGCAGAATCCGCAGAACGGATCGTCACCCTGCAAGGATTGCCCATGATTACCCGACGTGGATTCCTGGCCGCCGCAAGCACGAGTGCACTGGCCGGCGTGAGTGTCAGCGCGTGCAGCTCCGCGCCGGTGGTCAACGACATCAGCCAGCTGGAAGCCACGGCGGTGGCCGGCGTGGTGCCGGTGCAGCGGCAGGCCGACATCGTCTCGGCGCTGACCCACCACCGCGGCCTGGTGTGCGTGGCCGGCGGGCGCTACAGCATGGGCGGGCAGACCAGTGCCGAACAGGCCCTGCAGCTCAACATGGATGGCTACAACGGGCTGGTGTTCCTGGACGTCGCTCGCAAGGTGGTGCGGGTCAAGGCGGGCATGCGCTGGCGTGCACTGCAGGATCATCTGGACCGGCACGACCTGTCGGTGAAGGTCATGCAGAGTTTCAGCAACTTCACCGTGGGCGGCTCGGTGTCGGTGAACTGCCACGGCCGCTATGTGGGCGGCGGCAGCATCGCCTCCACCGTGCGCGCGCTGCAGCTCGTGCTGCGCTCCGGCGAAGTGGTGGAAGCTTCGCGCACGCAGCATGCGGCACTGTTTGCCGGCGTGCTGGGCGGCTACGGGCTGCTCGGCGTGGTGAGCGAAGTGGAGCTGGACGTCGTCGACAACGACATCATTGAACGGCACCTGGAACGCGTGCCGCTGGCCGAGTATCCCGACTGGTTCCAGCGCAACGTGGCGGCGCATCCGGACGCGGTCATGCACAACGCCGACCTGCTGCCACCCTCGTTCGACGCCCCCTTGGCCATCACCTGGCGGCGCACGCAGGCGGCGCTGACCGACACCACGCGGCTGGTGCCGATGGGCGGGCAGTACGACACCGAGCAGAACATGATCTGGGCGCTGTCCGAACTGCCCGGCGGGCATTCGCTGCGCGGCAGCGTGGTGGAAAAGCTGCGCGCGCCACGGGTGATCCACCGCAACCTGGAGGCGAGCCTGGACGTGGCGGCGCTGGAGCCGCGCACGCGCGTGATGTCCACGTACCTGCTGCAGGAATACTTCATTCCGGTGCGGCACTTCCACGCCTTCGCCGCCGCCATGGCCAAGATGCTGCAGGACCACCAGGTCAATGCGTTGAATGTCTCCATCCGCCACGCGCCTGCGGATCCGCTCGCGCTGATGGCGTGGGCGAAGGAACCGGTGTTCTGCTTCGTGCTGTATTACAAACAACGCCGCTACCCGTGGGCGGACGGGCAGACGGTGGGCTGGACACGCGCCCTGGTTGAAGCGGCCATCGGCTGCGGCGGGCGCTACTACCTGCCCTACCGGCCGCATGCCACCGCCGCGCAGTTCTTGGCGGCCTACCCGGAAACCCACGCGCTCGTGCAGCTCAAGCGCGAGGTGGACCCGAACCTGCAGCTGGTCAACCACCTGTGGCAGCGCTACATGCAGCCGCTGGCGGCGCAGCCGCGCGCAGGCACTTGACGGCCTGAACAGGAGGCGTAGCATTTGCAGCAAGCCAAGGGACAGACCCGCGGCAGCCACAACCACATGAGGGATTCTCATGGAATACGACTACCTGGTGTTCATCGGGCGTTTCGAGCCCTTCCACAACGGCCATGCCGCCGTTGCCCGCCTCGCACTGAGCCGGGCCCGCAAGCTGATCTTCCTGGTCGGCTCTGCAGATACCCCCCGCAGCCTCCGCAATCCCTGGACCGTGGCCGAACGCGCCGTGATGATCCAGGCTGCCCTCGATGGCAACACCGAACGGCTCATCATCCGCCCGCTTCGCGATCATCTGTACAACGAGGCGCACTGGATTGCCGGCGTTCAACGCGGCGTGGCCGATGCACTGCGCAGCGACGGTGCGGCGGCCGATGCCAAGGTGGGTCTGGTCGGCATGGACAAGGACGCCTCGAGCTACTACCTGCGCGAATTCCCGCAGTGGCCGCTGGTGGATGTGCAGCACACCGAGACGCTCTCGGCCACGGAGCTGCGCCGCTACCTGTTCGAGTCGGGCGACCTGGACTTCCACGGCGCACTGCTGATGCTGCGCGGCAACGTGCCGGCGCCGGTGTACGAAATGCTGGAAGCCTTCCGCAAGAGCTCGCCGGCCTACGGCCAGCTGGTGGCGGAATACCGCTTCATCGAGCAGTACCGTGCGGCGTGGAAGGATGCGCCGTACGCGCCCACCTTCGTCACCACCGATGCGGTGGTGGTGCATTCGGGCCACGTGCTGCTGGTGCGCCGCCGTTCGGAGCCGGGCAAGGGCCTGTGGGCATTGCCGGGCGGATTCGTCGGCCAGCAGCAGAGCCTGCTCGACAGCTGCCTGCGTGAACTGCGCGAAGAAACCCGCCTGAAGATTCCGCTGCCGGTGTTGAAGGGCTCGCTGAAGAGCCAGCATGTCTTCGACCACCCCGAGCGCAGCCAGCGCGGCCGCACCATCACCCATGCCTTCCACTTCGAGTTTGCGGCGGGCGAACTGCCCCCCGTGCGCGGTGGCGACGATGCCGACAAGGCGCGCTGGATTCCGGTGAGCGAGGCCCTGGACATGGGCCCGCAGCTGTACGAAGACCACCTGCACATCCTGGAGTTTTTCCTGGGCCGGGGCTGAACCCGACCCGTTTCCCTCGCCGGCGGATAGACCGCCGGTGTTCCCCCGACGCGAAGGAGCTTCCGTCATGCATTACCTCGATAATCTTCTCCTCAACACCGACAGCTACAAGGCCAGCCACTGGCTGCAGTACCCGCCGGGTACCGATGCCACCTTCTTCTACGTGGAATCGCGCGGCGGCCTGTACGACCGCACCGTCTTCTTCGGTCTGCAGGCGCTCCTGAAGGAGTACCTGGCCAAGCCGATCACCCACGCCGATGTCGACACCGCGCGCGACCTGTTCGCCGCCCATGGTGTGCCGTTCAACGAAGACGGCTGGCGCTACATCGTCGACCAGCATGCCGGGCTGATGCCGATCCGCATCCGCGCCGTGCCCGAAGGCACCGTGGTGCCGGTGCACAACGCGCTGATGACCATCGAATCGACCGACCCGCAGGCGTTCTGGGTGCCCTCGTACCTGGAAACCATGCTGCTGCGCATCTGGTACCCGGTAACCGTGGCCACCACCAGCTGGCACGCCAAGCAGACCATTCGCCAGTACCTGGAACGCACCAGCGACGACCCCGAAGGGCAGTTGCCGTTCAAGCTGCACGACTTCGGCAGCCGCGGCGTCTCGAGCCTGGAATCGGCCGCCATCGGCGGCGCGGCGCACCTGGTCAACTTCCTGGGCACCGACACCGTGTCGGCCCTGCTGTATGCCAAGGCGTTCTACCACGCGCCGATGGCCGGCTATTCGATCCCCGCTGCCGAGCACAGCACCATCACCAGTTGGGGCCGCGACGGCGAAGTGGACGCCTACCGCAACATGCTGGCGCAGTTCGCCAAGCCCGGCGCGCTGGTCGCCGTGGTGTCGGACAGCTACGACATCTACCACGCCATCCGCGAACACTGGGGCACCACCCTGCGCCAGCAGGTCATCGACTCGGGCGCCACCGTGGTGATCCGCCCGGACTCGGGCGACCCGGTCACCGTGGTGCTGCAGTGCCTGGAACTGCTGGACGAAGCCTTCGGGCACAGCGTCAACGGCAAGGGCTACAAGGTGCTCAACCACGTGCGCGTGATCCAGGGCGACGGGGTCAACCCGACCAGCATCGGCCAGATCCTGGCGCGCATCACCGAGGCCGGCTACGCCGCCGACAACCTCGCCTTCGGCATGGGCGGTGCCCTGCTGCAGCGGCTGGACCGCGATACGCAGAAGTTCGCGCTGAAGTGCTCGGCCGCGCGCGTCAACGGGCGTTGGATCGACGTCTACAAAGACCCGGTGACCGACAGCGGCAAGCAGAGCAAGCGCGGCCGCATGAGCCTGCTGCGCCACCGCGAGTACGGCCAGTTCCGCACCGTGCCGGTGCCGGCCACGGCCGCCTCGCTGGCCGACCTGGAAATGCCACTGGGCTTCGAGGACGCCATGGTGACGGTGTGGGAGAACGGCAGGTTGCTGCACGACGAGGCGCTGGAGCAGATCCGCAGCCGGGCCAGCATTGAGCGCCTGTAAGCAACGCCTCTTGACCCCCGCGCCAACTCGGCCTACCTTGTGCTCGCCGAAGGTATCCATCTCTTCATGCAGATGAAGGGATGGGTTTAAACGGGAATCCGGTGAAGGTGCCTTGCGCACCCATTCCGGAGCTGCCCCGCAGCGGTGAATGGAAACGAATCCTGCCAACAGCACTGGGCCTCACCGCCTGGGAAGCGGCAGGTACTAGGTGGGCGCCCGCGCCCGTGTCCATCAGCCCGAATACCGGCCCCGGCCGGAGGACACGACCGTCCTCCGATTCGACCTGGAACGTCCGCGGGGAGGTTGCCGGGGCCTGTCGCCACGCCTGCCGCGTGGCGCTGTCCCTGTGCGTCCGCTTCACGGCATCCGGTTCGCCCGCGGGGGCGAAGGTCGCTGGCGGGGCGGGCACGGGAGCAATGGCGTGGTGGCCGCGCAGTTCCTTCGTTCCTCAATGCCAATACGCAATGAGGACACGTTCCATGACCACTGTTACCAACCTGGGGTTTCCCCGCATCGGCGCCAAGCGCGAGCTCAAGCGCGCGCTGGAAGCATTCTGGTCCGGCCAGAGCAGCGCAGATTCGCTGCTCGACACCGCCGCCGGGCTGCGGGCCACCCACTGGCAGCTGCAGCGCGACGCCGGCGTTGATGTGCCGCCCAGCAACGACTTCAGCCTGTACGACCAGGTGCTGGACACCGCCTTCCTGTTCGACGCCATTCCGGCCCGCTACCACGCACTGGCCGACGCCGACCCGCTGGCCGGCTACTTCGCCATGGCGCGCGGCCTGCAGCGCGATGGCTACGACCTGCACGCGCTGGAAATGACCAAATGGTTCGACACCAACTACCACTACCTGGTGCCTGAGCTGCAGGCCGGCCAGGGCTTCGCGCTGCGCGGCGACAAGCCGCTGGCCGAATACCGCCAGGCCAAGGCGCTGGGCATCGAAACCCGCCCGGTGCTGATCGGCCCGGTGAGCTTCCTGCTGCTCTCCAAGACCACCGACGGCAGCCCGGCGCTGGACCTGCTGGATGCGCTGCTGCCGGTGTACGTGCAGCTGCTGGGCCAGCTGCAGGCGGCCGGTGCGCAGTGGGTGCAGCTGGACGAGCCGCTGCTGGTGCAGGACCTGGACGACCACGCCCGCGCGGCCTTCGCCCACGCCTATGCCGTGCTGGCCACGGCGGCGCGCCCGAAGGTGCTGGTGGCCACCTACTTCGGTGCGCTGGACGACAACCTGCCGCTGGCCGCCTCGCTGCCGGTCGATGGCCTGCACGTGGACCTCGTGCGCGCCCCGGAACAGCTCGATGCCGTGATCAAGGCGCTGCCGCCGGGCCGCGTGCTCTCGGCCGGGCTGGTCAACGGCCGCAACATCTGGCGCACCCACCTGGACAACGCACTGCTGCTGGCGCGCTACGCGCATGGGCACCTGGGCAGCGACTGCCTGTGGCTGAGCCCGTCGTGTTCGCTGCTGCACAGCCCGGTGGATCTGGGCCACGAAAAGAAGCTGGACGACGAGCTGCGCGGCTGGCTGGCGTTCTCCAAGCAGAAGCTGGAAGAGCTGCGCGTGCTGGCCGACGCCATCGATGCCCCGGCCCGCGCCGAGGCGGCGCTGGAGCTGTCGCGCGAACGCATCGAATCGCGCCGACGCTCGCCGCGCGTGCACAACCCGGCCGTGGCCGCGCGCCTGGCCGCGCTCACCCCGGCCGATGCGCAGCGCCACAGCCGCTACCCGCAGCGCCATCTGGCTCAGGCCGCCGCGCTGAAGCTGCCGCGCTTCCCCACCACCACCATTGGCTCCTTCCCGCAGACACTGGAGGTGCGCGAGGCACGCGCACGCAACAAGTCCGGCACGCTGGCCGACGCCGACTACGATGCGTTCCTGGCCACCCAGACCGAGCACTGCGTACGGGTGCAGGAGCAGATCGGGCTGGACGTGCTGGTGCATGGCGAGTTCGAGCGCAATGACATGGTGGAATACTTCGGCGAACAGCTGGAGGGCTTCGCCTTCACCAAGAACGGCTGGGTGCAGAGCTACGGCTCGCGCTGCGTGAAGCCGCCGGTGATCTACGGCGATGTAACGCGCCCGCAACCGATGACTGTGCGCTGGTCCACCTACGCACAGTCGCTGACCGAGCGGCCCATGAAGGGCATGCTGACCGGGCCGGTGACCGTGCTGCAGTGGTCGTTCGTACGCGACGACCAGGCCCGCGCCGATACCTGCCGGCAAATCGCGCTGGCCTTGCGCGATGAGGTGCTGGACCTGGAGGCGGCCGGCATCGGCGTGATCCAGATCGACGAGCCGGCCATCCGCGAGGGCCTGCCGTTGCGCCGTGCGCAGTGGCGCGAGTACCTGGACTGGGCGGTGGAGGCGTTCCGGATCAGCGCCAGCGGTGTGCGCGATGCCACCCAGATCCACACCCACATGTGCTACTCCGAGTTCAACGACATCATCCACTCCGTGGCGGCCATGGATGCGGACGTGATCTCCATCGAGACCTCGCGCTCGCGCATGGAGCTGCTGGACGCCTTCGTGCGCTTCCAGTACCCCAACGAGATCGGCCCGGGCGTGTATGACATCCACTCCCCGCGCGTGCCGGACAAGGAGGAGATGCTGTCGCTGCTGCGCAAGGCGGCCGAAGTGCTGCGCCCCGAGCAGATCTGGGTCAACCCGGACTGCGGCCTCAAGACCCGTGGCTGGCCGGAAACCCGTGCCGCCCTGGAGGCGCTGGTAGCGGCCGCCCGGGCGCTGCGCGACGAGACCGCCGACGCCAACGCGGCCTGATTCCCTTTACCGCACCATAAGGG
>NZ_JBOHXV010000083.1:0-21192 GCF_050737075.1 Stenotrophomonas sp.
GGCATGCCCCGGCGTTTTGCGTTCTGCGTTTTGGTTTTGCCTGGTTGCCGGCCAACGGCCGGCGCTACCGCTCAGCGGCGGGACGCTTCGCTTTGCTCGCGGGCCTTGCGGAACTCTGAACCCTCTTCCCAATGCGGCCAGTGGCGGCTGTTGGCCAGCTCGGCGCCCAGGTCGTAGACCAGCAGGGTGTCGGCGGCGTGGCCGGCCGGGTCCCAGCTCGGGGTCCAGGCATCGCAGGCCTGGTGGTAGCAGTCGGCGAAGTACTTCTCGCGCAGCGCCTTGCCGGCGGCGACACCACCCTCCAGCTTGTCCAGCCCCGGCCCGATGGTGATCGCCGGCACGCCCAGGCGGGCGAAGGCGAAGTGGTCGGCGCGGTAGAAGAAGCCCGCTTCCAGGTTCGGATCCGGGCTGTAGCTGCGCCCACGCGCCTTGGCCACGCGCTCCAGGTCGCCTTCCAGCGAGACGCGGCCCTTGCCCCACGAGGCGATGTCGCGGGTGGCGCCGTCCGGGCTGAACATCTCGATGTTGATCACCGCAGCAGTCTTGTCCAGCGGCGCCAGCGGGTGCGCGGCGTAGTAGCTGGCACCCAGCAGGCCCTTCTCTTCGGCGGTGAGCGCGACGAAGTACAGCGTGCGCTGCGGCTGCGGACCGGCGGCGAACACCCGGCCCAGCTCCAGCACGGTGGCCACGCCGGTGGCGTTGTCGATGGCGCCACGACGGATGCGGTCGCCCTTGGCGTCCGGCTGGCCGATGCCGAAGGCATCCCAGTGCGCGGAGAAGATCACCGCCTCATCGCCATGCTCGCCGCCGGGCAGCTTGGCCACCACGTTGCGGGTGACCACCTGCTCGCGCTTGAGCTTGAACTGCGCCGACAGCTTCGCATCGCCCAGCACCACCGGCTGGAACGCCGGGGTCATGGCCTTGCGCTTCTCGGCCTCGAAATCCAGGCCGGCATCGCGGAACAGCTGCTCGGCCACGCTGCGCTGCAGCCAGCCGCGCACCGGCACGTGCTGGGCCAGCGCCTGCTCCTGCGTGCGCTCGATATCGAACAGCGGCGAGGTGCCCGAGCTCTTCACCGTGGCCCAGCCGTAGGCGGCCGGCGCGGTTTCATGCACGATCAACACGCCCTGCGCGCCGCGGCGGGCGGCCTCTTCGAACTTGTAGGTCCAGCGGCCGTAGTAGGTCACGGCCTTGCCATCGAAGGCACCGGGGCGGTCGGCCTCGAAATCGGCGTCGTTGATCAGCACCACGGCGATCTTGCCGTGCAGGTCCACGTCCTTGTAATCATTCCACTGGCGCTCGGGTGCATCGATGCCGTAGCCGATGAACACCAGCGGCGCGTCCTTGATGTTCACCGCCGCCTGCGGACGCAGGCTCTGCAGGGTCACGTCCTCGCCGTTGACCAGCGTGCGGGTCTTGCCGTTCTGGCGCAGCGTCGCGGCCACCGGGCCGTCGACCTGGGCACGCACCATCGGCACCGGCTGCACCCAGCTGCCGTCCACGCCACCGGGCTGCAGGCCGGACTTGCGGAATTCCTCGATCAGGTACTGCACCGTGCGCTCTTCTCCGGGCGACGCCGGGGCGCGGCCTTCGAACTCGTCCGAGGCCAGGATGCGCACATGCCGTGACAGCGCTTCAGGATCGATGCCGCCGCCGGGCAGATCATTGGCCGCGTGGGCCAGGCCGCCCACGAACAGACAGGACGACAACAGCAGCATGCGCATCGGATTCACGGCAGGTACCAGAAAAAAACGGAATGCCAGAGTGTAACGTGACACTCCGGTTACCGTGCAGGCCCTGCGTGCGCGCTCAGCGGCGGTCGCGGTCCAGCCAGCAGGCCAGGCCCTGCGCATTGAGCTCGATATCCATCGCCAGCACCTGCGCCACCGCCGCATCGTCGAGCGGGCAGCCATGCGCCTGCGCGCGCTCCTGGTACAGCACGGTGAGTGCGGCCACCAGGCAGCGGTGGCGGTCGGGGCGTTCGTCGCATTGGCGGCCGATCTCCACCATCGCGTCGATCTGCTCGACCAGATCGGCCGCCAGTGCCGGAATGTTCTCCACCCGCCCGTAATGGGTGAGGTACACCGCCTGCGGTTGCAGGGCGACCAGCCGCGCGATGGACTGCTTCAGCGGCTCAGGATCGAACTGCACCGGCGAGGAAGTGGGAATGATGAAGGCACCGCGCGCACTGTCGAGCTCGCGGTAGGACAGGCCGAAGGTATCGCCGGTGAACGCGCTGCGGCTGCGTTCATCCCACACGCACAGGTGGTGGCGCGCATGCCCGGGCGTGTCCAGGCACAGCAGGCTGCGCCCGGCCAGGTCCACGCGGTGGCCGTCTTCGGCAATCACCACGCGTGCCGCCGGCACCGGCAGGATCGGGCCGTAGCTGCGCGCGATCTCGGCCGCGCCGTACACCTCGGTGGCGCCGGCGATGAGCCGGGTGGGGTCGATCATGTGCGGGGCGCCGCGCGGGTGCACCACCAGCGTGGCGTTGGGCAGCTGCTGCATCAGCAGGCCGGCGCCGCCGGCATGGTCCAGGTGCACGTGGGTGAGCACCAGCCAATCCACCTGCTCCGGCGTGCAGCCCGCACGCGTCAGCGCGGCCAACATCGCGGGAACGGCCAGGCCGGTGCCGCAGTCGATGAAGGCGGCGCGGCCCTGTTCGACGATCAGGTAGGCCGCATCGAAGTCGCTGCGCTGGAACGCGGTATCGATGGTGAAAATGCTGGGGTCGGAGGACATCGGCTCATCCCTGGCGGTAATCGGTGCGTCTCGACCATGGGTCGATACACCTCGATTCTAGGCCCGTTACCCCAACGACTTCGATGCGGCTTTGGTCGCACGCTGCGCCAGCCAGGCGCCACGCAGCAGCAGCGCGGCCACCATCACGGCCAGGAATGCGCCGTAGGCGTACAGCACCGCCAGCACCTGGCGCCAGATCGGGCCGGCATCGCTCTGCACCACGCCGATGTGGTGGCCCCACAGCATCGCGAGGATGCTCAGCACCAAGGCCAGCAGCAGCGCGGCGGCGTCGAACAGGCGCCGCGCGGTGTCGCGCGGTTGCCGCGGGAACAGCCAGTACAGGGTGCCCAGCAGCACGAACCAGGGCAGGAACAACAACAACGACAACCAGGCCATCGTGTTTCCTCCGTTGACGTTCCCATCGACCAACGGTCGATGGCTACCGTTATTCGCGCAGTTCCTGCAGTGCGGCCAACACCACATCCACTTCCGCTTCCAGCTTGAACAGCTCGCTCTGCAGGCCGTCGCCGTGCTCGGTCTGCTTGAGCACGCCGATCAGCTGGCCCGAATCGCGCGGCGAATCGAACGCCTCGCTCTGGATCAGCAGCGTGCCGTCACCGGCCAGCAGCTTGAAGTAGAAACGGCCATCCTTCTCGCGGTACTGCTTGAACAGCGGCGGTGCAGCGCGCGCCACGCCACCTTCTTCGGCGGCGATGTCGCCGGCCGTGGACAGGTCGCGCAGGCCCACCGCATGACGCAGCTCCTTCAGCAGCGGCACGGCGTACTGCTCGCGCAGCTGCTGGCCGCGACGGCGCAGCAGCGCCTCGATCTTCTCCGGCTCGGCCATCAGCGCGTCATAGCGCTCGCGCAGCGGGGTCAGCTCTGCATCGATACGCTCGAACAGCTGCTGCTTGGCATCGCCCCAGCTGATGCCGTCGGCGAACGCCTGTGCGAACGCGGCGGTCTGCTCGGCGCTGGCGAAGGCCTGGTACATCTGGAACAGGGCCGAGCCTTCGGTGCTCTTGGGCTCGCCCGGGGCACGCGAATCGGTGAGGATCGAGGACACCAGCTTCTTCAGCTCCGCGCGCGGGGCGAACAGCGGAATGGTGTTCTGGTAGCTCTTGCTCATCTTGCGGCCGTCCAGGCCGGCCAGGGTAGCCACCTGCTCGTCGATCACCACCTCGGGCAACGGGAAGTACTCCTTGCCGTACACGTGGTTGAAGCGCTGGGCGAAATCGCGCGCCATTTCGATGTGCTGGATCTGGTCGCGGCCCACCGGCACGCGGTTGGCCTTGAAGATCAAAATGTCGGCGGCCATCAGCACCGGATACATGAACAGCCCGGCGCTGATGCCAGCGTCCTCGTCCAGCTGCTCCTCGCGGTTCTTGTCCACCGCCGCCTTGTAGGCATGGGCACGGTTGAGGATGCCCTTGCTGGCGATGGCGGTCAGGAACCACATCAGCTCGGTGGTTTCGGGAATGTCGCTCTGCCGGTAGAACCAGACCTTGTCCGGGTTCAAGCCGCACGCCAGCCAGCTGGCGGCGATCTCCAGGGTCGAGCGCTGGGTCCGCTCCGGCTCCTGCGCCTTGATCAGGCTGTGCAGGTCGGCCAAGAAGAAGAAGCTCTCGATGTCGGACGCCTGGCTGGCCGCAATGGCCGGACGGATGGCGCCCACGTAGTTGCCCAGGTGGGGCGTGCCGGAGGGGGTGATGCCGGTAAGAACGCGGGTGGTCATGTGGGAATCATTACGGACAGTTGAACGCCCCCAGTTTACCTGCCCGCGCGCAACCCCGTTGCCCGGGCCTGCGCGTTGAAGATATTACCCAACCGCAAAGGCCCCGCCATGAAACGCCTGACCCTGCCCCTGCTTGCCGTGCTGGCCCTGTGTGGCTTCAAGCCGGTGGTCCCGCCCCGGGCCGATCCCGGCCCGGTCACGCTGAGCCTGATCGAGCGCGACCAGCGCCTGGAACTGCCCAGCTACCTGCACCGCGGCCAGTACTGGGTGGCCGGCCGCCAGGGCCAGCCCTACGCCGTGCGCCTGCGCAACAACAGCCCCGAGCGGGTGCTGGTGGTGCTCTCGGTGGATGGCCTCAACGTGATCAGTGGCGAAGTGGCCGCGCCGGACCAGACCGGCTACGTGCTAGACCCGTGGCAGAGCGCGGACATCACCGGCTGGCGCAAATCCCGCCAGGAAGTGGCGCAGTTCGTGTTCACCGACCCCGGCAACAGCTATGCCGACCGTACCGGCCGCCCGGCCAACATCGGGGTGATCGGTATTGCGGTGTTCAACGAGGCACCGCGCTATGTGGTGCCGACCCCGCGCGCACCGCCGGTTGCGCGGGCCCAGACCAAGGCACAGCCGCAGGCCGCCGCCGAAGTGGCGGACCGCGCGCTGGCATCGGTGGAAACCACCGGTTCGCGGATCCGCGAGCCGTCCCCGGCACCGGCGCTGGGCACCGGCCATGGCCAGCGCGAGGCGTCGTATTCGGGCAGCACCACCTTCGAGCGCGCCAGCCGCCTGCCGGCCCAGCGCTTCGACCTGCGCTACGACAGCGAGCGCAACCTGGTGGCGCGCGGCATCATTCCCGCCCGTTACCCGCGCGGTGAGCGCACGCCGCAGGCGTTCCCGGAGGGCTTCGTGCCCGACCCGCCCGGCTACGGCGGGCGCTGATCGCGTACGAACGAAAACGGGCCGCAATGCGGCCCGTTACGGTTTCATACCCTCGTTGCGGCCCGTGCGGCCGCCCTGCCACCGCCGGGGTGTCAGTGATAGTCCGGATAATCCTTGCGCATGGAGGCTTCGAAGTCCTTGACCTCGGTTTCAGCGCGGTCGCGCGCCCAGCCATAGCGTTCCTGCAGGCGGCCCGCCAGGTACTCGGCATTGCCCTCGGCCACCTTGAAATCATCGTCGGTCAGGTCGCCCCACTTTGCCTGCGCCTTGCCCTTGAGCTGTGTCCACTTGCCGGAAATGATGTCTTTGTTCATGGGTTCGCGTCCTTGGTTGCAACGGCACCTTCGCCGCACCTGCAGAGTGCCGCAGCGGGTGTTCGGCGGCGGTCAAGCGTGGATGAAGCGCATGCTCACGTCGTTGAATGGCGGGACGTTGGATCGCGCATGAAAAATCGCGCATAAAAAAACGCCGGGAGATTCCCGGCGTTTCTTCATTGCCCATCAATGCGGGCCGACGTGGTGCGGCCCGCGTCGTTGGATCAATTGCCCTTGGCGGCGTCTTCAACCTTCTCGCCCGCCTTCTGCACATCCTTGCCGGCACCGGCAACGGTGTTGCAGCCGGACAGCATGCCCAGCGAGAACATCGACAGC
Source organism: Stenotrophomonas sp. (assembly GCF_050737075.1). GTDB lineage: Bacteria > Pseudomonadota > Gammaproteobacteria > Xanthomonadales > Xanthomonadaceae > Stenotrophomonas. The sequence continues at coordinate 6,064 of NZ_JBOHXV010000083.1, forward strand.
AACATCAGTGCAATTACACGCTTCATGGGATTCTCCTGTTTGATTCAATTCAACGTCGTTACCGAAATCCGGACCCACCTGTCAGACGAGTACGACGCTGCGCAATGACACGCTTCATCGATGGCTCCTCTTCCTGATCGCGGTGACGTCCTGGCCGTTGCCGGCACTGCCGCCGCGTGAGATGCAATCTGGCGGCTACGGCGTGCAATCGATGTGAACGCGCCCCGTGGCTGTTCAGCCACGCGCAGGAAAACCCTTGGAACGCGCTCAATCGCGCATCAGGGTGGACTTCCCGAACAGGCTCTCGACCAGGTCCACCGCCAGCTCGGCGGTCGCGTTGCGGGTGTCGATCAGCGGATTGAGCTCCACGATGTCCAGCGAGCCCATCCGCCCGGTGTCGGCGATCATCTCCATCACCAGCTGGGCCTCGCGGTAGTTGACCCCACCCGGTACGGTGGTGCCCACGCCCGGGGCGATGCTGGGATCGAGGAAGTCCACGTCGAAGCTGACGTGCAGGTGGGTGTTCTCGTCGATGCCCTCCAGCGCCGCCTCCACCGCGCGCTTCATGCCGGCCTCGTCGATGTAGCGCATGTCGTAGACATCCACCTTGTGCTGCTTGATCAGGCGCTTCTCTTCCTGGTCCACCGAACGGATGCCGATCTGGCGCACCTGCTGCGGGCAGATCGCCGGGGAATCGCCGCCCAGCCGGGTCAGTGCGTCCGGGCCGAGGCCGCACAGGCAGGCCACGGGCATGCCGTGCACATTACCGGACGGGGTGACCTCGCTGGTGTTGAAGTCCGAGTGCGCGTCCAGCCACAGCACGCGCAGGCTGCGCCCCTGTTCTCGGCACCAGCGCGCCACGGCGGTGATCGAGCCGATGCCCAGGCAATGGTCGCCGCCCAGCATGATCGGCATCCGGCCGTCCTGCAGTTCGGCATACGTGGCGTCCATCAGCGCGCGGTTCCAGGCCACCACTTCGTCCAGGTGCCGGTAGCCCTGCTCGGGCGGGGTCCACGGGTTGCGCGGGCCGTCCAGATTGCCGCAGTCGCGCACGTCCACGCCGCGCGCCACCAGCGCCTCGGCAAGCCCGGCAATACGCAGGGCTTCCGGGCCCAGGCCGGCGCCACGGTGACCGGCACCGATGTCGGTCGGCACGCCGATCAGGGACACCGCAGGTTGACGCTTGCTCATGCTGACTCCACACACACGGAAAATCCGACCAGTCTAGTGATCTGGCCGCCAAACAACTCGCGGCGACGCAACAGCGGGTGCCCGCGAGCTGACCCACGGCGGCGCTGACTGACCCGCCGCGTCGCATCCCGCCCACCCCGGAAACCCTTACGTGTCAATGCTTTGACGCTCACGCAAGGAACACTGCGGTTCATCTTACGTTAGCCGTGAAGTCAAAATTTACGTGCTACATTTCACACTTCTTCGCAGTACTGATTGACTAACCCGCGCAGGGTTGGTCCGTGTTTTGTCGTGTTTCAGGGGGCAGTACGTGCAGCGCAGCAGCATCCACCAGATCGTCCGCAATGCCAATGGCGAGAGCCAGCCGGCCCGGCAGTTGTATGACACCGCCGCCATCGAACAGGCCTTCCAGCATGCGCGCGAACGCGAGCGCGGGCTGAGCCTGTTGATGTTGTCCACCGCGGATGGCCGCGCCGTGGCCGAGGACTCCACGCTGGACGTGGATGGCCGCCGCCTGGCCGCCATGGCCAATTCATTCCTCACGCTGGGCGAGACCGTCTCGCGCGAGTTGGCGCTGAGCGAAGCCGACTACGCCACCATCTGCACCAAGCTCGGCAACGTGGTGCTGATCCGCATCCAGGCCGACAAGCCGCTGACCCTGACGGCCGTTGCCGGTCACGAGGTCAACATGGCCGTGCTGCTGTTCCATGCGCGCGAATGCGCCACCCGCCTCGATACCGTGCTGCGCCCGCGCGCGGCCTGAGCCTTCTTCGATTTCGTTGTGCCCTTCCGGCAGGCCCTTGGCCTGCTCTCCCACTGCCTGAAGTAAAAAGGATTTACGTGCCCAATCTCAATCTGGAAAAGCTCAATTCGCTCGCCGGTTTCGTCGGCGCCGCCCTGGTCGACGGTGACAGCGGCATGGCCCTGGCCATGGTCGGCGGTGGCAACATCAACCTGGAACTGGCCGCAGCGGGCAATACCGAAGTCGTGCGCGCCAAGCGCCGCGTGGCCGAGCAGCTGGGCCTGTCGGACACGCTGGAAGACCTGCTGATCACCCTGACCACGCAGTACCACCTGATCCGCCCGCTGGAAAGCAACCCGCTGCTGTTCCTGTACGTGGTGATGGACCGCGCCAAGGCCAACCTGGCCATGTCGCGCCATGAACTGAAGGCCTTCGAGAAGACCCTGGACTTCAGCTGATCGCAGGCAAAGCCGCCATGCCGTGCCCCTGACGGGGTGCGGTGTGGTGGCTGCTTCGGTTTGGCGGTACACCCCCATGAATACCCCCACCCGCTCCTTCCGCATTTCCGCCATCGGGCTGGACGTGCTGCACCAGACCCGCCTGAAACTGGCCGCCTCGATGCTGCTCGCCGAGCGCATGGACGTGGTGCTGCAGCCCTGGTCCGGTGACGCCTGCGACCTGCTGGTGATCGGCTTGGATCACGCCGATGCGTCCAGGGCGCTCAGCGAAGCCAACGCCGCCAACGTGCCGACCCTGTCGATCGCGCGTCGCTATGCCGACCCCGCACCGGGCCGGCTGCCGCACGGCGCCACCGTGCGCGACATCAACGAACAGCTCTCGAGCCTGCTGCTGGCCGCGCCCAGCGTGGACCGCCCGGCACAGGGCGTGCCGTTGCTGCTGCAGTTGGCCTCGGCCCCGTCTGCCGGTGCCACCCTGCACCTGCTGCAACGCGGTGCAATCACGCTGCTGGTGGATACCGCCGCGCGCAGCATTGCGCTGGCGCCGTCGACGCCACTGTCGGAGGTCGTCGCGCAACTGGACGATGTGGCCTGGTCGGCCACGCCCATCGACGCGCCCACGTTCCAGCATCAATACGCCTACCGGTTGCCGCAGCGCCACTCGTTCGAGGCGCTGTATTTCTGCATTGCGCGCTATCGGCCGGAGCTGCTGCCGGCGCCCGCCGAGCATGCCCCGATGAAGCTGCGCCATTGGCCGGACCTCAATCCCGACGATGTGCCCAGCACCTGGCTGCTGGCCATTGCCTGCCTGCACGCACGCCCGTGGCAGCCCAACGCACTGGCGGCGGCTTGCCAGATGCCGCGCAACACGGTGCAATCCCTCTTCTGTGCTGCTGTTGCCAGTGGCCTCGCACTGACCCAGGAGCCTGCCGTGTCCCCAACTTCCCGCCGCCGCGACACCGGTGATTCGCGCTTCTTTTCGTGGGTCGCCCGCCGCTTCGGCCTGAACCTGTTCCAGGGGAGCCCGTCATGAGCCTGCCTGCCAACAAACTGGTCTTCGTCGGCAGCATGGGCGCCGGCAAGACCACGGCGGTACGCGCGATCTCGGACGTGGAACCGGTCAGCACCGAAATGCCGATGAGCGAAGACGCCATGGGTGACAAGGTGGAGACCACGGTGGCGCTGGACTACAGCTCGATCGAACTCGACGACGGCGAGCTGCTGCACGTGTACGGCGTACCCGGCCAGCGCTACCTGGACTTCATGTGGCCGATGGTCTGCGAAGGCGCACTGGGCGTGATCGTGCTGGTCAGTGCCGGCCATCCCGAGCCGGTGGCGTCCACGGTGGAACTGCTGCAGGAGTTCTCACGCATCGCGCCGGAAGCCAGCCTTGCGGTAGGCGTAACCCGTACCGACGAGTACCCGGCGCTACTGATTCCGGACTTCCGCAACGCGCTGTTCGACGCCGGCCACCGCTTGCCGGTGATGCGCGTGGATGCGCGTTCGGCTACACAGGTGACGTTCCTGGTGAAGTCGCTGTTGTCGTATCGGTACGCCGAAACCAACTGACACCGTGCCGCGCCACGTACAGCGGCGCGGCGTTGTCGGAACTCAACCGCCGGACAACAACCGGCGTGCCAATCGTTCGCTGCCCGTCAGCTCGGCCAGGTGGTTCAGCTGGTTGTTTTCATAGGCCTGATTGAACGTGGCCACGTCCAGCGCGAGCACCTTGCGGAACGCACTGACGGTGGCTTCGCCGTGGGCCGCGGCCAGTCGCTCGCCGTGCTTGCCTATCACCGCCAGCATGGCCAGCGGGTAGCGGATGGGCAAGCCGATGCGCACGTGTACGTCGCCGATGGCCAAGCGCTTGTTGGCGTAGGCGTCGTCGTAGTTGCCGCAGAACAGCTCGGCAAACCAGCTCGCCAGCGTGGCAGCCAAGCGGTCACGGTCGGTGATGAACTCACTGGTCAGCGGATTGCTCAGGAGCGCCTCGTAGAACTCCTCGACCATCTTCGGCGCAGCGTCCCGTGCGGCCGGCTGGACACGCTTCAGCAGCTCGCAGTCCGCGTCGGTAATGCCCAGGATTCCACGCAGTTCGCGCGTGATGTCGGCCCCTTTGACGGCCCAACTCTGTCGATCTTCATGCATGTGCGTGGCCTCTTCAGAGAATGTCGCAGAGGCGGGCGATCGCATCGGCGGCTTCCAGCTCAATCAAGCCGATGGCAAGGTCCGACGGTGCTACCAGGGCAAGGCACGCCTTGTCACCAATCATGTAGATGAATACCCGTCCCTCGCTTGCGGTCAGCTGGGTACCGCGCAGCACGCCAGTGGACAGGGTCTCGGTGATGCGCCGCCCCACACCCAAGGCCGTGGCGGCCATGGCGGCCACGCGCGGGGATTGGATGTTGGGGTCGGTAACGGATTGGGCGACGGGCATCCCATCCAGCGTGCACAGGAAGCTGCCCTTCAGGCCGCCCAGCGCCCGGGTCAGGCTGTCGAGTTCGATCTGCAGCTGTTCTTGCTTGCTCATGGTGGATCCTTCAACGGTTGGGTTAGGAGACTCGGGAGGGGGCGCGAACGCCTCAGATGCGTTTCAACAATGTCTGCAGGGTGTAGCGCGCGCTCGCTGCATTGCCTGGATGCACGGCAATCACCTGCTGCTCGGGCAGATCGAAATAGGCCGCCACCTCGGCAACATCCCACCCGTTGGTCGCCACGTCCGTGCGGGTCAGCCCGAGGATGAACTCCAGCGGATGTCGGCTCACGACATGCTCCAGAATCCGTTTTGCATGCGGAAACTCATGAGGTGCATCGCAGGGCACCAGCAGGATCAGGCCCATTGCACCTTCACTCAGCACATCCCACATGTAGTCGAAGCGGGTCTGCCCGGGCGTGCCGAACAGATGCAACACGTGGTCGCCCAGATTCATCTGCCCGAAGTCGAGGGCGACGGTCGTGTGCGTCTTGCCGATCTCCTCGGTACTTTTCTCCTCGGTACTGACCACCTCGACCTGCGAGATCGTCCGGATGAAGGTGGTTTTACCGGCGCCCACGGGCCCGGATACAACGAATTTGATCGGGGTCATTTTGAGAACAGGTCGAGGATGCGCCGCCCCATTGAGCGGCGCTGTTCGCGTTCGTCGGCACCCAACTGCTCGACGTGGGCCTGCATCGGCCAGACTTTCTTGACCTCCCGCAGGCGTTGCAGCTGGGTTCGCACCGCGTTCAATGGAATGCCCAGCGTTTCACTCAATTGCTCGGCACTGGCGCCTGCGGCCAACTGACCCTCGGCCGCCGCCAGGAACTGGGCCAGTTCGTCGGGCAGCTGGACTTGGCGCCCTTTGATGAGCAGGAAGAGGGTTTTCGCATGCGGCAGATCGCGCTCGCGCACGACCGTGGCCGCCAATGCGCCGACGACATCGCTCAGCTGGAGCCTGAGGTTCTGTGTGGTGTCGACGTCGCTGGTTTCGAACTGAAACTGCCCACTGCCCTGCCCGAACACCTGCAGAATGCGGTGCGCTTCGATCTGCGTGCCCACGCTGCGTTCCAGCGACAGGTGCGTCACACTGGACTCGGACACGTGTACGCGCAGCACCTGCCCATCCTGGGCATCGACGGTCAAGATCCCGCGCTTGCCGCGGATCACCTTCAATATGTCGCCCAGCGAAAAATCGCCCAGGCTGCCATGGATCGCCACGTGTACAGGTACTCCCTGAGCGTTGGAGGCGGTCGCGGGGAACACCCCGCCCGTCGGGCACCGGTGCTGACGCCGGCAAGTTGCTCGAGTATGCGAGCCGGTGTTTGGGCCGGAATATCAGCCGGACCTTAAAACCGCGCTCGGGGCGGTGCATCGGGCGCATTTTGCAATGTTATGCAGTGCACGAAAAAGGCCTGCACGGTGGCAGGCCTTCTGGATTCCAGCGCTCTGAGCGGTAGGCTCGAGAGATGGTGCCGCTTGTCCGAATCGAACGGACGACCTACTGATTACAAATCAGTTGCTCTACCGACTGAGCTAAAGCGGCACGGAGTGAAGCAGGCGTGGGCAGGGCCATCGCCTGGCGCGATTCTAACGCAAGCCCGCGCATTCCAGCGAGCGTTGCTGGGCGGCACCGGTGCGTTGGCGGGCTGCGCTGGGGCTGGCGGTGCCGGAAAGGGCCGCATCCACCCACCATTGCGCGCTGCCTTCGCTGCCGCCGACCAGGCGGGCGCTGAAGCCGGCGGCGCTCAGGGCGGCCATGCGGCGCTCGGCGCCTTCGCGGTTGCGGTATTGGCCCAGGGCAATCGCGTTGGCGTCATCGCCCTGGCCCATGATGTAGTAATCGCTGATGCCGGCGGCGGCAATGCGCTTGACCATGGCCTGCGCCTCTTCGCGGCTGGCGGCGGCCGGCATCATCACGCGGTAGGTGCTGCTGGCACCGGGCTTGGGCACTTCACGCAGCCGCGAGCGCTGGACCAGGCCGCCGGCCTTGCCTTGGGCAGCCATGGCGGTGTCGCGATCGGCGAAGGGGCCGAGGCTGATGCATTGGAGGGGCGCGGTGGGTGTGGGCGCCGCGGGTGTCTCGGACGGCCGGGCAGAGCCCGGCGCTACGGCGACAGGCGCGGGTGCGACGGGTTTGGCCGGTTCCGGGGTGGTGGCTGCCGTGGGCTTGGGCGGCTCCGGCGTGGCGTCGGTCAACGCTGGGGTGTTGGCGGCCGGCGCAGCGTCGGCGGCAGCCGGGGCCGCTGGCGTGGGTGCCGGTGCAATGGCGGGGGTGTCGAGCAACTGCAGCCTGGCCACGCCGGTGGGTGGCGCGGGCGGCGGCGCAGCGGCGGGTTCGCCGCGCAGCATCCACCACAGCGCAACACCCACGTTGAGGATGGCCAGTACAACGATCAAAGCACGAGTAAGCATGCGGCGATCCTACCGCGAGGCCGGCGGCTGATGCACCGCCCAGCGCGCGAGGCCGTCGAGCACCAGCGCCGGCTGGAACTGCGCATCGCCCAGCAACGGCATCAGCGCCGGTGCGCCGCCACCATGCACCAGCAGCGCGGGCGCGCTGCCCAGCACGGCAGCGGCCTGCACGCGGCTGCGTTCGATCAGCGCCACGGCCGCGCCGTCGCACCCCGAGGCGAGCGCGTCGGCGGTGTCGTTGGCGAATTCGCTGTAGTCGCCGCCCTGCGCGGGCAGCTGCACGGCGCGCGCATGCAGGGCCTCGCGCATGGTGGTCGGCGAGGCGGCGATACGCCCGCCGTGATGCTGGCCGTCGGCATCGAGCAGGTCGATGGTGAGCGCAGTGCCAACGCCGGCCACGACCACGGCTTCGCGGCGTTCAGCAGCGGCGATCAACACGAGGTAACGGTCTACGCCGAACTTCGACGGGTCTGCGTAGGCAATGCGCACGCCCGCGCAACGGGCTTCTGTTTTTGCCACACGCACGTGGGCGAAGCGCGCGCGCAGCACGTCGAGCATGCTGGCGGTGAGTGCCGCGGCCGCCACGCTGGCCACATAGGCCGTATCGCCGCCGGGCAGCTGTGCCAGCGCATCGGCCGGCATCGCTTCGGCGCCATGCGGCCACGCCTGCACATCACCCGCGCGGTTGCCCTGCAGCGGCGCGAACTTGAAACGCGAATTCCCCAGATCGAACAACCAGTCGCTCATTGCGCCCTCACACTGATTTCCCCGGCATGGAACACCCGTTCGCTGCCGTCGATGCGCACGCGCAGCGCGCCATCGTCGGCCAGCCCCAACGCCTGCCCTTCATGCATCACGCCGCCATCGTCCACGCGCACGCTGCGCCCGGCCAGGCTGTCCAGCGCGGCGTAGCGCGACAGGAACGGGGCCAGGCCATCGCGCTCGAATTCGTCCAGCGCCGGCAGCAGCGCCGCCAGCACCCACGTCACTACCTCGTTGCGCTCGATGTCGTTACCCAACAGCGTGGCCAGGTCGGTCCACGGCTGGGTGATCCCGGCGGCAAACGCGGCCGGCATGCGTACGTTGATGCCCAGCCCGATCACCGCGCGCGCCGGGCCGGCGAACTCGCCGCCGCCCTCAACCAGCAGGCCGCCGAGCTTGTGCCCGTCCACCACGATGTCATTCGGCCATTTCAGCCCGACCTGGGCGACACCATGGGCACGCAGCGCCTCGGCCACCGCCACGCCCGCGACCAGGCTCAGCCCGCCCAGCCGCGACAGCCCGCCGGCAAACCCACGCAGCACCGACACGTACACGTGCGCGGCCAGCGGCGATGCCCAGGCCCGCCCGCGCCGGCCGCGGCCGCCGGTCTGGCGCTCGGCCAGCAGCACCCGCGCGCCGCGCTCGGGCGCGCTGCACCGCAACAATTCTGTATTGGTGGAACCGACCGTCCAGGCCACCTCCAGGGTGTCCAGCAGGGGCGTCAGCGCGGGCGGCAGCCGGGCGGTGATGGACTCGGCATCGAGCAGGTCCAGGTGCTGCTGCAACTGGTAGCCATCGCCGGCGCGGCCATCGATTTCGATACCGGCCGCCCTAAGTCCTTGAATTCGTTTCCATATTGCGGCGCGGGTCTGGCCCAGCTCACGGGCCAGCGCGTCGCCGGACAGTCGCCCGGCGCCCAGTTTGGCCAGCAGTTGGCGGTCGTCCACGGCAGCTTCCATCGGTTGATCGGCAAAATTATGCGGGAAAGCGCCGGGCCGCGCCCGCCGGGGGCTTCCAATCGAGGGATTGAATCGAGCTAGAATCGAAGATTGACCCCCCTTGCCCTGGATGTCGTCGATGCGCCCGTTAGCCCATTGCCTGCTCCTGTTGATGGCCCCCATGGCCGCGCACGCTTCCGATGCGCCGACCAGTTCGGGCCGGGGCGGCTGCGTCTATTCGGCCACCGAAAGCGAGCGCGCGGCGCCGGCGGCCACGCCGACCACCACGGCCCCGTCCACGGTCAAGCCCAGCGCCACGGCGCCGGGCAGCTCCGGCGGTGGCGGCGACGATGATGTGTTGCCGCGCCTGCGTGCGCCGAAGTGGCACAGCTTCCTGCCGGGCATGTTCCGCTGATCCAGTCGTTGTTGCGCTGGCTGCGGTCGTCACCGCGCCCCATTCCCGATACCGCCTGGCAACGCACCTGCCAGCGCACCGCGTGGCTGCGTGGCTTGCCGCCCGAACGCCTGCAGCGCCTGCGCGGTCTGGCGGCGGCGTTCCTGCACGAGAAGACCATTACGCCGATCGGCGGGCTGCAGCTCGGCGACGACGACGCGGTGTTGATCGCCGCCCTGTGCTGCCTGCCGCTGCTTGAACTGGGCGAGGTCGGTTTGCGCGGCTGGTCGCAGGTGCTGGTGTACCCCGAAGGTTTCATCGTGCCGCAGAGCGTGATGGACGAAGACGGGGTGCTGCACGAGTGGGAAGAAGAAGCGATCGGGCAGGTTTCGCACAACGGGCCGTTGCTGTTGTCCTGGCACGACGTGCAGGCCGAGCTGAAGCATCCGCACGAAGGCGCCTGCGTGGTGGTGCATGAGATGGCGCACCGCATCGACGTGCTGGATGGCGTACTCGATGGCACCCCGCCGCTGCCGCGTGCGTGGCAGCAGCAGTGGGCCGCCGATTTCCAGCAGGCATTCGATGCCCTGTGCGCGCAGGTGGATGCCGGGGTGGAAACGGTGATCGACCCGTATGCGGCCGAAGCACCCGATGAGTTCTTTGCGGTGGCGACGGAGTATCACTTCTCCGCACCGGATCTGCTGGAGCAGGAGATGCCGGTGGTGGCCGGGCATCTGCGGCGCTTTTATGGGGCGCCGCCTGCGTTTTAGCGGCATACCGACCAAGGGTGGTATGCCGCTGTAGTGCCGACTGTTAGTCGGCAACCTACCTCATCACGGCCCCGGCGGCAGCTTCACTTCAAACCGCGCGCCGCCCAGTTCGGGCGAGCGGCTGACCTGCAGTTCGCCGCGGTAGTCCTTGATGAGGTCCTGCACGATCGACAGGCCGATACCGTGGCCCTGCACGCGCTCGTCGCCACGCACGCCACGCTGCAGGACCTTGGCGATGTCCTCCGGCGCGATGCCCGGGCCATCATCATCCACCGAGAGCACCAGGCCGGCACGGCGCATGCCCGGCGCGGCGAGCGGCTTGGCGGTAAGCAGCACGCGGCGGTTGGCCCACTTGAAGGCGTTCTCCAGCAGGTTGCCGAGCAGCTCCTGCAGGTCGCCCGGCTCACCATGGAAGCGGGCGGCGGCATCGATATCGAATTCGCACAGCACGCCCTTGCCGGCGTACACCTTCTCCAACCCGCGCACGATCTCTTCGGCGTTGGATTCGATCGGCAACGGGGCGGAGAAGAGCTTGTGGCCTGACGATGCAGCGCGCGCCAACTGGTAGGACACCAGGTTGTTCATGCGCCGCAACTGCACATCGAATTCCTCGCGCAGGTCCTGGTCATGGGCACCGCTGTCGAGCTGCGTGCGCAGTACCGCCAGAGGCGTTTTCAGGCTGTGCGCAAGGTCGGCCAGGGTGTTGCGCTGGCGCTCGAGATTCTCGCGCTCGCTTTCGATGAAGGCGTTGATGCTGTCGGTCAGCGGCTCCAGCTCGCGCGGGTGGCGCTCGCTCATGCGCTCGGTCTCGCCGCGCTGCACCTTGGTCAGCTCGGTGATCACCCGCCGCATCGGGCGCAGGCTCCACTGCAGGATGACGGTCTGCAGCAACAGCAGGATCAGGCCGGCGCCACCCATCCAGAACCACACCCGGCCACGGAACACGCGCAGCTGCGCGCCAAGCGCGCGCGAGTCTTCCATCACGTAGATGGTGTAGGGGAATTCAGTGGCGGGATCGGCATCTGCGTCCCACACCAGGCCCAGGCCATAGCGGTACACCGAACCCTGGCTGCCGTCGATCTGCACCATCGGCAGTGGACCTTCGAAGACTTCCTGGCGCGGCGCCAGCATGCCGCCGCCCACGGTGGGCAGCATCGGGCCTTCGGCCGACATGGAGTTGCCCTTTCCGTCCGGCATGACGACCTGCAGGTACAGGCCGCTACCTGGGACGTCGAAGCGCGGGTCCGGTGGCTGCTCGCGGATGTACAGCGACCGGTCGCGGGTGAAGTCGATGCCGGCCGCATAAGCGGTGGCATAGTTCTTCAACCGCTCACGCAGGTTGGCACGCGCCGTGTCGGCGAACGCGGCATCCAGCGCGTAGCCTGCAATCGCCAGGAAGGCGAGCAGGCTCACACTGGCGGCCAGCAGCTGGCGCGCCTGCAGGGAGCGCGGCCGCCAGCGTCTAAAGAACAACAGACGGCCTGACATCATCCAATCGCCGGAGTGCGGCTCAGCCCTCGTTGCGCGGGATCGCGAAACGATAGCCGCGGCCACGCACGGTTTCGATCGGCTTGAGTTCGCCGTCCGGATCCAGCTTCTTGCGCAGGCGGCCGATGAACACTTCCAGCACATTCGAGTCGCGGTCGAAATCCTGCTGATAGATGTGCTCGGTGAGGTCGGCCTTGGAGACCAGTTCACCGGCATGCATCATCAGGTATTCCAGCACCTTGTACTCGTAGCTGGTGAGGTCCACGTTGCTGCCGGCGACGCTGACCGTCTGCGCGGCAAGATCCAGTGCGACCGGACCGCATTCGAGCGTCGGCTTGCTCCAGCCCGCGGCGCGGCGCAACAGCGCGTTGACGCGTGCCAGCAGCTCTTCGACATGGAACGGCTTGACGAGATAGTCGTCGGCGCCCTGCTTGAGCCCCTCGACCTTGTCCTGCCAGCTCGAACGGGCCGTGAGGATGAGCACCGGGAATTTCTTGCCCTCGTTGCGCAGCTCCCTGATCAGTTCCATGCCCGACATCTTGGGCAGGCCCAGATCAATGATGCCAACGTCGAACGGCACTTCCCGGCCCATGTACAGACCTTCCTCACCGTCCTGTGCTGCGTCGACGGCATAGCCTTCGCGCTTGAGCCGGGCTGCAAGGGTTTCCCGCAGCGGGGCTTCGTCTTCGACCAGAAGGATACGCATGAACTCTCCCTAGTGTCCTGGGTGTGGCCGTGTAGGCCAGTGGCTAACAGATGACTGCGGACAACTATCCCCGTTCAGGGGTTATCGCCGCGTAGTGATGACATATCCGAACGCGGCGTGCGGGGCTGTGAACGTGCGGGGGCAGGATCGTCCATATAGCGGACACGCCCCCGGTCATCCATGTATTTCACGCGGTTGATGTCCCGACCGTCGTACGGGACCCGTTCTGCGCCGAGGATGTGTCCACCGGTGGTCCGCTGGACCCGGCGCACGGCGTCGGACAGCGAGCGTTCCTGGGGGGCAGCACTACGGGTGGCCCGCACCATCGCTTCGGCCCGGGCCGGTTCCGGCTGGGGGGCCTGCGCGCCGGCACTGCCGATGGCAGCAACGGCACCGCTCGCCAGCAGGGCGGCAACGGCAATACGGCGGTGGCGGGTCACGGAGAACATCGGGTCTGATCCTAGCGGAGCGCGTCAAAACGTTCAAAAGTTGTGAATCGGCAACCGCCAGCCAGGGCCGGCGCTTTACGAATCTTTTGCAAATTCTTGGTTTTACGCAGTGAATCCGGTCTGAACTTTTCTGACCGCCGCCTCGCTTCGTTCATCTAGGTGAACATTGACGGCTACTTCTGCCGCGATGTCAAGCGTCAACTGTGACGGGCCTCACGCTGCGACGCGTTCTGCCTGGTCGCGAGTGATGGTGAGCGCCTGCTCGATCAGGCCCCAATCGGCGCCTGGACGGTGGGCGCCCTCGCTGAGCACCTGGCGGAATGCGCGGCCACCCGGCTGCCCGTGGAACAGGCCCAGCAGGTGGCGGGTGATGTGTTTGAGGGCGAGCCCACGCGCCAGCTGGGCCTCGATGTACGGGCGCATGGCACGCAGCAGGGCCTCGCGTGGTTGCAGCGCAGCACCGGTTTGCGCGGCCTCCAGCTGATGCAGCACGTAGGGGTCGTGATAGGCCGCGCGGCCCAGCATCACCCCGTCCAGGGCGGGCAGCTGCGCCTGCGCGGCGTCCACGCTGGCAAGGCCGCCGTTGAGCACGATCTGCAGCTGCGGGCGGTCGGCCTTGAGCTGGTGCGCCCAGTCGTAGCGCAGCGCCGGCACTTCCCGGTTTTCCTTGGGCGACAACCCCTTCAACCACGCGTTGCGGGCGTGCACGATGAACATCGCACTGCCGGCGTTAGCCGATTGATCGACGAAGTTGACGAAGGTTTCGTAGTCGTTGTCTTCATCCACGCCCAGGCGGCACTTCACCGTGACCGGGATGTCGACCGCCGCGACCATCGCCGCCACGCACTCGGCCACCAGGGCCGGTTCGCGCATCAGGCAGGCACCGAAGCGCCCGGCCTGCACCCGGTCGGAGGGGCAGCCGCAGTTGAGGTTGACCTCGTCATAGCCCCAGTCCTGGGCGATGCGGGCGGCCTGGGCCAGCAAGGCCGGATCGCTGCCGCCCAGCTGCAGCGCAAGCGGGTGCTCGCTGCCGTCGTAGCCCAGCAGGCGCTCGCGGTGGCCGTGGATCACGGCGTTGGCGTGCACCATCTCCGTGTACAGCCGCGCGCCCGGGGCCAGCAACCGGTGGAACACGCGGCAATGGCGGTCCGTCCAGTCCATCATCGGGGCGACGGACAGGCGCAGGGAGGCGGCGTAGCGCTCTTTTTCAGCGCTAATCACTGTATTTTCGGCTTCTTCATGGCTTTGCATTGTCGGTAATTTTAGCGCGTTTTCGGGCGTTTTTGAGGCTCTAGTGCTACATTGAATGCTACATATGGGATGCCGTAGCACTAATGGGAACGATCACCAGCAGACGTCGCAAAGACGGGTCTACAGGGTACACAGCGCAGATACGACTCAAGCGCGATGGGCAGCTCGTCCATAGCGAGTCTGAAACCTTCAGCACCAAGGTTTTGGCCAAGGAGTGGATCACCCGCCGAGAGGCTGGCCTGCAACTCCAGCGGGCCCGGGGTGAACCACTGGGCACGCGGATGACCTGGAGCGAGCTGATCGGATGGTATGAGCTTCGGGAGCGCCAAGGGGAAGAATGGGGGCGATCCAAGAAAGCAGACCTGGCCAGGCTCAAGATGGCCAGTTTAAGGGATCGCCGGGCCGATAGCCTGACTCGTCAGGACTTCATTCACTACATCGAGGGTCGGCGCGCCGAGGGTGCGGGCCCTGCTACGGCGGCAAATGACCTGATCTGGCTCCGCACGGTGTTCAAGACCGCCACAGCCGTCCTTGGGGTTCCCACCCCCCTCCATGCCTTGGATGAGGCGGCAAGCTTTCTTCGGGGGGAGCGGATCACTGCGAAATCGCGCCAGAGACAACGGCGGCTTTTAAAGGCGGAGGAGCAAGATCTCATCACCCACTTCACTGTGCGCGATGAACGCGCTGATATCCCCATGGTAGACATCATGAGGTTCGCCCTGGCTACGGCTAGGCGCCAAGAAGAGATCACGCGACTGCGGTGGGAAGACCTGAATCGTGAGCGCGGGACAGCGCTTCTGCGTGACGTGAAGCACCCTCGGCTTAAGAGAGGAAATCATAAGGTCTTCAAACTTTCATCAGCCGCGTGGGAAGTCATCAACGGGAGGAATGGCGCGACAGAAAGCCCCTTGATATTCCCCTACAACTCCAAGTCAATTGGAGCAGCCTTCACCCGCGCTGTGCACGTGCTCGGCATACAGGACCTTCGATTTCATGACTTGCGCCATGAAGCAACATCCCGTTTGTTTGAACGTGGCTACAGCATTCAGGAGGTTGCCCAGTTCACACTTCATGAGTCTTGGGCAACAT
>NZ_JBOHXV010000084.1:0-18747 GCF_050737075.1 Stenotrophomonas sp.
GGGCTCTGCCCGGCACCAGAGCGGCCGGGCAGAGCCCGGCGCTACGAGCAGGACCGGCCTATGGCCGGCGGGTCTTTATTGCGGAAGCACTTCCAGCGTCGCCACATAGTTCAGGCGGCGGCTCTTGGCCTGCTTCAGCGAGGTCTTCTTGTCTTCGCTGCTGGTTTCCAGCCAGTACATGCCGGCTTCCGGCCAGGTCACGCTGAACTCACCCTTCTTGTCGCTGGTGACCTTGATCTCGTCCTGGGCGTTGCGGTAACGCGTGCCGCCACGGGTGATCTCGAAGGCCAGGCCGGCGCGCGGCTTGCCGTCGACCAGCACGCGGAACTTGGCGGCTTCGCCGGCGGCCAGGTCGTTGGGGTGGCCCACGGCGACCAGCTCGATGCCCGACTTGGTCGGCTTCAGCGCGGTGTCGTTCGGGGTGCCGTTGGTGACGAAGGTTTCGATGCGGTTGACCGACTGGCTCACCTGTAGCTTTTTCGCCTTCTTCGGCACTTCGGTGGCGAAGGTCGCCGGGGTGCCGCGCCAGCGCTTGGGCTTGCCGTCTTCTTCCCACGTGGCCGATAGGCCGTTGCTGACCGACGCCAGGCGGTAGGTACCCTGCTGGGTCAGCTCGACGTCGAACACGCTGCGGAACTTGCCGGTCGACGCGTTCTGCGGCTGCACCGTGGTGCCGTCCGGTGCGGTGATGACCAGGCTGTCCAGGCGCAGCGGCACATGGTTGAAGTAGAACAGGTCGTTCGACACGGCGGCGTCGACGGTGATCCACGGATTTTCACCGGCGATCACGGTCTGCGAGGGCTGCAACCAGGCCTTGTGGGCCAGAGCGGAGAACGGAAGGACGGCGGCCAGGGCGGCGGCTAGGACGAGCGAGCGCTTCATCAACAACTCCATGTACGGGTGAGGGGCGCCCTCCCGACCGGGAGGGCAGTGAAACATCAGGGCTTGGCCGACAGCGTGACCAGGCCCAGTTCGGTGCTGCCCTGCGCCTTGCCGGTATGCGGGGCAGTGGCCGGCCAGGTGAAGGGGATCTTGAGCAGTTCGCGGCCGCCGACTTCGCGGACGGCTTCCACCACCAGAGTGTAATTGCCCGGAGCCAATGCTTTCATGGCGGGCTGCTTGTCGTTGAATGACAGCGCGTGCTTGCCGGCCGGGCGGGTCGGGCCGGTGACGCCGTCGACCGGCACATCCAGCGTGCGGCCGCTCTTGCGCCACCACTGGCGCAGGTCGGGCAGCCACTTGGTGCCATGGCCCTCGGAGTTCCCGGTCTGCTGGTACCAGACCGACAGGTTGGCGGCGACCTTCTGGTCGGCCCCTTCCAGCCACACGGCCACATACGGGCGGTGGTATTCGGCCACGGTGAGCGTGGGCACTTCGACGTTGATGTCCAGCGTGGTGGCATAGGCCGGCGAGGTGGCCAGCAGGCCGCTCAGGGCGATGGTGAGGGTGACGCGCATGGTGCGGCTCCGAAGGGAAGGGTCAGTGGATGAGGATCAGGGCGATCAGCAACGGCACCATCAGGCCCAGGCCGACCAGCGGCCAGGTCATGCGGCGTTGGCGGGCATGCAGGTGCAGCAGGAACAGGCCGGTGATGCAGAACACCAGGCAGGCCACGGCGAACACGTCCAGGAACCAGCCCCAGGCGGGGCCGGCATTGCGGCCCTTGTGCAGGTCGTTGAAGTAGGAGACCCAGCCGCGCGAGGTGGCTTCGTACTCCACCGCGCCGCTTTCGCGGTCGATGCTCAGCCAGGCGTCGCCGCCGGGGCTGGGCATGGACAGGTAGATTTCCTCGGCGGACCACTCAGCCGGCCGGCGGCCGACCGAGATGCCCAGCTCACGGTCCAGCCAACGGGCGGCGGGGCGTGGCACCGGGGCGTTGCCGTCGGTGCGGTCGCCTAGCTGGCCGAGCAGCTCGGCGGGCAGCTCCAGCTGGCGGTTCACCACCTGCGGCTTGGCCTCGATCTTCGCGGCGTGATTGAGGGTGATGCCCGTGGCGGCGAACAGCAGCATGCCGATCAGGCACACGGCCGAGCTGATCCAGTGCCACTGGTGCAGGGTGCGCAGCCAGAAGCCGCGGCGTTGCTGTTGCTGCACGGCGGAAGAAGGCGAAGGGGTGGCCACGGTCACAAAGAAAGGGGCGAATACCGAATTACACCATTGATGAGAATGGTTCGCAATTATTGGTCGCGCCCCCCCTCCGATCAGAACTTCGCGTTCAACGAAATCCAATAGCTCCGCCGCTGATCCTTCGTCGCGTAATCGTCCACGCAGTTGTACTCGCTGTCGCTGATCAACACGCAGGACTGCGACACGAAGTCCTTGTCGAACAGGTTGTTCACCCGCGCGTTCACCGTCAGCCACTGATTGATGTCCCAGCTGCCGCCCAGGTGGAAGATCGTGTAGTCATCGTAGTAGCGCACCTGCGAATCGCTCACCCCGCCCACGTTCGTCACCAGCGTGTCGCGGTAGCGGCCATAACGCCCTTCGCCGATCAGCGACAGGCTCACCGCCTCGCTGATCTGCCAGTTCAAACTGGCATTGGCCATGTGCTTGGCCGGCGTGGTGGTGCCGCCTACCGGCTTGCCCTTGTCCACGCCGCTGGTCTGCTCGGACTTGGTATACGTGTAGTTGCCTCGCAGCTGCAGGGTATCGAGCAGGTCCACATGCGCGGCCGCTTCCACGCCCCGCGTTTCGGCGGTGTCGATGTTCACGCTCTGGCTGAAGGTGCTGTAGCCCAGCGCCGCCCAGCCCGGGCCGACGTCCACGCAGTAGCCGCTGCCCACAGGCGCCACTTCGCAGTTCGGGAAGGTGCCGCCGCTGGCGATCTTGTCGTCGAACTTGTTGAAGAAGCCGGTGAGGTTGAAGCCCCAGCGCTCGCCTTCGTAGTAGCTGGCGATCTCATAGTTGGTGCTGGTTTCGGGCTGCAGGTTGGGCGAGCCCACCAGCGGCAGCACGCCCTGGCCGCCGAAACCGGTCACGCCGGGGAACAGCTGGTCCGGGCGCGGGGTTTTGTAGCCGGTGCTCACGCCGCCCTTGAAGGTCCACGCATCGCTGGCATTCCATACCAGGTAGGCGCGCGGGCTGACGTGGCTGCCGAAGATGTTGTGGTCGTCATAGCGCACGCCCACGGTGGCGGTCAGCGTGTCGGTCAGCGCCCAGTTGTCTTCGGCGAACACCGACCACATCCGGTGCTGCTGCTTCACGTTGTCGCGGTAGCCGGCACCATCCATGCCGAACACGCCGTCGGTCATGTCGGTGTCGTTGTACTGGCCGCCCACGGTCAGCTTGTGCGCGCCGAAGCTCATGTCCAGCATCGTGTCCAGCACGTAGCCTTCCAGCTCCATCGTGCGCAGCGGGCGCGGCAGGAACGCTTCCAGCCGCGCCAGCTCCGCCGGGTTCAATGCGGTCAGCGCATTGGTGCGGCCGGCGGCGCAGTTGTTGGCCGCGCCGGTGCGGCGGCAGACGTCGTTCCACAGCGTCTGCAGGTCGGCGCGTTCGTCCAGGGTCAGCGGCAGCGAGCGGCCCAGGTTGTTGCTGGTGGTATGGGTCAGCGTGGTCTGCCAGGTGCCGAATGCATAGCGACCCTGGTGGGTCAGTGCCAGCTGGTCGCGCTCGTAGCGCTGGTAGGCGGTGTAGCCCACGCGCGGCTGCACGACGCGGCGGGTGACGGTGCCGGTGCCGTTCGGATTGGGAATGGTCGCGTTGCCGACGCGCCACAGGCTGGCAAGGCTGTCCAGCGTGCCGGTCTGGCCTTCGCTGTTGTCGTACTTCTGGCGCGAGACGTCGTAGTCCAGCGACAGGTCGTGGTCGTCGTTGATGTGCCAGCTCAGGCGCAGGCCGGTGTTCCAGTTGGTGTTGGCCACCGCCTTGCCGCCGCCGCCGAAGCCGATGCTGCGTTCCCACAGGGTGCCGTCCGGCAGCGGCAGGTCGTCCCATTCCGGGTTGGAGGCCTTGGCGTCGTAGTAGCTGCCGCGCACGGACATGTCCAGCCGCTCCTTCACCAGCGGGCCGCTCAGGTACAAGTCGGTGGTGCGTGCATCGCCGAACTGGTCGTCCTGCTGCACGGTGAAGCCCTGGGTGACCGAGCCGTGCCAGCTGTCCTGGTTGCGCCGGGTGATGATGTTGATCACCCCGCCCATGGCGTCCGAGCCGTACAGCGTGGACATCGGGCCGCGCACCACTTCAATGCGTTCGATGGCATCGAGCGGCGGCAGGTACGAGAACTGGCCCCCGCCGAAGTTGTTCGGGTACAGCTGGCCCACGTTGCTCTGGCGGCGGCCATCGATCAGCACCAGCGTGTATTCGGACGGCATGCCGCGCATGGAGATGGTAGCGCGGCCGTTCTTGTCGGTGGTTTCCATGCCGACGTCGATGCCTTCCACGTCGCGCAGCGCATCCACCAGGCTGGTGTACGGGCGCTTGCTCAACTCTTCGCGGCTGACCACGCTGATGCTGGCCGGGGCGTCGGTGATCTTCTGTTCGAAGCCCGAGGCCGTCACCACCACCTGGTCCAGGGTCTTGGTGCCACTGGCATCGCCGTTGGCGAAGGCAGGTGCGTTGAGTGCACCCAGCAGGGCAACGCTCAACGTGCAGCGGGACAGGGACGTACGACGACGATGGCGCTGGGCCATGGGGGATACCTCGAAAAGGATGCGAACGCGGGAACGCCGTGGCCGGCGGCCGCAGCGGAATCGGAAATCAGCGGGGGGCCCGCAGGGCGGGCAGGGGCGGTGCGGTCAACCGGGGACGTGCAGGAGCACCGTCGCGGACGCGCGCGGAATCAGCCCTGCGGTGGGGCCTGGCCGCGCTGGACGCGCATGCCGGGTGCCGCCGGCAGCGGCGTCGCCGGGGCAGAATCGATGGTGGGTGCGACCTGCGGTGGCAGCTCGGCCAGGGTGGCCATCAGCGCATCGAGCGATACAGGCAATGGCGGATGTGGCAGGCGCGGCGGCGTTGCCGCCAGGCGCGCACTGGCCATGCGGCGCGGCTTGGCCGGCGCCTCTTCCTGCGTGCGGCTCTCACCGCCGGGGCGTTCCTCTGCCGGCAACTGCAGCACCAGCGGAGCGGTGCCGGGCAGGTGCGGTTCGAACAGCGGCAGGGCACCCAGCAGCATCGACAGCAGGGCCAGCCAGGCGAGCACCGTCGCCAACGCAGGACGCTGCCCGCGCATGGCGGGGGCAAAGCTGCGGTGGCGGTGCGGGTGGCGCAAGGTGGAATCCCTGTAAGCGCGCCGGGAGGTCCGACGCGGCGGGGATTGTAGAGAGCGTTCGTAACAAACGCAAATAGGAATGATTTACAGATCCGGTCGTTTTGATGCGCGAATCGGACATTCAGCCACGCATGGCGTGGCTCTACTGGACGGTGAATCACACGTAGAGCCACGCCATGCGTGGCTGCGCGGAATGTCAGCCCTGCACCAGCGCCCGAACCTGCTGATGGGGCGACGCGGCCAACGTCGGTCGTATATGCGCCAAGAACGACGGGCTGCCCTGCGCCAATGCCCTCTGCAGCCATACCACCGCCGCATCCACCTCACCGGCCGCCAGCAGCATCGAGGCATGGCTGGCCTGCCCGCGGAAATCCCCCGCCTCGGCCGAACGCCGGTACCACGCAGGCGCGGCGGCAGGGTCGGCGGCCACCCCGATGCCGTCCTCCAGGCAGCGGCCGACCAGATTCATCGATTTGGCGTGGCCCAGCCGCGCGGCCTGCAGGTACAGCGCGAATGCCGCGGGCGCATCCCGGGCCACGCCGCGCCCGGTGCCCAGCAGGTTGGCCAGGTTGTACATGCCCCAGTCCAGCCCTTCGTTGGCCGCCTTCCGGTACCAGACCGCTGCGAGTGCTGGATTGGCCGCGGTGCCGGTGCCCAGCTCATGGCAGCGGCCCAGCATGTTCATGGCGATCGCCAGCCCCGCATTCGCGGCCCGCTCGAACCAGTGCATGCCGGCCGGCAGGTCCTGCGGCAGGCCGCGGCCTTCCATGCAGGCCTGACCCAGCAGGTACTGCGCCTGCGCATCGCCGCGCTGGGCGGTGGCCTGCAGCGTGTCCAGGGCCGCCGCAGGATCGCGCTGCAGCTGCTCGGCCAGTGCAGTCACATCGAACGCAGCGACGGGCTCAGACATCGGCCCATTGCCGCAGCAGGTTGTGATACACGCCGGTGAGGTTCACCAGCGCGGGGTGTTCGGGGTGGTCATGGGTGAGGCGGCGGATCGAGACGTCCAGATCCCACATCAGGCGGCGCTGGCCATCGTCGCGCAGCATGCTCTGGATCCAGAAGAACGAGGCTAGGCGTGCACCGGCCGTGACCGGGGTGACCTGGTGCAGGCTGGTGCCCGGGTACAGCACCATATGGCCGGCCGGCAGCTTCACCCGCTGGTTGCCGTAGGTGTCCTCGATGACCAGCTCGCCCCCTTCGTATTCGTCGGGGTCGCTCAGGAACAGCGTGGCCGACAGGTCGGTGCGGACCGGTTGCGGCTGCCCCTCCACGCTGTAGTCGTAACGCACCGCATTGTCGATGTGGAAGCCGAAGGTCTGGCCCTGCTGATAGCAGTTGAACAGCGGTGGGAAGATGCGGCGCGGCAGCGCGGCGGAAAAGAAGGTGCTGTTGCGCCCGAGCGCATCGAGGATGGCCGAGCCGACCGCACGCGCGGCCGGGTCGGAGTCGGGCAACTGCAGGTTGTGTTTGGCCTGCGCGGACTGGTAGCCCGCGGTAAGGCGTCCGTCGGTCCAGCCGGCGGTGGCCAGCTGCTTGCGCGCCAGCGCAACCTGCTCGGCGGTGAGGACGTCGGGAATGTGCAGCAGCATGATCGGCTCCAGTTCCTCCCGCGCCGGAGCGCGGGAGGAGGACGTATCGCTTAGAACTTGAAGTTGAAGGCCAGCGTCGCCGAGCGGCCCGGCGCGATGGCAGCGTAGTGCGACGCGTACGCCTTGGTGAAGTAGGTCTTGTCGGCGAGGTTCTGCACGTTCAACTGCAGGCTGTACTGCGGGTTGAACTGGTAGCCGACCATCGCGTCCCAACGGGTGTAGGACGGCACCCACTTGGTGTTGTTGACGTTGCCGTACACCTTGTCCACGTAGTTGGCGCCCACGCCCAGGCTCAGGCCCGGCACGAACGACGGTGCCCAGGTGGTCCACAGGCTGGCGCTGTGCTTGGCGGTGTTGGGGAACTGGTTACCGTTGAACGGCGAGGGCGACCAGATCGGCGCGGCGGTCGTGCCGGTGTTGACGAAGCCGTTGTCTTCCACCACCGCATCCAGGTAGGTGTAGCCACCGAACACCTGCCAGCCTTCCAGCACGGTGCCGCTGAAGCCGATCTCGGCACCCTTGACCTTCTTGCGGCCGGCATTCTGCGTGGTGCCCGCATCGCTGGTCACGCGTGCGTTGGTCATCTCGGTTTCGAAGATCGCACCGGTCAGCGACAGGCGCGCATCGAACAGGTCCCACTTGGTACCCAGCTCGATGTTGCGGCTGCGCTGCGGCTGCAGGTCCTGGATGGTGGCACTGATGCCGTCGGCACCGTCGCCGCCGTCTACGCCGACCGGCGTGGACGAGGTGCCCCACGACAGGTAGATGCTGCCGTTCTCGGCCGGCTTGAACACCAGGCCGGCCTGGCCGTTCCAGAACGAGCTGTTGTTGCGCAGGTTCTGCAGGTTGGGCGCGGCGGTCGGCACGAACTGGTGGGTCTTGTAGTCGTCGAAGCGCGCGCCCAGGTTCAGCATCCACTGCTCGCTGAAGCTGATGGTGTCGAACACGTAGGCCGACTTGGTGCGCGTGGTCTGGCGCACGTCATTGAGCGGGTTGCTGCGGGTTAAGGTGTGCAGCGACGCCCACGGATCGTTCGGATTCGGGTTGGCGAAGTCGGTGCAGTTGTAGCCGGTCGCCGCGCCGGTGGTCGGGCAGCTCTGGTTGCCGGTGATCGGGTTGTTGGTACCGGCGGTGGTCTGCCCATTCGGGCGTACCACGTCGCCGATCAGGAAGCTGCCGCGCACGGTCTTCTCGTCGCTGTATTCCACGCCGGCATTGAAGCTGTGGCGCAGTGCACCGGTCTCGAATTCGCCGGACAGGCTGGTCTGGTTGATGAAGCTGTCGGTCTGGGTCGCGCGCGAGTTGCTACGGCGCCACAGCGTGCCGTACAGGTTCGGATTGCCCTTGCTGTCGTCCGGCTGGGTCCACAGGTAATCGTTGCGGGTATCGCCGTAGCGGGCGATGTTGCGCAGTACGATGCCGCCGAAATCGTGCGAGATGTTCAGCGTGGTGATGTCGGCGCGGGTCTTCTGGAAGTCGCGGTCGGCCAGGCCGTAATAGGCCTCGCGGTTCGGCACGAGCGGGCTGCCGTCACCGTTGAGGGCCACGTTGGCGCCGGTGGTGAACGGGTTGCTGTACGGGAAGCCGCCGGCATCGGGCAGGTCGTCGGTTTCCATGTGGTAATGGCTGACCAGCAGCTGGGTCGGGCCGTTCAGGCCGAACGCCAGCGACGGTGCGATGCCCCAGCGGCTGCTGTTGGCGGCGTCGCGGCCGGCCACATCGGCGTCGTGGCTCATGATGTTCAGGCGGGCGGCAATGCCGTCGCCGATCACTTCATTGGCGTCCAAGGTGCCGCGGCGGTAGCTGTCGGTACCGGCCACCAGCGAGCCCTGCACGAAGTTGTCCAGCTTGGGCGTCTTGCTCACCAGGCTGATGGTGCCGCCGGCCGAGCCACGACCGGAGTAGGCCGAACTCGGGCCCTTGACCACGTCGATCTGCTCGATCGCGAATACTTCGCGGGTCTGGCTGCCGGCATCACGCAGGCCGTCCACGTAGATGTCCGAGGCAGAGTCGAAGCCGCGGATGAACGGCCGGTCGCCGGTCGGGTTGCCGCCTTCGCCGGCACCGAAGGTGATGCCCGGCACGGTGCGCAAGGCGTCGAGCAGCGTGGTGGCGGCGGTCTGCTCGATCACCTGCTGGGAAATCACGCTGACCGACTTGGGCGTATCCAGCAGCGGCGCGGTGAACTTCGACGACTGCGGGCGCACGCGTTCGCCATGCACGTCCACGCCGTCCAGTTCGGTGGCGCGCTGCGGCTCGTTGGCAGCATCGGTTTCGGCGTGGGCGAGGGCAGGGGCGGCAATGGCGAGCAGCAGCGCGGACGACAGCGGGGTCGGACGGACGGTCATGGAGTTTCCTGGATGTGCGGACGGTAGCCGGACGCCTGGCAGGCGGTCACGGCGCGTGGAAGTGAACAGACAAGGGGTGCAGCAGAGGCGAAACGGCGACCGCTCAGGCGCGGCCACGGCGGGCATCCACGCAGGGCGTGGACGCCGGGATCAGGCGTACGGAGGGGCGTGCCCGGGGTTGAGCCGGAGCGACGGTTCCAGCCGCTGCCAGCGCAGCGCATCGGCCGACCACAGCGGCACCCGGGCCACCCACGCCGTGCGGCGCAGGCGGGCAGCCGGAAGCGGGCTGGGGGACTCGGTATCGACGCTGGTGTCTGCGGCAGCCGGATCGGACACGGGCATTTCCGGCGCAGGGGCCGGCGGCAGGTTCAACGTGCCGGCGACGGCGGCATGCAGTTGGACCCCGATCAGGGCATGGGTGTCGCGTGCCGGGCCGTGCGTGGCGCACGCCAGCAGCACCACGCAGAGCGTGGCCCACAGGGCGAGGGCACCGACGATGGCACGGTTGGCAGACACGCGGGATCCGACAGGCGCGACCGGTTGGTCGCAACGCCTATGGTAATGCTAACAATTCGCGTTTTCAAAATATCCCCATTCAGGTGGGGACGGGCCGTGACCCCAGCCTCAGTCGCGGTCGTCGCGGGTCCAGACCCCGTCGTATTCTCGCTTCACCGGAAACTTGGGCACGGCCGTATACGCCGGTGCGCACAGGGCGCGGCCGTCGCGTACGTCGAAGCGCGCGCTGTGCAGCACGCACTCGATGCTGCCTTCGGTGGTATCGAAGGTGCCCGACGAGAGTTCGAACTCCTCGTGCGTGCACTGGTCTTCCAGCGCGTACAGCTCGCCGTCCAGGTTGAACACCACGATCGGCGTGCCGGTCACTTCGTCGAAGGTGCTCTTCATCTCGCCGGGCAGCAGCTCGGCCGTGGCGCACACGAAGGTCCAGGTCTCGCTCATGCGTGCGTCGCCAGCGGCTTCTCGAGGATCTCGAAGCGCAGGTCGTCGCGCTTGGGCACGCCGAAGCGCTCATCGCCGTACGGGAACGGCTTCTTGATGCCGGTGCGCTGGTAGCCTCGGCGCTCGTAGAAGGCGATCAGCTCGTCGCGGATGTCGATGACCGTCATCTGCATCACCGGCACGCCCCATTCGCGCGCGGCGTGGGCCTCGGCGGCCTCCATCACCTGCTTGCCGATGCCGCCCCCCTGCTGGGCCGGGTCCACCGAGAACATGCCGAAGTAACCCTTGCCGTGGTCGTCGGCGACGTGCGCGCAGGCCAGCAGCTTGCCGTCGCGTTCGGCCAGCAGGATAGTGCTGCGTGGGCGGGCCAGGTCGGCCTGCAGCCCCTGCGCATCGATGCGCGCGCCGTCCAGCATGTCGGCTTCGGTGGTCCAGCCGGCGCGGCTGGCATCGCCACGGTAGGCCGAGGTGACCAGGGTGATCAGGGCGGGAATGTCGGCGGCGGTGGCCGCCCGGAAGGTCAGGGTGCTCATGGCGACATTCTAAGGCGGCGCGGGCGGGGTGTGGAGGAGATTCGGGACGCCGCGTCGTAGCCCGGACCTTGCTTCGGATGTCGTAATGCACCCTATTTTCCGTACATCCTTTTCCATGATGTACGGAATCTGGCGAAACGTCGCAGCCTGTGAATCACGCCTCGAAAAGCCATAGGCACACTGAGTTAGCCGCCACTGGGTCGCGCCCCTACGATGTGCCGGCTGCCCGTCCGATGCGACGCACCGTGCCGCGCCGATAGCCGGCGCAGGGCAGGCAGCACTCTTTCACTCCCGGCGGTAGGTCATGAAAAAGGTGTCGATCCTGATGTTGGTTGCGCTGATGACCGCGTGCGCCGCCAGCGATGCGGGCGACCATATTTCCGGGCGGGAGAAGGCTGCCGTGATGGAGGCGGCCGATGCCGGCGATGTGGTCGCGATCAAACGGCTGATCGCGCATTACGAGGCAACCCTGGGCAATGACGTGCTGGCTGAACAATGGCGCGAGCGGGCCTGTGCACTGGGCGACGCACAGGAGCTGTATTACCTCGCCGCCAGGCGCTTTGCCGCGGCCGAGGTCGAGGGTGATCCGGTATTACGCCACGCGCTGCTCGAAGAAGCGCACACGGCCGCCAAGCGCTCGCATGCCAGCCAGCCCGACCATTCCACGCAGTTGCTGGTGGAGCAGATCGGCAGGGCGGTGCAGGCGCTGGAGGAATGACCGGCGCGCCGGTCAGCGCATGAAGAACTCGACCGGGAACGAGAGTTCCACCGGCGCGGGGCGCTCATCGGGTACCGGCGGCAACGGCGCGGCGCGGCGGAACGTGTCCAGCGCGGCCTGATCCAGCGTGGGTTGGCCCGAGCTCTGCTCCACCGACAGCGCCAACAGGCGGCCATCGCGCGCGACGCTTACCCGCATCTGCACCACGCCCTCGATGCGGCGCGCTCGCGCTGCGTGGGGGTAGCGGCGGAAGCGTTCCAGCTGTGCCATCACCCGGCCCTCCCAACTGTCGCGGCCGGGCGGGGTCTCGCTCGGCCCCGGTGGCAGCGGCGGGCTGGGCGGTGCGGCGGCGACCGAGGCTTGCTGCTGCAGGGGCGCGGGCACATCGGTGACCGGTCGCGGCGGCGTGGGCGGCGGCACTATCCAGTTGGCCACGGCGCGTGGCGGCGTGGGCGGCAGCGGGCGCGGCGGTTCGGGCCGCTGCTGCTGCACGGTGGCCGCCGTGCTGGGCGTCGGGGCGACGATGTCTTCGAGCGGTACTTCGGGCGCGCGCGGCGGAATCAGGAACAGCTGGGTGCGCTCGGCCGGCGGCGGCGGAAGGCGGGCGACGTTGGCCACCTGGGTCCAGAGCAGCAGGGCGAAAACACCCACGTGCGCAACGATGGTCAGGGTGGCCGCCAGTTGGCGGGCGTGGCGCTCGGTGAAGGGCGCGGTGGGCGTGGTCACCAGGGCGGCATGCCCGTGGGCGTGCACGGTGCGTTGCAGGTCCCGCCGGGGCCCTTGTACGGCGTTGCCGAGCGACCGGGCGTTCGCAGCAGTGGGGACAGCCGACGGCGACATGCAACGTCTTGAATGAGAATGGTTCTCATTATTGCACGATCCCCGGGGTCCGAGGCGCGCATGGATTCGTCGTATCCTCAGCGGCGCAACCGGGCCAGCCAATGAGGGCGGGCTGCTGCGGGGAACGAAGGGGCGCCAGATGGCTGGATCGCTACGAGATTTTCCTATCGATGGGCAGACCCTGGTCGGTGCTCTGGCGGCAGCGTGCGAGCCGGACGAGCTGTGGGTGCTTACGCTGCTGGAGGTTAACGGCTATGGCGGCTCGGAGCGGCTGCGGGCGCTGGTGGAGCAGTTCGCAGCCGGCCCGCTGGAAGTGACGACACGCGCGCTGTGCGAGGCGCTCGCCAACGCGTCCCAGATCATCACCTTCGACGCGCGGCTTGCAGCGGACGCTGCAATGGAGCTGTACATCGAGGATGGAGAGGTTTACATCGACAACCTGTCGAGCCGCCGTGGTGGCGAGCGGTACGTGATTTCAGGATATGTGGAGTGAGTGATGGCTGGTGAGCCGGACGGTGTGGCTGGTCGGAATCAAACATGAAACGCCGCGGTCTCCCGCGGCGTTTGGCATTGCTTCCCTCAGTAGTTTGCAGGTGGCCGCCCGTACTACCCCAGCAGCTTGCGCACCTTGTTCAAGGCCGCAATGAAACGCTCGATTTCGTCATGCGTGTTGTAGAACGCCAGCGATGCCCGGCACGTTGCCGCAACGCCGTAGTACTGCAGCAGCGGGTGCGCGCAATGCTGCCCCGAGCGGATGGCCACGCCTTCGAGGTCCAGCAGGGTGGCCAGGTCATGCGCGTGTGCGCCTTCGATCAGGAAGGAGACCACGGCGGCCTTGTCCGGCGTGGTGCCGAAGATGCGCAGGCCGTCGATCTTGTTCAGCTCTTCGGTGAAGTGCGCCAGCAGTTCGCCTTCGCGCGCTTCCACGTGGTCCAGGCCCAGCGATTCGAGGTAGTCCACCGCGACGCCCAGGCCGATGAAGCCGGCGATGTTGGGGGTGCCGGCCTCGAACTTGTGCGGGGCGTCGTTGAACACGGTGCCCTCGAAGCTCACTTCCTTGATCATCTCGCCGCCACCGAGGAACGGCGGCATGGCATCCAGGTGCTCACGCTTGGCCCACAGCGCGCCGGTGCCGGTGGGGCCGCACATCTTGTGGCCGGTGATGGCGTAGAAGTCGCAGCCGATGGCGGCGATGTCGACCTTGCGGTGCGGCACGGCCTGCGAGCCGTCCACCACGGTGATGATGCCGCGCTTGCGCGCTTCACGGCAGATCTCGCGCACCGGGTTGACGGTGCCCAGCACGTTGGAGACATGGGCCACGGCGAGCAGCTTGACCTCGGGAGTCATGGCCTTGCGCAGCGCGTCCAGGTCGAGCGCACCATCCGGGGTGATCTCGGCCACGCGGATGGTGGCGCCGGTGCGCTGGGCGACCAGCTGCCACGGCACGATGTTGGCGTGGTGCTCCATGCGCGAGACCAGGATGACATCGCCGGCCTTCAGGCGCGGCAGTGCCCACGAGTACGCCACCAGGTTGATGGCGAAGGTCGTGCCGCTGCACAGGATCAGTTCGCTGGCACGCACGTTGAGGAAGCGCGCCAGCTTGTTGCGCGCGCCCTCGTAGGCGTCGGTGGCTTCGGTGCCGAGCGCGTGCACGGCGCGGCTGACGTTGGCGTTGTAGCGGCGGTAGAACTCGTCCACCGCGCCGATCACCTGCACCGGCTTCTGGCCGGTGTTGGCGTTGTCGAAGTACACCAGCGGCTTGCCGTGCACTTCGCGCATCAGCAGCGGGAAGTCGAGGCGTACGCGGTCCCAGTCGGGCGCGTCGACGGTGTCGGCGAGCGGGCGCGGGGTGGACAGGTTCATGCCACGCCTGCCCGTGCCAACGCCAGGTCCAGCTGCTGGCGCAGCTGCGCGGTCAGGCGTGCGTCGAGCGCATTGAGTGGCTCGTGGCAGAACGCGGCGCTGAGCAGCTGCTGCGCCTGCTCGGCGGGCAGGCCGCGCGAGCGCAGGTAGAACAGCGCATTGGCGTCGAGCTGGCCGACGGTCGCGCCGTGCGCGGC
The DNA here is from genome assembly GCF_050737075.1 of Stenotrophomonas sp. Classification (GTDB taxonomy): domain Bacteria; phylum Pseudomonadota; class Gammaproteobacteria; order Xanthomonadales; family Xanthomonadaceae; genus Stenotrophomonas. Next base: position 14,258 of record NZ_JBOHXV010000084.1, read on the forward strand.
CTTTACCTCGTCCGCATCGATCACCAGCGTGGGCTGGGTGTCGATCTCGGCGTCGGCCGAGAGCAGCAGGTTCTTGTTGGACAGGTTGGCATCGGTACCGTCGGCACCGGCGCGGATGTGGATGCCGCCGTGGAAGACCACGCGGCTGCGGTTGGCGGCCACGCCGCGCCACACCATCTCCGACGCGGTATCACGCGCGATGTGCTCGATGCCCAGGCGGGTGTCGATGTGGCGGCGGCCGTTGCCGAGCAGTACGCCGTTGGCGGTGAGCTGGGCGTTGTCGCCTTCCAGGCGCACGTTGAGCTCATGCCGGCTCAGCGCGGCGCCCAGCTCCAGGTCGATACGACGGTACTGGGCGTTGCGGGCCAGCACGGCATCGGTGCGCAGGAAGGCGGTGGCGCGCGCGCTGTCGGCCTGCACGCGCGCATGCGACAGCACGGCGTCCTGCGCCAGGTGGACGTGCACCAGGGTGTTGTCCAGGTGCGCGGCATCGCCGGCATGCAGGTGGTGCTCGACCACGCCCAGCGAGGCGCCGGCGCGCAGTTCGATCAGGTGGCGGTGGTGCCAGGCCAGGTCGGCATCGCCTGCGGCGCTGATGAAGACCAGCTGCAGCGGGGTCTCGACCTGCACGCCGTCGTCCACGCGTACCAGCACGCCTTCGTCGGCGAGGGCGGCGTTGAGGCGGGCGAACACTTCTTCGCTGCGCTCGAAGCGGCGGCCGAGGAAGCGCAGTGCTTCGTCACCGGCGTGGAGCGCCGAGGAAAGCGTCTGCACCTGCACGCCGGCCGGCAGCGCCGACAGGTCGCTCAGCGCCTCCGACGGGCGGCCGTTGACGAACACCAGCCGCGGCGCGGCAATGCCGTCCAGCAGGGCGGTGTCCACCGGCGGCGCCGACAGCGGGGCGGGGCTGAAGCTGCGCCGTTCCAACTGGCGCAGCGAGGTGTATTTCCAGGCTTCGGAACGCGGACCGGGCAGGCCGGCCTGCAGGGCGGCGTCCAGTTCGGCGCGACGGGCGTCGCTGCCGCAGAAGCCGCTGGCGAGGGAATCCAGCAGGACGCTCATCAGAACGCTGCCTCCGGCACCACGCGGTCCTTCAGGAAGTGGTAGCCGTGGGCTTCCAGTTCCAGGGCCAGCTCGGGGCCGCCACTCTGCACGATCTTGCCGTCGGCCAGCACATGCACCACGTCCGGCTTGATGTAGTCGAGCAGGCGCTGGTAGTGGGTGATGACCAGGAACGAACGGTCCGGCGAACGCAGCGCGTTGACGCCGTCGGCCACGCTCTTGAGCGCGTCGATGTCCAGGCCCGAATCGGTTTCGTCCAGGATCGCCAGCTTCGGCTCGAGCACGGCCAGCTGGAAGATCTCGTTGCGCTTCTTTTCGCCACCGGAGAAGCCTTCGTTGACGCCCCGGTGCAGCAGTTCGTCCTTCAGGTGCAGCACGGCCAGCTTCTGGCGCACCAGCTTGAGGAACTGCATGGAATCGAGTTCTTCCTCGCCGCGCGCCTTGCGCTGGGCGTTGAGCGCGGCGCGCAGGAAGTAGGTGTTGTTCACGCCGGGGATTTCCACCGGGTACTGGAAGGCCAGGAACAGGCCGGCGGCGGCGCGTTCTTCCGGCGCCAGCTCAAGCAGGTTGTTGCCTTCGAACAGCACGCTGCCTTCGTTGACGTCATAGCCCTCGCGGCCGGCCAGCACGTTGCCCAGGGTGGACTTGCCGGCGCCGTTGGGGCCCATGATGGCGTGCACCTGGCCAGGCTTCACGTCCAGCGACAGGCCCTTGAGGATTTCTTTTTCGCCGATGCGGGCGTGCAGGTTGTCAATCTTCAGCATGATACGAATCCGGTAGTGCCACGCCATGCGTGGCAAAAAAAATCAAACGAAGGCGCGCTGGTGGTCAGCCCACAGACCCTTCCAACGAAACTTCCAACAGCTTCTTGGCCTCCACCGCAAACTCCATCGGCAGCTCGCGGAACACCTGCTTGCAGAAGCCATCCACGATCATCGACACCGCATTTTCCTGATCGATGCCGCGCGCGCGGCAATAGAACATCTGGTCGTCGGAAATCTTGGAGGTCGTCGCCTCATGCTCCACCGTCGCGCTCGGGTTCTTGACCTCGATGTACGGGAAGGTGTGCGCGCCGGAGGTCTTGCCGATCAGCAGCGAATCGCACTGGGTATAGTTGCGCGCGCCGTCGGCATTGCGGTCCACCTTGACCAGGCCGCGGTAGGTGTTCTGGCCACGGCCGGCGCTGATGCCCTTGCTGACGATCTTGCTCTTGGTGCGCTTGCCGATGTGGATCATCTTGGTGCCGGTGTCGGCCTGCTGGCGATGGTGGGTCAACGCCACCGAGTGGAACTCGCCCACCGAGTCGTCGCCCAGCAGCACGCAGGACGGGTACTTCCAGGTGATGGCCGAACCGGTCTCGACCTGGGTCCAGGTGACCTTGCTGCGCGCACCACGGCATTCGGCACGCTTGGTGACGAAGTTGTAGATGCCGCCCACGCCGTTCTCGTCGCCGGGGTACCAGTTCTGCACGGTGGAGTACTTGATCTCGGCATCGTCCAGCGCCACCAGCTCCACAACCGCTGCGTGCAGCTGGTTCTCATCGCGCATCGGCGCGGTGCAGCCTTCGAGGTAGGACACGTAGGCCTTGTCCTCGCAGATGATCAGGGTGCGCTCGAACTGGCCGGTGTGGCCGGCGTTGATGCGGAAGTAGGTGCTCAGTTCCATCGGGCAGCGCACGCCCCTGGGAATGAACACGAAGCTGCCGTCGGAGAACACGGCCGAATTCAGCGCGGCGAAGTAGTTGTCGCCCACCGGCACCACCGTACCCAGGTACTGCTTGACCAGTTCGGGGTGTTCCTTGATGGCCTCGGACATGGAGCAGAAGATCACGCCCTTCTCGGCCAGTTCCTTGCGGAACGTGGTGCCGACCGAGACCGAGTCGAACACCGCGTCCACGGCCACGCCCGCCAGCTTGGCGCGCTCGTGCAGCGGCACGCCCAGCTTGTCGTAGGTGTCCAGCAGTTCCTTGGGCACGTCATCGAGCGAGGCGTACTTCGGGCCCTTCGGCGCGGAGTAGTAGCTGAGCGCCTGCAGGTCGATGGCGGCGATCTGCAGCTTGGCCCAGTTCGGCATCGGCATGGTCAGGAAGTGGCGGTAGGCGGCCAGGCGCCATTCCGTCATCCATTCCGGCTCTTCCTTCTTGGCCGACAGGGCACGGATGGTGTCCTCGTCCAGGCCGGGCGGCAGCGAGTCCGATTCGATGTCCGTGATGAAGCCGGCCGAATACTTGCGGCCGAGCTGCTCGTGGATCTCGCGGTTGGGGGTGTCGCCGGGGGCGACGGTGTCGAGGGTATCGGTGGCCATGGGGGCTGCCTGTGGATCAGGAGACGACATCCGCCGCGATCACGCGGCGGGTGGCATCAACAAGGGGAAGAGGGGGCAGGATCTGCGCCAGGCTGACCTTGCGTAGTGCTTCGGACACCACGTCGTTGATCAGCCGCCAGCTGCTGCGCGCGCCGCACTGCAGCTCGCGTCCGCACTGGCTATGGTCGTGCGCGCACTCGGTCAGGCCCAGCGGGCCCTCCATGGCTTCGACGATCTCGAACAGGCTGATCTGGTCGGCCGCGCGGGTCAGCCGGTAGCCGCCGCGCACACCGCGCAGGCCTTCGACCAGCCCTGCCTGGGCCAGCGGCTTGAGCAGCTTGCTGACGGTGGGCGGCTCAAGGCTGGCGAATTCGGCCAGCTCGGTCGCACTGAGCACCTCGCCCGGGCGCGCGGCGAGCACGGTCAGGACGACGGTGGCGTAATCGGTGAGCTTGGTAACGCGGAGCATGGATAGGGCAGAGCCATAAAGCGGACTGAAATTGTACGCTTTTATGCCCGGGCATCCAACCCGTCCTGTTCAGGTGGTCAGAATCACAAGGATTAAGCGAGAATCGGACATCCCAACGCAACGGCCAGCCAGATGCCCAAGAAGATCCAAGCCCGCAAGTCCTCCATCCACGGCAATGGCGTGTTCGCGCTGGCGCCGCTCAAGAAGGGCGAACGGGTCATCCAGTACAAGGGGCTGCTGCGCAGCCACGCCGACGTGGATGCCGATGATACCGGGGATGTGGAAAGCGGTCACACCTTCCTGTTCACCCTGAACGACGATTACGTCATCGATGCCAACTACAAGGGCAACGACGCGCGCTGGTTGAACCACAGCTGCGACCCGAACTGCGAGGCGGTGATCGAGGAGGCCGAGGGTGACAACCGCCGCGAGGACAAGGTGTTCATTGAGGCGATCAAGGACATCAAGCCGGGCGACGAGCTGACCTACAACTACGGCATCACCCTGGCCGAGCGCCACACCGCGCGCCTGAAGAAGATCTGGGAATGCCGCTGCGGCTCGAAGAAGTGCACCGGGACGATGTTGCAGCCCAAGCGTTAATCGCAAAGCGCTTAACGTTTGGGCGGGTAGCGCCGGCCGTTGGCCGGCCCTCGCA
>NZ_JBOHXV010000085.1:0-18440 GCF_050737075.1 Stenotrophomonas sp.
CCAGGGCTGATAGTTGAAGATGGCGGTACGCGGCTCGGTCCAGGACTCGAGCTTTATCTCGCCTCGCACACCAAAAGCGCCGACAATCCTGCCCAGCAGGATGCGGCGCTCGGTATCTTTCATCTGCATAGACCGAATGGGCCGCGCCAGGCGCGGCCCTTCAGGATCAGGCCGCGGAGGCCTGGGCCTTGGTCGCTTCCTTGTACAGGTTGCGAACCTTGTCGGTCAGCTGGGCGCCGTTGGCGACCCATGCATCGACCTTCGGGATATCCAGCACGATGCGGGCTTCGGCGCCCTGGGCAACCGGGTTGTAGTAACCCACGCGCTCGATGTTGCGGCCGTCACGCGCGCTGCGCGAGTCGGTCACGATGATGTGGTAGAACGGACGCTTCTTGGCGCCGCCGCGGGTCAGTCGAATCTTGACCATGGTGTTGTTTCCTCAATTGCCCAGTCGCCAGGATGGCGCGGTAAGCCGGCGATTATAGCGGCCGGTCCGGGGCATTCCAAGCCCAGCGGGGCGTTTGAAGCTGAACACGGCCTTCATGCACCCCTTGGGCCGGCCAACGGCCGGCCCAAGCGACACTCAACTCGACACGGGTTCCCACGGCGTGGCGGCGAGAACCTCCATTGCCCTTTCACACAGCTCTTCCGACCCGGCGAACACGTACCCATCCACGCTGGTAATCGGCCACACCCCTGCCGCGTTGAGACCGATGGCCGCATCGAACCCACCCAGCTGCTCCAGCGCCACCGGCGCCAGCGTGGGCGAACCGCCCCACCCCGCCTGCAGCAGACGCTCATGGGTGCCGCGCAGCGCCGGCGCCTGCGGCCACACCACCTCGCCGTTCCGCGCGAAGGCCACGTTCCAGGTGGTGCCCTCACTGACCCGCCCCTGTGCATCCACGAACAGCGCATCGTCGAAGCCAGCCTGCAGCGCTTGGCGGCGGTGCTGGAACAGCGCGAACGTGCCTACGTGCTTCAGGTGCGGCAGCTCGCGCTGGTAAGGCACGCTGCACACCCGCCGGGGCAGCATCGGTACGGACGCGGGCGGCGCCACCGCCACCAGCACATCCACCGGCACCGGCTGCAGCGGCTGGCGGAAATCGAACGCGCGGGAAAATACCGTTACCCGCAGCGATGCGTCGGCGACGCCTTCGGACTGCAGCGCGGCCTGCATCCACGCCTGCACCCGGCTGCCATCCAGCGCGCTGCCGAACAGTGCTTCGGTGCCCTGGCGCAGCCGCCGCAGGTGAAGGTCCAGCCCCTGCACCGCGCCGTTTCGCACCTGCAGCGAGGTGAAGTGACCGTAGTTGACCAAGGCCCCGGCCAGTTCATCGGCGGTCGCCAGGCGTCCGTTGCAGTACACGCTCATCCCAGCAGACCGCGCGCGTCGGACCATAGCGCCTGCAGCACCTCCGCCGCCGGCCGGTCCGACGCCATCCACGCCGATTGCCCGGCCCAGGCCTGCATCGCATCGATCCGATGCTCACGATTGGCCTGGGCGCGCATCGGCGCCGTCAGGCCGCGCTGCACCGGGTACGGGCGCGGCGGCGGTACGGCGGGGTCTGCGGCGGCACGCACATACGGCGTGGCCAGGCCGCGCCCGAGCCGGCCGCTGAACGCACGCGTCGGCCAGGTGTCTTCCGGCTCGGCAACGGCCAGCGCCTGGGACCAGGCCGGATCAATCGCACATTCGGGCGTGCGCAGGAAAGCGGTGCCGATCTGCACCGCGCTCGCGCCCAGCATCAGCGCGGCGGCGATGCCACGCCCATCGGCAATGCCACCTGCGGCGATCACCGGCACCTGCAGGCGGTCCGCCAGGCGGGGCAGCAGCGCGAACAGGCCGACCAGCTGGCGCTCGGCTGCCGCCGGGTCGAACGCGCCACGATGGCCGCCGGCTTCAAAGCCCTGCGCTACCACGGCATCCGCACCGGCCGCCTCGGCAGCCAGCCCCTCGGCCAAGGTGGTGGCGCAGGCAAACCAGGCGATACCGGCGTCCTTCAGGCGCTGCACCTGTGCAGCGGTGAAGACACCCATGATGGTCGAGGCGACCGCAGGCCTGGCGGCAATCAGCGCATCGAACTGCGCGTCGAAATCGGCCGGGCCGGCATCGGCGGCGTCCGCCGGCACCTCCGGGCCCCACTGCGCGAGGAACGCGCGCGTGGCGGCTTCGGCGGTGGCATCGCGCCCGGGCGCGGCGTCTGGAATCCACACATTGACCTGCGCGGGGCCAGTGGACTGGGCGCGGAAGGCGTCCATCCAGGCCACGATGTCCTGCGGCTGCGACAGCACTGCACCCATCGCCCCCATGCTGCCGGCGTTGGCCAGTGCGGCCGACAGCGGCACCGGGCAGGCGCCTGCCATGGGGGCCAACAGGATCGGGGACTGCAATGAAAAACGCCGACAGAAGTTGTCGGCGCGTTCCAGGATTCGCGGGTCGGTCATGCGTGGGGCACCTTGGGGGTCGACGGGTCACAGTCTACGCTCAGGGTTCCGTGGACACGCATGGCGTGTCCCTACGCGTCACCGCCTTCGGCGATGACGTGCGGGGCGTGCGCTCAGCGGAACGGCATGCCGCCGCGGCCGCCCATGGCACCCATCATCCCCTTCATGCTGCGCATCATGCCCTTCATGCCGCCGCCGGCCATCTTGCTCATCATCTTTTCCATCTGCTGATACTGCTTCATCAGCTTGTTGACGTCGGCCGGGGTGAGGCCGGAGCCGCGCGCGATGCGGGCACGGCGCGAGCCGTTGAGCAGGCCCGGGTTGCGGCGCTCCTTCTTGGTCATCGAGTTGATGATGGCGATCATGCGCGGCACTTCCTTGCCCTGGCTGACCTGCTGCTTGAGGTGCTCGGGGATCTGGCCCAGGCCCGGCAGCTTGTCCATCAGGCCGCCGATGCCGCCCATGTTCTGCATCTGCTCCAGCTGGTCGCGCATGTCGTTCAGGTCGAACTTCTTGCCCTTGGCGACCTTCTCGGCCAGCTTCTGCGCCTTGTCCTTGTCGACCTGCTGCTCGACCTGCTCCACCAGCGACAGCACGTCGCCCATGTCCAGGATGCGGCTGGCGATGCGGTCCGGATGGAACACGTCCAGGCCGTCCGGCTTTTCGCTGACGCCGACGAACTTGATCGGCTTGCCGGTGATGTAACGCACGCTGAGCGCGGCACCGCCACGGGCGTCGCCGTCGGTCTTGGTCAGCACCACGCCGGTCAGCGGCAGTGCTTCGCCGAAGGCCTTGGCGGTGTTGGCCGCGTCCTGGCCGGTCATGGCATCGACCACGAACAGCGTCTCGGCCGGGTTGACCGCGGCGTGCAGCGCCTTGATCTCGGCCATCATCGCTTCGTCGATGGCCAGGCGGCCGGCGGTATCGACCAGCAGCACGTCCACGAACGACTTGCGCGCGTCATCGATGGCCGCACGCACGATGGCTTCGGGCTTCTGGTCGGCGCTGGACGGGAAGAACAGCACGCCCACCTGGTCGGCCAGGGTCTTGAGCTGCTCGATCGCGGCCGGACGGTAGACGTCGGCCGACACCACCATCACCTTCTTCTTGCGCTTTTCCTTCAGATGCTTGGCAAGCTTGCCCACCGTGGTGGTCTTGCCCGCGCCCTGCAGGCCGGCCATCAGGATGATCGCCGGGGCCGGCACGTTGAGGTTGAGGTCCGAGGCGGTCGAGCCCATGACCGCGGTCAGCTCGTCGCGCACGACCTTGATCAGCGCCTGGCCGGGGGTCAGCGACTTGAGCACTTCCTGGCCAACCGCGCGCACCTTGATGCGCTCGACCAGCGCCTGCACGACCGGCAGGGCGACGTCGGCCTCGAGCAGCGCGATGCGGACTTCGCGGGTGGCCTCGCGGATGTTTTCCTCGGTGAGGCGACCGCGGCCACGCAGCCGCTCGATGGTGCCGGAGAGGCGCTGGGTCAGGGACTCGAACATGGAGGCAACCTGTTCAGAACGAAAGACAAAGAGACCGACAGTATAGCCGGTCCGCCATGCTCCCCCGCCCGGCAACGCGACCACACGCCGCAGGCATCGCTACCGCCCCGGGGGTATGCGAAACTGACACGATGACAATCGTTCTCATCGCCACCCTGCTCTATCTGACCGCGACCGCCCTGCTGGTGCGCGCGGTGGTTCGCGATGACGCCGCGTCCGCGCCCACCTGGCTGTGGCCGGCCGTGCCGGCGATGGTCCTGCATGGCGGGTATCACGCGCTGGTGGCGATGAACACCACCGGCGGCCCGGACATGCACTTCTTCGCCGCGCTGTCGCTGGTGGGGCTGGGCATGGCCTGGCTGACCTCGCTGGTGGCCGCGCGCGGGCGCATGGCCGCCTTGGGCGTGCTGGTGTTCCCGATGGCCGCGGTGGTGCTGTGCGTCTACCACGGCTACGGCCACGAACCGAGCCGGCCGCTGGGCTGGCAGCTGGCCACGCACGCCTGGATGGCACTGCTGGCCTACGCCACGCTGAGCGTCGCCGCGCTGCTGGCGATCATGCTGTGGCTGCAGGAACGTGCGCTGCGCCGGCGCGACTTCCGCCCGTGGCTGCGCGCCCTGCCGCCGCTGGCCGACCTGGAATCGCTGCTGTTCCGGGTGATTGCCGTGGGCTTCGCGCTGCTGACCCTGACCCTGGTCACCGGCGTGCTGTTCGTCGATGACCTGCTGGCGCAGAAGCTGGTGCACAAGACCGTGCTCAGCGTGCTGTCGTGGATCGTCTTCGGCACGCTGCTGATCGGCCGCCGCCGCTATGGCTGGCGCGGCGCCAAGGCGGTGCACTGGACGCTGACCGCGATGGCGCTGCTGTTGCTGGCGTTCTTCGGCAGCCAGTTCGTGATCGAACTGGTGTTTGGGCATACCCGGTAACGGCGTACCGACCAAGGAACATCGACGGGTCCGACCGCCTTCGCCACACCCCTGGCATTGACGATCGCCGCGTCAAATCGCGTCGATCGCCTCGGACAACCGCTCCACCGCGATCACTTCCATGCCCTTCACGCTGCCGGTCTTGGGCGCATTCGCCTTGGGCACGATGGCACGCTTGAAACCATGCGTGGCCGCCTCGCGCAGGCGATCCTCACCGTTCGGCACCGGGCGGATCTCGCCGGACAGCCCTACTTCGCCGAAGGCAATCGTTTTCTCGGCCAGCGGCCGGTCCTGCAGCGAGGACAGCACCGCCAGCAGCACCGGCAGGTCCACCGCGGTTTCCTGCACGCGGATGCCACCCACGACATTCACGAACACGTCCTGGTCGCCCACCAGCACCCCGCCGTGACGGTGCAGCACCGCCAACAGCATCGCCAGCCGGTTCTGCTCCAGGCCCACCGCTACCCGGCGCGGGTTGGACAGCGGTGAGGCATCCACCAGCGCCTGTACCTCCACTAGTAGCGGGCGGGTGCCCTCGCGGGTCACCATCACGCAGCTGCCCGGCTGGCGGGTACTGCCGCCGGACAGGAAGATCGCCGAGGGATTGGACACTTCCTTCAGGCCCTTCTCGCCCATCGCGAACACGCCCAGTTCGTTGACCGCGCCGAAGCGGTTCTTGAACGCGCGCAGCAGGCGGAAGCGGCTGCCGCTCTCGCCTTCGAAATACAGCACCGCATCGACCATGTGCTCCAGCACGCGCGGGCCGGCGATGCCGCCTTCCTTGGTCACATGGCCCACCAGGAACACGGCGGTGCCGGTTTCCTTGGCAAAGCGCACGAGGCGCGCCGCGCTCTCGCGCACCTGGCTCACCGAACCCGGCGCGGCGGTGAGCGATTCGGTCCACAGGGTCTGGATCGAATCGGCCACGATCAGCTTCGGCCGCGCCACGCTGGCGTGCTGCAGGATGGCTTCCACCTGGGTTTCAGCCAGCGCATTGACGTTGTCCAGCGGCAGGTCCAGCCGCACCGCGCGGCCGGCGACCTGCGACAGCGATTCCTCGCCGGTGATGTACAGCACCGGCAGCGCGGCGGCCATCTTCGCCACCGCCTGCAGCAGCAGGGTCGACTTGCCGATGCCCGGGTCGCCACCGACCAGCACCACCGCGCCTTCGACCAGCCCGCCGCCAAGGACGCGGTCGAACTCGCCGATGCCGGTGCTCACCCGCAGGTGCTCGGTCTGCTGCACGTCCTTGAGCGCCATGATCTTCGGCGCATCGACCTTGCCGGCCCAGCCGGAACGCCGCGCGGCAGGCGACTTGGTCGCCGTCGCGCTTTCCAGCGTGATCTCGGTCAGCACGTTCCAGACCCCGCACTCGGTGCACTGGCCCTGCCACTTGCTGTATTCCGCGCCGCATTCGCTGCACACGTAGGCGGTGAGCCGCTTGGCCATGTCAATTCCAATTCATTCGCTGTGCGGCAGGATAGCCGAGCCGCGTCGCAGCAACCGAGACGCACGCCAACCGCCCGAAGGGTGCCAGCGCTGCGGGCCCACCGTTGGCCGGGCGCCCTGCCAGCTAAATTTTTCGCCCGACCGGCCGATACCGGGGCGGGCCACTACGCCTTTCCCTCCCGTCCCACCAGGTTTTTCCATGACCGGCACCTACAGCCAGAGTCTCGTTCTTTTTTCGCTGCTGGTTGCCATCCTCGCCTCGTACACCGCGCTGGACATGGCCGGCCGCCTCGCCAGCACCGAAGGCCGCGTGGCGCGCTGGTGGCTGGCCGGCGGCGCCGCCGCGATGGGCCTGGGCATCTGGTCCATGCACTTCGTGGGCATGCTCGCCTTTCATCTGCCGATCCCGGTCGGCTACGACCTGGCCATCACCCTGTACTCGCTGGCCGCCTCGGTCGGCGCCTCGGCCTACGCGTTGTGGCTGGTGTCGCGCCCGGAACTGCCGTGGCCACGCCTGATCGCCGGTGCGGTGCTGATGGGGCTGGGCATCGCCTGCATGCACTACCTGGGCATGGCCGCGATGCGGATGGAGCCCGGCATCGTCTACGACCCGCTGTGGTTCGCCGCCTCGCTGCTGATCGCCATCGTCGCCGCGGGCGCCGCTCTGTGGATCGCGTTCCGGCTGCGCAGCGAGCAGCGCCACACCGGGCTGCTGCGCGGGCTGGCCTCGCTGGTGATGGGCCTGGCCATTGTCGGCATGCACTACACCGGCATGGCCGCGGCCAACTTCCCGGAAGGCAGCATCTGCGGGGCCGCGTATGCCAACGGGCTGGATACCAAATGGTTGGCGGTGCTGGTCATCGTCACCACCCTGGCCACGCTGGGCATCGCCCTGATCGCCTCGCTGTTCGACCGCCAGATGCGCACCCGCACCGGCATGCTGGCCGATTCGCTGGCCCAGGCCAACGAGAAGCTGCTGCAGGCGGCGCTGCACGACCCGCTCACCCAGCTGCCCAACCGCATGCTGCTGCAGGACCGCATCGAACAGACCATCGAGAAGGCCAAGCGCCGCCACTTCAGCTTTGCGGTGATGTTCTGCGACCTGGACGGCTTCAAGGCCATCAACGACGCCTACGGCCACCAGCTGGGCGACAAGCTGCTGATCGAGGTCAGCGAGCGCGTCAGCGGGCTGCTGCGTGCGCAGGACACCTTCGCACGGCTGGGCGGCGACGAGTTCGTCATCGTGTTCCAGCTGGATGTGCCGGAAGATGCTGCCGTGGTCGCCGAGCGCATCATCGCCTGCGTGGGCGAGCCGTTCGAGATCGATACGCTGGAGCTTCACGTCACCGCCAGCCTGGGCATCGCCATGTACCCGGCCGATGCCACCTCCGAGCGCGAGCTGATGGCGCATGCCGATGCGGCCATGTACCACACCAAGGATTCGGGCCGGAACGGCTATACCTTCTTCACCGAGGCGATGCACGTCAGCGCCAACCGCCAGCTCAAGCTGCTGCAGGAGCTGCGCCGTGCGCTGCAGCGCGACGAAATGGTGCTGCACTACCAGCCCAAGTTCCGCGCCGACGGCGGCGGCGTGATCGGCGCCGAAGCGCTGGTGCGCTGGCAGCACCCGGGGCTTGGCCTGCTGGGCCCGGACACCTTCATTCCGATCGCCGAGCGCAGCGGCCTGATCCTGCCACTGGGCGACTGGGTGCTGGACCAGGCCTGCGCGCAGCTGAGGCAGTGGCATGACGCCGGGCACACCACGTGGTCGATGGCGGTGAACCTCTCGCCGCTGCAGTTCGCGTCCACCACGCTGCTGGACACGGTCAAGCGCACCCTCGAACGGCACAGCCTCGCCCCGCACCACCTCACGCTGGAAGTCACCGAAACCACGGCCATGCAGGACGTGGAAGCCAGCCTGCAGATCCTGCACGGGTTGACCGCGATGGGCGTGAACATCTCCATCGACGACTTCGGCACCGGCTACTCCAGCCTGCTGTACCTCAAGCGCATGCCGGCCACCGAGCTGAAGATCGACCGCGCCTTCGTACGCGACCTGGAAGACAACGCCGAAGATGCGGCGATCGTCTCCTCGATCATCGCGCTGGGCCGCTCGCTGCAGTTGCAGATCGTCGCCGAGGGCGTGGAAACCGCCGGCCAGCGCGAGTACCTCAACGCACTGGGATGCGACCAGCTGCAGGGTTACCACCTGGGCCGGCCGGTGGACGCCGAAGAGTTCCTGCGCAACGCGGCATAGAGCCAGGCCCTGCCTGCCTCAACGAATGCAGAGGCCGGTAGGGTCGGTTCCCAAACGACTGCCGTGAACGGTGCAACGCCCGGCAACGCATGACCTCAAACGAAGGCACGTTTGCGTTCAAAGGTCATGCGTTACCGAACGTGGAAAGGTCCACGGCAGTCGTTTGGGAACCGACCCCACCACCGGGCGGCATGACGAACGGTCCACATCGGCGCAGCGATGGCACGCCACCGTGACACGTGGCAACGCCATCCAGACAAACAAAAAGGCCGCCCCGAAGGGCGGCCTCTCTGCGTGCACGACATCCGAAGACGTCAATGCATCATATGCACGTTCATGTTGTGCATGACCCACAGCGTGCCGGCGACGATGATGCCGATCACCACGACGGTGAAGGCCGCCGCGCTGACGTTCCAGCGCTGTTCCGACGAGCGGTTCAGGTGCAGGAAGAACACCAGGTGCACGAAGATCTGCAGGATCGCCGCCACCACGATGATGACGCCCGTGGTGAAGGTCGGCAGGTTGCCCTTCATCACCGCCCAGAACGGGATGATGGTGAGCACCGCAGCCAACAGGAAACCGACCAGGTACGACTTGACGCTGCCGTGGCTCTCGCCCGCGGCGCCATGACCGTGGTCGTGTGCGTGATTGTCATGTGCGGCCATTACAGCGCTCCCTTCAGGTAGACGACGGAGAACACGCCGATCCAGATCAGATCCAGGAAGTGCCAGAACAGGCTCAGGCACGCCATGCGGGTCTTGTTGGTCGGGGTCAGGCCGTTCTGCTTGATCTGGATGAACATGATCAGCAGCCACAGCAGGCCGGCACTCACGTGCAGGCCGTGGGTGCCCACCAGCGCGAAGAACGCCGACAGGAACGCACTGTGGTCCGGACCGAAGCCCTCATGGATGAGGTGGTTGAACTCCCACACTTCCATGACCATGAAGCCGAAGCCCAGCAGCCAGGTCAGGCCCAGCCACAGGTACATCTGGCCAACCTTGTGCTTGTGCAGGGCGATCATGCCCAGGCCGAAGGTCAGCGAGGACACCAGCAGCAGCGTGGTTTCCCACGCGACGAAGCTCAGGTCGAACAGGTCCTTCGGACCCGGGCCACCGTTGGTGCCGCCGGACAGCACGATATAGGTCGCGAACAGGCTGGCGAAGATGAGGCAGTCGCTCATCAGGTACACCCAGAAACCGAAGACGGTGTTCTCGCCGGTGTCGTGGTGCTCGTGGTCATCATGGCCATGGGCCGCCGCGTGCGCGGCGTGCCCGTGGTTCACGGTGTTGGCGATAGTGCTGCTCATGCCTGCAACTCCGATTTCACCAGACCCTGCGCCTGCAGGTGACGGCGGTGCTCATTTTCGATCCGCTCCACTTCGGCAGCCGGCACGTAGTAATCCACGTCCTTGTCGAAGGTGCGCCAGATGAAGGTGCCGATCATGCCGACCAGGCCAACGATGGCCAGCCACCAGATGTGCCAGATCATCGCGAAGCCGAAGACCAGGCTGAAGGCACCAATCACCACACCGGTACCGGTGTTGCGCGGCATGTGGATGTCGGTGTACTTGGCCGGGCGTTCCCACGCCTCACCACGCTGCTTGCGTTCCCAGAAGTCGTCCAGCTCGGTGACCTTGGGCAGCGAACCGAAGTTGTAGAACGACGGCGGCGAAGAGGTTTCCCACTCCAGCGTACGGGCGTCCCACGGATCGCCGGTCAGGTCGGCGGTCTTCTTGCGGTCGCGGATCGACACAGCCACCTGGATGATCTGGCACAGGATGCCGGCGCCGATGATGAACGCACCGAACATCGCAATCACCAGCAGCGGCTGGTATTCCGGGTTCGGGTAGCTCTGCATGCGGCGGGTCATGCCCATGAAGCCCAGGATGTACAGCGGCATGAAGGCCACATAGAAGCCGATGAACCAGCACCAGAACGCGCGCTTGCCCCAGGCCTCGTTGAGGCGGAAGCCGAACATCTTCGGCCACCAGTAGGTGATACCGGCGAACATGCCGAACACCACGCCGCCGATGATGACGTTGTGGAAGTGGGCGATCAGGAACAGGCTGTTGTGCAACACGAAG
This sequence comes from Stenotrophomonas sp., assembly GCF_050737075.1. GTDB lineage: Bacteria > Pseudomonadota > Gammaproteobacteria > Xanthomonadales > Xanthomonadaceae > Stenotrophomonas. Next base: position 10,654 of record NZ_JBOHXV010000085.1, read on the forward strand.
TCGATGGCCGGGATCGCCAGCATCACGCCGGTCATGCCGCCGATGGTGAAGGTGACCATGAAGCCGATCGTCCAAAGCACCGGGCTGGTGAACTGCACGCGGCCGCGGAACATGGTGAACAGCCAGTTGAAGATCTTCACGCCGGTGGGGATGGAGATGATCATCGTCGTGATGCCGAAGAAGGCATTGACGTTGGCACCCGAACCCATGGTGAAGAAGTGGTGCAGCCACACGATGAAGGACAGCACGCCGATGCAGGCGGTGGCGTAGACCATGCCCTTGTAGCCGAACAGCGCCTTGCGCGAGAACGTGGCGATCACTTCGGAGAACACGCCGAAGGCCGGCAGCACCAGGATATAGACTTCCGGGTGACCCCAGATCCAGATCAGGTTGATGTACAGCATGGCGTTGCCGCCACCGTCATTGGTGAAGAAGTGCGTGCCCAGGTAACGGTCCAGGGTCAGCAGCACCAGGGTGACGGTCAGCACCGGGAACGCGGCGATGATCAGCACGTTGGTGACCAGCGCGGTCCAGGTGAACACCGGCATGTGCATCAGCTTCATGCCCGGGGTACGCATCTTCAGGATGGTAATGAAGAAGTTGATACCACTCAGTGTCGTACCCAAGCCTGCAACCTGCAGGCCCCAGATGTAGTAGTCGACACCTACCCCTGGACTGAACTCCTTGCCTGACAACGGCGGGAAGGCCAGCCAGCCGGTCTGCGCGAATTCACCCACGCCCAGCGAGATCATGACCAGACCCGCGCCCGCCACGAACAGCCAGAAGCTGAGCGAGTTGACGAACGGGAAGGCCACGTCGCGTGCGCCGATCTGCAGCGGCACCACGACGTTCATCAGGCCGGTGATCAGCGGCATCGCCACGAAGAAGATCATGATCACGCCGTGGGCGGTGAAGATCTGATCGTAGTGGTGCGGCGGCAGGAAGCCCTCGGCACCGCCGGCGGCGGTGGCCTGCTGGACACGCATCATGATCGCGTCGGCGAAGCCGCGCAGCAGCATGACGAAGGCAACGATGAGGTACATCGCGCCGATCTTCTTGTGGTCGACCGAGGTGAACCACTCTTTCCAGAGATAGCCCCACAGCTTGAACTTGGTGATCAGGGCCAGCACGAGCAGGCCACCGATCCCCGCGCCGATCAGCGTGGTGATGATGATCGGGTCGTGCGGGATGTCAGCGAATGTCAGTTTACCCAACAGATTCATGCTTATTCTCCCGAGCCTGCGTGACCGGTGTGACCGGCGGCGGCGTGCTCGTCTGCAGTGTGTTCAGCATGCTCGGCAGCCGCGGCGTCAGCCGGAGCAGCCGCTGCGTCGCCCGAGGGGGCGGCCGCGTCATGGCCTTCGTGGGCACCGGCCGGCATTTCATGGCCTTCATGGCTTTCGCCAGCGGCGCCATGCGACATCGCCGCGTGGTCCATGGCCTTGTGGTCCATGCCGTAGTGCTGGTTGTCACCCATGTGGCGGGCAACGACCCAATCGAACAGGCCGGTCTCGGCGGTGCCGAAGTAGGTCACCGGGTGCCAGTCGTGGTTCTTGTCAGCCACCAGCGCGCCAAACGCGGTCTGGTCCAGCGTCGTGCTCTGCGCACGCACCTTGGTCAGCCATGCCTGGTAGTCGGCTTCAGTGACCGAGTGGGCGTCGAAATGCATCTTGCTGAAGCCCGCGCCACTGTAGTGCGAGGACATGCCCGGGAACGTGCCGGTCTCGTTGGCGATCAGATGGAGCTTGGTCTCCATGCCGGTCATCGAGTAGATCATGCTGCCCAGGTGCGGGATGAAGAACGCATTCATCACCGAATCGGACGTGATCTTGAAGTTCAGCGGGGTGTTCACCGGGAAGGTGATTTCGTTGACCGTCGCGATGTTCTCTTCCGGATAGATGAACAACCACTTCCAGTCCAGCGAAATGGCTTCAATCACCACCGGCTTCTTGTCCGAGTCCAGCGGACGGTACGGATCAAGCGAGTGCGAGGACCGCCAGGTCAGCACGGCCAGCACCAGCACGATCATGCACGGGATCGACCAGACGACCACTTCGATCGCGGTGGAATGCGACCACTTCGGCTCGTAACGGGCCTTGGTGTTCGAGGCGCGGTACTTCCAGGCGAAGGCAAGGGTCATGATGATGACCGGCACGACGACCAGCAGCATCAGCACGGTGGCCGTGATCAGCAGCGTCTTCTGATCATGGCCGATCTGCCCCTTCGGGGCGAGAATGGCCGAGCTGCAGCCCGTCAAAAACACGGACAACGCGAACAGCAGGCCCGGGCGCAACCAGCGCCCAAGGGTTTTCAACGGAATCATCGGTCGATCCAATTGCGTAGGGAATGCCATCTCAAGCGCGCCCCGCCAGCAAAAGCCGGGTGTACCTGTCAGCCCTCTAATTTTATGCCGTCACGCACCATTTAAGAAAGGCATTGACAATGATCCAGCGCAGGAAAGGCCCGAAAAGGGCTGCGACACGTTGTCGCACGGCGCGCAGACCGCCCAGATCGGCACAGTCGCGTGCCCATGTATAGACATGAATGGCCTACCGATGGCAGCGGACCCACCGAGTAGCGCCGGGCTCTGCCCGGCCGAACCAGCACGCAGCCCCCAATCCGCCCGTTCATGCATCCACCCCGCCAGACGCGCCGCCAAAGCACCGGCACCGAGCAATGACACGCCAAGGGCATTGAAGACCCCTCAAGCCCACCCCATTGCTTCACAAACCGCCCTGGAACGTCGCCCATGCCGACAACCCCACGCATCGCCCGCTTCCTGGCCAGCCGCACTGGTCGCTGGGCACTGACTGTCGCCAGCGCCGCCCTCTTCCTGCTGGTGGCCTGCAATCCCGACCTGCTGCCATTGGTGCCGCTGGTGGATGCCATCGGTCTCGATGTACTGGCGGTCCTGATAGGCGCCCAGTTGGTGGCAACCCTCCCCTGGTTGCGCATGCATACGGCGCAGGCCTTGCGAATCACCGGCCGTGCGCTGGCCGGCACGCTTGCTGGCGCCATCTGCGGCTATCTGCGAGCGGTGCTATTTGGCTTGGCGAGAGGCACTGTCGTCATTGGCAAGATCCGCTGAAACAAACCAGACTTGTCCTACAGGCGCGATCACGACTGGCGGGTAGACTTGCGCAAGGTCTGACCCAGACCCCACATCCTGCCCCATCGAGAAGGATTGCGGATGCTGCATTCGATAATGACTTTCATCAACCGACCCGTCATGGCCGCCAGCCTGCTGCTAGCCGCGGGATCGCTGCCCGCATGTGCGTCTACCCCTGCGTCGCCGCCGCCCTCGGATTTCAGCGGCGGCTGGTCGGTGAAATGGTGCGACCGCTCCAACCCAAAGCTCGATTGCGGCGGATTCAATATCAGCCTTGTCCAGGAAGGCAACCGACTTTGCGGCGACTTCGGCGGTGCATTGGTCAACTTGCGTCAGATCGACGACGGCACACTCGTCGGCACAGCCGTGGGCAACACGGCTGTATTGGCAGTGCAAAGCAACCGAAATAGTTCCATTCACCTCGTCCGCGCCGAACTGCAAGGCGACCTACTCAAATGGGAGGAGGTGGACCTGATAAGCAAGGCCGACAACAACGACATCGACGTGATTGCTTCAGACGATGTACTTCGGCGGGACGCGCCACCCACCGGGGGAAAGCCCTCGCCTTCCCTCAACCGCACGTGCCGTGACGTCACAGGTGGGCTGAGACATGGCGCGGCGGCATTACGCCACCCGATTGGGGCAGACACATCCTTCGGAAAAGTCGCGTAGGTTCCCCAAGGTAATCGCCGAGATCTCTTCGAGCGCTTCGGCGGTGAAGAATCCCTGATGCCCGGTGACCAGCACATTCGGGAAGGTCATCAACCGCTGGAACACGTCGTCGTCGATGATCTCGCCGGACAGGTCCTGGAAGAACAGCGCGCTTTCCTGCTCGTACACGTCGATGGCCAGATGGCCGAGCTGGCGTGATTTCAGTGCGCGGATCACCGCATCGGTGTTGACCAGCCCGCCGCGCGAGGTATTGACCAGCATCGCACCGGGCTTCATCACGGCCAGCGATTCCTCGTTGATGAGGTGCTGGGTCTGCGGCGTCAGCGGGCAATGCAGGGAAACGATGTCCGAGCGCGCCAGCAGCGCTTCCAGCGCAACGCTCTCTCCGATGGTCTCGAACTCCGCCGACGGATACGGGTCGAAGCCCAGCACCGTGCAGCCGATCCCCTTGAGAATGCGGGCAGTGGCCACGCCGATCTTGCCCGTGCCCACGATGCCGGCGGTCTTGCCATGCAGGGTGCGGCCGAGTAGCCCGTCGAGCATGAAGTTGCCCTCGCGCACCCGGTTGTAGGCGCGGTGGGTCTGCCGGTTCAGGGTCATGATCAGCGCCAGCGCATGCTCGGCAACGGCCTCGGGCGAGTACGCCGGCACCCGGGCCACGAACAGGCCCAGCTGCTTGGCGACGGCGATGTTGACGTTGTTGAAGCCGGCACAGCGCAGCAGGATCGCGCGCACGCCGAGAGCATGCAGCGCCCGTAGCACCGGTGCATCCAGGCGGTCGTTGACGAACACGCAGACCGCATCGAAGCCTTGGGCCAATCCGGCCGTGGACGCATCCAGTGCCACATCGAAGTAGTCCAGTTCGATGCCCTGCCCTGAGTAATCGCGCGCGTTGGCCTCGTCGAGAAACCGGCGGTCGTAGGGACGGGCGCTGAAGACGGCAGTTCTCATGTGATGACCTCTACGGACGATGGGTGACGCCCTGACGCACTACCGCTTGCCATACTCGAAGCGCAGCTCGCGCTGCCCCTCGTTTACTACCGGCTGGATGGCCTCCTCGCCCGCACATCCATCCACGCGCTTGCCGTCGACGAACATCGCCGGCGCGCCGCATTTGCCGGTACTGCTGATGTCCAGCTGGGGCACCAACTGCCGCGCGAACGCCTCGACATCGCGACGCAGCTGGTCACGTGTCAGCGCCTTCACTTCGGCGCTGTAACGGAACTTGATGGCATACAGCCGGTCGACCATGAACACCATCGCCGAACTGTACGTGGTGTCGTTGCGTATATAGGTGAAATCCAGTGCCTGCGCGTTGATTGCCTTCGCGCGTGGGTGCTGGTCGGCGGGCACTACCGCGCCATCAACGACCGGAATGACAAAGGTCGTCAGCTGGGTCATGGGTTCGCCGCTGATCTCCTTGACCCAGGTATCCGACAAATTCCTGCGTTCGCTGGCGGCCATCTGCTCGATCTCGTTGGCCGAGAGTACGCCCACCGGATAGAAGTAGGCGTCGATCCAGCCGGTGTTATCGCCCTTGCGCTGGTACCGGACAGAAGCCCCCCACTCGGGTTCGTCGTACCGGCGCTCGCCCTGCATCGACCAGCTGCCGACGTTGAGCGGGTAAACAACGTGCGACTCCTGCAGGAACCCGCCGAGGAACGGGGTTCCCTCATCCGGCTTGATGGTCAGCGCGGTCGTTTCACTGGCCTTGCAGTGCTTCTCCATCACGGTCGCGAGCTGTGCACGCAGGGTGCCGGCCTTCTGGGACCCGAGCAACGCATCCAGCACCGGTATCCGCAATGCCGGTTTCTTTGCAACATAGGCGGCATAGGTGCGCAACGCGCTCTCCACACCCGCCACTTGGCGGGTCAGCTCATCACCCTCTTTGCCATGCTGGATCTGGTAGGCCACGTTGCCGAACATCATCTGCACATTGAGTTCGCCGCTGATCGGGCTTTTGTCAGTGCTGCTTTCCTCTGGAAGCTGCAGCATGTCGCAGACCATCACCTGGTAGTCCGGCGTGTCGATGGTCCAGCGCAGCAGTGCCTGCCGCATCGCGGCGGCATCGGGACCGTCCGGAGTGCGCTCAAGTTCACGGGTATAGCGGACAACCTTTGCGGTCTCCTGATCTTCCGCCTCTGAGATGGCGACCGGCGCATCGGCCCGCGCCATCGAGGGAACGACCAGGCACAACGGGAGTGCCACACCCAGTACCGCACGACGCACCAGATACATGCTCGCCATCTTCCGTGATCCCCTGTCGCTGCGGGTCGCAGCCCCGTTGCGGAGATTAACAGGCGCTTGGCCGGCGCGGAACTGGCTCAATTGCGCCGACGGCGAAGCACACCCAGCCAACTTCCCCTCCAAAACGACAAGTCCATATCAGGGCCAGGGCTTTTTCTGAAACGGGCACCGGGAATAGGAGTCGAACCCACCACCCACGCGTTACGAAGCCAGCCGACTTAACCTCGTCGACCGAACTAGACGACAAGAATTCTGGCGACGAGTTGCGGCAAGCCCGATACCGGCCGACCACCATTCGAAGCATCGATTTATCTATTTGCCGAGACGCGACAAGTAGGCTGTAGTCCGGCCAGGCCACAGCGCGCGGCAATCAGGGGGTCTCTGTCGTCCGTACACGCTCACTGTCAACAGACAAATCTTCTTTCTCCAGGGAAGCAGCACGTTTCGCGCCCGCGACTTCAATGTGATCAGCGCACTTCAAGGACTCGTTTCGGCCCGCCACCGGGTAGACCTTTATCGCGTCGAAACCATCGTCATGACAGGCCCTCGCATTCCGACGGCCAAAAATGAAACTTTAACGGCGCCCTATTTACTCTGACGCGCTAGCTACCGCAGTTGGTCGTGGAATGTGATGGCTGGAACGCACCTGGACGCACTCACCTGATGGATGGAATTCGACATGCTGAAGCCGGCTACGACCATCTCATTGTTCGCTGTTTTAGGTATAACCGTCTCGGCTATCGCAAACGCTCAAGACCTACCTCAATCAGCGCCGAAGACTCTGGATACAGTGGTTGTAACAGGCACAATGCCAGGACCGAGTCTTTGGAAAGTAACCAATGGTGATAGGACCCTGTGGTTGTTGGGCACAGTTAGTCCGCTCCCGAAAAACATGACCTGGGACTCAGCCGAAGTTGAGGAGGTCGTTTCACAGGCCGATGAAATTATCGCACCCGGCGGGACCAAAGCTGACGTTGGCACCGTGGATGTGTTCAAAATGGCGTCATTGGCCCGCTCCGCAATCGCCGCCACGAAGATTTCCGGCGGAAAAGAGCTGAAGGACGTGTTGCCCGAGCCCGTCTATGCGCGGTGGGCCGCGCTGAGGACAAAATACATGAGCGACAACCGCAAGGTTGAGCGCTCACGCCCGATGTTTGCTTCACAGGATTTGTACTTCAGGGCCATTTCCACCGCAGGCATGACGCAGGAAGGCGTTGTTTGGAACAGGGTTGTCGAGATTGCCGAGGCCAACGACATCTCGATTACTCAGACTCGGATCCAATATCCTTTGGGCATCGACAGGAGGGCCTACAAGGCAGGAATAGCTGCTTTGGCGGAGTCGCGAATCGACGACCAGGAATGCTTTGCCAGAACAGTTGACTAACTTGAAGCCGACCTGGACGTAATGAAGCGTGGCGCGAATGCCTGGGCCACCGGCGACTTGGGCATGCTGCGCCAGTTGAAGTACGGCGAAGCACAACCTGCGTGCAGGCTTACCTATGACGCGGTGATGGGCTTCCAGAAGAAGCCAGGGCTGGCTGAGCAAGCGTCCTTGGCTTGGCTCGCGGCGGTGGAGCGTGCGCTGCAGCGGAATGCGGTTACATTCGCCGTGTTGCCGATGAGCGAGATGGTTGGTGCCGACGGCTTGCTTGGCCGGCTGAAGGCTCGTGGCTACGTGGTGATCGAGCCGAACGAGGCCTGACGCTGAATGGTAATCCCTCGAAGGAAGCCCAGCCAGCAATCCGCTCTGCCCCCCCCC
>NZ_JBOHXV010000086.1:0-18298 GCF_050737075.1 Stenotrophomonas sp.
GCTCTACCCCGTCGGCTCTACCCCGTCGGTGTTGCCCCGTCCGTGTTGCCCAGTCGTTTTACCCCGTCAGCTCCCGCCAGGTTGCAAGCGCCCCCGGGTACAGCGCACGATATCGGCGACCCCCATGGTTACAGATTCCGCATGGCCGCCAACCTCTACCAGTCCCTGGCCGATGAAATGGCCGACGCCATCCACAGCGGCCGCCTGCCGGCCGGGGCGCGGCTGCCCTCGCTGCGCGGCCTGGCCGCGCAGCGCCAGCTCAGCCTGAACACCGTGATCGCCGCCTACCGACACCTGGAAGACGCCGGCCTGGTGATGCCGCGCCCCAAGGCCGGGTTCGTGGTCAGCGCGCGCCTGCCCGAACCGACGCGCTCGCTGCGCCAGGCGCCGTCATTGGCCACCACCCAGACCCAGCAGCTGATGATGGCCCGCGTGCTGACCGCACAACGGCAACCGGGCATCGTCGACCTGGCCTTTGCGGGACCGCGCGGCGAGCGCTTCTACCCCGCCGCGAAACTGGCGCGCGCCACCGCCCAGGTACTGCGCCGCACGCCGGCCATGGTGCGCACCTACGCGCGCCCCAACAGCGCCCACCGCCTGCTGGAGCAGATCGTGCGGCGCGGCCCGCGGCTGGGCCTGCACACCACGGTGGACCGGCTGGTGCTCACCCATGGCGCGATGGAGGCGCTGCAGCTGGCCCTGCGCGCGGTCACCCGCCCGGGCGATGCGGTGGGTATCGAGGCGCCGTCGTACTTCAACCTGTATCCGCTGCTGGGCAACCTGGGCCTGAAGGCGATCGAGCTGCCCACCGACCCACGCGAGGGGCTGGACGTGGATGCGGTGGAAGCGCAGCTGGAACAGGGCGCGCTCGCCGCGATCGTGGCGATGCCAAGCGTGCACAACCCGCTGGGTTGCACCATGCCGGTGGCCGCCAAGCAACGCCTGGCCGCGCTGGTGAACCGGTACCGCGTGCCGCTGATCGAAGATGCGGTCTACGCCGAACTGCAGTACCAGGAGCCGCTGGCGCCGCTGCTCAAGGCGTTCGACGAGGACGGCTGGGTGATCGTGGTCAACGGCTTCTCCAAGACGCTCGCGCCCGACTACCGCATCGGCTGGCTCGACGGTGGGCGCTTCGCGGCCGATATCCAGCTGCTCAAGTTCCAGTCCACCGGCGCCGAGTCGCAACTGCTGGGCGAGGCGGTCGGCGCGTTTCTCGAAGCGGGCAGCTACGAACACCATCTGCGTGGCCTGCGCCGGCTGTACCGCGAACAGGTGCGCCGCGTGCGCGCGATGGTTGCCCAGCACTTCCCGCCGGGCACCCGCGCCACCCAGCCCAGCGGCGGCTTCCTGCTCTGGATCGAGCTGCCCGCAGGGGTGGACACCGGCGTGTTGTTCGAACAGGCGCTGGCCGAGGGCGTGGTGTTCATGCCCGGCCAGGTGTATTCGCGCGGCGCACGCTACCGGCACTGCCTGCGGCTGTCGTGCTGCCAGGACCTGGACGCGCGCTACGTGGGCGCCATCGCCTGCGTCGGGCGGCTGGCCACCGCGCTGCTGGCACAGGCGCGCGGGGAGTAGTCAGCCCAGCAGGTGCCGGGCCAGCTGCGCCGGATCGGCGCCCGGCGCGTACGGCAGCCGGCCCCAGAACGGCAGCGGCAGGCGCGCGCGCAGCAGCGCCACGTTGTCGTCGATCCGCTCCATCTGCGGGTCCACTTCATTGGCGATCCAGCCGATGCAGGTCGCGCCACTGGCGGCAATCGCCTGTGCGGTCAGCCGCGCATGGTTCAGGCAGCCCAACCGCAGGCCCACCACCATCACCACCGGCAGTTGCAGCGCCTGCACCAGATGGGACTGGTCCAGCGTGGTGGACAGCGGTGCCAGCCAGCCGCCCACGCCTTCCACCACCACGGTGTCGGCCTGTGCCTGCAGGCGCGCGAACGCGGCCTCGATCGGCGCCAGTGCCAGGGTCACGCCGGCCGCCGCCGCGGCCAGTTCCGGGGCCAGCGGCAGCGGCAGCGCATAGGGATTGAGGTCGGCGTAGGCCGGGGTGGGGTCGCTGGCGGCCAGCAGCGCGGTGGCATCCTCGTTGCGCGGGCCGTCGGGCGTGCGTTCACAGCCACTGGCCACCGGCTTCATGCCCACCGCGCGGTGCCCGCGCTGGCGCAGCGCGTGCAGCAGGGCGCAGCTGCTGAAGGTCTTGCCGATACCGGTATCGGTCCCGGTGACGTAGAAGGCGGCAGGCAGGGAGGCGGACGGGGACATGGCCGGACCGGTGAACAGGGGCCGCCATTATCGGCGCTGGCGGGCCGCCGACGCATCGGCACCGCAGCGTTGCACGGCCGGGCGGTCCGGCCGCCGGCTGCGCTTGCTAGACTGCGGCCATGTTCGATACTTCCACGCTTACCGGCAGCAAGCCGGAACAGTACGGCCAGCTGCTGGCCCAGGCCCGCGCCCTGGTGCACGGCGAGCGCGACCGGATCGCCAACGCGGCCAACCTTGCGGCGCTGATCTACCACGCACTGCCCGAGCTGAACTGGGTGGGTTTCTACTTCTTCGACGGCACCGAACTGGTGGTGGGCCCGTTCCAGGGCTTGCCGGCCTGCGTGCGCATTCCGCTGGACAAGGGCGTGTGCGGTGCGGCGGCCTCGCAGCGCATCACCCAGCGCATTGAAGACGTGGACGCCTTCCCGGGCCATATCGCCTGCGACTCGGCGTCGCGTTCGGAACTGGTGGTGCCGCTGGTCAAGGGCGACACCCTGATCGGTGTGTTCGACCTGGACAGCCCCTCGCTGGCCCGTTTCGATGCCGAGGACCAGGCCGGCCTGGAAGCGATTGCCGCGGTGTTCGTCGAGGCGCTGGGATGAGCACCAAGCTGCGCAACATCGGCCCCAAGAGCGCGGCCTGGCTGCGCCAGGTCGGTCTGCGCACGCCCGAGGAACTGACCGCCGTCGGTGCGGTCGGTGCCTTCGTCAAGGTCCGCCGCGCCGGCTTCAAGCCCAGCCTCAACCTGCTGTACTCGCTGGAAGGCGCGCTGCTGGACTGCCATTGGCAGGAACTGCCCGAGGCACGCCGCACGGCACTGGTGGCCGAGTACGAGGCGATCATCGCCGACAAGCCGCTGAAGAAGGCGCCGCCTGCCTCCGGGCCGGTGTATGACCGCACGGTGGCCAACGATGACGACGGCGACGAAGCGCCGTTCGAGACGGAAGAAGACCGCTCGTAGAGCCACCCCGCGCCGTGTGACCATCTGGCGCCATTTCGCCCAACGCGTCGCCACGCGCCCGTGTCCTGCCGCGCCAGAAAGATAGGCGATTTTGTAGGGTGGCTGAGCGCGATGCAGGCTACAGCGCAGCCACCCATGGGGTGGCTCTACGGCAGCGGTTGCGGTTGAATCAACGCTGCCGGTTGTTGAAGCTCCAGCAGCTCCCCCCACAACTCCCCATCCTCGCGCTCCACCCGCAGCTGCAGCCGCGTGCCGTGGTCGATGCGCAGCGCCCAGCACATCGCCATCGGCAGCCCGCACACCTGCGACAGCACCATGCGAAGCGGGCCGCCATGGCTGACGATCAGGGTCGGCACGCACTCGGGCTCGTCCAGCAGCCGGTGCAGCGCGCGCGCGATGCGGCGCTCGAAATGGCCCCAGCTTTCGCCGTGCGGCGGCGGGTTGGCGTGCGGGTCCAGGTGGAAGGCCTGCAGGGCCTGCATCGGCAGCGCGTCCAGCGGTTGGCCGTCCCAGTCGCCGAAATCCAGCTCTTCCCATTCCTCGTCGGCGATCACCTCCAGCCCGCGCGGCAGCGCCAGCGCGTCGGCGGTGGCCAGGGCCCGCTGGCGCGGCGAACTCAGCACGCGCTGCCACTGCAGGTCCGCGTAGCGGGCGCAGATCGGCGCGGTGCCATCGACCTCCACGGAAGGATCGGTACGTCCATCCAGGTGGTCGTCACGGCCGGTGGCGGCATGCCGGATCAGATCCAGGATCATGCCGGGGTCACGCGATGGACGCGCCGGTCAAGCTGCTGCAACCACTTCTGTTTCATGCGAACCACGTCGTAGAGCGAGGCGCATTCTAACCGCTCGGCTGCGCCGCTCCGCCGCAGACTGCACCTGGCGCGGGGCTTTGCTCTACACTGCGCGCACTTTCAGGTGACCTGCGGCGCAAGCCGGCAGGTTGAAACGGGAAGCCGGTGACGCAACAGGTCCTGCCTGCTGCCAGCCCGGCGCTGCCCCCGCAACGGTAAGCGTGGAAGCCAGGCAATACGCCACTGTGCTCGTGCATGGGAAGGCGCCTGGTGCGATGGTCCGCCATCGGCCCGCGAGCCCGGAGACCGGCCCGGAAGACGACTGGTTGCGATGCGGCGGGCATGGCGGCGGCAAGCGGCGCCGTGTCTGCGCCCGCCCACCGTCCCCTGCTCCCGTTGACCGCCGCCCCTACCCCAGCCGCGCGGGCGTGCGCGGTGTTTGGAGTCAACGATGAAGCATCAGATCCGTATTCTTTCTCTGGCCGTGCTGTCGGCATTGCCGCTGGTGGCCGCCGCACAGGACGACGCCACCGCGCTCGACCAGGTGCTGGTGACCGCCACCCGCACCCCGATCGCCCTGCAGGACAGCATTTCGCCCGCGCAGGTGATCGACCGCGCCGAGATCGAGCGCAGCCAGGCGCCGTCGCTGCAGGACCTGCTGCGCGGCCGCGCGGGCATCAACCTCAACAACAGCGGCGGGCTGGGCAAGCAGAGCTCGCTGTTCCTGCGCGGCACCAATTCGGCCCACACCCTGGTGCTGGTGGACGGCGTGCGCATCAACACCGGCGACCTGGGCCTGGCGATGATCCAGGACCTGCCGCTGGCGCAGATCGAGCGCATCGAGATCGTGCGCGGCCCGCAGTCCAGCCTGTACGGTGCCGATGCCATCGGCGGCGTCATCCAGATCTTCACCCGCCGCAACGCGGGCGACTTCGCGCCGCACCTGCAGCTGGGTGGCGGCAGCAACGGCCTGCGTGAGGCCAGCGGCGGCTTCGGCGGCACCGGCGCACGCGGCTGGTTCGGCACCGACATCGCCTACCAGCACACCGACGGCATCAATGCCTGCAACGGTGACCCGGTCACCTTCGCCGGCTGTGGCGCCGACGAGCCCGACCGCGATGGCTACCGCAACCTGTCGATGAGCCTGCGCGGCGGCTACACGCTGACCGACACGCTGAGCGTGGAAGGCACCGCGCTGCGCGCCGAAGGCGAGAACCACTACGACGGTTACTACAACTACTCGGAAACGCTGCAGCAGGTGCTGGGCGGCAAGCTGCGCTACACGCCCAGCGAGCGCTTCAACCTCACGGTGAACGTCGGCCGCGCCGACAACGAGTCCGACAACTACAACGACAGCACCTGGCTGGGCGCGGCGCAGACCCACCGCGACAGCGCCTCGGTACAGGCCGACGTGGGCATCGCCGACGGCCAGCTGCTCAGCGCCGGCGCCGACTGGAGCCAGGACAAACTGGACGGCAGCAGTGCCGGGTATCTGGTCGACAGCCGCGACAATACCGGCGTGTTCGTGCAGTACCAGGGCCGCTTCGGCGCGCACCACCTGCAGGCCAGCGTACGCAACGACGACAACGAGCAGTTCGGCAACCACACCACCGGCAGCCTCGGCTGGGGCATGGAGCTGGGCGGCGGCTTCCGTCTCAACGCCAGCTACGGCACCGCGTTCAAGGCACCGACCTTCAGCGACCTGTACGACCCGTGGAGTGGCGTGCCGGGCCTGGACCCGGAGAAGTCCAAGAGCGCGAACGTGGGCATCGCCCAGCAGGGCGACGGCTGGCGCTGGGGCCTGGACGTGTACGAAACCCGTATCGACGACCTGATCACCTACGACGCCACCACCTTCATGATGACGCAGGTGGAGAAGGCACGTATCCGCGGTGCGGAACTGACCGGTTCGCTCACCGTGGCCGGGTTCGACCTCAGTGCCCAGCTCAGCCACACCGATCCGCGTAATCGTACCGACGGCAGCGCGCAGTTCGACAACTGGCTGGCGCGCCGTGCGCAGGACACCGCGCGCCTGGACATCGACCGCCGCTTCGGCGATTTCCGCGCCGGTGTCACCGCGTTCGGTGCTGGCAAGCGCTACGACAACGCCGACAACACCGTTCGCCTGGCCGGCTACGGCACGCTGGACCTGCGCCTGGAATACGCGCTCAGCCGCGACTGGTCGCTGCTGGGCCGGGTGAGCAACGTGTTCGACCGCGAGTACGAAACGGTGGCCTGGTACAACCAGCCGGGCCGCGAGTACCGCCTGAGCGTGCGTTACCAGCCGAAATAAGGGATCGGGACGGCGGCATCGCCGCTGTCCCACCTGCGGTAGGTGTCGACCGTTGGTCGGCACTTCCCCCGGTCGTTCTACAACCCCGGCAATGCCCGCAGGTCATCAACCACCGCCACTGCGTCCACCGTATCCAGATCCAACCCACGCGGGTACCCGTAGCGCACCAGCGCCACCGGCATGCCCGCGTCCACGGCAGCACGGTAGTCGGTAACCGAATCACCCACCATCAACGCTGCGGCCGGCGCAACCTTGAACGCATCGGCGATATGCCGCAGCGGCGCGCCGCTGGGCTTGCGCTCGGGCAGCGAATCGCCGCCCAGCACCAGCGCGAAGAAGTCCTGCACGCCCAGGTGTGCGAGCAGCGGCGCCACCAGCGCCGAGGGCTTGTTGGTGCAGATCGCCATCACCACATTGCGCTCGCGCAGCGCCTGCAATGCAGGCACCACCCCATCAAACAGGCGCGGGCTGCGCAGCAGGCATTCCTCGTAGCGGCGCATGAAGCCGGGCATCACCCGGTCGAGATCGATATCGCTGCGTGCGGCGGTGAACGCCTGTTCCACCAGGCGGCGCACGCCATCGCCGATCCAGGTCAGCACCGTGGCTTCAGGCACGCGCGACAGCTGCCAGTCTTCCAGCGTGCGGTTGAGCGCCTCGGCGATATCGCCGGCGCTGTCGACCAGCGTACCGTCCAGGTCGAAGATCACCAGCGGATAGGGGTAGGTCAAGGGAGGCTCGCTTCAAACGGGGGGCAGTACATTGTAGAGCCACGCCATGCGTGGCTTCGCGGTCTTCGGCGAAGAGCAGACACGCATGGCGTGGCTCTACGGATCGCACGAGAGCATGCTGTCTGTCCCGACGCAGAGGCATCCGCGTAGCGACACGCCATGCGTGTCCCGCGCAATGCCGGCATCGGCACATATCAAATCCGCGCCACGAACTCTGGCGCCGCAAACCGCTCCACCAGAAAATCCAGGAAACTGCGCATCAACGCCGGCAGCTGCCGCCGCGAGGCGTACACCGCGTGGATGCCCATCTCCTCCACCTGGTACTCGCGCAGCACCTCCACCAGCTCGCCCGACCGCAGCAGCGGCGCGATCTGGTACGTGGGCAGCATCGCGATGCCCGCCCCCGCGCGCACCGCTTCCAGCAACAACGACGCCTCATTGGCGCTGATATTGCCCCCCACCGCCACCGAAATCGCGCGGCCATGCCGCTGCAGCTGCCACACACTCTTACCCACATAGTGATGGGTCAGGCAGTTGTGCCCCGCCAACGCATCCGCACTCGTGGGCGTGCCACGCTCGGCCAGGTACGACGGCGCCGCGCACAGCACCGAACGACACGGCGCCAGCCAGCGCGCGATCAGGTTCGGGTCGATCGCGCGCGAAATCCGCACCGCCACATCCACCCGCTCTTCCACCAGATTCACCACCCGGTCCACCAGCAGCAGCTCCACCCGCGTCAGCGGATGCCGGCGCACGAACTCCGCCACCGCAGCGGCCAGGTGCAACTGCCCGAATGACACACTCGCCGTCACCCGCAACAACCCATGCGGCTCCGGGTTGTCACTCGCCAGCTCGCCCTGCAGCTCATCACCGATCGCCAGCATCTGCCGGAAGCGCAGCAGCGCGGCTTCACCGGGCCCGGTCAGGCTGATCCGGCGCGTCGTCCGGTGCAGCAGCCGCGCGCCCAGCCAGCGCTCCGCCTCGGCCAGATAGCGCGTCACCATCGCCCGCGACATGTCCAGCGCCTCCGCCGCCGCAGTGAGACTGCCGCGCTCGGCCACCTCCACAAACACGTTCATCGCCGTCAGCCGGTCCATTTGATCGATCCGCGCAACAAATTAGCCCGTTATACGCGGTTTTTCGTTCGCTTTCAGGCGCATAAGCTGGCCTTCCTCCCTCAACGGAACCCGCCCCATGAAGATCGCCCTCGTCGGTGCCACCGGCAACATCGGCCGTGAAATCACCCGCCAGGCCCTGGCCCGCGGCCATCAGGTCACCGCCATCGTCCGCCGCGATACCGGCCTGCCGGCCGAACTGGACGGCGCCCAGCTGGCCATTGCCGCCCTGGACGACACTGAAGCCCTTGCCGCCGTCATCGCCGGCCACGACGTCCTGGCCAGCGCCTTCGGCCCGCGCCCGGGCGATGACCCGGCTACCGTCACCACCGTCACCGCCGAACTGATCAACGCCGCGCGCCAGGCCGGCGTACCGCGCTTCCTCATGGTCGGCGGCGCCGGCACCCTCGAAGTCGCCCCGGGCGTGCAGCTCGTGGACACCGACGGTTTCCCCGACGCCTACAAGCCGGTCGCCCTCGCCGCGCGCCAGGCGTTCAACCTGCTGCAGAAGGTGGATGACCTGGATTGGACGTTCTATTCCCCGGCAGCCGAAATCGGACCGGGCCCGCAGAAGGGTGGTTTCCGCACCCAGGCCAGGCAGTTCCTGGTGGGCGCCGATGGCCACAGCCGGATCAGTTACGCCGATTACGCCGATGCGTTCGTGAGTGAGATCGAGAAGCCGCAGTACGTGCGGACGATTGCGACCGTGGCGTATTGATCAAGCGTGATGACGCGCGGCGCGGGTGATTTTCATGCCCCACCGCGCGTTGCAGTGTCATCGGCAGTCGATTGGGATGCGACCCTACCGATGTCTCATCCCCAGGAGAACCGTGGGCCCACGTTTTACGAGTTCTACCACCGTGAGTTGAAGTGCGGCCCGCAGTCGGTTGCGATGCGCAGTTGCCCCGCTGTTTCGTTGGGCGCCGACCAAGTGTCGGCGGGTCGGCGGGGGTGGGTTGGCGGGACTGTAGAAAACATGGATGTTTTCTACAAGCCCCCATGGATGGGTTCACGGCGTGTCCCGCCAACCCGCCCGCGCCGGCCCGCTACCCCGGAGCAATTAAGCGTTGACGTTGACGTTGTGCGTTCAACCAACGTCGTGACCGTCAAACAGCCCCATCTGGCTTACCGGCTCGCGTTCGCGGAATCCACCCAGGCCGACGCCCACCAGCCGGTAGCGTGTCTCTGCCGGCAGCTCCACCCGCGCGCGCAGCGCCAGCGCGATATCGCGCAGCTCCTCCTGCGTTTCCGGCGGCGATTCCGGCGTGAAACTGCGCGTGATGATGCGGAACTGCGACGTCTTCAACTTCAACACCACCGTGTGCCCGACCCGGTCCGTCTTGCGCGTCGCATGCCACGTCTTCGCCGCCAACTCCACGATTGCCGGCTCCAACGCGTCCAGCGGCAAGTCTTCCGCGAACGTGTCTTCCGACGAAATCGACTGCACCGGTTGATCCGGCTCCACCGGCCGCTCATCGATCCCGCGCGCGCGTCGGTACAGACTCGCACCAAAACTGCCGAACCGCGTCTCCAGCGCCTCCAGCGGCAGCGCGCGCAGATCGCCCACCGTCGCAATGCCCAGCTCGGCCAGCTTCGCCTCCATCACCTTGCCCACCCCCGGCACCCGCTTCACCGGCAGCGGCGTCAGGAACTGCTCGATCCGATGCGGTGGTACCACGAACTGCCCGTCCGGCTTGCGCCAGTCCGACGCGATCTTCGCCAGGAACTTGTTCGGCGCAATGCCCGCCGACGCCGTTAGCTGCGTCTCCTCACGGATCTGCGCGCGGATCACCGCCGCAATCTCCGTCGCCACCGTCATCCCGCCCTTGTGCACCGTCACGTCCAGGTACGCCTCGTCCAGCGACAATGGCTCCACCAGATCCGTGTGGCGCAGGAAAATTTCGCGCACCTGGCGTGACACCGCCTTGTAGCGGACGAAATCCGGCGGCACGAACACCGCGTCCGGACACAGCCGCTCCGCACGCAGCGCCGGCATCGCCGAACGGATGCCGAACACCCGCGCCTCGTACGAGGCCGCGCAAACCACCGAACGCGCGCCCTTCCAGGCCACCACCACCGGCTTCCCGCGCAGCGACGGATTGTCGCGCTGCTCCACCGACGCGTAGAACGCGTCCATATCGACGTGGATGATCTTGCGTTGTGCGGACACGGCGGTGGCTCAAGGCGTGAAGCGGCGGGGAGACATGAACAAGATTACAGCCACACGCTTGAGTATGGTCTTTTCATAACAACGACATGCGTTTTTCAACCTGAAAACACTACGCCTGCGTACGGTTAAAACGTTTGATTGAATGCGAAATACTCTGCACTCTTGGGCACTTTCAACCGCAACAATTCGCCGACCGACGGCCGGCGTCCCCCGATGTCACCCTCTTCAGGATTGCGTTTTCCATGACTCGTCTCAACGCGTTCTCGCGCGAACAGCTGCTGGCCAGCGCCCGTGGCGAACTGTTCGGGCCGGGCAGCGGTCGCCTGCCCAATGATCCGATGCTGATGTTCGATCGCATCACCGACATCCGCGATGAAGGCGGTCCTCACGGCAAAGGCTACGTGCGCGCGGAACTGGATATCCGCCCCGACCTGTGGTTCTTCGGCTGCCACTTCATCGGCGACCCGGTCATGCCCGGCTGCCTGGGACTGGACGCCATGTGGCAGCTCACCGGCTTCTACCTCACCTGGCTGGGTGCACCCGGCCGCGGCCGCGCGCTCGGCTGCGGTGAAGTGAAATTCACCGGTCAGGTGCTGCCCAGCGCCCAGCGCGTCAGCTACGAAATCGACATCACCCGCGTCATCAACCGCAAGCTCGTCATGGCCCAGGCCGACGCACGCATGCTCGTGGATGGCCGCGAAATCTATACCGCCAAAGACCTCCGCGTAGGTCTGTTCACTTCCACCGAGAACTTCTGATGCGTCGCGTCGTCATTACTGGAATGGGCATCACCTCGTGCCTGGGCAACGATCTGGACACCGTGTCCTCCGCACTGCGTGAAGGCCGCGCCGGCATCCGTGCTCTGCCCGACCATGCCGAAGCCGGCCTGCGCAGCCACGTGGGCGGCAACGTCGAACTGGACCTGGACGCGCAGATCGACCGCAAGCTCAAGCGCTTCATGAGCGATGCTTCTGCCTACGCCTACATCGCCATGCGCGATGCCATCGCCGATGCCGGCCTGGATGAAACGCAGGTCGCCAACCCGCGTACCGGCCTGATCGCCGGCTCCGGCGGCGGCTCCAGCCAGTGGCAGGTGGAATCGGCCGATATCCTGCGTGCGCGTGGCGTGCGCAAGGTGGGCCCGTATATGGTGCCGCGCACGATGTGCTCCACCGTCTCGGCCTGCCTGGCCACCGCGTTCCAGATCAAGGGCCTGAGCTATTCGCTGTCGGCCGCCTGCGCCACCTCGGCACACTGCATCGGCGCCGCCGCGGACCTGATCCGCCATGGCGCGCAGGACGTGATGTTCGCCGGTGGCGGTGAAGACCTGCACTGGTCGATGAGCGTGATGTTCGATGCAATGGGCGCGCTGTCCACCCGCTTCAACGAGACCCCGGCCACCGCATCGCGCCCGTACGACAAGGACCGCGACGGCTTCGTCATCGCCGGTGGCGGCGGCATGCTGGTGCTGGAAGATTACGACCACGCCGTGGCACGCGGTGCGCGCATCTACGCCGAGCTGGTCGGCTACGGCGTCACCTCCGACGGTGCGGACATGGTGGCCCCGTCCGGTGAAGGCGCGGTGCGCTGCATGAACATGGCCATGCAGAATGTCAGCGGGCCGATCGACTACCTCAACACGCACGGCACCTCCACGCCGCTGGGCGATGTGACCGAGCTGAAGGCCGTGCGCGAAGTGTTCGGCGAATCCATTCCGCCGCTGTCCTCGACCAAGGCGCTGTCGGGCCATTCGCTGGGTGCGGCGAGCGTGCATGAAGCGATCTACTGCCTGCTGATGATGCGCGACGGTTTCATCGCCGGCTCGGCCAACATCGGCGAACTGGATCCGGCGGTGGAAGGTTTCCCGATCGTGCGCGAGAGCCAGGATGTGCAGTTGAACACCGTGATGTCGAACAGCTTCGGCTTCGGCGGTACCAACGCGGCGCTGGTGTTCGGGCGGGTGTGATTCCGCGCGGTGTTGACATGAAAAACCCGGCCATGTGCCGGGTTTTTTATGGGGAGTACAAGCGTGGCGTGCATGCCTGGTAGGGTCGGTTCCCAAACGACTGCCGATAACCCATGCCACGGGCGGGGACGCATGACCTCTGCCGGAGACGCGCCTTTCGTTTGAGGTCCATGCCCCAATGAACCCTGCGCCGTGACGTGCAGTCGATTGGGATGCGACCCTACCACGGTTACCCGTATTTCCGCAGGGCAGCAGCGCCCGGCGGCATCGCCTCACTCAACGCGGCAGCAACGGCACCAGCAGTGCGTGCGCGTCCTGCAGCGAATCCACAATGCGATGGCCCAGCGCGCGCAGCGCGTCGTCGGGGTGCACCAGGTCCGGGACCTGGATCGCGGTCATGCCCGCGCCGACCGCCGCGCGGATGCCCGCCGGGGAATCTTCCAGCGCCAGGCAGCGCGACGGCGCCTTGCCCAGCTTCTGCGCGGCCAGCAGGTAGATGTCCGGCGCCGGCTTGGGATGGGCGACATCGCTGCTGGTCACCACGTGGTCGAAGTACCCCAGCAACCCGCTCGCCGCCAGCTTGCGCGAGGCGCGCGGCTGCCGCGTGGAGGTCGCCACCGCGCGCGGAATGCCGTGCGCCTGCAACAACTCGAGTAGCTCCACGATGCCTGGCCGCAGCGGCAGGCCCTGTTGCGTGCGCGCCTCGTACAGATCGTGGCAGCGCGCGAACAAGGCGGCCACCGCATCGGCATCGATGTGCTGCAGCAGCCGCTGCTCACAGTCGCGGTCGCCCAGCCCGACCATGCCCAGCCAGAAGTCGTCGGTGAACGGCAGCGCGTGTTCCTGCGCCGCCTGCGACCAGCACGCCAGCGAGACGCGCTCGCTGTCGATCATCAGGCCATCCATGTCGAAGATGACCGCCTCGGGCAGGAACGGCAGCGCGGGTATCGCGGTCATGACGCGTCGGTCAGGTGCCCGGTGAACAGCGTCTCCAGGTCGGCGGCATCGAGCATGCGCCACTCGCCTTCGGGCAGGTCGCCCAGCGACAGCCCGCCAATGCGGCTGCGGTGCAGCGCCTGCACGTGGTTGCCCACGGCGGCGAACATGCGCCGGGCCTGGTGGTAACGGCCCTCGTGCAGCACCAGCTCGGCCTCGCGCGCGGAATGCACGTGCAGCTCGGCCGGCAGCAACGGCTTGTCGTCGGACTCCAGCATCAGCCCGCCGCTGGCAAACCGCGCGGCTTCATCGCCGCGCAGGTCTTCGGCCACGGTCACCTGGTAGGCCTTGTCCAGGCGCGACTTCGGCGACACGATCCGGTGCAGCAGCGCGCCGTCGTCGGTCATCAGCAGCAGTCCGCTGGTATCGCGGTCGAGCCGGCCCACCGACGACAGCACCGGCGAACGCTCGCGGAAGCGCGGCGGCAGCAGATCGTAGATCAACCGCCCCTTGTCCTTGGTCGAACAGGTGTAATCGCGCGGCTTGTGCAGCATCAGGGTCAGCCCCTGCGGCGGGTCCAGCGGCTCGCCCTCGACCCGGATCGCCTCATGCGCGACCAGGTCGTCGGCGTACAGCACCTCGCCGTCGGCGTCGGTGACCAGGCCCTCGCGGAACATTCCCTGCACCTGCTTGCGGCTGCCATAGCCCAGGTTTGCGAGCAGTTTGACCAGCTTCACGGGCGACCCCCGCGGCCCCACTTGGGCTCGGTGCTGCGCGGCGGCCGGGCGGGCGTGGCGCTCTTGCTGGCCTTGGTGGCCTCGATCAGCTTGAAGCCGTCGCGCTCGGCCGCCACGCGTACCTGCCCGAAGCTCTCGTTGAGGATCTGCTCGTACGGCAGGTGGCGGTTGGCCACCAGCCACATCCGCCCGCCCGGGCGCAGCGCCTGCGCGGCCACGGCGATGAAACGCTGGCCGATGTCGGGGCGGTCGGCGCGCGAGGGGGTGTGGAACGGCGGATTGGTGACGATGAAGTCGTACTGCGCCTCGATCCCGGCGGTGACGTCCTGCCAGTGGAAGGCCAGCGTGGCCGGCTTGCCCAGCGCGGCCAGGTTGACCCGGGCCAGCGCCAGCGCGCGGCCTTCGGCCTCATACAGGTCCAGCCCGGTCACGCCCGGGCAGCGCGCCAGCACTTCGGCCGAGAGGTAGCCGAAGCCGGCGCCCAGATCGGCACCGCGCCCGGCCAGGTCGGCCGGCAGCTGTTCGACCAGCAGTGCAGAGGCCGGGTCAATGCGGTCCCACGCGAAGATGCCGGGGCGGCTCTGGAAGCGCCCGCCAAGGATCGCCCGCGGCGCGTCCAGCTGGGCCCAGCGCTGGGCCAGCGCCGCGTCGTGCTGGCCGTCCAGCGGCGCGGTCCAGTACACCCGGCAGTGGTTCTTGGTCATCTTGCCGCCCAGCCCGGCCAGCTGCTGCAGGTCGCCTTCGCCGGAGCGGGCGCCCTCGTTGTTGTGCTGGCAGGCCACCACGATGCCGCCCGGGGCGGTCAGTGCCAGGGCCCGGGCGAACAGCGCGCGGGCTTCCTCACGCTGGCGCGGCGGCAGCACCAGCACCACCGCGTAGCGGGTGTCGGCGTCGGCCAGCTGCTGTTCGTCGCGCACGGTCCAGCCGCTGGCTTCCAGGGCATCGGCGAAGGGCCGGAAGCTCTGTTCGCAGACCAGCTGGGCCGGCTGCGCGTACTCGCGCAGCGGCCAGCCGTCGCGGGCGCGCAGGAACAGCACCGGCCCGGCAGGCCAGGACAGCGCACCGGCGAAGGGCAGGAACAGGGTTTCCAGGGGGGCGTCGTGCTGGGCAGCCATGCGGGGGGCACATCTTGAAAAGAGACCGCCATTCTACCGTTTCAGCCGATCGGCCCTGCCCCGGGCCCGATTTGCGTTTATTCAACGCCGTCTTGATGCAACCGCAACATGCGGTGGGTCAGGGTAAAGGCTCATTCGCAACGGAGGTAGCTCATGCGCGCATTGTTCGTCGGTGGCGTGGTCGACAACAGCGAAATGGACATCGAGGGGGCTCAGCCGCCGGTGCACTACCCCGAAGATACCGGCGGCGGTCACTCGCGCTACCGGCTGCATCAGGTGGGCAAACAGGAGGATGGCACGGTCGCCTACGCGGTCTACGGCGCACCGGACATGGCCGACGCTGAAGTGGCCCGGGTGGCCGATGAGCGCGCCTATGCGCGCCGCTTCGAGGCGACGCCGGAAGTGTTCGAGCATTGAGGACACACAGGTACCGGCCACCGGTCGGTACCTGTGGGGACGCCCCGCGCTAGGCGGCGGTCGGCGGCTCTATCGGCGGCAGCGCGCGCACCGCGCAGATCCGGTCCAGCCACAGCACGTGCTGCTGCACCGGGGTATCCAGGTCATCCAGGCGCAGTTGGCCGTTGCTGCCTTCATTCTCGTCGGCGTCGCGGTATTGCTGCACCGTGGGTTGCACGGCCACAGTGCCGAGCAGGCGGCTCCCGTCGTCCAGGGTGATTTCAACCCGCGCCTGGCCTTTCAGTTGCGGCAACAGTGCTTCCAGTGCCGCGATATCGGCTGGGTCGGTGTGGATGGTGGGGGCGTAGCGGGACATTGAGTTTCCTTATGCCGGTGGGGATACGCAGCCACGCATGGCGTGGCTCTACGGACGTTGCAATGCATGACGTAGTGCCACGCCATGCGTGGCAGCGGAACGCACGGCGTAGTGCCACGCCATGCGTGGCAGCGGAACGCACGGCGTAGTGCCACGCCATGCGTGGCAATCGTCAGCGCCGCGCGGCCAACACGCTGCGGACCGCCGAGACCAGCTGTGCAACCGAATACGGCTTGGCCACGTGCTCCTGGAACCCGGACGCCAGCGCACGCTTGCGATCATCCGCACGCGCCAACGCGGTGACGGCGACGGCCGGCAGCAGGTTCTCGTCCACGCCGATGTCTTCGCGCAGCGTACGCACCAGGCCGTAGCCATCCATGCCGGGCATGCCGATGTCGGTCAGCAGCACGTCCACGCCTTCATGGCCGCCCTGGTCCAACAGTTCCAGCGCTTCGCCGGCCGAGGCCGCGGCGGTGACCTGCGCGCCCTGCTCTTCCAGCAGCCGGCGCAGGTACTCCAACACCTCCGGCTGGTCTTCCACCGCCATCAGGCGCAGGCCCTTCAACGGGTACGGTTCGATCACCTGTTCGCTGATCGGGCCGCTGAACACTTCGCGCAGCGGGCGCCCATCGGCCTGCGGCTGGTAGGCCGGCAGGCGCACGGTGAACGCCGCGCCACGGCCCTGGCCCTCGCTGTTGGCGCTTACCTGGCCGCCATGCAGCTCCACCAGCTGCTGCACGATCGCCAGCCCCAGACCCAGCCCGCCATGGCGGCGGGTGGTGGTGCCGTCGGCCTGGCGGAAGCGGCTGAACAGATGGCGCAGGAATTCCGGTGCGATGCCATCGCCCGAATCGGCCACGGTCACCGACCAGTGGTTGCCGTCGGTATCCAGCGTGACCGAAATCGTGCCGGCCGCCGGGGTGAACTTGATCGCATTGGACAGCAGGTTCCACAGCACCTGCTGCAGGCGCGTGGCATCGCCGAGCACCAGCGCCGGACCCTCCGGCATGACCAGGCTGACATCCAGCGCCTTGCCCTCGGCCACCAGTTCCTGGGCGCGCATGGCCTCGGTCAGCTGCGAGCGCAGGTCCAACACCTCCACCTCCAACTGCACCTTGCCCAGCAGCATGCTGCTGAGGTCGAGCATGTCCGAGATCAGCCGCTTCTGCGCCATGGCGCTGCTGGCGATCACACCCAGCCCCTTGTACAGCGGGCTGGTCGCGTCCACGCGCTGCAGCAGCAGTTCGCTCCAGCCCAGAATGGTGGTGAGCGGGGTGCGCAGCTCGTGCGACAACGTGGCCAGGAACTCGTCCTTCAGGCGCGCCATGTTCTCGGCGGCGCTGCGGGCGGCACGCTCGGACTGCAGCAGCTCCTCGCGCGCCATTTCAATTTCGCGGCGCTCGGTCACGTCGGTACTGCTGCCGGCCAGGCCGATGAAGCGGCCCACGCGCGAGAAGCGCGGGCGGGCGTTCATTTCCAGCCAGCGCCATTCGCCGTCGGCACGCAGGCCGCGCACCAGCGCGCGCATGGAGCGCTGCGCCTTCATGGCTTCCTGCAGTTCGTAGTCGAACACCGAGGCATCGTCGGGATGCACCAGCCCGCGCCACACATCGTCGGGAACGCGCTGCTCGTCGCCACCATAGAATTCGGTAAAGGCGCTGTTGACGAACCGCGCATGGCCGCGCTCGTCCAGCACCCACACCGGCATGGGCAGGCCGTCGGCCAAGGCACTGAAGCGCGCCTCGCTCTCGGCCAGCTCCACTTCGATCTGCTTGCGGTTGGTGATGTCGAAGAACAGTACCGCCACCCGGCGATCGCCCGCCTCTCCCACGCGCATCGCTTCCACCGCATACCAGCGGCTCAGCGCCCGCGCCTCCAGTTCGAAACGCTGCGGGCGACCGGTGGTCGCGATCTGCCCGTAGATGCGGTACCACTCGCCTTCGTGCGCAGGCTGCAACTCGCTCATCAGCCGCCCGGACGCGTCATGCAGGCCGGTGTTGCGTTCGAAGGCCTCGTTGACTTCCAGGAAGCGGTAGTCCACACCCACGCCGTCCTCGAGGATGACCTCGATGATGCAGAAGCCCGCGCTGAGCCCTTCCAGCACACTGCGGTGAAGGACAGGGTCAGGCGCCGGGGCCGTAAACGCGGCGGCGCGATCCAGGGTTGAGGCGGGCAGGCTGGGCAAGGGCGTCAAGTGGGGGCAACTGGCGGAGCGGAGGGACACAGCATCTTCCAGAGCGCGTATTCGTAGCGTCAAGCACTCCTTTCAGGATCCGGCGGACTGAACGTGTAGGTGAATTCCTCCCCAACCCGAATGATGCCGTTCGTTTTAGGCAATTGTTCTGCCGCGTGATCAGGATCACACTCCAAATCGTCTTCTTCCCACAACCCCGATCGAGGCAATGCCATGAACCGCAAACCCTTGCTGGCTGGTGCTCTTGGCTGTCTGATGC
>NZ_JBOHXV010000087.1:0-18166 GCF_050737075.1 Stenotrophomonas sp.
GATTCAGCCACGCAGGGCGTGGCTCTACGGTTTCAGTTCTTCGGGTGGTTCAGCCACGCATGGCGTGGCTCTACGGGACGGGTGTCGGCCGGTAGAGCCACGCCCTGCGTGGCTGCGTCGGCCGGGATCAATCGTGCTGGGTGCGCAGGCCGTCCACGTCGAGGATCAGGGACATGCGGCCGTCGCCGATCAGGGTGGCGCCGGCGTAGCCGCGCAGGCCGCGCAGTGCCTTGGGCAGCGGCTTGATCACCACTTCCTCGCGGCCACGGACCTGGTCCACGACCAGGCCGAAGCGTGCCTCGCCGGCCTGCAGCACCACGATGGTCAGCAGCGGCGAGGCCACCGGCTCGACCGCCAGCCAATGGCGCAGGTCCACCAGCGGCAGGGTGTGCGACTTGCGGTCCAGCACGGCGCGCCCGTCAAACCAGCCCAGCGAAGTGTTCGGCGCGTGCAGCACCTCCATCACGCGCGCCAGTGGCAGGGCGTAGACGTCCTCGCCGGCCTGCACGAGCAGGGTGGGCAGGATCGCCAGGGTCAGCGGCACCCGGATCAGGAAGCGGCTGCCACGGCCCAGCTCGGACTGGATCTGGATCTGGCCGCTCAGCTCACGGATGCGCGACTGCACCACGTCCATGCCCACGCCACGGCCGGAGATGTCGGTGACTTCCTGCTTGGTGGAGAAGCCTGGCAGGAACACCAGGTGCAGGCACTCCTCGCTGGTAAGGCGGGCGGCGGCCTCCGGATCGATCAGGCCCTTCTCGCGTGCCTTGGCACGCAGGCGTTCGGGGTCGATGCCGGCGCCGTCGTCCTGCACTTCGATGCTGACGTAGTCGCCTTCCTGCTGCGCCGACAACCGCACGTTGCCGCTGCGGGTCTTGCCCTGGGCCTCGCGCAGTTCGGGCATCTCGATGCCGTGGTCGATCGCGTTGCGCACCAGGTGCACGAGCGGATCGGCCAGCGCCTCGACCAGGTTGCGATCGAGTTCGGTTTCGGCGCCGATCAGTTCCAGCTCCACTTCCTTCTTCAGGTTGCGCGCCACATCGCGGGCCACCTTGGGGAAGCGCGAGAACACCTTGCCCACCGGCTGCATCCGGGTGCGCATCACCGCCGATTGCAGGCGTGCGGTGGCGATGTCCAGCGTGGAGACGGCGCGGTCGAGTTCTTCATCGTGCAGGCGCGCGCGCAGGGTCTTGAGCCGGTTGCGCGACAGCACCAGTTCGCCGATCAGGTTGACGATGGCGTCCAGGCGCTTGGTGTCCACGCGCACGGTGTGTTCGGCTTCGGCGACCGGCTTGTTGGCGGCCGGCTTGGCCGGCGCCGGCGCGGCACGCGGGGCGACGGCCGGTGCCGGTGCGGCAACGGTGGCACTGCCCGGGGCGGCACCGCCGTGCAGCTGGTCGAGCAGCGCCTCGAATTCGTCTTCGCCGATCAGGTCGTCGGTCTTTTTCGTGGGCGTCACGGCGGTCGGTGCAGCGCCGCCGTGCAGGGTGTCGAGCAGTGCCTCGAACTCGTCGTCGGTGATCAGCTCACCGCTGGTGGCCGCGGCGGCGCGCGGCGCCGGGGTGGCCGGACCGTTGACGTCGAACTGCGCGATCAGCTCCGGCGGCGCGTAGCCCGGCTCGGTGCCGGCGGCGACCGAATCGAGCATCGACTGCAGGTAGTCCAGCGACTGCTGGCCGGCATCGAAGTGATGCGCCTGCAGCACGGCCTGGCCCGAGCGGGCCATGCCCAGCGTTTCCTCTGCCGCGTGGCAGAGTTCGACCATGGCCTGGATGCCGAGGAAGCCAGCGCCGCCCTTGAGCGTGTGGAACCCTCGGAACACCGCGTTGAGCTGGTCGCTGTCCTGGGGCGACTGCTCCAGCGACACCAGCTGTTCGCCGAGGCGATCCAGGATCTCCTGGGCCTCGAGGATGAAGTCTGCGGCAATGTCGTCTGGAACAGCACTCATGGTTTCAAAGCCCCAAATCGGAAAGCAGGTCGTCGGCGTCCACCTGCGACACCTGATGGCGGTCCAGGCCGCTCACGGCCGGGCCGGCCAGGCCGTTGTCGCGCTTGTGGGACGCTTCTTCCGGCGGCGGCAGGCCGAGCGCGCCGAAGCCTTCGTGCACGCGGCGTACGATGCCGACCACGCGGCGGATGATCTGCCCGGTGAGATCCTGGTAGCTCTGGGTGAGCGCGATCTCGGTCAGGTTGTGGCGGATGCGGTCCAACTGCTGGTCCTGGTCCGGGCTGAGCCCGTTGGCACGCAGCTGTTCGGTGAGCGCGCGGCATTCTTCGGTCAGGTCCAGGGTGCGGTGGGTGGCCTGTTCGGTCATGGCCACCACGTGGTCGAGGCGCGCGCAGGCGTCGTCCAGCTCGCCGGCCTCGCTGGGCAGGGTGGGCAGCTCGCCCAGCGCCTGGCCCAGCTCGCGCGCGAGCCGGTTCAGGCCGGCCATCATCGGCTGGGTGCGCAGCGCGGCCAGCGCGTCGATTTCCCGGCGCCAGCCGGCCTCGTCACCGCTTTCCAGCGCGGCCAGGGCATCCTGCAGGCGCTGCACCAGCGCCGATTTGTCGCGAAGGGTTTCCATCAGGCGCTGGCCGCCAGACGCTCGAAGATCTTGCCGAGCTTCTCTTCCAGGGTCGCGGCGGTGAACGGCTTGATGATGTAGCCGTTCACGCCGGACTGGGCGGCTTCGATGATCTGCTCGCGCTTGGCTTCGGCGGTGACCATCAGGACCGGCAGCGTCTTGAGCTTGGCATCGGCGCGGATCGCCTTGAGCAGGTCGATGCCGGTCATCACCGGCATGTTCCAGTCGGTGACCACGAAATCG
This sequence comes from Stenotrophomonas sp., assembly GCF_050737075.1. Taxonomy (GTDB): domain Bacteria; phylum Pseudomonadota; class Gammaproteobacteria; order Xanthomonadales; family Xanthomonadaceae; genus Stenotrophomonas. The sequence goes on from NZ_JBOHXV010000087.1 coordinate 2,811, forward strand.
AACGGCTGGCTCTGCAGCAGGGCCAGCGCGGCATGCCCGTCCTCGGCTTCGGCGGTATTGGTGAAGCCCAGATCGCCCAGCAGGTTCTTGACGATACGACGCATGGTCGAGAAGTCGTCGACGATCAGGATACGCATGTTCTTGTTCAAAGCACTTTCCTCGGTATCAAGTGTTTTCGAGGCCGGCGTCGGCCGCCTCGAAGATCTTCAGTCGGCCACGCAGGCGCAGCACTGCCTGGCCGTGGATCTGACAGACGCGTGACTCGCTGACGCCGAGCACCGCGCCGATCTCTTTCAGGTTCAGTTCCTGCTCGTAGTACAGCGACAGCACCAGCTGTTCGCGCTCGGGCAGCAGGCCGATGGCGTTGCCCAGCTCGCGCCCGAACTCGCCGCGCTCCAGTACCTGCTGCGGGGTCGGGCCGCCCTGGGCCACGGTGTCCAGTTCGCCCTGGTCTTCGATGCGCGATTCCAGGCTCAGCACCTGGCCGCGTGCGGCGTCTTCCATCAGGCGCAGGTAGTCGGGCAGGGGCATGTCCATCGCCGACGCCACTTCGGTGGCGCTGGCGGCGCGGCCGGTGCTCTGCTCCAGCCGGCGGATGGTGGAGGCGGCGTCGCGGGCACGGCGGTGCACCGAACGCGGCACCCAGTCACCCCGGCGGATCTCGTCGATCATCGAACCGCGAATGCGGATGGACGCGTAGGTCTCGAACGAGGCGCCCTGGTCGGCGTCATAGCTGCGCGAGGCCTCTATCAGGCCCATCATGCCGGCCTGGATCAGGTCGTCGACCTCGACGCTGGCCGGCAGGTGTGCTGCCAGGTGGTGGGCGATGCGCCGGACCAGGTCCGAGTGCTGGGCAATGCACTCGTTGGCCGCAGTGCGTTGGACCTCTTTGTATTGTGCGGCGCCTTTCATGCGGTCACCCCGCGTTGCTTGAGGATGCGTTCCAGGAAGAATTCGACGCCGCCGCGCGGCTCGGTCGGGGCCTGCCAGCGTGCGGTGCGGCGGGCGATCTCGGTGATCGCCTGCGCGGCCGGGCTGGACGGGTAGGCCTTCACCACCGGCTGCTGGCGCTGCACCGACAGGCGCAGCCAGTCGTCCTGCGGCACGCAGCCCAGGTAGTTCAGCGAGACGTCGGCCAGGAACTTGTCGCAGACCCGGCTGAGCTTTTCGTACAGCACGCGGCCTTCATTGGGGTCGCGCACCATGTTGGCCACGACCTGGATGCGGTCCACGCCGCGTTCGCGCGACAGGACCTTGATCAGCGCGTAGGCATCGGTAATCGATGCCGGTTCGTCGCAGACCACCACCACGGTGTCCTGGGCGGCCTGGCAGAAGGTCAGCACGCCGTCGGTGATGCCGGCGGCGGTGTCCACCACCATGAAGTCCAGGTCGCGCTCCAGTTCGGAGAACACGTTGACCAGGCCCACATGCTCGGCCGGCTGCAATTCGGCCATGTGCCGGCGACCGGACGCGGCCGGCACCACCAGCACGCCACCGGGGCCTTCCAGGATCACTTCCTCCAGCGTGCAGCGCCCGGCGACCAGGTCGGCCAGGGTCAGCTTGGGCTGCAGGCCCAGGATCACGTCGATGTTGGCCAGGCCCAGGTCGGCGTCCAGCAGCAGCGTGCGTTTGCCCATGTCGGCAAGCGCCACGGCCAGGTTGGCCGACACGTTGGTCTTGCCCACGCCGCCCTTGCCGCCGGTGACGGCGATGGTACGGACCGGGCCAAGCGGCGCACTGCGGGTGGCCGACAAGGGGAAGGTCTGGGTCAGCTTGGCATACTCACGCGACGGCATGGTTCAACTCCGGGTTGCAGGGCATATCGGCCGCGCGGCGCAAATCTTCAAGGCGAAGTACAAGATTGGCCGCACTGGCCCGGTGCAGGTCTTCGGGAACGTCCTGGCCATCGGTCACCCAGGTGATCGGCAGACGGTGGTCGACGGCCACGGACAGGGCGGTGCCGAAGCGGCCGGTCTCGTCCAGCTTGCTCAGCACCACGCCCTGCGGATTGGCGGCGCTGAAGCGACGGACCACTTCGTCCATGTCGCCGAAACTGGTGTTGGCCGGCAGCACCAGCAGGGTGCGGATCTGCGGTGCGGCGCGCAGCCACTGCAGCTGGGCGGCCAGGGCGCGGTCGCGCGGACCCAGCCCGGCGGTGTCGATCAGCACCAGCTTGTAGTCCTTCAGACGCTCCAGCAGCTGGGTCAGGTCGCTGCCGCTGCTGGCTTCGTGCACGGCGATGCCGAGCTGGCGGCCGAAGCCGTACAGCTGTTCGCGGGCGCCGATGCGGCCGGTGTCGGTGGTGACCAGCGCCACGTCGCGGGCGGCATGGGCTTCGGCGAAGCGCGAGGCCAGCTTGGCGATGGTGGTGGTCTTGCCGGCACCGGTCGGGCCGACCAGGGCGATCACGCCACCGGCCTCCAGCGGGTCGACCGGGGCGATCGGCAGCTTCTTGGACAGCAGGCCCAGCATCAGGCCACGGCCGCGGTGGGCTTCGGTGTCCAGCGGGATCTGCAGGGCGACGTCGCGGCTGATGCCGGCATCGAAGCCGTACTCGTCCATCAGGTCCAGCGCGGCGGCGCGCACGGCCGAGCCGCGCAGGCGCTCGTCGGTGAAGCGGTTCATCTCGCGCTCGATGACCTGGCGCATGCCGGCCACTTCATGGCGCAGGTGGCGCAGCTCCTCGTCATCGCGCGGCACCATGGCCAACGGCGCGGCGACGGCGGCGGCCGGTGCCGCCACGGCGACGACCTCGGCGACGGGCGCAGGTTCGTTGGCGGCCTGCAGCGGCAGCGCCGGCGGGGCGATCGGCGCCGCGATCTCGGCGATCGGCGTGGCCGGCGCGGCCGGGGTGGCGACCTCGATGCTGGCAACGGGCTCGATCGGGGCGAACACGGCCGAATCGTCGATCGCCATCGGCGCCGAGACCATCGCCGGGATCACCGGTACGGTTTCCCACAACGGCGCGGCGGGTGCCTCGACGGGGGCGCGCTGCATCTGCTGCGACGGCATCTGCGGGATCGGCGGCAGCTGCGGCGGAACGCTGGCGCGGCCGGCCGGTGCGTGCATCTCGAACAGCGGGGCCTCGTCCAGCGGCGGGTCAATGATGAAGCGGGCGCGGTTGGGCGCGGCCGGGGCTTCGCTGCGAAGCGGGACGGTCACGGCGGGCGTGGCATCCACCAACGCGGCGCGGGGCGCGCGCTCGGCGGCGGCCGCCTGCTCGACGTTGAACGGTGCAAAGATCTGCTCCGGCAGGCGGTCGGCCGGCTGCACGGTGGCGCGGGCCAGGGTGGCGGCGAAGCCACTGCTGCCCGGCGGCGGCACGATTTCGTTGGCGGTATCCAGGGTGCGACCGGTCGCGCCGACGGCGGCGCGGGCCAGGGCGGCAACCGCGGAGGTGGTGGCGGCCACCGGTTCCGGCGCGGTGGCCGGTGCCTTGCGGCGGGTCACGGCGGCAATCACCGCATCGGCGGCATTGCGCGGGCGCGGGGCCGGCGGCGGCGGTGCGACGTCCTTGCGCGCCGCTTCCAGCGCACGCTGCACGGCGCCTTCGTCATAGTTGGCGGCCGCCACGATTTCGACGCCTTCTTCGATCCGGCGATTGGACAGGATCACGGCATCCGGACCGTGTTCCTTGCGCACCAGGTTCATGGCAGAGCGCATATCGGGAGCGACGAAGCGTTTGATTTTCATGCTGTGGTACCGGGACTGGGGCGGCTGGGGGGTCGAAGGGAAACGCTGGTTGTCGGTGGTCTGCACGGTCCGGGATTCCCTTGGTGTCCTGCTGCGGTGATATCGAAATGGGGGTGTCTGTTTTCTGACGCGGTGCTGTCGGAGTTCCGGCTCAGCTGATCGTCCCGACCAGCTTCAACCGCTTGTCCTCAGGCACCTCGCTGTAGGCCAGTACCGACAGCGAGGGGACGCTGTGCCGTACCAGCCGTGCCAGCGCGGCACGTACCGGTCCGGGCACCAACACCACCGCGGGCTCGTTCTTCGCTTCCTGCTTGCCGACACATTCGGCCAGGCTTTGATGCAGTCGCTCGGCGAGCCCGGGTTCCAGCGCTGCGCCGTTGCCCTGAGTGGACTCCTGCAAGACACGTTCCAATTGCGGGTTGAGGGTGAACACCGGCAGCTCGGGCGACATGCCGGCGATCTCCTGCACGATGAAACGCCCCAGCGCGTTGCGTACCGCGGCGGTGAGCACGCCCGGGTCCTGGCTCTGCGGCGCGGTTTCCACCAGCGATTCGGCGATCTTGCGCAGCTGGCGGATCGGAATGCGCTCGATCAGCAGGTTCTGCAGCACGCGTACCACCACCGACAGCGGCAGCGCCTTGGGGCTGAGGTCTTCCACCAGCTTCGGCGCGCTCTTGGCCAGGTTGGCCAGCAGCTGCTGCACCTCTTCATGGCCCAGCAGTTCCGGGGCGTGTTCGCGGATCAGGTGCGACAGGTGGGTGGCGACCACGGTGGCCGGGTCGACCACGGTGTAGCCCATCGATTCGGCGTGGGCGCGCTGGTGCGGCTGGATCCAGGTGGCGTCCAGGCCGAAGGCGGGGTCCTTGCCGGCAATGCCTTCCAGCGCGCCGAGGGCACTGCCCGGGTCCAGCGCCAGTTCGCGATCGGGGTGGATCTCGGCCGTGGCCACCGGTACACCGTGGATCAGCAGGCGGTAGGCGGTGGCGCTCAGCTCCAGGTTGTCGCGGATATGCACCGACGGAATCAGGAAGCCGATGTCGTGGGTCAGCTTGCGGCGCACGCCCTTGATGCGGGCCATGAGCTCGCCGCCCTGGTTCTTGTCCACCAGCGGGATCAGCCGGTAGCCGACCTCCAGGCCCAGCGGATCGACCGGGCGCAGTTCGTCCCAGGTCAGTTCGGCGGTGGGCGAGGGCGTGCCGGCGGGCAGGCCGAGCGCGGTGGTCGGGCCGCTGGCCGGGGCCTCGGCCGCACGCTGGGCCAGCACGCTCTTCTTCCACAGCTTCCAGGCGATGAACGCCAGGATGCCGCCGAGCGTCAAGAAGGCGACGTTGGGCATGCCCGGCACCAGGCCGACCAGGATCAGGATGCCGGCCGCGATGGCCAGCGCGCGGTGCTGGCCGAACACCTGGCCCATCATGGCCTGGGCCATGTCCTGCGAACGCGAGGCGCGGGTGACCAGCATGGCCACCGCCGACGACACCAGCAGAGCGGGCAGCTGCGCCACCAGGCCGTCACCGATGGACAGCAGGGTGTAGGTCGCGGCGGCCTCGCCGAACGGCATGCCGTGCTGGAGCACGCCGACGGCGAGGCCGCCGATCATGTTGATGAACAGAATGAGGATGCCGGCGATGGCGTCGCCGCGGATGAACTTGCTGGCACCATCCATCGCGCCGTAGAAGTCGGCTTCCTCGCGAACCTCCTCACGGCGCAGCTTGGCTTCTTCACGCGTCAGCAAACCGGCGTTGAGGTCGGCGTCGATCGCCATCTGCTTGCCGGGCATGGCGTCGAGGATGAAGCGCGCGGTCACTTCGGACACGCGGCCGGCACCCTTGGTGATGACCACGAAGTTGATGATGGTCAGGATCGCGAAGACCACGATGCCGACGGCGTAGTTGCCGCCGATCACGAACTCGCCGAAGGCGGCGATCACCTTGCCGGCCGCCTCGTGGCCGTTCTGGCCGTTGAGCAGGATCACGCGGGTGGAGGCCACGTTCAGCGCCAGCCGCAGCATGGTGGTGATCAGCAGCACGATCGGGAAGATGGTGAAGTCCAGCGGGCGCTTCACGTAGACCACCGCCAGCAGCACCATCAGCGAGATGGCGATGTTGAAGGTGAACAGCGCATCGAGCACCGGCGCGGCCAGCGGCACCACCACCATGGCCAGCAGGGCCAGCACGATCAGCGGGGCGCCCAGCCCATTGCGGATCATCTCCAGGGCGCGGCGGGTGTTCATTCCGGCGGGCTGGGCGCTCATGCGCGGCCTCCCTTGCCGTGTTCATCCACGTCGATGCTGGGCGCGGCCGGCATCGGGCCGCCCCGCCAGGTGCGCAGCTGGTAGACGTAGGACAGGACCTGGGCAACGGCCGAATACAGTCTCACGGGGATTTCCTTTCCAAGTTGACCTTCCCGATACAAGGCGCGTGCCAAAGGCGGCGCCGAGACGATGGCGATCTTGTTGCCGTCGGCCACTTCACGGATGCGCAGGGCGGTTTCGTCCACGCCCAGGGCCACCACGGTGGGGGCGCCCATCTTGCCGCCGTCGTATTTGAGGGCCACGGCGTAGTGGGTGGGGTTGACCACCACCACGTCGGCGGTGGGCACCGCTTCCATCATCCGGCGGTTGGACATCTGCTGCTGCAGCTGGCGGATGCGGCCCTTCACCTCGGGGCTGCCCTCGCTTTCCTTCATTTCCCGGCGCAGTTCTTCGCGGGTCATCTTCAGCTTGCGCATCCAGTTCCAGCGCTGGTACGGGGCGTCGATGGCGGCCAGCAGCATCATCGCCCCGCCGGTGGCCAGCATCAGCTTCAGGGTGAAGCCCAGCCCGTGGACCATGGCGGCCTCCAGCGGCTGGTGGACCAGATCGCGCAGCCCGCGGATGCCATGCCACACCACCAGCCCGGCGGCGGTGCCCACGAACACGATGCGCAGCAGGGACTTGGTGAATTCGGCGATGGCCTCGGCGCCGTACAGGCGTTTCATGCCGGCCATCGGGCTGAGCCGGTTGAACTGCGGCATCAGCGACTTGTTGGACCAGCGCAGCCCGCCCATGGCCACCGGCGCCAGGAAACTGGCCAGCAGGCAGACCAGCAGCAGCGGCCAGAGCGCCAGCATCAGCTGCAGGAACAGGTGCCCGAAGTGGTTGAACAGCCCCAGCGGCTCGGCGCGCAGGCCCGGCTCCGGGGTGAGGGCGAGCTTCATCCACTCTTTGCTGCGGGTGGCGATGCCCCCGGAGAACGCCATCAGCGCCAGCACCGCCGCACCGAACACGGCGGCCGTGGCCAGCTCGCGCGAACGCGGGATATTGCCCTGTTCGCGGGCGTCACGCAGGCGTTTTTCGGTAGGTTGTTCGGTTTTTTCGCCGGCTTGTTCTTCGTCGGACATCGGGAGCAGGGCACCGCGGGGATTACCCGGGGCGGTGCAAGAACCGTTCCAAGACCGCCAAGGGCCCGGAAACGGCGGGCGTGGTGAGACAGAATCGTGACGGTGATGGGCGGTAGGATCGGTTCCCAAACGATTGCCGTTGCGCGTTCAACGTCCGGTAACGCATGACCCGGGGGCGAAGAAGCGCCTTTCGACGAGGGTCATGCCGCCATCGAACGCGGGGAACCTGCGTGCAGTCGATCGGGATGCGACCCTACCGCCACAGCCGCAGCCACAGCCCCAGCCGCAGCCGCAGCCGCAGCCGCAGCCGCAGCCGCAGCCAACGCCAACGCCAACGCCAACGCCAACGCGGCAGTCATCGCCACTGCCGCAGTCACCGCCACCGCCACCAGCACGTGTCAGGCAGCGCCGGCATCATCGATGGCATCATCTGCGATCAAATGCCTGCCGCGGGTTCCGATGTCGCCTTTCCTGTTCTGCACCGTGCTGTTCGCCGGGCTGCTGCACGCCAGCTGGAATGCCATCGTCAAACGCGGCAGCGATACGCTGTTCACGACCATCCTGGTCACCGGCTCTGCAGCGGTGATCGCCGCGATCTGCCTGCCGTTCGTTGCCGCGCCTGCGCCACGCAGCTGGCCGTGGCTGGCCGCGTCCACCGTGCTGCAGGCGGGCTACTACCTGCTTGTCGCGCGCACTTACCGGCTGACCGACATGAGCGCGGCGTATCCGTTGATGCGCGGCTGCGCGCCGATCCTGGTGGCGTTGGTGGGTGGGCTGCTGCTGGGTGAGATCCTGCCGTTGTGGGCCTGGGCGGGCATCGGGCTGATCTGCACCGGCATCCTGTGCATGTCGCACGGGATCGTACGGCGGCAGATGTGGCTGCCGCTGATCAATGCGGGCGTAATTGCGACCTACACGCTGGTGGATGCATGGGGCGCGCGGCAGTCCGGTTCGACCGTGGGCTATACGCTGTGGCTGTTCCTGCTGTCGGGCCTGCCGTTGCCGATATGGGCGTTGAGCACCCGTGCGCGTGAGTTGCTGTCGTATGCGCGGGCGAACTGGGGGTATGGCGTCGTGGGCGGCGTCGGTACGTTGACCTCCTACGGCGTGGTGTTGTGGGCGATGACACAGGCGCCGGTGGCGATGATCTCCGCGCTGCGGGAGACCTCGATCCTGTTCGGGGTGGTGATCTCGGCGCTGGTGTTGCGCGAGCGGGTGAACCGGCGGCGGTGGGTGGCGGCCGGGTTGATCGTCGCCGGCGCGGTGGTGTTGCGCGTGGTGTGATGTTGCAGCCACCCATGGGGTGGCTCTACGCGTTTGATCCGAATCGCCCTGCGCACGTAACAATTCGTAGCGCCGGGATCTGCCCGGCCGCCGCGCGCAGCGCGGCACAAGTGCCCGAAGCCAATGCAACGCCGTTCCCCCATCATCCAACCGGCGTTTAAACCCGGCCGAAGCCGCCCGTCAGGCGTTCATGACGTCGGAGCGAAGCGCAGCCACCCATGGGGTGGCTCTACCGGCGGATCGGATTGCCGCCTAATCGAGAAAATGCCCGCCCTGGGCGATCTGGAACTCCTCGGCCTTCACGATGAGCGGTCGGGTCTGGTCGTGCAGCTGCATGAAGCGCTCCGGGTCGACCGGGTGGCCCAGCAGATAGCCCTGCAGGTAATCGCAGCCCAGCCGCTCCAGGTAGGCGCGCTGGCCGGCGGTTTCCACGCCCTCGGCGACGATGTCCATGTCCAGCGCGTGCCCCAGCGCGACGATGGCCGAGACAATCACCACGTCCTCCGAACTGTTCTCCAGATCATGCACGAACGCGTGGTCGATCTTGATTTCCGTGGCGGGCAGGCGCTTGAGGTAGAGCAGGCTGGAATAGCCCGTGCCGAAGTCGTCGATGGCAATGCCCACACCCAGCCTTGCCAGTGCCTGCAGCAGGTGCAGGCTGGCCTCGGTGTCGCGCATGACCGCGCTTTCCGTGATTTCCAGCACCAGCCGGCGCGGGTCGATGCGGTGGGTCTGCAGCACCTCACGCACGTCCTGCAGCAGGTGCGGCGAGCCCAGCTGGATCGGCGACAGGTTCACCGATACCGTCCAGCCGTCGTGGCCCGCGTCATGCCACCTGCGCAACTGGCGGCAGGCCTCATCCAGCGCCCAGCGCCCGATTTCGTTGATGACGCCGCTGCGTTCGGCCAGGCGGATGAAGCGGTCCGGTGGAATCAGCCCCTGTTCGGGGTGGCGCCAGCGCATCAGGGCTTCGGCGCCACTGACCTTGTGGCTGCTGACGCGTACCTTGGGTTGGTAGTGCAGGAACAACTGCGGGGTGCCGATGGCGCGGCGCAGGTCGGCGAGCAGCCGGAACTGCTGCTCGGCGCTGTCATTCATCCATTCGGCGAACACCACATACGCATTGCGGCCGGCTTCCTTGGCCTGGTACATCGCCGAATCGGCATGGCTCATCAGCTGCCGCTCGGTGGCGGCATGGTCGGGACAGATCGCGATACCGATGCTGGCCGTCACCTGCAGCTCGTGGCCCGGCACCAGGGTGCCGGTGCCCACCGCCTGGATGATGCGGCTGGCCAGGGTGGCCAGCTCATCATCGGTTTCGATCGCCACCACCATCACGAATTCGTCGCCGCCGAGCCGGGCCAGCACATCGTCGGCGCGCAGCAGCTTGCGGGTGCGGTCGGCCACGGCGACGAGCAGGGCGTCGCCCATCTGGTGGCCGTAGGCGTCGTTGACCTGTTTGAAACCGTCCAGGTCCATGAACATCAGCGCGAAGCGCCTGCCGCGCTGCTCGGCGTCGAGCAGCGCCTGTTCGATGTGCTGCTGCAGCAGCAGGCGATTCGGCAGGTGGGTGAGCGGGTCATGCAGCGCGGCCTGGCTCAGTTCGGCGTAGGCGTCTTCCAGCGAACTGCGCAGCCGCTGGTTGCGCAGCCGCAGCAGCTGGGCCTGCATGCGCTGATCGAGCCAGGACACCAGCAGCACCACCGCCAGGATGGCGATGGTGAGCACCATGACGATGGCGGCCAGCCATTGGGTCTGAAGCCCGGTACCGGCGGCGGCGCCGCACACGCTTCCTTCCGGGAACCGCGCGGCGGCCATGCCGGTGTAGTGCATGCCGACGATGGCGGTGCCCAGCACAATGGCCGGCAGCACCCGGTGGAAGAAGCGGTTCTCGCTGTGGCGCAGGCGGAAGGCGACGAACAGGGCCACCCAGGAGGCGGCCACTGCGATCAACAGCGACAGGGCGACCCAGCCGGGGTCGTAGTCGATGCCCGGCTGCATGCGCATGGCGGCCATGCCCAGGTAGTGCATGCCTGCGATGCCGCTGCCCATCAGCAAGGCGCCCAGCGTCAACCGCGAGTAGGGCAAGGTGGGGCGCGAGACCAGCCACAGGGCGAACACGGACGCGGCGATGGCCAGGAGCAGCGACACCGTGGTCCACAGCACGTCGTAGCCCAGCGGGATGGGCAGCCGGAAGGCGAGCATGCCGATGAAGTGCATCGACCAGATGCCGAAGCCCATCGCGCTGCCGCCACCGAGCAGCCAGAGCAGGCTCAGCCGCGGCGTTGGCGCGGTGGTGACACGATTGGCCATGTCCAGCGCCGTGAACGACGCGAGCATGGCGACCAGCAGCGAAACCACGACCAACCACGGTGTGAAGCTGCCGATAAGCATCAATGACTCTCCCGGTCAGATCTGCAATCGAAAGAATGTGGCGCCGCAGCTTTCGTTTCTGCGGCGCGCACGGCAGAGACCCCCACTACCGTGCGCGCACATCTACGCGCATTCCCCGTGGGACGCGCAAGGCCCATTTGGCCAAAATTCCGTAGGAAAACACCGCGCCGTGACGATGCGGTGGCGTACTGGCTAATGAGTGACGCCGTCTGCGGCCTGGAAGGCGGCATCGAACAGGCGCTGTACGGGCGGCCCCATTTCGCCGGCCAGCACGGTGAGCAGGAACAGCCCGAGCAGCAGCGCGACCGGCAGGCCCAGCTGGATCGGATTGAGTGCGGGCGCGGCGCGCGCAAGCACGCCGAACGCGAGATTGACGGCGAGCATCGCCACGGTCAGCGGCAACGACAGCGTCAGCGCGCCGCGGAATACCTGCAGCAGGAAGGTCGGCGCGGCGCTGAGAAACGCGTCGATGTCGGGCAGCGAAGCGCCGATCGGCACCGCCTTGTAGCTGTCCATCAACAGCGAGATCAACGCAAGGTGTCCGTTGGCCGCGAAGAACAGCAGCCCGAACAGCAGGTAGAACCATTGTCCGATCACGCCGGAGGTGCCGCCACGCATCGGGTCGCTCATCTGCGCGAAGGCCAGGCCGGTGCCCTGCGACACCAGTTCACCGGCCATGGCACCGGCTTCGAACACCAGCCGCAGCAGGAAGCCGATGGAAATGCCGATGGCCAGTTCGCGCGCGATGCTGAGCACGGTGGCGGCATCGAAGCCGGTCCATGCCGGCACCGGCGGCAGCATCGGCGACAGCGCGATGGCCAGCGCGCCGGACAGCATGACCCGCACGCGTGCGGGCACGGCGCGGCTGCCGACCAACGGCATCGCCATGATCATGGCGCCGATGCGCAGCATGGTCCACAGCACGGTGCCGATCATGCCGAAGGCATTGAGCCCGTCGGCCGCCATCTGGGTTGCGGAATCCATCGGTGCCTTCCGCTAGCCGATCAGATGGGGAATGCGCTGGAACAGCAGCGTGGTGTATTCGACCAGGTGGCCGATCAACAAACTGCCCAGCGCAAACAACACTGCTGTGAGCGCCGCGGCCTTGGCGACGAAGGCGATGGTGGGCTCGTTGAGCTGGGTGGCGGCCTGCACCACGCCGACCACGACGCCGACAATCAGCACGGTGAGCAGCAGGGGGCCGGCTACCCAGAGCACGGTGATGAGGCCACCGCGCAGTTCGGTCAGGGCAAGTTCGGGAGTCATGTCAGCCTCAGACTGCGTTGAAGCTGGCGGCAAGGGTGCCCACCACCAGCACCCAGCCGTCGACAAGAACGAACAGCAGGATCTTGAACGGCGCGGAGACCAGCATCGGCGAGAGCATCATCATGCCCATCGACATCAGCACGCTGGCCACGACCAGGTCGATGATCACGAACGGGATGAAGATGAGGAAACCGATTTCGAAAGCGGTCTTCAGTTCGCTGGTGACGAACGAGGCGACCAGCACCGGGAACGGAATGGCGTCGGGGCTGGCGTAGGTGCCATGCCCGGCCATGCCGGCGAAGGTCATCAGGTCGGTTTCGCGGATCTGCGCCAGCATGAAGGCACGCAGCGGCTGGGTGGTCAGGGTCCAGGCGGTCTGGAAGTCGATCTCGCCATTGAGGTAGGGCGCCATGCCGCTGCCCCAGGCCTTCTGCCACACCGGCAGCATGACCATGGCGGTCAGGAACAGGGCCAGGCCCAGCAGCACCTGGTTGGACGGGGTCTGGCCGGTGCCCAGCGCCTGGCGCAGCAGGCCCAGCACGATGATGATGCGGGTGAACGCGGTGAGGACCAGCAGCATCGACGGGATCAGGGTGATCGCGGTCATCAGCAGCAGTGTCTGCAGCGGCAGGCTGACCGACTGGCCGCCGATCTTGCCGACAGTGACGTCCGGCAACGGGGTGCCACCAGGCAGGCCGGGCGCGGCCATGGCCAGCGCCGGCAGGGCGCACAGCAGCAGGGTCAGCAGCAACGGCAGGTAACGGGTCCAGGATGCTCGGGGGCCACGCATGATCAGGGTTCCTTGCGCAGCCGCTGTTGCAGCAACTGGGCGAAATTCGGCAGGTTCTTGAAGTCCGGCAGGCGTGCCGGTTCCGTGGTGGGCAGCGGGTCGGGCAGGCGGTGCAGGGTGTTGATGCCGCCGGCGGTGACGCCCAGCAGCAGCTGCTCGCCGTTGACCTCGACCACGACGACGCGTTCCTTGGCCCCCACGTTGAGGCTGGCCACGACGCGCAGGCCTTCGGCGGGCTTGAAGCCGCTGCCGGGCATGCGCTTGAGCACCCAGCCCAGGCCGACGATCAGGGCCAGCACGGCGAGCAGGGCCAGCACGGCGCCGAACATGCTCGGTGCGGCGGCGGCATGCTGGCCCACCTTGACGGCGGGCGTGCCGGCGGCGAGGAGTGCCAGGGAAATCAACGCAGTCTCCGGATCCGTTCGCTGGGGCTGACGACGTCGGTCAGGCGCACGCCGAAGCGGTCGTTGATGACGACGACTTCGCCATGGGCGATGAGGGTGCCGTTGACGAAGACGTCCAGCGATTCGCCGGCGCCGCGCTCGAGTTCGACGACCGAGCCCTGGTTGAGCTGCAGCAGGTTGCGGATCGGCAGGCGGGCGCGGCCCACTTCCAGGGACAGGGTGACCGGCACATCGAGGATGACGTCCAGGTTGAGGTCCGGGCCGCTGGTATCGTCGGACTGCAGGGTGGTGAACTGCGCCGGTGCCGGTTCGTTGGTTTCGATATCGTCGTTCATTGCGGGTCTTCCTGGATTACGGGAGCACGCAGGCGGGTGCCCGGCGGGTGGGTAGCGGTGATCTTTACGGCGTTCATGCCGTTGGCGACGCCGAACTGGCCGGTGAACACGGGAATGTTCTCGACGCACAGCGGCACCTGCGGCGGCAGGTCGATGGGCAGGATGTCGCCGATCTTCAGTTTGGTCAGGTCACGCAGGCTCATGCGCTTGGTGGCCAATACGCTGGAGAGGGTGACTTCGGCGATGTTCAGCTGCTCACGCAGCATGGTGCCCCAGCTTTCGTCACGATCATTGCGGTCGCTCTGGATGCCGGCGTCGAGCAGTTCGCGGATCGGCTCGAGCATGGAATACGGCAGGGTGACGTGGATGTCGCCGCCACCACCATCAAGTTCGACATGCAGACGGCAGACGACGACATACTCGCGCGGGGTGACGATGTTGGCGAAGTGCGGGTTGATCTCGGAGTTGATGTATTCGAGTTCGACATCCATGACCGGTGCCCAGGCTTCGCGCAGATCGGCGAAGGTCTGCTTGAGCAGAAGATGGATGACGCGCATTTCGGTGGCAGTGAATTCGCGGCCTTCGATGCGGGTGGGGTAGCGCCCGTCGCCGCCGAAGAAGTTGTCGACGATGGCGAAGACGAGGGTCGGCTCGAAGACGATCAGCCCGGTGCCGCGCAGGGGCTTGAAGCGGATGAGGTTGAGGTTGGTCGGTACATACAGGGAATGCATGTAGTCGTTGAATTTGATCAACTCGATGCCGCGCACGGACAATTCGGCGGAGCGGCGGATGAGGTTGAACAGGCCGATGCGCCACAACCGGGCGAACCGCTCGTTGACCATTTCCAGGGTCGGCATGCGCCCACGGATGATGCGATCCTGGCTGGCAAAGTCGTAGTTGCGCGCCTCGCCGGGGGCGACGGCGTCGACCTCGGTTTCAACGGCACCGGAATCCACGCCGTGCAGCAGGGCATCAATTTCGTCCTGGGAAAGCAGGTCATTCATGGCAGGCCCTTACTGGGTGACGAAGCTGGTGAACAGCAGTTCGTCGGCGCCCTTGCTGCCGGTTTCGGCCTTGAGCAGTTTCTGGACTTCAGCCAGGGAATCCGCCTGCAGGCGTTCTTTGCCGGCGCGGTCGGCGATCTGCGCCGGTTCGACCTGGGAGAACAGCATGAGCAGTTTGGCGCGGATGGCCGGGGCATGAAGTTTGATGGCTTCAAGCGCGGCGGGGTCGCGGGTCATGAGCTGGACTTCAACCTGCAGGTAGCGCGGGCCGTCGAAGCTGCTGCTGAGGTTGACGACGAACGGCGGCTCGAGGCCGAAGTACTGGGCAGGCGCGGGCACGGCAGATTTGGCGGCCGCCGGCTTGGCGGAGGACTTCTCGTCGTGGGACTGGGTGAAGTACCACACGCCGCCACCGGCGGCGCCAGCGGCCAGCACGGCGATGAGGGCCGTGATCAGGAGCGGGCTGCGCGGTTTGGCGGCCTTGTCCTTGTCGGCGGATTTCTTGGTTTTGTCGGCGGCTGCGGCCACGAGGGAAGCTCCATTGGATTGCTTCCTAGCTACATGCAAAGGGTGTGCCGAACTGCGACGGTTCTTTGTTGCCGGAATTTTGACGTCAGCGCCATGCATGCGATGCCGTAGAGCCGGGCTTTGCCCGGCTGCTTCATGCACGCGACGCCGTAGAGCCGGGCTTTGCCCGGCTGCTTCATGCATTCAGGCGAACAGCGGGTGGCCAGTGGTTCCTCTGATTTGGCGGGACGGTGCCGGTTTGCGGGGGACGCCGTGAACCCATCCATGGGGGCTCAGT
>NZ_JBOHXV010000088.1:0-17716 GCF_050737075.1 Stenotrophomonas sp.
GCCGGGCTCTGCCCGGCTGCTTCATGCATTTGAGCGAACAGCGGGTGGCCAGCGGTTCCTCTGATTTGGCGGGACGGTGCCGGTTTGCGGGGGACGCTGCAAGTACGTCCATGTAAGCTCAGTCGCCGCATCCATGCGGCTCATGCCCCCGCAAACCGGCCCCGACCCGCCTTTGACAGTAAGCGGTGGCCATAGAAGATCAAATGCGTCGCGTCGCGCAGCGCGCGTGTGGCTCACGCCGTTGGTAGAGTCGGTCGCAAGACGATTGCCGTGAACACATCAACACCCGGTAGCGCATTGAAACGGTTGAGGCACAGAGCCGGCCAACGGCCGGCGCTACCGCTTTTCCCATGGCAACGACACACTGTCAAAGGCGGGTCGGGGCCGGTTTGCGGGGGTGTGAGCGGCATGGATGCCGCGACCAAGCCCCCATGGATGGGTTCACGGCGTCCCCCGCAAACCGGCACCGTCCCGCCAAATCAGAGGAACCGCTGGCCACCCGCTGTTCGCTCAAATGCATGAAGCAGCCGGGCAGAGCCCGGCTCTACTGCGGCACATGCATGAAGCAGCCACGCACCGCCGTGCGCAAACAAAAATGGCGACACCGAGGTGTCGCCGTTTTGTGTTTGAACGCCCGTCCGGTTACAGGATGTAGCGGCTCAGGTCCGGGTCCTTGACCAGCTCACCCAGGTGCTTGTCGACGTAGGCTGCATCGATGGCAAGTGTTTCGCCATCGCGGTCCGGGGCTTCGTAGCTCAGCGAATCGAGCAGGCGCTCCAGCACCGTATGCAGGCGGCGTGCGCCGATGTTTTCCTGGCGCTCGTTCACCTGGAAGGCGATCTCGGCCAGGCGGTCCACCGCGTCGTCCGTGAAGTTCATCGACACGCCTTCGGTCTTCAGCAACGCCTCGTACTGCTTGGTGAGCGCCGCCTTCGGTTCGGTCAGGATGCGCACGAAATCCTGCTTGCTCAGCGCGCCCAGTTCCACGCGGATCGGGAAGCGGCCCTGCAGCTCGGGAATCAGGTCGCTCGGCTTGGCCAGGTGGAACGCGCCCGATGCAATGAACAGAATGTGGTCGGTCTTGATCGTGCCGTACTTTGTCGACACGTTGGAGCCTTCCACCAGCGGCAGCAGGTCGCGCTGCACGCCTTCGCGCGACACGTCGCCACCCGACGAGCCCGCCTCGCCGCGCTTGGCCACCTTGTCGATCTCGTCGATGAACACGATGCCGTGCTGCTCGCAGGCCTCGATCGCCGCCGTGCGGATATCGTCTTCGTTGACCAGCTTGCCGGCCTCTTCCTCCAGCAGCAGCGGGCGCGCCGCCTTGATCGTCAGCGTGCGCTTCTGCGCCTTGCCGCCGCCCAGGCTGGAGAACATCTGGCGCAACTGCTGGCCCATTTCTTCCATGCCCGGCGGGGTCATGATGTCCACGCCGACATTGGCGGTCACTTCCAGCTCGATCTCGCGCTCGTCCAGCTCACCGGCGCGCAGCATGCGCCGGAACTTGATGCGGGTTTCGTTGTCCTGCGCCGACGGCTCGTTGCGGGCCGCCTCCGGATCGAAGCCGATACCACCGGCACGGCGCGGCAGCAGCGCGTCCAGGATGCGGTCTTCGGCGCGCTCTTCGGCCTGGGTGCGCACGCGCACCTTCGCCTGCTCGCGGTACAGCTTGACCGCCGTGTCGGCCAGGTCGCGGATGATCTGTTCGACATCCTTGCCCACGTAGCCGACTTCGGTGAACCGGGTCGCCTCGACCTTCACGAACGGCGCGTTGGCCAGCGTGGCCAGGCGGCGCGCGATCTCGGTCTTGCCGACACCGGTCGGGCCGATCATCAGGATGTTCTTGGGCATGACTTCATTGCGCAGCTCTTCGGGCAGCTGCATGCGCCGCCAGCGGTTGCGCAGCGCGATGGCCACCGCGCGCTTGGCGTCGTGCTGGCCGACGATGTGCCGGTCCAGTTCCTGCACGATCTCGCGCGGGGTCATGGTGGCGGAGGAGACTTCGATCTTGTGCGGCATGGGTGTGCTCACAGGGAATATTGGGGTGGATGGTGGGGCTATCCGGGTAACGGGCAAACACGTAACGGTGCCGTAGAGCCACGCCATGCGTGGCTGGACCCGTACCGCTGCCACGCAACGCGTGGCTCTTTGCCATGCGTGGCTGACCCGGTACCGCAGCCACGCATGGCGTGGCTCTACGAGTTGTAACGCTGCGCGTTACAACTCCTCCACCACCACATTGCGATTGGTGTAGATGCAGATGTCGCCGGCGATGTTGATCGACTCGGTGGCGATGGTGCGTGCATCCAGTTCGGTGTGCGCCAGCAGCGCACGCGCCGCGGACAAGGCATACGACCCGCCGGAGCCGATCGCGATGATGCCGTCTTCCGGCTCGATCACATCGCCGGTACCGCTGATGATCAGCGAGGTGTCCTTGTCGGCCACGGCCAGCAGCGCTTCGAGCTTGCCCAGGCGGCGCTCGGTGCGCCAGTCCTTGGCCAGCTCCACCGCGGCACGCTGCAGCTGCCCGTGCTTTTCCAGCTTGGCCTCGAACAGTTCGAACAGGGTGAAGGCATCGGCGGCCGCGCCTGCGAAGCCGGCAAGCACCTGGCCCTCACGACCCAGCCGGCGCACCTTGCGCGCATTGCCCTTCATCACCGTGTGGCCAAGCGTGACCTGGCCGTCGCCGGCAACCGCGACATGCCCGTTGCGGCGCACCGAGATGATGGTGGTGGCGTGAAATACGTTGGGATTCTGACTGGGGTCCATGGAGCCTCCGGGGTGACAGAGACTGAGGTGGGGTCGTTGCCGGGGGCTTCAACCCACCCTGCCCTGCGCCCGGGTGCCGCAGCGGATCGATTCAGCTTTCGTTGCCGCTCTTGCGCCGCTTGGCGCGCGGGTGCGCTGCGTCGTAGACCTTGGCCAGGTGCTGGAAATCCAGGTGGGTATAGATCTGCGTGGTGGCGATATCGGCATGGCCGAGCAGCTCCTGAACGCCGCGCAGGTCGCCGGACGATTCCAGGATGTGACTGGCAAAGCTGTGCCGCAGCATGTGCGGGTGGACGTGCTTGAACAGCCCCTGGCGCTGGGCCAGCTGGCGGATGCGGATCTGCACCGCACGCTGCGTGATCGGCCCGCCCTTGCGCCCGGGGAACACCGGCTGCGCATCGCCGCCGCCGCTTTCGGCACGCCAGCCCAGCAAGGCCTCGCGCGCATGCGAGCCGAACGGTACGCGGCGCTGGCGGTTGCCCTTGCCCAGCACGTTCACCAGCCCGGTAGCGAAGTCCAGGTCGCGCCAGATCAGCGCGCACAGCTCGCTCAGGCGCAGGCCGGAGGAATAGAACAGTTCCAGCAGCGCACGGTCGCGCAGGCCCAGCGGGGCGTCGGTCGGCAGTTCGACCAGGCGCACCGCCTCGTCCGCGTCCAGTACCTGCGGCAGCTTGCGCGGCGCCTTGGGCGCCTTCAGGCCGGCGGCGGGACTCACCGCGATGCGGTGGTGCTTGAGCAGCCAGGCATAGAAACTTCGGCAGGCCGACAGCCGGCGCTGCAGCGATTTCGGCGCCAGCCCGCGGCGATGCTCGGCGGCGATGAACTGCCGCAGCTGCTCGCCATCCACGCGGTCGGCGTCGGTACCCTGCTGCGCGGCCCAGCCGCCCAGCGCGTCCAGGTCCCGCCGGTAGGCATCCAGCGTGTGCGCCGAGGCGCGGCGCTCCACCTGCAGGTAGCCGAGGAATTCCTGGGCGGCGTTCATGCCGTGGCGGCCCGGCGCAGTCTCAGGCCGGGTCGAAGCGCTTGAGCGCCACGGCCAATGCCTCGCCCATCATGCGCAGGAACAGCGTGCCCATGCCGGGATAGAAACGATTGCCGTCCAGGCTGCCCACCGCGATCAGGCCGACGCCCGGCAGCGGCAGCAAGGCGCTGGACTGCACCTCGTCCACGCGCTCGGCGTACAGCACGGCGCTCTTTTCCGGCTGCAGGCGGCCGCAGATCGGCTCACCGTCCTTGAGGCAATCGCGGAAGGAGGCGAGTTTCGGGCTGTCTGCCGGGATCACCTGCAACCACGGCGCGGCCTCGAGGCCCGACACCGGCTGCAACATGACCAGGCGCACCAGGTCGCCGGCGAAGTCCTCTTCCAGCGAGGCGGCCATGGCGCGCAGGGTGTCGGCGGCCGTGCCCTGCTTCATCAGCGCCAGGGTCAGCTGGTGGGTGCGCACCGCCAGCCGTTCGTTGACCTGCGCGTTGGCGGCCAGGTCGGCCAGCCGCCGTGACAGTTCGCGGTTCTTGTCGCGCAGCACTTCCAGCTGGTAGCTGGCCAGCGATGCGGCCGGACCATCGTCGCGCGGGACCACCAGGGTCAGCGCCAGGTCCGGGAACTGCTTCAGGAACGCCGGGTGCCGGCGCAGCCACGTGGCGATTTCATGCGCCCCGATCTTCTCGACGGTGTCGCTCATGCGTTCCACTCCCCTTCGAAGACGAATGCGGCCGGGCCGGACATCACCACCTGGGCGTCGTCGGCCGGCCAGCGCAGGCGCAGGTCGCCGCCCGGCAGCGACAGCGTGGCGTCGCGCTCCAGGCGCCCGCGCTGCATCATCACCACCGCCGCCGCGCAGGCACCGCTGCCACAGGCCAGGGTCTCGCCGACGCCGCGCTCGTACACGCGCAGGCGCGCATGGCTCGGGTCGAGGACCTGCACGAAGCCCACGTTGACCGACTGCGGGAAGGTGGCGTGCTGCTGCAGCAGCGGGCCCAGCCGCTCGACCGGTGCCGCGTCGACCAGGCCGACTTCGATCACGGCGTGCGGATTGCCCATGGATACCGCGCCGAAGCGCACCGTATCGCCCTGCAGCGGCAGCAGGTATTCCTCGCGTGCGCGGGCGAAGCCCAGCAGCGGGATCTGCTGCGGTTCGAAGCGCGGCACGCCCATCGCCACGGCGTACTGATCGTCGCCGATGCGTTCGATGGTATGGGTGGCCAGCGGGCTGTCGATGGCGAAGGTGTCGCCCGTCGCAGCGCCATCGCGCACCAGCCAGGCCGCGACACAGCGCGCGCCGTTGCCGCACTGCTCGGACTGCGAACCGTCGGCATTCCAGATGCGGTAGGCGGCCACGGAGCCCTCCGCACGCGGCGGCTCGATGGTCAGGATCTGGTCGCAACCCACGCCGGTGTGGCGATTGGCCAGCTGCGCGGCCAGCGCCGGGGTGGGTTCGGGGGTGCCATCACGCAGGTCCAGCACCACGAAATCATTGCCGGCGCCGTGCATCTTGCTGAAACGCAGCGCGGTGGACGCGGCCTTACTCATTCCCGTCATCGGACTTGAGCTGGGGGTCGACCGGGTCCGGCGTCACCGGCGGATCGTCGGTGGCATCGGTGTCGGCGGGCACGGCCTCGGCATCGGCGGCCGGCTCGACCACCTGCTCTTCCACCGGAACCGGCTTCTGCGGCATGACCAGCGGCCCCTTGTTGCCACAGGCCGAAAGGAACAGCAGCGCCAGCGCTGCCAACGGAATCAGGATGCGATTGCGATGGGGGATGCTCATGAGGCGAGTATAGCGGCGGGGCAGGACGACGGGTGTGCCCGTTCAATGAACGGGCACGCGTCAGGCATCGGGGGGCAGCGGCCTTGTCCACAGCCACACCGCCACGGCCGCCATGCAGCCGATCGACAGCCATTTCACCCACGCCACGGGCACGCACCACAGCATGATGCCGGCGCATACCGCCATGGTCAGGGTGGCCATCCACTTGCCCTTGCGGCTGACCGCGCCGTGCGCCTGCCAGTTGCGGATGACCGGGCCGAACTGCGGGTGCTGCAGCAGCCGGTTGTGCAACCGCTCCGAGCCGCGCGAGGCGGCCCAGGCCGCGATCAGGATGAACACCGTGGTGGGCAGGCCCGGCACGAAGATGCCGACGATGCCGGTGCCCAGGCTCACATAGGCCAGCAGCCACCACGCCCAGCGGAAACGCACCGTCGGCCGCGCGACCGGGGCAGCAGGGACGTCGTGGGATTCGGGCAGGGTCATGCGGTCAGGATAGCGAGGGCGGGCGCCGACCGCGATGGCCGGCGCCTGCACGCTGTGTTACGGCGCCTTGGCGACGCCCAGCTGGTCCAGCACGAACGCATAGGACTCGGCCAGTTCGAGGTAACGCTGGAAACGACCGGACTTGCCGCCGTGGCCGGCCTCCATGTTCGTGCGGAACACGATCGGATGGGTGCCGGTGTTGTCGTCGCGCAGCTTCGCCACCCACTTCGCGGGCTCCCAGTACTGCACCTGGGAGTCCCACAGGCCGGTACCGACGAACAGCGCCGGGTAGGCCTGGCGGCTGACGTTGTCGTACGGCGAATAGGTCAGCATGTAGTCGTAGTACTCGCGCTGCTCGGGGTTACCCCACTCGTCGTACTCGTTGGTGGTCAGCGGAATGCTGGCGTCGAGCATGGTGGTGACCACGTCGACGAACGGCACCTGCGCCACCATCACGCGGTAATCCTGCGGGGCCTGGTTGGCCACCGCGCCCATCAGCAGGCCGCCGGCGCTGCCGCCGGATGCGGCCACACGATCCTTGGCCGCGTAGCCCTGCCGCACCAGCTCGCGGGTGACGTCGACGAAGTCGTTGAAGGTGTTCTGCTTCTTCAGCAGCTTGCCGTCGTCGTACCAGGCGCGCCCCATCTCCTCGCCGCCGCGGATATGCGCGATGGCATAGACCACGCCGCGATCGAGCAGGCTGACCACGGTCTGGTTGAAGCCCGGGTCCATCGACATGCCGTAGCTGCCGTAGGCGTACTGGTACAGCGCACCCGTGCCGTCCTTCTTGAACCCGTTGCGGTACACCAGCGAGACCGGCACCTTGGCGCCGTCACGCGCGGTCACCCAGACCCGCTCGGTGGTGTACTGAGACGGGTCGTAGCCGATCACCGGCTGCTGCTTGAGCTGGCGGCGTTCGCCGGTAACGGTATTGAGCTCGTAGGTGGTGGTGGGCGTGGTCAGCGAGGTGTAGGCGTAGCGCAGCCACGGCGTGTCGGCTTCGGGATTGGCGGCCAGGCCCATCGAATAGGCCGGCTCGTCGGCCTTGACGTAGTCCTGGCGCCCGTCGGCGAACAGCAGGCGCACCCGCTCCAGCGCGTTGGAACGCTCGGCGATGGCGGTGAAGCCGTCGAACAGTTCGAAGCCTTCCACCAGCACGGTGTCGTCGTGCGCGACCCAGTCGGTCCACTGGCTGCGCGCGGTGGCGTCGGTCGGCGCGGTGACGATCTTGAAGTTCTTCGCGCCCGCATCGTTGGTGCGGATCACCCAGCGCCCGCCGAAATGGTCGGCGTCATATTCGACGTCGCGCGCGCGCGGCGCGAGCACGGTGAACGCCTGCGGGTCGGCGGCCGGCGCATAGCGGCTTTCCGAGCTCACCGTGCTGTGCAGGTCAATGGTGATGAAGCGGTCGTCGCGGGTGCGGCCGACGCCCATGTAGAAGCTGTCGTCCTTTTCTTCGTACACCAGCACGTCGCTGCTGACCGGCGTGCCCAGCACGTGCTTCTTCACCCGCACGGTGAGCAGCGTTTCCGGATCGTTTTCAACGTAGAACAGCGTGCGGTTGTCGTCGGCCCAGACCACGTTGGCCGATACGTTCTCGATGCGGTCGGGCAGCACCTCACCGGTGCGCAGGTCCTTGAAGCGGATAACGTACTGGCGGCGGCCCACTTCGTCCTCGGCCCAGGCCAGCAGGTGGTTGTCCTGGCTGACGTCGGCATCGCCCACGTCGAAATAGCCCTTGCCTTCGGCCATCTTGTTGAGGTCGAGCAGAATCTCTTCCGGCGCCTCCATGCTGCCCTTGCGGCGTGCCTGGATCGGGTAATCCTTGCCGGTCTCGTAGCGGCTGTAATACCAGTAGCCGCGTTCGCGCGCCGGCACGCTGGCGTCGTCCTGCTTGATGCGGCCGACGATTTCCTTGTACAGGCTGTCCTGCAGCGGCTTGAGCGGCGCGACCACCTGGTCGGTGTAGGCGTTCTCCGCATTCAGATACGACAGCATGGCCGGCGCTTCGCGCTTGTCGTCACGCAGCCAGTAGTAATCGTCATTGCGGGTGGCGCCGAACGGGGTGGTGACCGCGTGCGGATGCTTCTCGGCGTCGGGTGGGGTCAGCGCGGGGGCGGCATGCACGGAAGCGGTCATCAGGGTGGCAACCAGAAAGGGGAGAGGGGATTTCACGAGATAGGGCTCCTTGCCGGTGAATGCAATGGTGGCCGCCAGTCTGGCGGCGGAGCGGCACCGGCGGCAAGCGCGCAGGTGCTCGCCTATCATGGGCCGCATGAGCACCCGCACCCCCACGGCCAGTTACAGCCGCCGCAGCCAGGAAATCGAACCGTTCCACGTGATGTCCCTGCTGGCGCGCGCACAGGCGCTGGAACAGGCCGGCCATGACGTGATCCATCTGGAGATCGGCGAGCCCGATTTCACCACCGCCGCGCCCATCGTGCAGGCCGGCCAGGCCGCGCTGGCCGCCGGGCATACCCGCTACACCGCGGCGCGCGGGCTGCCCGCCCTGCGCGCGGCCATCGCCAGTTTCTACGGCACCCGCTACAACGTGGACCTGGACCCGGAGCGGATTCTGGTCACCCCGGGCGGCTCCGGCGCGCTGCTGCTGGCCAGCAGCCTGCTGGTCGATCCGGACCGCCATTGGCTGCTGGCCGATCCCGGCTACCCGTGCAACCGCCACTTCCTGCGCCTGGTCGAAGGCGCGGCGCAGCTGGTCCCGGTGGGCCCGCAGACCGCCTACCAGCTGACCCCGTCGCTGGTGGAAACGCACTGGAATGCCGCCAGCGTCGGCGCGCTGGTGGCGTCGCCGGCCAATCCCACCGGCACGGTGCTGTCGGCCGAGCAGCTGGGCGCGTTGTCGGCGTCATTGAAGGCGCGCGGGGGCCACCTGGTGGTGGACGAGATCTACCACGGCCTCACCTACGGCATGGACGCGGCCAGCGTGCTGCAGGTGGACGACGAGGCCTTCGTCCTCAACAGCTTCTCCAAGTACTACGGCATGACCGGCTGGCGCCTGGGCTGGCTGGTGGCGCCGCCGCAGGCGGTGCCCGAGCTGGAGAAGCTGGCGCAGAACCTGTACATCAGCGCCTCCAGCATCGCCCAGCACGCCGCACTGGCCTGCTTCGAGCCGGACACCATCGCCCTGTTCGAGCAGCGCCGCCACGCCTTCCAGGCACGCCGCGATTACCTGCTGCCGGCCCTGCGGGCGCTGGGCTTCCGCATCGAAGTGGAGCCCGAGGGTGCGTTTTATCTTTACTGCGACGTGAGCGATTTCACCGACGACGCGCAGGCCTTCTGCACGCACTTCCTGGAAACCGAGCATGTAGCCTTTACCCCGGGCTTGGATTTCGGCCATTACCGGGCGAACCAGCACGTGCGGTTGGCGTACACGCAGGAGATTCCGCGCCTGGAAGAGGCGGTGGCACGCATCGCACGCGGATTGGACACGTGGAAGCGCACCGACCAACGGTCAGCGCCTACCGCCCGGTAAAAAAAACGCCGCGCATGATGCGCGGCGCTCAAAATGGGGTGGAGCCAACCTGACGCCCCACCACCCGGAGGAGAAGTTTGTCCGCGCCACGGCGGGCAAGCATCGACGGGGTAGTGCCGACTGTTAGTCGGCAACCCGACCGGCAACCGATTACTTCAACCGTTCCCACAGGAAGCTGTACGCCAGCGCGGACATGTGCGCGGCCTGCGCATTGTTCGCCGCACCGCCGTGACCGCCCTCGATGTTCTCGTAGTAGGTCACGTCCTTGCCGGCAGCGATCATCTTCGCCGCCATCTTGCGCGCATGGCCCGGGTGGACGCGGTCATCGCGGGTCGAGGTGGTGAACAGCACCGGAGGATACGTCTTCTTCGGGTCGAACAGGTGGTACGGCGAGAAGGTCTGAATGTACTCCCAGTCGGCCGTGTCGGGGTTGCCGTATTCGGCCATCCACGATGCGCCGGCCAGCAGGTGGCTGTAGCGCTTCATGTCCAGCAGCGGCACCTGTACCACCACCGCCCCGAACAGCTCGGGGTACTGGGTGAGCATGTTGCCGGTGAGCAGGCCGCCGTTGCTGCCGCCCTGCACGCCCAGATGCTTGGGCGAGGTGATCTTGCGGCTGACCAGGTCACGCGCGACCGCCGCCATGTCCTCGTACGCCTTGTGGCGGTTCTGCTTCAGCGCCGCCTGGTGCCAGCGGGGACCATATTCGCCACCGCCGCGGATGTTGGCCACGACGTAAACGCCACCTTTTTCCAGCCATGCGCGCCCCATGCCGCCGGAGTAGGACGGCGTGAGCGAGATCTCGAAGCCGCCGTAGCCGTACAGCAGGGTCGGGTTCGAGCCGTCCAGCTTCATGTCCTTGGCGTGCACCACGAAGTACGGCACGCGGGTACCGTCCTTGCTGGTGGCGAAGTGCTGCTCGATCACCTTGCCCTCGGCGTTGAAGAACGCCGGCATGGTCTTGAGAACTTCGGGCTGCTTGCCGATCTCGGCCAATGCCAGCGTGGTCGGGGTCAGGTAATCGGTGACGGTCATCCACACCGCATCGCTTTCATCGGCATCCACCGCACCCACGGCCACGGTGCCGAACGACGGTGCGCCGGTGAAATCGCTCTTCTTCCAGCCGCTGGCCGACGGGGTCAGCACCTCCAGACGGCTCTTGACGTCATCGAGCACGTTGAGGACGAGGTGATTCTTCGTCCACGACGAGCCGGCCAGCGAGGTGGTGTCGGTCGGGGCGAACAGCACCTCGAACTCGCGTTTGCCGGCCATGAAGTCATCCAGCTTCGTCACCAGCAGCGAGCCGGCGGCGTAGGTCTTGCCGCCCACGGTCCACGGCTCGCGCAGCTCCAGGGTCAGCCACTGCTTGCGCAGGCCCTTCTCGGCCGAGTTCGGCGCGTCAATCTTGGTCAGCGTGCCGTCGGCGGCGCGCAGGTACAGTTCGTTGTTGTAGAAGGCCAGCGTGCGGCTGACCAGGTTGCGCTCGTAGCCCGGCGTGTCGTCGTGCATGGCCGCGATGTACATGTCATCGGGCTTGCCCTCGTACACCACGCTGGCCGCCGACAGCGGCGTGCCGCGCTTCCACAGCTTGGCCACCCGCGGATAGCCGGAGGTGGTCATGCTGTCCTTGCCGAAATCGGTGTAGACGAACACGGTGTCACGGTCGACCCAACCCAGGCCGCCCTTGGATTCCGGGCGGAAGAAGCCGTCCTTGATCCAGGTCTTGCTGGCCAGGTCGAATTCGCGGGTGACGTCGGCGTCGGCGCCGCCGCGCGACAGCGCGATCAGGCAGCGCGTGTAGTCCGGGCGCAGGCAGTCGGCGCCGTGCCAGACCCAGTTTTCGCCCTCGGCCTTGTTCAGTGCATCCAGGTCGAGCACCGTTTCCCACGTCGGCGCGGGCTTGCGGTACTCGTCCAGGGTGGTGCGGCGCCACAGCCCGCGCTCGTGCTGCTTGTCCTTCCAGAAGTTGTAGTAGTAGTCGCCAATCTTCTGCACGCCCGGGATCTTGGCGTCCGAATCGAGCACCTCGAGGATGCTGGCTTCCATCTGCTTGAAGGCCGGGGTCTGGGCCAGGCGGCCTTCGGACTTGGCGTTCTGCTGCTTGACCCAGTCCAGCGACTTCTCGCCGGTGACATCTTCCAGCCAGGCGTACGGATCTGCAGGGGTCTCAGCGGCCATTGCGGTTCCTGCGGCGGCAGCGGAGATCAGGCCTGCCATCAGGCAGGCGGAGGCGAGTCGGGACATTGCGGCTCCAGGCGGTCATATCCCGTTGACGCTATCACACGGCCTGTCCGGCATTCCCCTGTCGAAGGTCAGGGCGGGCCACACGCTGCGGCGTGCGCCCGCGGCGCCGCGCCTGCGGTCCACGCCGACGCGTGGCCTGGCGCCGCAGCAGCCGCGCGGGCAGCCGGAACCGGTACAGACTCCACCAGGCCAGGCACGGCATGGCCACCAGCCACATCGGCAACCAGCCCAGCCACTGGCTTGAGCCGCGTGCGGCCGGCCAGACCAGCACCAGCGCCAGGCCGGCCAGCGCGATTTGTCTGACGCAACGCAGCACCTGCGGGTCCGGCGCGGCGAGGGCGGATGCGGACTGTGAAGGCCGGGAACGACGCGACGACGACAAGGACATGACACAACTCCGTGCGAAAGTGATGCGTCACCTTGCCCCCCACCCATCTCACAGGCTGCGACCTCGACGTCGTCCGCCATTGACGTTCTTCTTCGTCCCACCCACCATGCCCCTGCAAGCCACTGGAGTTCTCCGCCGCATGTCTTCGAACCGCCCGCTTCGCGTTGTCCTGCTGCTGTCGGCGCTGTCGGCGCTGTCGCTGCTGTCCGCCTGTTCCTTCGGCAACAGCAAGCCGGCACCTGAGCCGGTGGCCAGCACCACGGTCAACGCGCCGATCGACCTGCAGCGGTTCATGGGCACCTGGTACGTGATCGGACGCGTGCCGAACCCGGTGGAACGCGGCCACGTGGCCAGCGTCAACGAGTATTCGCTGCGCGGCGACCAGAAGGTGTCCATCACCTATCGCTTCCGCGACGGCTTCTCGCAGCCGCAGCAGGAGCTGACCGTGCGCGCGTCGGTGGACGAGAAGAGTGGCAACCACGACTGGCGCACCTGGTTCTACAAGGTGGTGCCCACCCATACCCGCGTGCTGGAAGTGGCCCCGGACTATTCCTGGGCGATGCTCGGCTACCCGGGCCGCGAGATGGCGTGGATCTTTGCGCGCAAGCCGGACATGGACAAGGAGCTCTACAAGGAGCTGGCCACCCGCCTGCGCGACGAGTACGGGGTCAACACCGACAAGCTCAAGCGCGTGCCGCAGCACCCCGAGCAGGTGGACCGCCTGGGGTATGAGGTTCCGAACGTAAGGTGATGGAGCCGGCCAACGGCCGGCGCTACCGCGTTGATGTATCTGGAACCGGCTGGGCCCGTAACAATTCGTAGCGCCTGGCCATGCCTGGCGACCGCGCGAAAGCGCGGCACAAGGGCCCGAAGCCGGTTCAATACCGCATGTGATCATCCGACCGGCGTTTAGACCTGCCGAAGCCGTGTTTCAGGCGTTCATGACCTCTGAACGGAGCGCAGCCACGCAAGAATCACGTCCAGAGACCGGCGGCGGGCTCCGCGCGCATGGCGATGCGTTCGTCGAAACGGCGCCCATCGGTCATGCGGCGCGGCGTGGCTCTACGTCGGGTGCGTCGCTCACCCATCTCTCCGATCATTTCCGCGAGTACCGCCCCACCAGCCAGTCGCCCAGCATCTGCAGCAGTTGCACCAGCACCAGCAGCAGCACCACGGTGACCAGGGCCACGTCGGTGTGCGAACGCTGGTAGCCGTCGCGGAAGGCCAGATCGCCCAGGCCGCCCGAGCCGATCGCGCCGCCCATGGCGGTGAAGCCGATCAGCGCGATCACGGTGACGGTGGCGCCGGCGATCAGGCCCGGCCGCGCTTCGGGTAGCAGCACGCGGGTGACCAGCTGCCAGGTGGTGGCGCCCATCGCCTGGCTGGCCTCGATCACGCCACGGTCCACTTCGCGCAGCGCGGTTTCCACCAGGCGGGCGTAGAACGGTGCCGCGCCGATCACCAGTGGCACGATCGCGCCGCGCACGCCCAGCGAGGTGCCCATCATCCACAGCGTGATCGGAATCAGCACGATCATGAGGATGATGAAGGGCACCGAGCGCAGCAGGTTCACCAGCAGCGCCAGCCCGCCGTACAGCACCGGCTTGCGGCGCAGCTGCGGTGAGCCGGTCAGGAACAGCAGCACGCCCAGCGGCAGGCCGATGATCAGCGTCAGCGGCAGCGAGCCGCCCAGCATCAACAGCGTGTCGATAGTGGCCTGACCGATATCGGCCCACTTGCCCGCGTCGAGGTGGCGGAAGAACCCGCCGGCGGTAGCCAGGATCATCGGCGCAGCTCCTCAAGGTGAACACCCGCGGCAACGAACCCGGCCTGTGCGGCCTGCACGTCGCCGCCGACCAGCGATACCGTCAGCTGCCCGTATGGGGTGTCCTTGATGCGGTCGATGCGCCCGGACAGGATGTTGTAGTCCACGCCGGTTTCGCGGGCGATGCGGCCCAGCACCGGCTCGTAGGTGTCGGCGCCGAGGAAGGTCAGGCGCACGATCCGCCCGGCCACGGCCTCGAAGTCCTTGTGCAGCTCGCCCTCGTCCACCTGCTCGGATTCGTTGACGAAGCGCCGCGTGGTCGGGTGTTTCGGATGCAGGAACACCTCGGTGACCGGACCGGTTTCGACCAGGTGGCCGGCGTCGAGCACGGCGACGCGGTCGCAGACGCGGCGGATGACGTCCATTTCGTGGGTGATCAGCACGATGGTCAGGCCCAGCTCGCGGTTGATCCGGCCCAGCAGCTTGAGCACCGACGCGGTGGTCTGCGGGTCCAGCGCACTGGTGGCCTCGTCGCACAGCAGAATCTGCGGGCGCGTGGCCAGCGCGCGGGCGATGCCGACGCGCTGCTTCTGGCCGCCGGACAGCTGCGCCGGGTACTTGCCGGCATGCGCCTCCAGGCCCACGGTGTGCAACAGCTCGTCCACCCGCGCGTCGATCTCGGCACGCGGCGTGCCGGCCAGCTCCAGCGGGAAGGCGACGTTGGCCGCCACGGTGCGCGACGACAGCAGGTTGAAGTGCTGGAAGATCATGCCGACGCGCCGGCGCAGCGCGCGCAGCCCGTCGGTGTCCAGCGCGGTCACGTCCTCGCCGTCGATCAGCAGGCGCCCACCGCTGGGCTCCTCCAGGCGGTTGATCAGCCGGATCAGGGTCGATTTGCCCGCGCCGGAATGCCCGATGATGCCGAATACCTCGCCGGCCTCGATGGTCAGGTCCAACGGCTGCAGCGCGGCGATCGCGCGGCCGCCGACGGCATAGGATTTGTGCAGGCGCTGGAACTCGATCACTTCGCGTTCAACCGGGGCATCGACGGGAGGGGGCGTGCAGCCTACCAGCGCGGGACGGCCCTGGCCCGCGCGGCAGAATCGAATCATATTCCGTTTGATTATAAGGTGACGTTTTCGGCCGCCCAGCGGGCCTCAGGGATGGTCCAGCGGCTGCGGCGCGCGCACGTGCCGAACCCGTTCGCGGTGCAGCAGGTACAGCCCGGAGGCCACGATGATGGCCGCCCCCAGCCAGGTGGCCCCGTCGGGCAGTACGCCCCAGAACAGCAGGTCCCAGCCAATCACCCAGACCAGGCCGGTGTATTCCAGCGGCGCGATCAGCGAGGCCTCGCCCAGCTGGAATGCGCGGGTCAGGGCGACCTGCCCGCCCGCCCCGGCCAGGCCCACGCCGGCAATCAGGCCCGCATGGCCCAGCTGCAGCGGCTGCCAGTCCGGGATGGCCAGCAGGCCGGCGCCGAGCGCCAGGATCACCAGGAACCACACCACCATCGACTGCGGGGTGTCGGTGCGGGTCAGCATGCTGACCGTGATCGCGGCCACGGCATAGGCGGTGGCCGCGAGCAGGACCATCAGGCCCGGGATGGAGATGAAACCGTCCACGCCCGGGCGCAGCACCACCAGCACGCCGACCAGGCCGATGCCGATGGCGATCCAGCGGCGCGGGCCGACGTACTCGCCCAGCAACGGTACCGACAGCGCGGCGATCAGCAGCGGGGCGACGAAATAGATGGTGTAGGCGGTGGACAGCGGCAGGCTGCGCAGCGCGAACACGAAGCAGCCGATCATCGCCATGCCCAGCAGCCCGCGCAGCAGGTGCAGGCCCCAGCGCACCGGCACCAGTGAGCGCGGGCCGGCGGTGGCCAGCACCCAGACCAGCACGAAGGGCAGCGAGGCGGCGCCGCGCAGGAAGGTGACCTGCAGGGTCGGGTAGCTGGACGAGAGCTGCTTCATGCCCGCGTCCATCAGCGAGAAGCAGGCCACGGCCATCAGCATCCAGGCGACGGCACGGGTGGGGGAGCGTTGCGTGTTCATGGCCCATTATCGCCGCCCACGGCGGGCCGTCCATGCGCGGTTGGTTAGAATGGGGGTCTTCACCTGCTGGAGTTTCCCCATGCCCTCCTTTGACGTCGTTTCCGAAGTCGACATCCACGAACTGACCAATGCGGTCGACCAGGCCAACCGCGAGCTCTCCACCCGCTTCGACTTCAAGGGCGTGGACGCCAAGTTCGTGCTCGAAGACAGCGTGATCAGCCAATCCGCACCGAGCGACTTCCAGCTGCAGCAGATGACCGACATCCTGCGCGCCCGCCTGACCGCGCGGAAGATCGACGCGGCCTGCCTGGAATTCGGCGATATCGAAACCAACCTCGCCGGTGCCCGCCAAAAGATCACCGTGAAGCAGGGCATCGAGCAGAAGGTGGCCAAGAAGATCGCCGCGGCGATCAAGGACGCCAAGCTGAAGGTCGAAAGTCAGATCAACGGCGACAAGCTGCGCGTGACCGGCAAGAAGCGCGACGACCTGCAGGACGTGATGGCCCTGCTGAAAAAGGGAACGTTCGAGGTTCCGCTGCAGTTCGACAATTTCCGCGATTGAGTAGCGCCGGGCTCTGCCCGGCTGATCCCGGCGTTACCGGCCCAGGTGCCTGTAAAGCGTCGTTCGCGAAATACCCAGCTGCCGCGCGGCGGCGCTGACGTTGCCGTCATGGGCGGCAAGGGCCTGCTTCACCGACTGCGCGGTCTGCCCGCGCAGCGAGCCGGCGTCGCCCGTGGGCGGCGCCTTGCGGATCGCGCTGCCCGCACGCGCAGGCAGCGGTCCGCGCAGGTACTGCACGTGCAC
Source organism: Stenotrophomonas sp. (assembly GCF_050737075.1). Lineage (GTDB taxonomy): Bacteria > Pseudomonadota > Gammaproteobacteria > Xanthomonadales > Xanthomonadaceae > Stenotrophomonas. The sequence continues at coordinate 16,770 of NZ_JBOHXV010000088.1, forward strand.
CGCGCTGTCCTCGCCCAACCGTACCCGATGCGGCGCACCGGGCTGCAGCAGCCGCCGGCGCTGGTGCACGCTGGCGCCGGCGAACAGTGCATCCAGCGGCAACAGCGGCAACGGACCGCGTCTCGGCAGCCCGAACAGGCGACGCGCCACCCGGTTGGCCGCGCGCACCCGACCGTCCTCCTCCACCGCCAGCAGGCCCTGCAGCGGCGTGTGCAACCAGCGCGCGTCGTGCTGTACGGCCAGCAGATGGCAGGGCCGGTGCTCCAGCATCAGGCGGTTTTCGGTCGACAGCGCGGCTTGGCGGAAGTAGCCATGCAGCAGCTCGGCGTCGCGCTCGCCGGTTCCGGTGATGTCGAGCGCGCCCAGCACCTGGCCGTCCAGCCCATGCAGCGGAACGCTCAGGCAGAACACCGACGCGAAGCGGTCCAGGTAATGCTCGTTGCCTCGCACCAGCGCCGGCGTATCGTCGGCCAGGCTGCAGGCCGGCGCGGTGGTGCCGATGTCGGCCTCGCGCAGGCGCCGCCCGACCTGGATCGGCCGCAGCACCGCCACGTCGGCCAGCCCATGCTCGCGCTGGGCCACGATCATGCCGGTGGCATTGACGCAGAACAGGGTCCACTGGCGCCCGCCGAAGGCGGCCCACAGGTGATCGAGATCGTCGCGGACGCAGCGTGCCAGCCGGCGATCGGCCGGATCGTCCAGCCGTGCGGGATGGCGGCCCAGCGGGGCGTAATGCGGTTCCTGGCGCGGCAGCACGCCGGCCTGCCGCGAGCGCTCCCAGGAGCGTTGCAGCGAGGGCGCCAGCAACGACTCGGCCAATACGCCGCCGTCAGCGAAGCGCTGCCGTGCGGCGGCCAGCGCCTGCTGCTGTTCGCGTTGCATCCCGCCCATCGGTCACCTCCAGAGTGACCGACAGGCTACACCCGCCAACCTGACTGACGCTGCGT
>NZ_JBOHXV010000089.1:0-17700 GCF_050737075.1 Stenotrophomonas sp.
ATGCCGACGGTACGACCCGGCTGCGGCACCAGCGCCAGCCGGTCCAGCGCGATCCACTCAGCCATGCGCATGCGCCGCTTTCACCCGCCGCCGCACCAGCCACTCACCACCGAACAGGACACCCATCATCACGTACGCCAACAATCCGTTGTAGAGCGCCCAGACCTGGTTGGAGGCCCAGAACGCCGTGATCAGGGCCAGGCCCCCGTTGAGAACAAAGAAACCGCACCACACCTGGGTAACCCGCCGGGTATAGACCACGGCGAACGGCGGCAGTTCCGGCTCGGTCAGCCGCGCCAGCCGCTCCACCGCGCTGGGCGGGAAACGCAGGCTGGTGGCGAAGATGACCAGCATCACCGCGTTGACCAGCGCCGGGTACAGCTTCAGCGGCAGCGCCTGGTTGAACGCGGTGGCCAGCAGCGCCAGCAGCCCGGCGCCCAGGGCGGCGGCCCACCACACCGGCTGGCGGGTGGTCAGCGCACGCAGCGCGGCCAGGGCGAACAGCAGCAACGCCATCCAGCGCGGTTCGAAACGGCCCAGCGACAGGTACACCACCAGCGGGTAGGCCAGCGACAGCACTGCAAACGCCGCGACACGCACCCGGACCATGGTCGATCTTCAGCGGCGGCCGTCAGGCGGCCGCTTGCCCGGGCAGCAGCCCATGCACGACATCGACGATGTCCTGCACGGTACGCACCGACTTGAAGGCTTCCGGCTGCAGGTTGCGGCCCAGCAATGGCTTGAGCTGCACGATCAGGTCCACGGCATCGATGCTGTCGATGTCAAGGTCGTCGTACAGGCGGGCTTGGGGCGTGATCCGCACCGGTTCGATCTCAAAGCTGTCCTTGAGGATCTTGACGATGCGATCGAAAAGTTCGTTCTTGGTCATGGCAAATCCTGGCGCCGTTACGACGGCTGGCGTGCGGCGACAAACTCGCTCAAGGCACGCACGCTGGAAAAATGGCGACGGGTCTCTTCCGAATCCGCGGACAGGCTGACACCGTACTTTTTCTGCAGGGCCAAACCAAGCTCAAGCGCGTCAATCGAGTCCAGGCCCAGCCCCTCGACGAACAGGGGTGCCTCGGCATCAATGTCTTCCGGAGCGATGTCTTCCAATGAAAGCGATGAAATGATCAATTCCTTGATCTCGTGCTCAAGTGCCTGCACGGCTTGGTTCTCCAGCGAAGTCGAAGTAATGGGCAAGGTGATCGGTCACGCGCCGGGCCGCCAAGGCATCCCCCCTGGGCGTATCGTCGGCTCCCGTCAGGAAGGGAGCGATCGGGAGATCCTCCCCGACTTCCAGCTGAACGTGAAAACGCCGTGATGGTACACGATACCATTTCTGGCCCTTGGTCAGGGTAGGCGGGGTACACGTGATCCGGACGGGGGTGATGTCCAGCCGCCCGCGTACCGCGATGTTGGCGGCCCCCCGCTGCAGCCGCAGCGGCTGGCCCGGCACCGTACGGGTGCCTTCGGGGAAGATCACCAGAGTGCCCCCGGCACGGACCGCGGCAATGCAGTCGTCGATCAGCCCCGCCCCGTCGCTATTGGCCACATATCCGGCCGCGCGGACCGGACCGCGCATGAAAGGGTTACTTGCGACAGCCTGTTTGACCACGCAGTCGGCGTTGGGCAGCTGGGCAATCAGCAGCACCACGTCGATCAGCGTGGGGTGGTTGGCCAGGATCAGCAGGCCGTTGCGCTGCAGGCGCTCCCGGCCGCGGATCTCATAGGTCATCACGCCCAGGCGCTGCATCAGCGCCACATGGCTGGCGAAACTGAATTGGACCAGGCGGCGCGCCAGCGCGCGCCGACGGGCGGTATGCCGGGCCAACAACAGCAGCGGCAACAGCAGCCCGCCCAGCAGCAGCCCGCCGATCCCGAAGGCGGCGAAGCTCAGGCCTGTACCGAACACGCGCCAGGCGTGGTCGAGGCGGGCGGCCAGGCGCTCACCCATGGCGATGCCAGGACCACTGCTGGCCATCGGCCTGGAACTGCAGCGTCGGGTCGCCGGAAAGCAGGAAACGCAGCGCGTCCAGGCTGTGCGGCAAGGCGCCGGACGGGCTGTCCTGGTCGCCTGCGCCCCAGCCCAGCGACAACCGGGTGCCCGGGCGATCGGCGCGCGCCAGCCGCCAGCACCAGGCGAAGTACGGGTCGGGCTCGTCGGCGAACCCGGCGTAGACCTCCGGCAACGGGGATTCGTAGGCGATCACGCGCACTTCCGGCGCGCCGTCGGCCAGCAGGCCGTAGGCCTCCACACAGGCGGCCTCGACCGTGCCGCGCCCACCGGCCAGGGCCAGGTAGTTGCCGCGCTGGCCGCGGGCGATGGAGTACAGCGCCGCCACCGCGTTGTGCACCGACAGGCCGAACGCGGTCGGCGACATGGCGGCGTCCTGGCGCAGGGTGTCGAGCAGTTCCATCGAACGCGCCACGTCACCGTGCCGCGACGCGAACACCAGCGGCACCTGCCCGGCGTCGTCCGGCTGTTCGCACCAGCAGGCCGCCTGGATCGCCATGCGGCCCAGGCGTTCGATACGACGGCGTTGCATTGCCGGCACCTCCGGCAGCGCCGGGGTGTCCGGGCCCTCGGGCACAGTAGGCGCGTGCGCCCAGGCCTGCCAATCCGACTTCGTGGTCAGTCCCGGTGCCCAGGCCGACCAATCCACAACTGAGAACTCGATCATTCACGCCAACGTAGTGATGGGCACCTGGAAGCACGAGCCATGGCGGCAATGCGACTCGGCGCCCCCATTCCGGCCGACCCACACCTGTCTTCGACATCGTTCGGCGCGTTTGGGCACGCCGCGAAAGGAGCGCACGCTATCATGACACCCTCGGCACTGGCAGCTTTCACAATCTGAAATGAGTAGCACGATTCGCAGCGTAGCGGCCTCGCAGGTCATTTCTCCGTCGGTAGGCCCCGCGCTGTTCCGTGCGTTTTATGCCCCGGCTGCTGAACGGGACGCCGCGCTGGCCGATCCGCATACGCTGGCTGTTTTCGGCTTTTCGACCGATGCCGCGGCGTGCGACGACCCGCGCTGGCTGAGGGTGCCGCTGGCCGAACAGGGCCCGGCGCGGATCGAAATCTGGCAGGGCAGCTCCCCCGTCGAGCATGGCGTAAGCGACAACGTGCGCTGGTCCGCCAACGACACGGTGCTGTTCGGCGCGATCGAGATTGACGAAGTCGACGGCGATATCGAATCAGCCGCGGCAGATGCCTACGCTCTAATGAGTAGTTTTCTGACGCACTGCGGCTTCCCGCACCTGCTGCGCACGTGGAACTACCTGGATGCGGTGACCGAGGGCGACGGCGACCAGGAGCGCTACCGGCGCTTCTGCGTGGGCCGGGTGCGTGGGCTGCGTGCGCTGGACGAGGCCGCGCTGCCGGCGGCGACCTGCATTGGCCGTTTCGATGGCGTACGCCGCCTGCAGGTGTACTGGCTGGCCGCGCGCGAGCCCGGCCTGCCACTGGAGAATCCGCGCCAGGTCAGCGCGTTCCGCTACCCCCGCCAGTACGGCCCGCAGTCGCCCAGTTTTTCGCGCGCCCTGCTGCCACCGGCGGCCACCGGCCTGCCGCTGCTGCAATCGGGTACGGCCGCCATCGTGGGGCATGTTTCGCAGCACACCGGGGCGTTGCTGGAGCAGCTGGATGAGACCCTGGTCAACCTGCAGAGCCTGGTGGATGCCGCGCGCGTGCAGCGGCCCGCGCTGCCGGCGCAGCTGGGTGCCGCCTCGCTGTTGAAGGTGTATGTGCGCCGCGCCGACGACATGCCGGCGATTGCCGCGCGGATGGCCGGACTGCCGGGCGCGCCCGCGTTCGTCGTGCTGCACGCCGAAGTCTGCCGGGCCGAACTGCTGGTGGAGATCGAAGGCCTGCACGGCTGAAAAGCTGCCGGGCAGAGCCCGGCGCTACGCGTAGAGCGGGGCTCTGCCCCGCTACCCAATGCATCCGTCGTAGAGCGGGGCTCTGCCCCGCTGCTCAATGATATCCGGCGTCGGCGCGCACTTTTCCCCGGAACACCCGATACGACCACGCCGTATAGCCCAGGATCACCGGCAGCAGCACCACCAGCCCCACCAGGCTGAAGCCCATCGACGACGCCGGCGCGGCGGCCTGCCACAGCGTCATGCTCGGCGGCAGCAGGTACGGCCACATGCCCAGCACCAGGCCGATGAAGCCCAGCACGAACAGCGCCAGCGTCAACAGGAACGGCGGCAGGTCGCGGCGCGGGTGCATCGCGCTGCGCCACAGCGCAACGGCCACGCCCAGGGTCAGCAGCGGCACCGGCGACAGCCACCAGAAGTTGCCATCGCTGAACCAGCGCGCCATCAGCCGCGAATCCAGGAACGGCAGCCAGGCACTCACCAGGCCCATGAACACGATCACCGCCACCACCAGCGGCCGGGTCAACGTGCGGGCGAAGGCCTGCTCGCGGCCTTCGGTCTTGAGGATCAGCCAGGTGCTGCCCAGCAGCGCATAGCCGAACACCACCGCCGCCCCGGTCAGCATCGAGAACGGGCTGAACCAGCTGAAGGCGCCGCCCACGTACTGGCCATCCACCACCTGCAGCCCCTGCACCAGCGCGCCGAGGATCACGCCCTGGGCGAACGCGGCCAGCAGCGAGCCCAGCCCGAACGCCACGCTCCACAGCCGGCGCGAACGGTGCGCCTTGAAGCGGAATTCGAACGCCACCCCGCGGAACACCAGCGCCACCACCAGCAGCAGCACCGGCAGGTACAGCGCCGACAGCAGCGCCGCGTAGGCCTTGGGGAACGCGGCCATCAGGCCCGCGCCGCCCAGCACCAGCCAGGTCTCGTTGCCGTCCCAGATCGGCGCGGCGGTATTCATCATCACATCGAGCTGTTCCTCATCCTCGGCCATCGGCGCCAGGATGCCGATGCCCAGCACGAAGCCGTCCAGCACCACGTACATCAGCACGCCAAAGCCGATCACCGCGAACCATGCCACTGGCAGCCAGGTCATCATCTCCATGTCAGCGCTCCTCCAGCGGTTCGTCGGCACCGGACAGCGGCCGCGCCGGGGTGTGGCTGCCATCCTCGATGGGCGGCTGCTGGTCGTGCGGCTTCGGCCCGGTGCGGATGATCTTGACCAGGTACCAGATGCCCCAGCCGAACACGAACGCGTAGCCGACGATGTACACGCCCAGCGACAGCGCGGTCATCCAGGCGCTCTGCGGGCCCACGGCATCGGCAGTACGCAGCACGCCGTACACCACCCACGGCTGGCGGCCCATTTCGGTGACGAACCAGCCCGATACCAGCGCGATGAAGCCGCTGGGCAGCATCCAGTTCCAGCCGCGCACCAGCCAGCGCGACTGCAGCAGCCGGCCGCGCCACCACTGGAACGCCGACACCCAGGCCAGCAGCAGCATCAGCGTGCCCAGCCCGACCATGATCCGGAACGCGAAGAACACCGGCACCACCGGGGGCCGCTCGCTGGCGGGCACCGAGGTCAGCGGATCGAACGTGCCGTCCAGCGAGTGGGTGAGGATCAGGCTGCCCAGGCGCGGAATGGCGACCTCGAAATCGTTGCGCTCGGCGGTCTCGTTCGGCACGGCGAACACCACCAGCGGCACGCCTTCGCCCTCGCCTTCGGCATGCCAGTGCGCCTCGACCGCGGCAATCTTCATCGGCTGGTGCTTGAGGGTGTTCAGGCCGTGCATGTCGCCCACGAAGATCTGCACCGGCACCGTGAGGGCGGCGAAGGCCACCGCCGCCAGCAGCATGGTGCGCCCCGCTTCCACATGGGTGCCCTTGCGCAGGTACCAGGCGCCGACGCCACCGATCACGAAACAGGTGGTGATGAACGAGCCCAGCGCCATATGCGCCAGCCGGTACGGGAAGGAGGGGTTGAACACCACCTGCCACCAGTCCTGCGGCACCACGATGCCGTCGATGATGGCGTGGCCGGCGGGGGTCTGCAGCCAGCTGTTGGAGGACAGGATCCAGAACGTGGACACCAGCGTGCCCAGCGCCACCATGCAGGTGGAGAAGAAGTGCAGGCGCGGGGAAACCTTGCCCCAGCCGAACATCATCACGCCCAGGAAGCTGGCCTCCAGGAAGAACGCGGTGAGCACTTCGTAGGTCAGCAGCGGGCCGATCACGCTGCCGGCCACCTGGCTCAGGCGCGGCCAGTTGGTGCCGAACTGGAAGGCCATGACGATGCCGCTGACCACGCCCATGCCGAACGACACCGCGAAGATCTTCTGCCAGAAGAAGTACAGCTCGCGCCAGATCGGCTTGCGGGTGCGCAGCCACTGGCCCTCCACGAACGCCAGCCAGCTGGCGGTACCGATGGTGAAGGCCGGAAACAGCACATGGAAACTGATGACGAACCCGAACTGGATCCGCGACAACAACAACGCGTCCAAGCGACGCCTCCGCATTCTGTAATTCGGACCAGTCTGGGCCGGTATTCGTTAAGTGGACATGCGACCAGGTGACGCGCTGCATCACTTGGTCGCAGGTGAAGCCCAGTACAGGGTTGGCGGGTTGTTCAGATCTGGGGCCGAAAGCAGCCACGCAGGGCGTGGCTCTACGATTTTGCGGCGGGGTCGTCCTGTGCACGTAACGGTTCGTAGAGACACGCCGCGCCCCATGGAACGTTGGCGCCGTTTCAATCAGCGCGTCGCCACGCGCCCGGGAGTGCCCGCAACAACGGAAAACGCTTGGTAGCGTGTCCACCGCGCGCAGCGCGGCACAAGCATCCGAAGCGGCTGCAACGCGGCCCCGGTCATCCACCCGGCGTTTAAACCCACCGAAGCCGCCCATCAGCCCTGCAAAACCCCAAACGGAGCAAAGCCCCCCATGACCTGTGGCCCCCTCCCGGAATCCCTGCGACTGCTACGCTTGCCGGGTTTTCCTCTACGGTGCCGCCCGCAATGCCCAGAACGCTGCCCTTGTCCCTGCTGCTGCTCGCCGCCCTCGGCGGAACGGCCCATGCGGCGCCGACGCCGATCACCATCGAACAGGCCATGGCCGACCCGGACTGGATCGGCCCGCCGGTCGAAAGCGCGTGGTGGTCGTGGAACAGCCAGCAGGTCGAGTACCAGCTCAAGCGCACGGGCAGCCCGGTGCGCGATACCTTCCGCCAGCCCGTCAACGGTGGCGTGGCCAGCCAGGTCGCCGATGACCAGCGCGGCAGCCTGGACGTGGACGCCCCGGTGTACGACAGCGCCCGCCAGCGCAGCGTGTTCGTGCGCAATGGCGACGTGTTCCTGCGCGACCTGCGCAGCGGTGCGCTGACCCAGCTCACCCGCAGCTCCGAGAAGGCCAGCGCGGTCAACTTCGCCCGCGATGGCGGGGTGATCTGGCGCACCGGCCAGAACTGGTTCCACTGGACCGCCGGCGCCGGCGTGCAGCAGGTGGCCAGCCTGAAGGCCGAGAAGAACCCCGATGACGCGCCCAAGGCCGACGTGCTGCGTGACCAGCAACTGCGGACCCTGGCCACCCTGCGCAACGACCGCGCCCAGCGCGACGCGCTCAAGGAGCAGGAAGCCAGCTGGCGCCGCGCCGACAGCAGCCGCGCCCCGGGTCCGGTGTACCTGGGCGCCGACGTCGAGATCGTCGACAGCGCGCTGTCGCCCGACACCCGCAGCCTGATCGTGGTCACCAAGCCCAAGGGTTTCGATGAAGGCCGCGGCGGCAAGATGCCCAAGTACGTGACCGAGTCCGGTTACGAAGAGTTCGAAGACACCCGCACCCGCGTGGGCCGCAACGATCCGGAGCCGAACGCGCTGTGGCTGGTCGACGCCGTCACCGGCACGGTCAAGCCGCTGTCGCTGGATGCCCTGCCGGGCATCGGCAACGACCCGCTGGCCGCGCTGCGCAAGGCCGCCGGCAAGGACGCGCTGAAGGGCAACCGCCCGGTGCAGGTGCTCGGCGGCCCCGGCGCGCCCGGCGTGCGTTGGAGCAGCGACGGCCAGCAGGCCGCGATCATGCTGCGTGCCAACGACAACAAGGACCGCTGGATTGCCAGCGTCAGCCCGGCCGAGGCCAGGCTGCAGAACCGCCACCGCCTGACCGACGCCGCCTGGATCAACTGGGGCTTCAACGATTTCGGCTGGTCCAACGACAACCGCACGCTGTGGCTGCTGTCGGAAGAATCCGGCTATTCGCACCTGTACACCCAGCAGGGCACGGCCAAGCCGCAGGCGCTGACCGGCGGCAAGTGGGAAACCTCGATGCCGGTGCCCAGCGCCGACGGCCGCGGCTTCTATGTGCTGTGCAACCAGCAGTCGCCGGGCGATTACGAAGTGTGCGCGGTCGACACCGCCTCGCGGCAGGTGCGTGAGCTGACCTCGCTCAACGGCGTGGAAGACTTCTCGCTGTCGCCGGACGGCCAGCAGCTGCTGGTGCGCTACTCCGGCGCCTACCTGCCGGCGCAGCTGGCGGTGGTGCCCACCGCCGGCGGCCAGGCCAAGGTGCTGACCGACACCCGCAGCGCCGCGTTCAAGGCACGCGAGTGGGTCCAGCCGAAGCTGGTGCAGGTGCCCTCCAAGCACGGCGCGGGCGTGGTCTGGGCCAAGTACTACGGGCCGGAGAACATGGAGCCGGGCAAGAAGTACCCGATCGCCATGTTCGTGCACGGCGCCGGCTACCTGCAGAACGTACACCAGCGCTACCCGGCCTACTTCCGCGAGCAGATGTTCCACAACCTGCTGGTGCAGCAGGGCTACGTGGTGCTGGACATGGACTACCGCGGCAGCGAGGGCTACGGCCGCGACTGGCGCGCCGCGGTGTACCGCAACATGGGTCACCCGGAACTGGAAGACTACAAGGACGGCCTGGACTGGTTGGTGGCCACCCAGCAGGGCGACCGTGACAAGGCCGGCATCTACGGCGGTTCCTACGGTGGCTTCATGACCTTCATGGCGCTGTTCCGCTCGCCGGGCACGTTCAAGGCCGGCGCCGCGCTGCGCCCGGTGGTGGACTGGCACCAGTACAACCACGGCTACACGGCCAACATCCTCAACACCCCGGACATCGACCCGGAGGCCTACCGCGTCTCCTCGCCGATCGAGTACGCCGACGGCCTGCAGGACCACCTGCTGATCGCGCACGGGATGATGGACGACAACGTGTTCTTCCAGGACTCGGTCAACCTCACCCAGAAGCTGATCGAGCTGCACAAGGACAACTGGAGCATCGCGCCCTACCCGCTGGAGCGTCACGGCTATGTACGCGCCGACTCCTGGCTGGACCAGTACAAGCGCATCCTCAAGCTGTTCAACGAAAACCTGAAGTGAGCCAGGACGCGGCGCCGATCCGTATCGTCGCCGCGGTCATCACCGATGCCGCGCGGCGCGTGCTGGTCGTGCGCAAGCACAACTCATCGGTGTTCATCCAGCCGGGCGGCAAGCCCGAGCCGGGCGAGGCACCCCTGGCCGCGCTGGCGCGCGAGCTGGACGAAGAACTGGGCGTGGCGCTGGATCCCTCCAGCGCCGTGCCGCTTGGCGCGTTCAGCGACTGGGCGGTGCATGAAACCGGCCGCCGCGTGCATGCCCAGGCGTGGTGGGTGCAGGTGCAGGGAGAGCCCGAGGCCCGCGCCGAGATCGCCGAACTGGCCTGGGTGCCGGTGGAACCGCCGCACGGGCGTTGCTTGGCACCGTTGAGCGAAGACCATATCCTCCCGGCGGCGGCACGCGCGTTCGCAACGAGCTGAGGCTCCCACTCGTTCACCCTTCATCTCCCAGGACACCGGATGTCTCCGACCACGCCCCCCCTGCTTCCCAACGCTGCCTCGCGCCCCAAGGGCGACGGCACGCCGGGCTTTCTTGCGCCGATGGCCAAGTCCGTATTGGTGATCTGCATCGTCGCGGCGGTGTGCTGGGCGGGCTTTGTGGTACTAGCCGTGGTGGTTTCCCGCTCGGCCTGGCTGCAGGACCTGCTGCGTGACGCCGACCTGACGTGGATGCCGGGTTCGCTGCGCTGGTTCGGCCGCCATGCGGTGGCGGTGAACGTGGCCATGCTCGCCATCTGTGTGGCCGGTGCAGTGGCCGCCTGGGGCCTGTTGCGCCGCTATCGCTGGGCGCTGTGGACCTTCATCGTGCTGTTGATCGGCACGGCCGCGCTCAATTTCGCCGGGGTCTGGGTGGTGGACGATGTGTACCGCCACCTGAGGGTCCACCTGCCCGCTGAGGGAATGGCGAACGCAATGCGGCTGCGCAGCGAATTGCAGTCGCAGCGCGTGATCTACACCAGCATGATGCTCGTGACCTCGATTGCCTTTGCGGGCCTGCACGCCTGGCTGGCGCTGCGCCTGCTGCGCCCGGACGTGCGCCGCCTGTTCGTCAAGGCGCCGTAGAGCGGGGCTCTGCCCCGCTGCTAAAGTAGCCCCATGAACGAATTCGACCGTGTCCGCGCCTACCTGACCGACCTGCAGGACCGCATCTGCGCGGCCATCGAGCACGCCGATAGCCAGGCCCGCTTCGCCGAAGACCTGTGGCAGCGCGCCGAGGGCGGCGGTGGCCGCACCCGCATCCTGCGCGACGGCGCGGTGTTCGAGCAGGCCGGGATCGGCTTCTCCGACGTTTCCGGCACCCGCCTGCCGCCGTCGGCGTCGGCCAACCGGCCCGAGCTGGCCGGGGCGTCCTGGCGCGCTACGGGCGTCTCGCTGGTGTTCCACCCGCTCAATCCCTACCTGCCCACCACCCATGCCAACGTGCGCTACTTCAGCGCCGAGCGCGATGGCCAGCAGGTGGCGTCCTGGTTTGGCGGCGGCTTCGACCTGACCCCGTTCTATCCGTTCGACGAGGACGTGCGGCACTGGCACCAGACCGCCCACGACCTGTGCGCGCCGTTCGGCGCCGAGCGCCATGCCGCACACAAGCGCTGGTGCGACGAGTACTTCTTCCTGCGCCACCGCAATGAAACGCGTGGCGTGGGCGGGCTGTTCTTCGACGACCTGCATGGCGACTTCGAACGCGACTTCGCCTACCTGCGCGCGGTCGGCGATGGCTTTCTGGACGCCTACCTGCCGATCGTGGACCGCCGCAAGGGCACCCCGTACGGCGAGCGCGAGCGCGAGTTCCAGCTGTACCGCCGTGGCCGCTACGTGGAGTTCAACCTGGTCTACGACCGCGGCACCCTGTTCGGCCTGCAGAGCGGCGGGCGCAGCGAGAGCATCCTGATGAGCCTGCCCCCGCGCGTGCGCTGGGAGTATGGCTTCCAGCCCGAGCCCGGCAGCGCCGAAGCGCGGCTGGGCGATTACCTGGTGCCACGCGACTGGGTGTGAGGCGCTCGCGTTTCCGCTAGCCGGTGCGCCTGCCCAACTGGGCCATGCGCTGGACGTGGGCTATCTGCAGCTGACGTTGCTTGGCCTCGTAATGGTCGACGGCGCGCTGGGCCGCGAACAACGCGTACACCCCCAGTTCCTCATCATCGAACAGGCCGCCGCGGACGGCGGCCAGGGCCGGCGTGCCGACCGTGCGCTGCCGTGCATCGAGCTGGTCCAGCGAACCGCGTGCGTTCTCTAGCTTGCGCTGCGTCCGCAGGCGCTGCTTCAAGTGCGCGTCGAGCTCCTTGACCACTACTTTCGGCAGCGGCCCATTCGCAGAGGCTTCCTGGGACAGCGCGCGGGCGCTGGCGCGTGTCCACAGCGTCCCGGTGTTCGCGACCTGCTCCAAGACCTGGCGCGGCGCGTTCAGCATCGGCGCACGGGGCAGTTCACCCATGACCTCGGTGTAGCTGGGCGGCAGATCATGCTGCCATGGGGTGGAAGCGCCGGCCCCGCGGCCGGCAGCAGAGACGGGGTAGATCGTCGAATCGGTACGCCACATGGAACACGCCTCCTTCCAGCGAGCGCCCACAGCAGGCGCCCGTCAGGACGTCCATTGCAGCAGCCGGCACAGGCAGGCGCTTGCAGGTTCCACTCAGCCTGCGCCTCAGTTCTGTGACTTCTTAGGCACGATGGTGATGTGCCCGTTGATCTCCAGCACCGCCAGCGCGACATCACTGATCTGCAGGCAGCCCTGCTGGCGCAGTGCGGCGTCCACGTCGGCCGGGGTGACCATTTCGCGCTTGAGCACCGAGTCGAGCAATTTTCCGTCGCTTGCGATGAGCACGGGCTCGCCTTCCACCAGCGATTCCACGCGGCGGCTGCGCGTGGTCAGCCAGCCCACGCCATAGTTGAGGCCGATCAGGGTGGCCGCCAGCAGCAGGCCACCGCCCAACGAGGTGTCCTTGCCCAGCAGTGCGTTCTGCACCGCGTTGCCCAGCAGCACGATCAGCAGCACATCGAACGGGGTGATCTGCCCCAGCGCGCGTTTGCCCGACAGCCGCACCATGCCCAGCACCACCACGTACACCACCACGGCGCGCAGGATGAATTCCCACCACGGCATGGCCAGGTCGAACAGATCGCTCATGGAAGGTTTCCTTGGGACACTTCGCGCAGCATGGGCGGACAGCCGGGCGGAGGCAATGGGCACCGGTAGCACCGGCCAACGGCCGGCGCTACCGGTATCTGCGCGAACCCGTCAGCTGCGCGGCTTGGCCCTGGCCTGGTGCAGCTCTCCCTCCAGCTTCCGCAGCTGCGCCTCCAGCTTCCGCTTCTTCTTCAGCAGCTCAAGGGTCTGCCGCTCGTTGGACGTCTTCAGGCGCTTGGCCTTCTCCGCACCGCCAGGTGCCTCCACCACCGTGCTCACGTTGGCGGTCCCGCCGCCGATGGACGACAGCAGCGGGGCCGAGGGCTGCGGCATGTGCACCTGACAGGAAGCGTCACTGTGTGTCGGCGCGTACGGAAGGCTGCTGATGGCCTCCTTGAGCTCCTGCAATACCTTGGGCGGCAGCACGCCGGTGGGCGGATGCACCTTCCAGCGTGGGTCGCTGGCGCTCAGCGCGGCGGTGGTCCGGTCGGGATAGATGTTGCCGATCATGGCCGGCCGCGGCACGCGTTCAATGGCGGCGGCGTAGGACGGCGGATCGTCCACAGACATGCGCGAGACAAGCGCATTCGCGGCGGCAACCGCGATGGCGGCAGATTTGTGAGGCGTGAGCGTTGCGTGCGGCATGGGAAACACCCTGGTGGTCACGGGGCCCATGTCGGGCGCCGCTGAAGGGTCCATTGCAGCCAGCTGCAGTCTGTACCGCTTGCAGATTCCGATCATCCTGAGCCGCCCCGCCGTGGACGTCGTCGCGGCGGGATTTCAGGCGACCCAAAATAAAAAGCCCCGCCGACCAGGGGGAGGTCAGCGGGGCCGGGGAACGGGCGCTTGGGGAGGAGCCCCCGTTCCGAGATCTGCTCCAGGGGATGGGAGAGATCCACAACAGGCATTGCGCCTGTCGGGGTCTATAAAAGCACCTCGAACATTGATAGTTCGTGAAGGCGCCCAATTAATCCTGATGTGAAACCAGAAACATTCATCCAAGAGTCAGTTTATGCGCACGCAATGAACCAATTCAGCTAATTTACCGTTAATTGCGTCTCAATGCGCCTCATCCCAGTTATCGCCGACGCCCGCGTCGACCACCAGCGGCACGCGCAATTTGGCTGAAGACGACATCAGCTCCACCACCTGCGAGCGCAAGGTTTCCAGAAACTCGCTTTCGGTTTCGAATACCAGTTCATCGTGCACCTGCAGAATCATGCGGGCGCGGCCGCCCTGGCCCTGCAGCCAGTCGTCCACCTTCACCATCGCCCGCTTGATGATGTCCGCCGCAGTGCCCTGCATGGGCGCGTTGATGGCGGCCCGCTCGGCCCCGGCCCGCAGGCCCTGGTTGCGCGCGTGAATGTCGTTCAGGTACAGCCGGCGGCCTTCGATGGTTTCCACGTAGCCCTGGTCGCGGGCCTGCTGGCGCATGCGCTCCATGAAATCGCGCACGCCCGGGTAACGGCTGAAGTACAGCGCCACATAGTCCTGCGCCTGGCCGCGGTCGATACCCAGGTTGCGGGCCAGTCCGAACGCACTCATGCCGTACATCAGGCCGAAGTTGATGGCCTTGGCGGCGCGCCGCTCGTTCGGGGTCACCTCGTCCAGCGCGCGGCTGAACACTTCAGCGGCGGTGGCGCGGTGCACGTCCACGCCCTGCTCGAAGGCCCGCACCAGGCCCGGGTCCTCGGACAGGTGCGCCATGATCCGCAGCTCGATCTGTGAATAGTCGCAGGCCAGGATCTTGCAGCCTTCCGGGGCCACAAAGGCGCGGCGGATGCGGCGCCCGTCTTCGGTGCGGATCGGGATGTTCTGCAGGTTCGGGTCCGACGAGGACAGCCGGCCGGTGGCGGCGCCGGACTGGTGGTAACTGGTGTGGACCCGGCCGGTGTCGGGATTGACCATCTCCGGCAGCTTGTCGGTGTAGGTGCTGCGCAGCTTGGCCAGGCCGCGGTACTCCAGGATCACCCGCGGCAGCTCGTGCTGCTCGGCGATCGCCTCCAGCGCTTCTTCATTCGTGCTGGGCTGGCCCTTGGGGGTCTTCACCAGCGCCGGCAGCTTCAGTTCGTCGAACAGCACCGCCTGCAGCTGCTTGGGCGAGTCCAGGCTGAAGGTGCGCCCGGCCAGCTCGGTGGCCTTCTGCTGGGCGGCCAGCATGCGCACGCTCAGGTCCTGGCTCTGCCGGCGCAGCTCGGCGCTGTCGATGTACACGCCGTTGGCCTCGATCCGGGCCAGCACCGGCACCAGCGGCATTTCGATGCTGCGGTACACGTTGTCCAGCGCGGCCGATTCGAGCAGCTGCGGCTGCAGCACCCGGTGCAGGCGCAGGGTGATGTCGGCGTCTTCAGCCGCATAGCGGCCGGCTTCGTCAAGGCCCACCTGCGAGAACGGGATCTGCTTGGCGCCCTTGCCCGCCACGTCCTCGAACTTGATGGTGGTGTAGCCCAGGTAGCGCATCGCCAGCGAATCCATGTCGTGGCGGGTGGCGGTGGAGTTGAGCACGAAGCTTTCGAGCATGGTGTCGTCGTGATAGCCCTGCACGTTCACGCCATGGCGGCGCAGCACGTGCAGGTCGTATTTGCCGTGCTGGCCGAGCTTCTTCTTGTCCGGGTTCTCCAGCACCGGGCGCAGCGCATCCAGCACCTGCTCGCGCGGCAGCTGGGCCGGGGCGCCGGGGTAGTCGTGGCCGACCGGGATGTACGCGGCGCGGCCGGGCTCGACCGCCAGGCTGATCCCGACCAGGTTGGCGCGCATGGCGTCCAGCGCGTCGGTCTCGGTATCGAAGGCGATCAGCTCGGCCGCTTCGGCCCGGGCCACCCAGGCCTGCAGCTGTTCGGTGGTGAGCACGGTCTCGTACTCGCCCGGCGCCGCCAACGTGGGGTCCAGCGCCTCAGGCGCCTCGCTGGAGGCGCTGCGGGCATAGCCGGCGGCGGTGCCACGCAGGCTGACCGGCGCGTCACTGGCGGCGGCAGGCGCGGCCACCGGGCCACCCAGCTCCTTCAGGGCCTGGGTGAAGCCGTAGCGCAGGTACAGCTCGCCCAGGGTGGGCACGTCCGGGTCGCGCAGGGCCAGGGTGCGGGGGCTGGCGTCCAATTCAACGTCGGTGCGGATGGTGACCAGCTCGCGGTTGAGCGGCAGGCGCTCCAGCGCCGCGCGCAGGTTCTCGCCGATCTTGCCCTTCATGGTCGGGGCAGCGGCCATCACCCCGTCCAGGTTCTGGTACTCGGCCAGCCATTTGGCGGCGGTCTTGGGGCCACACTTGTCCACGCCGGGCACGTTGTCCACGGCATCGCCCATCAGCGCCAGCAGGTCCACGATCTGGTCGGCGCGCACGCCGAACTTCTCCATGACCGCCGCGTCGGAGTCCATGCGGCTGCCGGTCATGGTGTTGACCAGCTCGATGCCCGGGCGGACCAGCTGCGCGAAGTCCTTGTCGCCGGTGGAGATGGTGACGGTCATGCCGTCACGGTGGCCCTGCAGGGCCAGCGTGCCGATCACATCGTCGGCCTCCACGCCCGGAATGCGCAGGATGCTCAGGCCCAGCGCCTCGACGATGCGGCACATCGGCTCCACCTGCGGGCGCAGGTCATCGGGCATCGGCGGGCGGTTGGCCTTGTAGTCGGCGTACAGGTCGTCGCGGAAGGTCTTGCCGGGCGCGTCGACCACGAAGGCCACGTACTCGGGGCGCTCCTTCAGGGTGGCGCGCAGCATGTTGACCACGCCGAACAGCGCGCCGGTGGGTTCACCGGCGGCATTGGTCAGCGGCGGAAGCGCGTGGAACGCGCGGTACAGGTAACTGGACCCGTCAATCAGGACTAATCGGCTCATGCGACGATTCTACGCGCCCGGCCGGGGCCGTTCGCGGCGCCGGCGTCACGGACCATGGGGCATAATCACGGCTCCCCCGACCCACGAACCTTGGCCCATGAAGACTCTGCTGCTGGCTGGCCTGCTTGTGCTGGCCGGTTGTGCGACCACCGGCGGTGCCGGGGTTCCCCCGGTCGATGTCACGGGCGCCGATGTTGCCAAGCGCACCATGGACAATGGCGATGTCATCGAGGAGTACCGGGTCAGTGGCCAGCTCCGCATGGTCAAGGTCACCCCCTCGCGCGGCGCGCCGTATTACATGTACGAAGGCAGCCCGCAGGGCGGCGTGGACCGCAGCAAGGACGGCGTCTCCCCGGTCTACTGGAAGCTCTATAGCTGGTGAGTGGGCCCGTGCCCTGCCGTACCCGATGACGACGCCTGAACGCCGCAAGCCCATTGACCCCGCCGCCCTGCGCGCGGGACTGACCGACGAACAGCGCCAGGCAGTGGACACCCTGGAGCATTTCGGCTGGGCGCTGCGCTTCGTGCGCCGCCCGCTGTTCCGCGACCCGATCCCGGTGCTGTTCGACCGCAGCGGGGAGCGTTACGTGGTGCTGCAGCCGGATGGCAGCCTGGATGAGTCGCAGACGTTGAAATTGCGCCCGTAACGTTACCGGATCACCAATACCGGTACGGTGCTGCGTGCCAGCACTTCGGCCGTCTGGCTGCCCAGCAGTACCCGGGTCATGCCGCGGCGCCCATGCGAGGTCATCACGATCAGGTCGCTGTTCCGCTCGACGGCGGTGTCGATGATGCCGTCGGCGGCATAGCGGTCCAGCACGTGAATGGTGGCCGCGCGCAGGCCCTGCGCCTCGCAGGCGGCCTTGGCCGGTTCCAGCACCTTCTGCGCGGTCTCCTCGCGGTCGGCCTTGTACTCCGGGCTGTTCATGTAGCCCACGCTCCAGCCCATCGCGTCGTACATGCCCACCGCCCACGGTTCGGACACGGTCACGATATCGACCTCGGCGTCCAGGTCCCTGGCCAGCTCCAGCCCCTTGAGCAGTCCTTTTTCGGCCAGCTCCGAACCGTCGGTAGCAATCAGGATTCGCTTGTACATGGCAGGCTCCTTGGCGAAGTGATGGGAGCACCATTGCACACCCGACGTGCAGGCGATGCCTTGAGCGCGATCAATTGACGTCAGCGGTTGCTGGTACGGGGCCGCCCGTGCGGGTCCAGGTACTCGGCGGTGCGGACCCGCACGGCGTCGGCAGTCCGCCGGGCGGTGCCCGGGGGACTGCTGGGCGGTACCGGCAGGCGCAACAGGGCCAACCGCAGGGCCACCTCATTGCTCGCACTCTCGGTTCTGGCCGCACTGACCCTCGCGGCGCGCTCGGCTGCCTCCTGCGTGGCCCGGGACTGGGCCGCTTGGCGGGCCTTGTTCGCGGCCGTCTCGTAGGCCAGCAATGCGGCGGCGCGCTGGCTGTGGGCCAGCGCGCTGCTC
>NZ_JBOHXV010000090.1:0-17538 GCF_050737075.1 Stenotrophomonas sp.
GCCGGACACCGCGCGCAGCGCGGCGCAAGCGTCCGAAGGCGGCAAAAACGCGGTTCCCGGCAACCCGTCCGACGTTTAGACGCGCCGAAGCCGCCCGTCAGGCGTTCATGACGCCGGATCGAAAAGCAGCCGGGCAGAGCCCGGCGCTACGGCGGGGGAACCCCGCCTTATCCCAACCGGTTCAACACCTCGGTCAGCTCATCGGCCAGCGGCGCGTTGAGCAGATACGGGGTCTTGCCGGCGTCCAGCGAGAACTCGAGCGAGGCCGCGTGCAGGAACAGGCGTTTCAGGCCGATCTGATCACGAAGCCGCTTGTTGACGTCCGGATCGCCGTACTTGTCGTCACCGGCCACCGGATGCCCGAGGTGCTGGGCGTGCACGCGGATCTGGTGGGTGCGGCCGGTTTCGATGCGTACTTCGCAGTACGAATGGCCGCCCTTCCGCTCCAGCACGCTGAAGTGGCTGATCGACTGCTTGCCGATCGCATTGACCTGTACGTGGCGCTCGCCACCCTGGCGCAGGCCCACGTGCAGCGGGGCATCCACCGTCATGGTGCCGTCGGGCATGCGGCCCACCAGCAGGGTCAGGTAGCGCTTGCGGATGCCGGAACCGTGGTCTTCACGCAGCAGCGCCTGCAGCTCGCTCAGCGCCGAGCGCTTCTTGGCCACGATCAGCAGGCCCGAGGTGTCCCGGTCCAGCCGGTGCACCAGCTCCAGCGTCTTGCCCGGGCGCAGCGCGCGCAGGGTCTCGATGGCGCCGAAGCTGATGCCGCTGCCGCCATGGCTGGCCACGCCGGACGGCTTGTTCAGGGCCAGCAGACGGTCATCTTCGTAGACGATCGCGTCTTCCAGCCGCTTCATGAACGCCGCCGGCGGACCGGCCTTGTCGCCTTCTTCGGTGAGACGCACCGGTGGGATGCGGACCTCGTCGCCCTCCTCCAGCTTGCGTTCGGCCTTGGCGCGGCCGCCGTTCACGCGGACCTGGCCGCTGCGCACGAGTTTGTAGACCAGACTGCGTGGGGCACCCTTCAGCTGGCCGAGCAGGAAATTGTCCAGGCGTTGCCCGGCGCGGTCGGCCGGGACAGTCAGGAGACGTACGCTGGTCTTGCCTTCAGCGGGTTTGGGGGACGGCACGGTATCGGTCATTGGCCTTTTATTCTGTTACACTCGGCGGGCGAGATAAGGGATTGATTTCGTTGGAAGTTGCTGTGGGCCAGAAGCCCGGCTTCCCTCGATTCCGGCACAGTGCGCAGCCACCGCCCCCGGGGCGGCCATGTTAGCGGCTCACCGGCGGTCCCGGCCATCGCCGGATGCCTGACAAGCGTCTGCGCTGAAAAAAATGTCCCTGTGGCGCTCCAGCATGGCTGACAGCTGCCTCCGGCCCCGCACCACCCAAACCAAAACAAAAGAAGCGCTCCCGCGGCCTGCCGTGGTGTTGTAGCGCTGGAAGCCCAAGCCGCCCTCCCCGCGCATGCGCGATGGGCGTCGAAGCGTGACCAGAAGCGAAACCCCATGGCGTTCCGCGCGGTAGCAGCGCGCGAGGAACGCAATATGAAGCGAATGCTGATCAATGCCACGCAGGCTGAAGAGCTGCGGGTAGCCATCGTGGATGGCCAGACGCTGTACGACATCGACATCGAACAGCCGTCCAAGGAACAGAAGAAGTCGAACATCTACAAGGGCCGCATCACGCGCCTTGAACCGTCGCTGGAAGCGGCCTTCGTCGAATACGGTGGCGAACGCCATGGCTTCCTGCCGCTGAAGGAAATCTCCCGCGATTACTTCCAGGCCGGGGTCGACCACAACAAGGCCGGCATCCGCGAACTGCTGCGTGAAGGCCAGGAAGTCGTGGTCCAGGTCGACAAGGAAGAGCGTGGCAACAAGGGCGCCGCCCTGACCACGTTCATCTCCCTGGCTGGCCGCTACATGGTGCTGATGCCGAACTCGCCCACCGCCGGTGGCGTGTCGCGTCGCATCGAGGGCGAAGACCGCGCCGCGCTGAAGGAAGCGCTGGACAAGCTGGACATCCCCGACGACATGGGCGTGATCATCCGCACCGCCGGCGTTGGCCGCGATGCCGAAGAGCTCCAGTGGGACCTGGATTACCTGCTGCAGGTCTGGAAGTCGATCGCCGAGGCGGCGCTGACCAAGCCGGCCCCGTTCCTGATCTACCAGGAATCGCGCCTGATCGTGCGCGCCCTGCGTGACTACCTGCGCGCCGACGTGGGCGAGATCCTGGTGGACACCCAGGAGCTGTACGACACCGCCCGCGAATTCATGCAGCAGGTGATGCCGCAGACCCTGCGCAAGCTCAAGCACTACACCGACGACATCCCGCTGTTCAACCGCTTCCAGATCGAATCGCAGATCGAAGGCGCGTATGAGCGCAACGTGCGCCTGCCCTCGGGCGGCTCGATCGTGGTCGACCAGACCGAAGCGCTGACCGCCATCGACGTGAACTCCTCGCGCGCCACCAAGGGCAGTGACATCGAGGACACCGCGTTCCAGACCAACCTGGAAGCGGCCGAAGAAGTGGCCCGCCAGCTGCGCCTGCGCGACCTGGGCGGCCTGGTGGTCATCGACTTCATCGACATGTCGTCGAACAAGCACCAGCGTGAAGTCGAGAACCGCCTGCAGAACGCGCTCAAGTACGACCGTGCGCGCGTGCAGCTGGGCCGCATCTCGCGCTTCGGCCTGATGGAAATGAGCCGCCAGCGCCTGCGTCCGAGCCTGGGCGAATCCAGCCAGATCGTCTGCCCGCGTTGCGACGGCCACGGCCGCATGCGCAGCGTGGAGTCGCTGTCGCTGTCGATCATCCGCGTGGCCGAAGAGCATGCGATGAAGGAAAACACCGGGCAGGTGCTGGTCCAGGCCCCGGTCGAGATCGCCAACTACCTGCTCAACGAAAAGCGCAGCGCGCTGCGCGAGATCGAACAGCGCCATGACGCGCCGATCGTGATCGTGGCCGACGAACAGCTGCACACCCCGCACTACGAAGTCACCCGCCTGCGTGAAAACGAGCTGGGCGACGAAAGCGGCAAGCCGAGCTACCAGCGCGGCACCCCGCGCAAGCTGCCGGTGCACGCACTGACCAAGGCACAGCTGAACATTCCGGTCGCCCCCGCGGTCACCAACGTCAAGCACAGCTCCCCGGCCCCGGTCCGCGAGGTCGCCGAGCCGGTGGCTGCTGCACCGGCACCGGTCGCCCCCACTCCGGTGGCCGCTCCGGCCGCCACGGGCGTGGTCGGCTGGCTCAAGCGCATCTTCGGTGGCGAACCGGCCCCGGCCGCCGCCCCGCAGCCGAGCAGCCGCCCGGCCCAGGACGGCAACCGCAACGGTCGCAACAAGGACCGCAACGGCAAGGACCGCAACGGTCGCCGCGATGAGCGTGGCGAACGCGGCAGCAACGGCCAGGCCCAGGGCCAGGGTCGCAACAAGGACCGCCGTGAAGGCGAGCGCGCCGGCAAGGGCGAGCGCCGCGAGGAGCGTCGCCCCGACGTGGCCGCACAGGCCGCGGCACCCGCCGCTGGCCAGGCACCGCAGGGCAAGCCGCGCAACGAGCCGCAGCAGCCCAAGGCCCCGCGCAACGAGCAGCAGCCGAAGCTGAACCAGAACCAGAAGCAGAAGCAGCCGGGTCAGCCGAGGCAGCAGAACGACGGCGACAAGCCGGCGCGTCAGCCGCAGGCCGACACCGCCAAGCCGCTGCAGACCGGTGCACCGGTTGCCGAGGCCGCGCTGGTCGCTGCCGCCGCCGTGACCGTGGCCGACGCTGCGACCCCGCGCACTGCCGCACCGACCGCCCCGGTGGCGACCCCGGTACCGGCCGATGAGAACCTGACCACCGCCGCAGTGGCTGAAGGCGAAGCGGCCGAGCACGGCGAAGCGCCGGGCACGGGCGATGACGCCAGCGGCGAAGGCGCCTCGCGCCGTCGTCGTGGCCGTCGCGGTGGCCGTCGCCGTCGTCGTGGCAATGGCGAGCAGGCTGCAGGCAGCGATGGTCTGAACGATGACGGCGGTCTGGACGACGACGCGGACGACCAGGACGGCGAGCAGGACGGTGACACCACCGCCCACGCCCCACGCCCGGTGACGGGTAATGGCGAGCCGAACCCGGAGTTCGACTTCGACGACGATGGCGCCGCCCCGGCTGCTCCGGCTGCACCGGTCCAGGCCCCGCGCCCGGCCCCGGTGGCCGCCGTTGCCGCCGCCGCGCCGCTGGCCGTGGTCAGCAGCCCGGTCGTGACCGCCGGTCATGCCGCGCCGACCCCGGTGGCAACGCCGGCACCGACGCCGGCCCCGAAGGCCGAGCCCGAAGCCGAGCGCACCCCGTCGTACACCGACCGCGTGCCGTTCGTGGAGTCGCCGATGCCGGCGGCCGCCACGCCGGTCCAGGCTGCGCCGCAGGCACCGAAGGCTGTCGAAGCCCCCACCGCCGAGGTAGAGCCGACTGTTAGTCGGCTGCCCACCGAAGCGCCGAAGGCTGCCGAAGCCCCGGTCGTGACCCAGGCGCCGAAGGCTGTTGAAGCCCCCACCGCCGAGGTAGCGCCGACTGTTAGTCGGCAGCCCACCGAAGCGCCGAAGGCTGCCGAAGCCCCGGTCGTGACCCAGGTGCCGAAGGTCATCGAAACCCCGGTCGTCACCGAAACGCCGAAGGCTGTTGAAGCCCCGGTCGTGACCCAGGCGCCGAAGGCCATCGAGACTCCGGTCGTCACCGAAGCGCCCAAGGCTGTCGAAGCCCCGGTCGTGACCCAGGCGCCGAAGGCAATCGAAACCCCGGTCGTCACCCCCGCCCCGGCAACCCCGGCCCCGACCGCGCCTGCCGCGATCGAGACGCCGAAGGCTGCTGTAGAGCCGACTGTTAGTCGGCTGTCCGCGGAAGCCCCGGCGGTCGAGCGCGCGGGTCCGACCGAAGTCGGTCGCCCGGTGCAGACCAGCATGCTGGACGCGGTTGACGCCGTACCGGCCCCGCAGGCCGCACCGGCACCGGTTGCCCGTGTCGAGGCTGCCGAAGCCGCACCGGTGGTGCAGAACGGCCAGCTGTTCGGCACCGCCGCCAGCGACGCCGCACCGACCGATGCCGCCGCCCAGGCCGCGCATGCCGAAGCCCGCGAAGACATCCCGACCGATGTCGCCAAGGCCGACGATGCCGACAAGCAGGACCCGGAAAAGACTGACAAGGTCTGATCCTGTTCCAGCGGTATGCGTAAAAACAAACAGCGGCCTTCGGGCCGCTGTTTGTTTTTGTGGGTCACGGAGGCGCGGTAGGGTCGGTTCCCAAACGACTGCACGTGGTGCAGGCCAGATCCGGTAACGCATGACCTTTGATCGGAAACGGCTCTTCGGCGCACAGAAACGCCTCCTTCGTTCGAGGTCATGCGTCACCGTGCCGATCAACGCTGCGTGCAGTCGTTTGGGAACCGACCCTACCGCGCAGGCAAACGCATCCTTCGTTCGAGGTCATGCGTCACCGTGCCGATCAGCGATACGTGCAGTCGTTTGGGAACCGACCCTACCGCGCAGGCAAACGCCTCCTTCGTTCGAGGTCATGCGTCACCGTGCCGATCAGCGATACGTGCAGTCGTTTGGGAACCGACCCTACCGCGCACGCAAATGCCTCCTTCGTTCGAGGTCATGCGTCACCGCACTGGCACACGCACCCGTGCCGGCCAACCGGCTACGGCGCGAACTGCAGCCGCGTCCATACCCCGTAGTGGTCCGAGGCCCAGCGGCCTTCGGCGTAGGGCTGGTCGAACAGCAGGCGGGCTTCGCGGGCGAGCAGCTTGTCCTGCTGGAAGAAGATGTGGTCGATGCGCGAGGGCGCGCCGTAGTAGTGCCGGTTCAACGTGCTGATCTGCGCCAACTCGTTGTTCACGTGCACGCTGCCGAAACTGTCACCGTAGCGCTGGCGCAGCGCGCTCAGATCGCTTGCGTCCACCAGTGCGTTGAAATCCCCCGCGATCACCACCGGTGCCTCGCCCGACGTGTCCGCGATGAACTTCAACAGATCGCCCACCTGCTCGCCGCGAATGCGGCTGCCGCTTTCATCCGAACGCTCGTTGAGGTGCGTTGCGTAGATGTTCACCGCCTGCCCGTCCACATCGATACGCAGGTGCGCCACCGTGCGGTAATCCGTCAGGGGTGCAAGCAGGTGCTGCCCGCGCGACAGCACCGGGCGGCGCGTCAACAGCGCATTGCCGTAGCGCTTCAGGCGCCCCGGCGGGTCTGTCGACACGAACTCGTAGTCGTAGCCGAGCTTGCGCGCCAGCCACGCCGCCTGGTTGCGCACGTGCGGCTTCTGGATCACTTCCTGCAACGCGATCGCATCGGGCTGCAGTGCCTGCAGCTCGCGCAGGATCACCTTGCGCCGCTGCGGCCAGTCCTCGCGGTCGTGGTGCAGATTGAACGTCACCATGCTCATGCCCGGCGCGGCACTGTCGGCCGCGCGTGCCGGCACTACCGCCAGCACGCAGGCCAGCAGCACCACCGCCACCGCAGCCCACGACCCGCCCCGGGTCATGGCGCCTTGCGTTCGGCGCGACGCACCGAGGCTGGAATCTGCACCTCCACCGTGGCCGGCACCCGCGCGATGCGCAGCTCACCGTTGATCCACTGCGCCGGCTCGCCGTTGATCGTCGTTTCGCCGGGCTCACCGCTGTACGGCCAGGGCAACACCACCCCACCCTGCGGCGACATCAGGCCCGGCGCCACCTGCAGCGTCAGCACCTTGTCCGTGCGGCTGAGCGTGTAGCTCAACTGGCCCTGCGGCGTACGCAGGCCCTTCACCGCAATGCCCGGCCCTTCCAGCCAACGGCTCGGCACGCCGGCCGCCAGCACCAGGCTGTCGTCGATGTCGCGGTTGTACGCGAACATGTCCAGCGCCGAGCGCACGAAGTCCGACGCCACCCAGGCGTGCGGCAGGTCGCCCACGAAGAACGGCTTGCGCGGCGTGTGCGAGACCACTTCCGCCCACTGGTTCCAGGCCTGCGGCGCACGGTCCTTGAAGAAGAACTCCGTCGCCTGCCAGGCGCGGTCGCGCCAGCCCAGGCGCACGAACGCGGCCACATTGCGCCACTCGTACGGCGTGTAATCCTTCCACTCGCGCTTGCCGTCGCGGCGTTCCTCGAACTGCTTCCAGTAGCGCTCGAACGTATTGTCCAGGTACGGCTGCGGCAACCGGCCCTGTTCGCCGGCCGGTGCCAGCGCGATCGTGGTCGAGGTCGCGTCGAAGTCGCCCAGCTCCGCCGAACCCGGCAGGTAGTCGATCTTGTGCAGCGCCGTGGCCGCCAGCAGCGAGGCCTGCAGATCGTCGCGGAACTCGTCGCGCGACGCGCTCATCTGCATCGCTTCCACCTTGCCCAGCATGCTCGCGATGATCGCCGCGTCCTTGTAGCCGCGCAGCGCCCAGAAATTGTCCCAGTACGAATGCATCGGCTTGGCCGAATAGCCTTCATGGCTGATCGACACCGGCATCATTCCGTAGAACGCCGGGTTGATCGCGCGGTTCTCTTCCGTGCGCTCGCTCAGGCGCAGCTGTTCCATGTACTGGTAGGCGCCCTGCACGTGCGGCCACATCAGTTCCAGGAACGTCGTGTCACCCGTATAGCGCCAATACTCGGCAATGTTGAAGATCAGCTCGCCATGGCTGTCGTTCTCCGGCACCGGGTCGGCGCCGCGCGGGTCCACGCAGCACGGCACCTTGCCGTTGTCGAACTGGTAAGGCGCATACCAGTTCACGTACTCGCGCACCGCATCGCTGCGACCCATGCGCAGCAGCCCTTCGGAAATCATCGCGCCGTCGCGGATCCAACTGCGCGAATACGACCGCGTGCCCGGCTGCAGGCTGGGGCCGATCCGCGAAATCAGCATGTGCGCCAGCGCCGTGCGCACCGTGTCGGCCAGCGGCTTGCCCGCCGCCGGCAGCTGCAGCGTCACCTGGTCCAGCTTGGTGCGCCACATCGCGGCCACCTGCTGCTGCGCCTTGCCGGCGTCGAAGTCCTTGGGCGTGGTCCACTGCCCCGTCTGCGGCAGCACGATGGCCACCTCGCGGGTCTGGCCCGGTTCCAGCCGCCAGCGGTACAGCAGCGCGCCCGAGGCCAGCCCGGTGGGGTCGCGCACATCGGTGGCCGTAGGCAGGGTGCCGTTGGCCAGGTGGGTGACCTCCAGCTTGCCGTCGAACGGGCTGGCGAACGCCGCGTCCGGCGCCTGCACCGGGTACACGCGCGGCTTGCCGTTGACCTCGACCAGGCCCGGCTCGATGTCCAGCGCGTCGATCCGGCTCACGCCGCCCACCGTGTTGAGGAACTGCCGCGGCGGGTTCACCTGCCACGGGCGCACGGCCAGCGCCAGCGTGTAATCGTGGGCGACCTTGTCCGGGTTGCGCAGCGTGTAGCGGCCCACCAGCTGCGCCTTGTCCGGCGTGCCCTGCACGAAACCGGTGACCTGCAGCGCCGCCTTGGGATGGGTCCAGTCCACGCTGGCGATGGGCAGGTAGTCGTCCTGCAGCGACTGCTTGCTCTGCACATCGGCCCAGCTGAGCACCTTCTTGTCGACCACCACGAAGGGTTCGACGCTGAAGCTTGCCTTGGCCACTTCGAGCGCGCCGTCCTCGCCGATCAGCGCCTGCTCGCGGCCGCCGTCCAGGCCCAGCAGCGTCCAGTACGGCTGTTCGCCGCTGAAGCCACGCGGCACGAAGCCACGCGGCAGGTCGGCGCCGACCGATTCAACGAATTCGTTGGGCGTGGCGGCGAAGTCGAGCGGCTTGATCGCAATGTCACGGATGCCGTAGCGCCAGCTGCGCCCAGCCTTGAGGTCGAAGCGCAGGTAGCGGGCTTCGGTATCCGGCAACGCCAGCCAGTCGCGGTCGCCACCGCCGCCGGCGGTGATCTCGCGCAGCGTGCGCCAGTTGCGCCCGTCCTCGGAAGAACGCACCACGTAGCGCGTGGCCTCCAGGCCCGGCACCCACTGGATCACCGCACCGCCGAACTCGCGCACCTTGTACAGGTCCAGGCTGATGGTCTGCTCCGGCACGCCGCCGCTGATCCACACCGTATCGGCCTTGCCGTCGACGATGCGGTTCTGCAGCGCGGTGGCCGTATCGGCAATCACCGTCGGCGCCAGCGCCGAGGTATCCACCGGCGGCAGCGCCTGCAGGGTCAGCCGGTCGAAGCACACCGTGCCGCGCCCGCCGACCTTGCTGTAGATGGTGAACTCCACCGCCGCGCTGTTGCGCAGCGTCTTGTCCGGGTCCGGGCCCCAGGCCTTCTCGATCTGGCGCTGGCGGTACTGCACCGGCGTCCAGGTCTTGGGGAAGGTGTAGCCCGGCCGGTTGACCCACCACACGTTGTCGCCGCTGGCGTCGATGAACTTGAACTGCAGGTCGTTGCCGGGCGAATCACCGCGCAGCTGGAAGCCCACCTGGTAGTTTTCCGGCCAGGTGATGGGCAGCTCGCGGCGGATCGCCACATAACCGGAGACCTCGTGGAAGTCGTAGTCCACGCACAGCGCGCGGCCGCCGTTGGCACCGGCCACGCTGCGCAGCGAACCGCTCACCTGGTCGGACACCACCAGCTTCCACGGTGCCATGTCGTCGAAACCGTCCAGGACCTTGGGCGCCGGCAGCGGCGCCGGAGGCGCGGCAGCGGCTGCCAGTGACCCGAACACACCCAGACCCAGAACCACCGCGACGACGGCACGCTTCACCCTTTGACACTCCCCAGCAGAAGACCTTGAATGTAGTAGCGCTGCAGCACCAGGAACAGGGCCAGCACTGGAACCACCGTGACCACCGCGCCAGCCATCATCATTTCAACATCCATGATGTGTTCGCGCGACAACGTGGCCAGCGCCACCGGCAGCGTGTAGTGCTCCTGGTCGGTCAGCACGATCAGCGGCCACATGAAGTCGTTCCAGGCGCCCATGAAGGTGAAGATCGACAGCGTCACCAGCACCGGCTTGAGCATCGGCAGCACGATCTGGAAGAAGATGCGCAGCTCCCCTGCCCCGTCGATGCGCGCCGCTTCCAGCAGTTCATCGGGAATGGAACGCGCGTACTGGCGCACCAGGAAGATGCCGAACACGCTGGCCAGCGCCGGCACGATCACCCCGCCGAAGCTGTTCACCAGGCCCAGCTGCTTCATCAGCAGGAACAGCGGCAGCATGGCCACCTGCGCCGGGATCACCAGCGCGGCCAGCAGCACCTGGAAGATGCGCTCGCGGCCGACGAAGCGCAGCTTGGCGAAGGCATAGCCGGCCATGGTGTTGAGCAGCAGCGAGCCCAGCGTGATCGCCAGCGAGACGAACAGGCTGTTGACGAAGTTGTTGCCCATGCCAGTGCGGGCGAACAGCTCGTGGTAGTTGTTGGTGGTCACCGACGACGGCAGCAGCGGCGGTGGGAAATGCGCCGCCTCGCCGGTCGGCATGAACGACACCGACAGCATCCACAGCAGCGGCGCCAGGCTGACCGCAGCCAGCACCAGCAACCCACCGTTCACCCACCACGCATGCCAGCGCGACTGGCCGATCTCACGACTCATACCAACTGCCTCTTGCGGCCGAAACGCAGCATCAGGCTGGTTACCGCCAGGATGATCAGGAACAGCAGGAACGCCACGGCCGATGCGCGGCCCAGGTTCCACCACTTGAAGCCTTCCTCGAACATGAAGTACAGCACGCTCACCGTGCTCTGCAGTGGGTCGCCACGCGTCATCACATAAGGTTCGGCGAACAGCTGGAAGTAGCCGGACACGGTGATCACGCCCACCACCAGCAGCACCGGCCCCAGCATCGGCAGGGTAATGTGCAGGAACTGCTTCCAACGCGAGGCGCCGTCGATGCGCGCGGCCTCGTACAGGTCATGCGGGATCGCCTGCAGGCCGGCCAGGAAGATCACCATGTTGTAGCCGAAGTTCTTCCACACCGCGAACAGCATGATGGTCGGCATGGCCCAGTTCGGGTCGCCCAGCCAGTCGATCGGGCTGATGCCCAGGTGGCCCAGGCCGTAGTTCACCAGCCCGTAGCTGGTATGGAACAGGTAGCGCCAGATCACCGCCACGGCCACCAGCGTGGTCACCACCGGGGCGAACAGCGCGGTGCGGAACAGCGCCTTGAAGCGCGCCGCCGGGGCGTTGAGCAGCAGCGCCGCACCCAGCGACACGCCGATGGACAGCGGCACGCCCACCACCACGAAATACGTGGTGTTCCACAGCGACTTCCAGAACATCGGGGTCTGCAGCAGGTCGATGTAGTTGCCCAGCCCGACAAAGCGCAGGTTGCCACCGTCGGCCAGCGAATACAGGTCGAAGTCCGTGATGCTCAGCGCCAACGCCGAGAACACCGGCAGGCCGAAGAACACGCCGATCACCAGCAGGGACGGGCCGGCGAAGATCCAGCCGGCAAGCGAGCGCTGCTTCACGGCAGCACCTCCGTGGCCGGTTCGGCAGGCGTTTGCGCCTGCGTGCGCTGTTCATGCATCCAGCGGCGTTTTGCCAGCACCTTGTCCACGCGGTCATCCAGTCGATTCACAGCCACATCCTGATCCAGCCCACCGCGCACCACCTGTTCGGTGACGATGCGCATTTCCTGCACGATCCGCTCCCACTCCAGCACCTTCGGGGTCGGCCGCACGCGCTCCAGCTGGTCACGGAACGGCTGCGCCAGCGGGTCATTGGCCAGCGACGGGTGTTCCCACGTACTGCGGCGCGGCGGCAGGTCGCCAATGATGGAATGGAAGCGCTGCTGGATGTCGGGGCGCGACAGGAACTCGATCAGCTTCCACGACGCTTCCTTCTGCTGCGAGCCACGGAAGATCACCAGGCTGGTGCCACCGGCGATGCCGGCGCCAGGGCCGTCCGGGCCGGGCAGCGCGGCGGTGCCCCACTTGCCCTCCAGCTCCTTGGGCTGCAGCTTCTTGAACTCGCGGATGTTCCAGGGGCCGGACAGGTAGAACACGTTGAAGCCCTTGAAGAACTCGTCCCACACATTCGAGATCTGGGTCTCGGACATGCGCGGTGCCCAGCCCTGGGCGAACATGTTCTCGTAGAACGCCAGCGTGCGGCGGAAGCCGGGGCTGCGGAAATTGCCGCGGGTGTCGTGGTCGCGCAGCAGCGGGTCGGGCTGCTGCAAGGCGAACGACAACTGCTGCTCGAACTCGTTGATCGGCATCAGCACCGCATAGCGATCCGGGCCCTGCATCTTCTTGATCGCCGCCATCATCGTGTTCCACTCGTCCCACGTGCGCGGGGGGTGGTCGAATCCGGCCTTGGCCAGCAGGTCCTTGCGGTAATACAGCAGGCGCGTGTCGACATACCACGGCACGCCCACCAGCTCGCCGTTGATGACGTTGGTGTCCCAGATGCCCTGGAAGTAATCGGCCGGATCCACCACCTTGGACTGGGCCACGAACGGCGCCAGCGGGGTGAGCGTATTGAGCTCGGCGAACTCAGGAATCCAGGTATTGCCCAGCTGGCACACGTCCGGCAGGCCATCGGCCGCGAACGCGGTAAGCAGCTTTTCATGCGCGGCCGTCCACGGAATGTTCTGCACATCCACGTGGATACCGGGATTGTCGGCTTCAAATTCGCGAATCAGCTCGCTGACCACTTCGGCTTCACGGCCCATGGCCCAGAACCGCACGGTCACACCCTCCGGTTCCTTCCGGCAGGCACTCAACAACAGGCTGCCGGCAACCAGCAGCAACACACTCACCCACAGCTTGGGGCGCGACGACACTGACACTGCTTACTTCCCCTGGGGCTGGTTGCGATTGTTGTTCGAATTGTTCTTCTGTTCCTGCGCGGCGGCCGCACGGGACTCGGCAATGCCCATCGAGCGGGCCGCGGCGGCCTTCTCGTCTTTCTGCAGCTCCATCGGCTGGTCCTCGCCTTCCGGCGTGAGCCAGCCGCCGCTGAAGCCGGCGCGCTCCAGGCCACGCCGGATGTGCGGGTTCTTCTTCATCGTCTCCCACACGAAATCGTTCCGGTAGTTGGCGATCATGGTGAGGATCGGGCCCTGGTCGATGCCGATGTAGTCACTCGCCACCCAGCCCCGGTCGGGCACCATGCGCCCGGTCTTGAGCGGGATGTCGAAGTTGAAGCTGGGGTTGAACGAATCCAGGAAGCCGTAGCTGGAATAGATGTAGTCGCCGTAGCGCTTGTGCATTTCCACGGTGGCCGGAATCACCTCTTCCGGGGCGAACACCACCGAGGCGATCGCGGCGGTCGGAGCGATGGTGCCGTCATCGAAGTTCTCGCGCAGGCCTGCGCCGCGTGAGGAGTAATGGCGGAACTGGCGCTGCTCGCCACGGAATTCCTGCGTGGTGTTCTGCGGGCCGTCGCTGGCGGTCAGGCCCCACACGTTTTCGCCGTAGTCCTTCCACTGCATCGGGTTGGCGATGGCGTATTCGCGCTGCGCCAACGCCGCCGAACGGCTGTTGAGGAAGTAGGTGCTGCCGCGTTCGCGCATGTACGCGTCCTGGATGTCGCGGAAGTCGATCCAGACGTGGGTGTACTGGTGGCCGAACAACGGGCCGAAGGACAGGTATTCCTGGCCCTGGAACACGCCCCAGTCGTTGTCGTAGGTGCGCGTCCACACCGTCCACGCGTCCGGGCTGACCGGGTGGCTGGGCGAGCCGAGCGCGAGGATGTAGACCATCATCGCCTCGTTGTAGCCCATCCAGTCGTGGTCGATGAAGCCGCTTTCGGGGAACCAGCCCATCGAAATCAGCGGCGCGCGCTGCTGCAGCCACGGCCAGTCCACGCGCTTGTACAGCGTATCGGCGATGTCGCGGATCTCTTTCTCGCGCGAATCGTCGCCGGTGTAGTAGGACTGCGCGAACAGCACGCCCATCATCAGCAATGCGGTGTCCACGCTGGAAAGCTCCACCCAGCTGTCATAGCGGCGGCCTTCCTGCATGTCCAGGAAATGGTAGTAGAAGCCCTTGTAGCCGCCCTTGCCGGTGCGCTGTGGCCCCATCGGCAGGTCGCGGAAGAACTTCAATGTGAGCAGCGTGCGGTCGACGGCCTGGGTACGGCTGACCCAGCCGTTCTCCACGCCGATCGGATAAGCGGTCAACGCGTAGCCCACCGAGGCGATGCTGGCGAACGGGCGTGACGGATAGCGGTCCGGGCTGAGCCCGTTGACCTCGTTGGTGGTGTCCCAGAAGAACTGGAAGGTGCGGCGTTCGATATCGTCGAACAGCGGGGGCAGTTCTGGTTTCATCGGGCGTGGCGGTGCGTCGGCCTCGATCAGGATGACCGGCGGCTTGGGTTTGGCTGGCGTGTCCTGCGCCTGCGGCGTGCAGCCGACTGCAGCTGCCGCCATTACCGCCAGTGCCAATACGCGAGGTACCTTCATCGTGCCAACCCTCCTGAATCTGCGAAGTCCAGGCCAAGCATACCGGGCCGTGGAGTGAAATCGTTTACAGCTTACATTCATTAAAAACCGGTGCTCCCCGGACCGCGAGGACACGCATGGCGTGTCCCTACGGCCGGGGGACCGGCCTTCATCTACATCAGAAGCGGAAGCCCACTTCTGCCTTCACCTGGCGCGGCGTACCGACGATGTCGCCGGTCTCGTTGTAGCTGGCCAGCAGCTTGCCGTTGGACTTGGTGTAGTTGTAGTTGGAGAAGTTGTCGAAGTTGAACACGTTGATGATGTCGATGCGTGCGTACAGCTCGGTTTCGCCCGGCATCTTGAACGTCTTCGTCGCCTGCAGGTCGACCGAACGGTAGCCGAAGATCTTGCCACCGACCAGGAACCGGCCGTTGCCATTCGGCACGGCGGCGCCCGGGGTCGGCAGGTCGAAGCCGGTGGACTGCTGCACCGGGTACCAGTCGTTCACCGCGGTCGGGGTGGCCAGGGTGATCTTGCCGCCGAAGGTGATGTCCCAGAAGCCGGCATACGAACCGGTGAGCACCAGACGGTGGCGCGGCGCGCCGTTGGAACGGATGGTCGGGTAATCCTCGATCAGGCCGCGGTCGAACGCGTAATGCTCGTTGATGTCACGGTTGTGGCGGGCCGTGGTCCAGGTGTACGCGATGGAGGTGCCCCAGCCGCTTTCCTTGGTGAACGGCTTCTGCGCCGACAGCAGCACCTGCGTGGCACGGGTCTTGATGCCCTGCTGGCCGATGATCAGGCTGCCGAAGCCCGGCACGTTGCAGCTCCAGGCCTGGCTCAGGCCCGGGTCGGTGCCACCGCACAGGCGCGGGTCATCGAAGAACTGGCCGGTCGGGTAACGGTTGCCCAGGGTGAAGGCGAAGCCGTCGTAGGTCAGCGTGCGGGCGATGGTGGCGTCGGTCAGCCAGTCGCCGACCTGGTTGCTCATACCCAGGCTGAACTGGTCCGCGTACGGCACCTTCAGGTTGTTGTTGAGCAGGTCCACTTCCAGGCCGGCATTGCTGGTCGCACCGACCAGGGCCTGCAGGTTTTCGATGCCGTTGAGCAGGTTCGGGTTCCAGTCATAGCAGGCAGCCTGGCCGTTGAGGCAGGTACCGGTCGCCGGGTTGCGGAAGTAGATGGTCGGCTGCGGCAGGGCCAGCTTGGTGGTTTCCAGCTGCAGGTTGTCGAACAGGTCGCGGTCGTACGAACGGCCGGCACCACCGTGGATCACGTGCTGCTCGTCGGCGTTGATGTCATACGAGAAGCCCAGGCGCGGCTGCCAGGCATCCTTGAATGCCTTGCGGTTGTGGCCGTTGCTGATGTAATCGCCAATGTTCAGACCGCCCAGCGCCAGCGAATCGGCGTAGGTCTGGCCCGCGGCAGCACGCGGATCCTGCGAATAGATCGCATCGACAACGGCCTGCGGGGTGACGAAGTCCAGGTAGGACGGGGTCTTTTCGTAGTCCCAGCGCAGGCCGATGTTCAGCTGCAGGTGGTCGTTGACCTGCCAGTCGTCCTGGATGAACAGGCCGATCTGCTTGGACTTCGAACGCACTTCGCCCGACACGCCCGACACGCCGGTCACCGGCTTGACGAACTGCGCCTTGTACGGGATGTCGGACGGGAAGTCCGGATCGCCCAGCGTGTAGGTGAAGGCCGGATTGATCTGCGCGGCATCCGAGGCGTACAGGTCGATCTGCTTGTACTTGGCGCCCATCTTGATGGTGTGGTCGCCCTGCCACTCGATGCCGTCCAGGGTCAGGTTGTCTTCAATCGACCAGCCCTTCTGGCCCTTCACCTGCGAATCCAGCGCCGACGCGCCACCGATGCGGACCAGCGTGCGGTCTTCGGTGCCGTCCGGGGCGGTGTAGATGATGCCGTTGGCCAGGGTCAGCGGGGTCGGGTTGTTGAACGAATCTTCATGGGTGACCATCAGTTCGTTGTAGTAACGCTCACCGCTGTGGTTCCAGCGCAGCGCGTAACGACGATCGGTATTGACGGTTTCCTTGCCGGCTTCCGGCGCGGTCTGCCCACTGAACTGCTGCTGGGTTTCGTCGCGGTCCTGGAAGGTCAGCTCGATGCGATCGTTGTCGGTCGGCTCGAAGTCGATCTTGGCGAAGATCAGGTCCTGCTGGAACGGCTGGCTGGCCGGGCCGAGGCCGGCGGCACCTTCGGGCGGCAGCAGGCCGACGCGGTTGGTGACCGAGCCTTCCGGCGCGATGGTCACCGGCAGATCGAAGCGCTTGGCTTCATAGGTCACGAAGAAGTGGGCCTTGTCCTGGATGATCGGACCGCCCAACGCGAAGCCGTATTCCTTCTCGGCCGATGCCTCCTTGGTCTGGCCAACCTGACGCTCGGCCGGGGTCTTGGCGCGCATGTCTTCGTTGGTGTAACGGTAGAAGGTTTCACCCTTGAACTCGTTGGTACCGGACTTGGTCGCCGCAGTCACGGCCGCGCTGGAGACCTGGCCGTACTCGGCCTTGTAGTTGCCGCTGATGACCTTGTATTCGCCAATGGCCAGCTGCGGGAACGGGTTGCCGGCGCT
Source organism: Stenotrophomonas sp. (assembly GCF_050737075.1). Lineage (GTDB taxonomy): Bacteria > Pseudomonadota > Gammaproteobacteria > Xanthomonadales > Xanthomonadaceae > Stenotrophomonas. The sequence continues at coordinate 16,918 of NZ_JBOHXV010000090.1, forward strand.
GCCGGACTGGCCGGCCACGCCGCCGCCCTTGACGTAGCTCTTCTGGCCCACGCCGTCGATGTAGACGTTGGTGCCGTCGGAATTGGTGGCACCGCCGCGCAGCGAGGTGTTGCCCTTCGCATCACGGGTGAAGATCATGCCCGGCACCGCGTCGGCGAACTCCAGGAAGTTGCGCGACACCTGCGGGGTGGTCTGGATCTGCTGCAGGCTCACCGTCTTGCCCACTTCGGAGGTACGCACTTCCTGCAGCAGGGTCGGCGCGACGACGTTCACGGTGTCGAGGTTGGTGGCGTTGGCAGTGCTGCCATTGGCCGGAGCGCCGCTGAAGTTCAGCGTCGCGGTCGAGGCCACGGTCACCGTCACCTTCTGGGTCTGGCCGTTGGCGACCACATCGTAGGTGCCCGGGTCCAGGCCCATCAGCGAATAGCTGCCGTCGGCGCGGGTGGTCGCGCGACGCACGGTGCCGCTGGCAACGTTGGTGGCGGTCACTTCGGTACCGGCATCGGCCTGGGCAACCTGGCCGCGCAGCGAGGAGGTGGCCGACTGGGCCATCAGGGTCGGCGCAGCGCCCAGCAACAGGCAGCTGACCAGTGCGCTCGTGAGCAGGCGCCGAGCCGGCAT
>NZ_JBOHXV010000091.1:0-16964 GCF_050737075.1 Stenotrophomonas sp.
GTATGCGGGACCGCAGAAAACATGGATGTTTTCTACAAGCCTACAAGGACGTATTCACGGCGTGTCCCGCATACCCGCACGCGCCGGCCCACTCCACGCATCCCTCGGCCCAACGGCTGTTCGCCTGAATCCAACGCCAGCCGGGCTGTGCCCGGCGATAGCCCGCGATGCGCGGGACCGGCAACAACGAAGGCCCAATCTGAACGAAAGATCCAAGGGGTGCCACCCCATTTGGCTTCGGTGGCGTTTTGCGCTAATGTAATAGCACGCTATTACATTGATACGATGAAAATCCGCCCTGTCCCCCGTGAGAAAGACCCCCAGGCCGACCTGGACAGCCTGGCCGGCGCGTTTGCCGGCCTGTCCAGCGCCGGGGAGGTGACCGCCTTCCTGCGCGACCTGTGTACGCCGGCCGAGCTGGAGGCGCTGTCCGACCGCTGGAAGGTCGTGCCGCTGCTGAGGCAAGGCGTGCCGTATCGCGAAATCCACGAATTGACCGGTGTCAGCGTGACCACCACCGGGCGCGTGGCGCGCTCGCTGGACCATGGCCACGGCGGCTATGCCGCCGCCATTGCCGCGACCGCCACGCCTGCATCCCCAGAATCCGAGTAGAGACCTCCCCCATGAGTGCAACCCAGACCGCCCCGGCACGCGACCGGCTGCGTATCGCCATCCAGAAGAACGGGCGGCTGGCCGAGCCTGCGCGCAGCCTGCTGACCGCCTGCGGGCTCAGCTGGCGGCAGAGCCGCGACAAGCTGTTCTGCTACGGCGAATCGCTGCCGGTGGATCTGCTGCTCGTTCGTGACGACGACATCCCTGGCCTGATCGCCGACGGCGTCTGCGACTTTGGCATCGTGGGCCGCAACGAGCTGGACGAGCAGGGCGCCGCCCGCCGCCGCATCGGTTTGCCCGATGCCTACCAGGCATTGCGCGGGCTGAACTTCGGCCAGTGCCGGCTGATGCTGGCCGTGCCCGAGGAATGGGAGTGGCAGGGCGTACAGCAGCTGGCTGGCAAGCGGATCGCCACCAGCTATCCCGCCATCCTGGCCGATTGGCTGGCCGCGCGTGGCGTCGATGCGCAGGTGGTGGAATTGTCTGGCTCCGTCGAAATCGCCCCGCGCCTGGGCACCGCCGACCTGATCTGCGACCTGGTGTCCAGCGGCGCCACCCTGGCGGCCAACCAGCTCAAGCCGGTCGAGACCCTGCTGGAAAGCGAGGCCGTCCTGGCCGGCCCGGTCAAGACGCCCGACGACGCGCGCGCCGGCCTGATGGCGATGCTGCTGCGTCGCCTCGATGGCGTTGTGAAGGTGCAGGACAGCAAACTGCTGATGTTCCGCGCCGCGCTGGACCGCGTCTCCGAACTGACCCGCCTGCTGCCCGATGCCGATCCGCTGGTGCAGTTGCCTGATGACGGCGGCCACCTGCGCCTGCAGACCATGTGCCACGGCGCGTTGACCTGGCAGCGCCTGGAAGAACTGGAGCGCGCCGGCGCGCAGGGGTTGATGGTGTTGAGCGTGGAGCGGTCGCTGGCATGAATCGTCTGCAATGGTCCCAGTTGAGCGACACCGCACAGGCCGATGCGCTGCAGCGCCCGGTGCAGGCGGTGGCCGCGCGTACCCGTGAATCGGTCGCCGCCTTGATCGCCGCGGTACGCGACGATGGCGATGCCGCGCTGCGCGAGATCAGCCTGCGCTTCGATGGCGTGGCGCCGGCCTCCTTTGAAGTGAACGACGAAGAATTCGCCGCCGCCGAACGCGCCGTGCCGGCCGAACTGCGCCAGGCGATGATGGAGGCGGCCGAGCGCATCCGCCTGTTCCACAAGGCGGGCATGAGCCAGGGCTATGCGGTGGATACCGCGCCCGGCGTGCGCTGCGAGCGCATGGTGCGGCCCATTGGCCGGGTCGGTCTGTATGTGCCGGCAGGCAGCGCGCCGCTGCCATCCACCGCGCTGATGCTGGGCGTGCCGGCGCAGCTGGCCGGTTGCCGTGAGGTCGTGCTGTGCACCCCGCCGCGCCGCGATGGCACGGCCGATCCGGCCGTGCTGGTGGCCGCGCGCCTGACCGGCGTGCACCGCGTGTTCAAGCTGGGCGGCGCCCAGGCCATTGCGGCCATGGCGTACGGCACGGCCAGCGTGCCGGCCTGCGACAAGCTGTATGGCCCGGGCAACAGTTACGTGACCGAGGCGAAGCAGCAGGTCGCGCAGGATGGCGCGGCCGCCATCGACATGCCGGCGGGGCCTTCCGAAGTGCTGGTGATCGCCGATGCCGGCGCCAATCCGGCGTTCGTTGCCGCCGACCTGCTCTCGCAGGCCGAGCACGGCCCGGACTCGCAGGTATTGCTGCTCACCGATGATGCCGATCTGCTGGCCAGGGTCGAGACGCAGGTGCAGGCGCAGCTCGCGCGGCTGTCGCGCGCCGAGATCGCGGCGCAGGCGCTGCAGTCCTCGCGTCTGATCCTGGTGGATTCGCTGGTTGAGGCGTTCCAGATCAGCAACCGCTATGCGCCCGAGCACCTGATTGTGGCGCTGCGCGAGCCGCGCGACTGGCTGGCGCAGGTGGAAGCCGCCGGCTCGGTGTTCCTCGGCGACTACACCCCCGAAGCGCTGGGCGATTACTGCAGCGGTACCAACCACGTGCTGCCGACCGCCGGCGCCGCGCGCGCCTACAGCGGCGTGAGCGTGGCCAGCTTCCAGAACATGATCAGCGTGCAGGCCGCCACCGCGCAGGGCATTGCCGGCATCGGCAACTGTGCCCGCGTGCTGGCCCGCGCCGAGGGTCTGGACGCACACGAGAATGCTGTTGCACTCCGCATGGAGGCGCTCGCATGAGCGCCGCCAACGTCCTCTCGCTCGTCCGCCAGGATCTGCGCGCGTTTGCCGGCTATTCCTCGGCACGCAGCAGCGCGCTGGTGGGCGACGTGTGGCTCAATGCCAACGAATCGGCCTGGGCCAATCCGGCCGACACGCAGGGAATGGCGCGCCGCTATCCCGAACCGCAGCCGGAGGCACTGCGCGCCCGGTTGGCCGCCCTGTATGGCTGCAGCGCGGATCAGCTGTTGATCGGCCGCGGCAGTGACGAAGCCATCGACCTGCTGGTCCGGGCACTGTGCGAGCCGGGCCGCGACGCGGTACTGGTGACGCCGCCGGTGTTCGGCATGTATGCGGTGTGCGCACGCCTTCAGAATGCGCCGCTGCTCGAGGTGCCGCTGCGCGATGCAGGCGATGCCCTCGAGGCGGATATCGACGCCATCATCGCCGCCGCGCTGGCCGGCAATGCCAAGCTGGTGTTCCTGTGCACGCCCTCCAACCCGGCGGGCAGCACGATCTCGCTGGAAGACGTCGAACGCGTCGCCCGGGCACTGCAGGGCAGGGCGCTGGTGGTGGTGGATGAGGCCTACGGCGAGTATGCCGAGCAGCCATCGGCCAGCACCTTGCTGGCGCACCGTGACAACGTCGCGGTGCTGCGGACCCTGTCCAAGGCACACGCACTGGCGGCGGCGCGGATCGGCAGCCTGATCGCCGATCCTGCCCTGATCCAGCTGCTGCGCCGTTGCCAGGCCCCGTACCCGGTGCCGGCGCCGTGTGCCGCGCTGGCCGTTGCGGCGTTGGCACCGGAGGCGCTCGAGGTGACCTCCCGTCGCGTGGACGAGATCAAGACCGAGCGCGGGCGCCTGTTGCAGGCGCTGCAGACGCTGCCCGATGTGCTGCGCGCCTATCCTTCGCAGGGCAACTACCTGCTGGTGCGGTTCGCCGACGCGCAGGGTGCGTTCGATGCGCTGCTGGCCGCCGGAGTAGTGGTGCGCGACCAGCGCGGTGCCCCGCAACTGCACGATGCACTGCGCATCACCATCGGCAGCCCCGCGGAGAACGACCGCGTGCTGCAGGTCCTCAGTGCCCGGAGGGCCGCCGCATGACCCCCATCCTGTTCGTCGACCGCGACGGCACCCTGATCGAAGAACCGGCCGACTTCCAGATCGACGCCTACGAGAAGATCCGCTTCGTGCGCGATGTGATTCCGGCGATGCTGAAGCTGCGCGATGCCGGCTACCAGTTCGTCATTGTCAGCAACCAGGACGGGCTGGGCAGCGAAGGCTTCCCGCAGGCCGCGTTCGACGGCCCCAACGACCTGATGCTGCAGATCTTCGCCAGCCAGGGCATCGTGTTCCGTGACGTGCTGATCGACGGCAGCTGGCCGCACGACAATGCGCCCACGCGCAAGCCCGGCATCGGCATGATGCTGCCGTACCTGCAGGACCGCAGCATCGACTGGGCACGCTCGGGCATGGTCGGCGACCGCCCCACCGATATCCAGTTCGCGCAGAACATGAACATCCGCGGCTTCCAGCTGCGCACCGAACAGTTCGGCGGCGAGTGGGACTGGAACGGCATCGCGCATGAGCTGGCCGACGCGCCGCGCCGGGCGATCGTGCAGCGCAATACCAAGGAAACCCGCATCCGCGTCGAGGTGGACCTGGACCGCGTTGCCGAACCGCAGACCCACACCGGGCTGCCGTTCTTCGACCACATGCTGGAGCAGATCGGCAAGCACGGCGGTTTCGCGCTGAGCGTGCAGGCCGAGGGCGACCTGCACATCGACGAACACCACACCATCGAAGACACCGGTCTTGCGCTGGGCCAAGCCCTGCGCGAGGCGCTGGGCGACAAGCGCGGCATCGGCCGCTACGGCTTCACCCTGCCGATGGACGAGACGCTGGCCAGCGCCGCGCTGGATTTCAGCGGCCGGCCGTATTTCGTGTTCGATGGCGAATTCAAGCGTGAGCGCGTGGGCGACATGCCCACGGAGCTGGTCCCGCACTTCTTCCGCTCGCTGTGCGATGCGGCCGGCTTGAACCTCAACCTCAGCGTGCGCGGCGACAACGACCATCACAAGGTGGAGGCCTGCTTCAAGGCGCTGGCGCGCGCCCTGCGCCAGGCATTGCCGCGGCAGGGCACCGCGTTGCCCAGCACCAAGGGGGCGCTGTGAGCGAGGTCGCGCTGATCGATGCCGGTGGCGCCAATCTCGGCTCGGTGCGCTATGCGCTGGAGCGACTCGGCGCACGCGTGCGGCTGGTCCGCGATGCAGCCGGCCTGCGCGGCGTGTCGCGGGTGATCCTGCCCGGCGTGGGCGCCGCACCGCATGGCATGGCGCGCCTGCATGCGCAGGACCTGGTACAACCCCTGCGTGAGCTGGAGGTGCCATTGCTGGGCATCTGCCTGGGTATGCAGCTGCTGTTTGAAGGCTCCGAAGAAGGGCATGTCGAATGCCTCGGTCTGCTGCCCGGCGTGGTCCGACACCTGCATCCGGCCACCGGCATCCGCGTGCCGCACATGGGCTGGAACCGATTGCTGCCGCTGCGCCATGCAACGCTGATGAACGGCGTGGCCGACCGTGCCAGTGCCTACTTCGTGCACAGCTACGCCGCGCCGTTGAACGAACACACCGTGGCGGCCTGTGACCACGGCGGCCTGTTCGCGGCGGTGGTGCAGCGCGGCCGCCACAGCGGCGCGCAGTTCCACCCCGAGCGGTCGGCCGCCACCGGCGCCCGGATCCTGCGCAATTTCATCGAGAACGCCTCCCCATGAGTTTCATCGTCTATCCCGCGCTGGACATCCGCGACGGCCGCGTGGTGCGCCTGCTGCAGGGCGATTACAACCAGCAGACCACCTATGGCGACGACCCGCTGCCGCGCGCGCAGGCATTTGCGGTCGCCGGTGCGAGCTGGATGCACCTGGTCGACCTGGACGCCGCCCGTGCCGGCGGCTACACCCTGGCGCCGCTGCTCTCGGCGATTGCCACCCAGACCGGCCTGAAGGTGCAGACCGGCGGCGGCGTGCGCTCGCGCGAGGATGTCGCGCGCATCCTGGCGGCCGGCGCTGCCCGCGTGGTGGTGGGCTCGGTGTCGGTACGCGAACCGGACACGGTGATCGGCTGGCTGCGCGAGTTCGGCCCGGAGCGGCTGACCATCGCACTGGATGCGCGCCAGGCCGACGACGGCCGCTGGCTGTTGCCGGTGCATGGCTGGACCGAGACCGCCGACGTGACCCTGGACGAACTGGCGCAGCGCTACGCGCAGGCCGGCATGCGCCACCTGCTGTGCACCGACATCGCCCGCGACGGCATGCTGTCCGGGCCCAACATCGGCCTGTACCGGCACCTGTCGTCACTGCTGCCGGGCGTGGCCGTGCAGGCCTCGGGGGGCGTGCGCAGCGCCGCCGACGTGGCCGAGGCCAAGGCCGTGGGCTGCGGTGGCGCGATCCTGGGCAAGGCACTGCTGGAAGGGCGCATGACCCTGCCGGAGGCGCTGGCATGTTGAGCCGCCGGCTGATTCCCTGCCTGGACGTGCGCGACGGCCGTGTGGTCAAGGGCGTGCGCTTCCGCGACCACGTGGACATGGGCGACATCGCCGAACTGGCGCTTCGCTACCGTGACCAGGGCGCCGACGAGCTGGTGTTCTACGACATCGGCGCCAGCCCGGAGGGCCGGGCGGTCGATGTGGGCTGGATCGAGCGCATCGCACGCCTGATCGACATTCCGTTCTGCGTGGCCGGTGGCATCAGCGACGTGGAGACCGCCCGCCGGGTGCTGTATGCGGGTGCCGACAAGATCTCGATCAATTCGCCGGCGCTCGGGCGCCCGGCATTGATCGAGGAACTGGCGGACGCCTTCGGCGTGCAGTGCGTGGTGGTCGGCATCGATTCGGTCCGCGAGCCCGATGGCGAATGGCGCGTGCGCCGTTTCAGCGGCGATCCGGACAAGACCCAGGCCGTACCGGTGCGGACCCTGGATTGGCTGGTGGAGGCACAGCGCCGGGGCGCGGGCGAGATCGTGCTCAACTGCATGGACAGCGACGGCGTTCGCCGCGGCTATGACGTGGCCCAGCTGCAGCAGGCGCGCGCCCTGTGCCAGGTGCCGCTGATCGCCTCCGGCGGCGCCGGCGAGATGCAGCACTTCGCCGATGTATTCGACCAGGCCGACGTCGACGGTGCGTTGGCCGCCAGTGTCTTCCACAGCGGCGCCATCGCCATTCCCGCGCTCAAGCAGTTCCTGCGTGCGCAGCAGATCGAGGTACGAGATGTCTATTGAGGTATTCCCATCGCGCGAGGCGCTGGCGCAGCTGGACTGGGGCAAGGGCGACGGCCTGCTGCCGGTGGTGGTGCAGGACGTGGACACGCTGGCGGTGCTGATGCTGGGCTACGCCTCGGCCGAATCGCTGGCGCTCACCCTGGAGAGCGGCCACATGACCTTTTACAGCCGCAGCAAACAGCGTTTGTGGACCAAGGGTGAGACGTCCGGCAATGTGCTGGCGGTGGTGGCGGTGCGCGTCGACTGCGACCGCGATACCCTGCTGGTCAGTGCGCGTCCCGCCGGGCCCACTTGCCACACGGGCAGCGAAAGCTGCTTCGCGCAGGCGCCGGGCACCTTCCTGGGCCGCCTGGATGCGCTGGTGCGCGACCGCGAGCAGCAGCGCCCGGACAACAGCTACACCACCCACCTGTTCGAACAGGGCATCCGCCGCATCGCGCAGAAGGTGGGCGAAGAAGGGGTGGAGACCGCGCTCGCCGGCGTGGTGCAGGACGACGAGGCACTGCTGGGCGAATCGGCCGACCTGCTGTTCCACCTGACCGTGCTGCTGCGTGCACGCGGGTTGTCGCTGCAGGATGCGGTGGGAGTCCTGGCGGCCCGGCACGCCGGCTGAGGTATGCGACGACGGATTTAACGTCGCTGAAACGGGCGGCAGGCGATGATGTGCGGCTTTACAATCGCCTACCCCGAACGGAACCCCCCGATGAGCCGTACTGCTGCCTGGCTGGCCTGCCTGCTGTTGATGTCCGCACCTGCCTGGGCCAATGAGGCCACGGTGACCGGCAAGGTTTACCAGGAGCGCGACGGCAAGCCCGGCCGCGGTCCTACCGATCCGGGCCTGGCCGGCGTCCAGGTCTCCAACGGGGAGGCCATCGTGCGCACCGCCGCCGACGGCAGTTACAGCCTGCCGGTGCGCGAGGGCCAGACGGTATTCGTGATCAAGCCCGACGACTACCGCTTCCCCGCCGCAGCCAATGGCCTGCCGGCGTACTGGCGGCACTACGCGCCGCAGGGCTCGCCGCGGCTGAAGTACGCAGGTATCGCCGCGACCGGCAACAACCCGCGCAACTGGGATTTCGCGCTGGAACCGGACAAGGATGCGGAGGCGGCACGTGCCGGCTTCGAGATGCTGGTGTTCACCGACTCGCAGACCGCAAGCCGGCAGGATGTGGGCTACTACCAGCGCGCCATCGTGGAGCCGATCGTCGGCAAGCACCCGGCACGGCTGGGCACCACGCTGGGTGACATCGTCAACGACGATCTGTCGCTGTATCCGGACATCAACAAGGCGACCACGCAGCTGCAGGTGCCCTGGTTCCATGTACCGGGCAACCACGACCTGGACATGGACGCCGGCGACGACCGCCATTCGCTCGACAGCTGGCGCGCGGTGTACGGCCCCGACACCTATGCGGTGGAGGAGGGCGGCGCCAGCTTCGTCTTCCTCGACGACGTGGTGTACGACCCCAGCGCCGCGCCGAAGTACGTAGGCGGCCTGCGCCCGGACCAGTTCACCTTCCTGGCCAACTACCTCAAGGCACTGCCGCGCGACCGCCTGCTGGTACTGGGCGTGCACATCCCGCTGTTCGACGCCGCGCCCGGCCGCGAGACCTTCCGCCATGCCGACCGCACGCGGCTGTTCGCGCTGCTCAAGGACTTCCCGCACGTGCTGGTGCTCAGTGGCCACAGCCACACCCAGCAGCACTACTATCACGGCGCCGCCGAAGGTTGGCAGGGCAGCAGGCCGCTGCACGAGTACAACGTGGGCGCCGCCTGCGGCGCGTTCTGGTCGGGCGTGAAGGACAGCAGCGGCATTCCCGATGCGACCATGAGCGATGGCACGCCGAATGGCTATGCCGTGCTGTCGGTCCAGCCGGGGGGCGATTACGGCCTGCGCTACTACGTGGCGCGTGCGCCGGACGATTACCAGATCGCCCTGCACGCGCCGAAGGTGCTGCGCAAGGGCGCCTATCCGGCGTGGGGCGTATACGCCAACGTGTTCATGGGGCAGGCCGACACGCAGGTGGAATACCGCGTGGATGATGGCGCGTGGCAGGCCATGAAGCGCGTCGAGCAGCCCGATCCGCGCCTGGTGGTCGAGAACGTTGCCGACGACACTGCCGAGCGCCTGCGTGGCTACGACCGGTCGCCCGAGGCCACGCCGTCGCCGCACCTGTGGCGCGGTGCGTTGCCGACGGATCTTGCCGCTGGCGCCCACAAGGTGGACGTGCGCGCCGTCCACGCCGATGGCCCCACCGCAACGGCCAGCACCACCTACCGGCTTCAGGCAGCAAAACCGTAGCGCCGGGCTCTGCCCGGCAACGAAACGCCGGGCTCTGCCCGGCAACCAGACGGTGGCAATACGCCCACGTACGGCACCCACTGCTTTGCAAAGCCGGAACGATCACCGAAAATCCCGGCATTGAAACCGAATCCAGCCAAGGCCTTTGCGTGAGCGTTGCGACACCGTTGCCGGATGCCCATCCGGTCCACCCTAATGTGTCGAGCGCGCTGCTTCCACGCCCGGGTTCCCAGGGCGACAGCCTGATCGTCGCCGATGTCGGCGGTACCTATGCGCGCCTGGCAGTGGCGGACGTGGTCGTTGGCCAGCCGCCGCGCGTCCGCAACCTGCGTCGTTATGCGTGCGCGGAGTTCACCAGTCTGGCGGCCATCCTGGCGGCGTTCCGTGCATCGCAGCACCTGGCGCCCGCGACGGCGGTGGTGGCCATCGCCGGCCTGCTCGAGGGCGATCACCTGGTCAACACCAACCTGCCGTGGCCGGTCTCGGTGGCGGCGACCCGCCGCGACGCAGGTCTGGCCACGCTCGATCTGATCAATGACTTCGAAGCCGTTGCCTACGCGATTCCGCACGTGGCGCCAGAAACGCTGGTGACGTTGAATGGCGAACCCGGCGACGGCAACCGCTGGCCGGCACTCGTGCTCGGTCCGGGCACCGGCCTGGGCGGCGCGCTGCGCTTCGAGGCCGGTGGGCGTGCGGTGCTGGCCAGCGAAGCAGGCCATGCGGCGCTGGGCGCGGGCACCGCGCTGGAGCTGCAGATCCTGCAGCAGATGCTGCAGCGCTGGGAGCACGTGGACAACGAACGCATCCTGTCCGGCAGCGGCTTGATGAATTTGTATCCGTGCCTGTGCGCCATCCGCGGGGCAACGCCGCAATGGACGACGCCGGAAGCGCTGATCGCCGCCGCGCATGCCGGCGACGACGCGCTGGCGGTGGAGACGCTGGAGGTCTTCTGCGGCTGGCTGGGCAGTCTGGCCGGTGACCTGGCGGTGACCTTCGGGGCGCGCTCGGTGTATCTGGCCGGTGGTATTTCCAGTCACGTCGCGCGCTTCCTGGATGACGGTCACTTCCGCACGCGCTTCCTCGCCAAGGGCGTCATGCGCCGGGTGCTGGAACAGGTGCCGGTATGGCGGGTCGAGCATGGCGAACTCGGCGTGGTCGGCGCCGCGGTGTGGCACGCCGAACACCGCTGCGCGGTGGCATAGCGTTTTTTTCTTTCCCGGCCCTCCCGGGGCGGGTTCACAGCAGTGGGAGCGCAACGAGTGACGGATCGCAGGCAATTTCTCCAGGCCGGTGCGCTTGCCGCCGGTGTCATGGCATTTCCGCAGGTGCAGGCCAAGGCCAGCACCCGCGCACGGGTGGTGTCCACCTGGGACTTCGGCGTGGGCGCCAACCAGGCCGCGTGGAAGGTGCTCTCGGCCGGTGGCAGTGCGCTGGATGCGGTGGAGAGCGGTGCACGCTGGGCCGAAAGCGAACTGTGCAATCCCACGGTAGGGCGCTGCGGCAACCCGGACCGCGACGGTGTGCTGAGCCTGGACGCCAGCATCATGGCCGGCGACGGGCACTGCGGTTCGGTGGCCGCCTTGAGCGACATCCTGCATCCGGTATCGGTCGCCCGCAGGGTCATGGAGCAGACCCCGCACGTCATGCTGGTGGGCGAGGGTGCCCAGCAGTTCGCGATGCAGCAGGGCTTCCCGCGCGAGAAACTGCTCACCCCCGCGGCCCAAAAGGCATGGCGCGAGTGGCTGAAGACCGCGCAGTACACCCCCGAGATCAATGCCGAGCGGCGCACGCGCCCGGGTGACAGCAGCAACCACGACACCCTGGGCATCCTCGCCATCGACGCGCAGGGCCAGCTGGCGGGCGCCTGCACCACCAGCGGCATGGCGTGGAAGCTGCATGGCCGGGTCGGCGACAGCCCGATCATCGGTGCCGGGCTCTACGTGGACAACGAAGTGGGCGCGGCCACGGCCTCGGGCGTGGGCGAGGAGATGATCCGCAATGCCGCCTCCTTCCTGGTCGTCGAACTCATGCGCCAGGGCCGCTCCCCGGCCGAGGCCTGCCGCGAAGCCATCGCGCGCGTCGTGCGCAAGCGGCCGGAAGCCAGCAAGACCCTGCAGGTGTGTTTCCTCGCGCTGGACCGCAACGGCGAGGTAGGCGCGTATGCGCTGCATCGCGGTTTCGTCTACGCCGTGTGCGACAAGGACCGCCAGGACGACCTGCGCGATTCGGCCTCCGTGTACACCAGCGAGCAGACATGAGCATGCCGCGGCGGACCCTTGAGATCGCCTCCAATTCCGTCGCCTCGGCACTGGCGGCCCAGAACGGCGGCGCCGACCGCATCGAGCTGTTCGACAACCTCGCCGAGGGCGGCACCACCCCGTCGTACGGCAGCATCGCCATCGCCCGCGAGCGCCTGCGCATTCCCTTGTTCGTCCTGATCCGCCCGCGGCCGGGCGACTTCCTGTACGACGCAGTGGAAACCGAAGTCATGCTGCGCGACATCGCGCAGTGCCGTCAGCTGGGCTGCGACGGCATCGTCGTCGGTGCGCTCGACGCCGAAGGGAACATCGACACGGCGCTCTGCCGCGAACTGATCGCCGCCGCCGGCCCGCTCGGCGTCACCTTCCATCGCGCCTTCGACGCCGCGCGCGACCTGCCGGTGGCCCTCGAGCACGTGATCGCCCTGGGCTGCCAGCGCGTACTCAGCTCCGGTGGCCACGCCAGCGCCGAAGCAGGCAGCGCCGTGCTGGCCAGCCTGGTAGCGCAGGCCGGTGACCGCATGTCAGTCATGGCCGGCGCCGGCATTGGGCCGGGCAACATCGCGACCCTCGCAACAACCACCGGCTGCCGCGAACTCCACGCCTCCGCCAAGGCGATCCGCGTGTCGGGCATGGGTCATCGCAACCCCGACCTGCGTGGCCTGGACAACGATTGGACGCAGACCGACGCCAGCACCGTTGCCGCGCTGCGCGCAGCGTTGGATGCAGCCACTCCGTAGGGGGGGGGCATCGAAGATCAACAGCGGTTTCGATCATTTCCATGCGTTAAAGAACGTGGGCGGCGCAACGGCAGTCGTTCGGGAACCGACCCTACCGATCGCACTCATCTCATTGCCGAGTGGCGCATGCACGTGGCCGGTAGGGTCGATTTCCAAACGACTGCCCTGAAACAACCCGCGCCCTATAACGCATGAAAATGATCGAAACCGATCTTGATTTCCCATGGCCACCGCTCAACTGCCAGAGGGTCGGCGGGTGCAGGGGTACGGGACCGTAGAGCGCCATGGGCGCGGCGCATGCGCCGCGCGGGTTGGGCAGGACGCCCAACCCCGGTCTTGCCGTGTACGCAGGATTGCGTACACGCGCAAGGCGTGAACGAGCCCCCATGGACGGGTTTACGGCGTGTCCCGTACCCCTGCACCCGCCGGCCCTGCGCGAGAACGTTTGCAGATCAGGGCTCTGCGTACCGACCAACGGTCGGCACCTACCAATGCAAAAAAAACGGCAACCACCTATGAAAGCGCGGTTGCCGTGGAGGACCGTTGACCCGCCCGAGGGCGGGGCGGTTGAGCTTAGAACTTGTAGGTCGCGCCGAAATACAGCTGGCGGCCGGAGTACAGGCTGGAGATCAGGCGTGCACTGGTGTCATTGCCCAGATGGATGCGCTGTTCTTCCTTGGTGGCATTCAACACCGAGGCGGTGAAGGTCAGCGCATCGGTGAAGTTGTACGCCACGTTCAGATCGAGCTGTGCATACGGCTCGGTGTACTCCGTCATGCCGCCGTTCAGGCCACCCACCACCTGGCCACGACGGTTGTACGAAGCACGCGCCAGGAACTTGTCGTTCTCGTAGAACAGCGTCACGTTGGCCTGGTTCTTCGCACTGCCGACCAGCGGCGACGATCCGATGTTCTCACCGTCGAGCACGATCGATGCCAGGTTCGTGTCGTTGTACGTGTAGTTGGCCTGCACGCCGAAGCCCATATCGAACGTGTACTGGCCGTAGACTTCCACGCCCTGCGACACACCGTCACGGCCGTTTGCCTGCGTCTCGTAATCCTGCACGGTGACCGACTCGCCGCCGATCACCATCTGCACATCACGCACCACCGGCACCGTGAAATTGTCCACGTTCTTGCGGAACAGACCGATGCCCGCCACCGCACCCGGCTGGAAGTACCACTCCAGACCGATATCGAACTGCGTCGCCTCGAACGGCTCCAGGTTCTTGTTGCTGCCATGGCCCTGCCAGCCTTCCTGCGGCGCACCACCGGCCACGCGGCGGTCATTCACGTATTCCGCGCTGTAGTAGCTCAGCGCACCCGGTGCCGCGATGCTCGTGTAGCTCGGGCGGGCAATGACCTTGGACGCCGCGCCACGCAGCACCAGGTTCTCCGTGATGTCCCACGCGATATTGAAGCTCGGCAGGAAGTCCGTGTACGTCTTGTCCGTGCCGATCAGCTCGAACGATTTCTGGCGTGCCAGGCTGTCGGGAAGGCGGATGAAGCCGCTTTCGCAACCGTAGTTGGGGAACGCTGCCGCGGCCGGGTCGTTGCACGACATCGGCGCCCCGGACGCGTTGTCCAGGAAGTAGTCGTTGAATCGTTCGATCGAGTCACTGGACTGCGCGAACTGCTCCGTACGCACCACGCGCACACCCACGTTGCCGCGCAGGCGCTCGGTACGGAAGTTGGCCTGGAAGTACCCCGCGTAGACCTTCTCGTTGACGTTGTAGACGAAGTCGTCTTCGGTGCGGTTGTGCGAACCGCCGTAGCGGTCGTTGAGGTAATTGATGTAGGCCGGGTAATCGATGCCCGGGAACACGTTGGCGTTGAAACCGCCGGCGATGTTGGTGATCGGGTTGGACAGGAAGAAGCCCGGCTGCGCAATGCCCGCCGTATTGTCACAGCCCGCCTGGTAACGGTTGTTGTCGTAGTCGGCCGGATCGGTGCCCGGGCAGACCCAGTAGGTGTTGCCCGTATTGCGGTGGACCTTGCCATCGCTGTACTTCGCGCCGAACTGGAACGAATCCAGCCAGCCGGTCTCGAACAGCTTGGTGAAGTCGGCCTGGAAGTGGTTCTGCTTGACCTCCGTCTGCATCCACGACGAATCGGTCGAGCCGGTATCCACCTCGGCGATGCCGTTCATCAGCTGCTGCTGCAGGTCAGGCGAGAACGTGGCCGACGGCGTGCCGGTCAGGTCCCATGCCGAGTACTGGTTGCCGGTCTGCCACACGCCATCCACGCGGCGGCGCGGCTTGGCCGACATGCGGAAGTTCATCGTCGGGCCACCCTCGGACCACGTGCGGCCGCCGCTGAAGGACGCCTTCCACAGCGGACTGATGTCCCAGTCGATGCTCAGGTCGGCGGTCTGCGACAGCGCCTTTTCGCGGCTGTAGCCGCCGGTCAGCTGCGGGGTGGGGATGGTGCAGTCGTCCGGACCCCAGCCACCCGGGGCGAGGCCGGCCGCTGCGGCCTCGTCTTCGCTGCAGTAGTAGGTCTTGCCGGCCAGCTTTTCAAACTGCGCGCCGGTGACGATGCTGCCGCTGGGATCCATCGTCAGGCCGTTGAGCAGGCGACCGCCGGCCCAGTTGCCATCCTGGTTGTAGCGCGCCATGTTCCATTCCGGAATCTTCAGCATGTTCTGGGTGTAGTCACCCTGCAGCTCGAAGCGGAAGTAGTTCGCGGTCAACGTGACGTTGTCGGTCGGCTTGAACTGGAAGGTGAACTGGCCACCCTTGCGCTCACGCTCTTCTTCCTTCACCGCGAAGTTCACCGAGGTGGGCATGAAGAAGTCGGTGTAGTTGCGCCCGTTCTGGTCGTTGAAGCCGGAGTTGCCCCACCAGTAATTGACGCCGCCCTGGTTCATCGGATTGCCGTTGACATCGCGGGCGGTGGTGTCGGTGCCGTACCACTGGTAATTCTCGGTGGTGGCTTCCATGGTGCGGCTGGTGCGCTTCTGCTGGGTCACGCCGACCAGCACGCCGAAGCGCTCGTCTTCGCTGTGCCAGGAGTACAGGGCGGACGCCTGCGGATCGACGTCGTGGCTGGTGTCCGAGGAGGTGCCTTCCAGGGTCACGTAGCCGGAATTGGATTCCATCTCCAGCGGGCGGCGCGTGTGCAGGATGACCGTGCCGCCTATACCGCCTTCGTCGATGCGCGCTTCGGGCGACTTGAACAGCTCGGCGCTGGACAGCATGTTCGACGGCAGCAGGGTGTAGTTGAAGGACCGGCTGGCCTCGTCGTTGGTTTCCGACGTGGCGATGTAGTTGCCGTTCAACTGGGTCAGGGTCAGGTCCGGGTCCAGGCCGCGCACGCTGACGCTCTTGCCTTCGCCGCCGTCACGGGTGATCACCACGCCCGGCACGCGCTGCAGCGAATCGGCCACGTTCTTGTCGGGGAACTTGCCCACGTCTTCGGCGGTGATCACTTCGACCACGGCATTGGCGTCGCGCTTCTGCTGCAGGCTCTTTTCGATGGCAAAGCGGTAACCGGTGACCTGGACGCTGTCGAGCGTGGTCGCGCTGGGGGTTTCAGCCGGTGCGGCCGCCGGGGCGGCAGCCTGCTGGGCAAACACGCTGGCTGGCGCGAACGCGGCGGCCAATGCGAACGTGATGGCGGCCGACAATGCGTCGCGGCCGTACATGCGGGACATCTGCTTCATTCCACTCTCTCCCTCTGGATTGAACCGTTTGGCTGACACGTGATTGAATCGATCTAAATTCTGAA
Organism: Stenotrophomonas sp.; assembly: GCF_050737075.1. Classification (GTDB taxonomy): domain Bacteria; phylum Pseudomonadota; class Gammaproteobacteria; order Xanthomonadales; family Xanthomonadaceae; genus Stenotrophomonas. The sequence continues at coordinate 16,111 of NZ_JBOHXV010000091.1, forward strand.
GCCGCATTTTCCGGAGTACGGGGTCCGGTGCGCGTGCCGCCTGCCCCGCGTGGTGAGCCCCCCAGCGCGCCACAGCCGGCAATGTGACGGTTCAAAGTTGGATCGATCTAAACCGCTGGCGGCGAATTTTTAACACGGCGGCGTCACGGAAGCATGCTGCTGCGCAATATGGACGGCGAGGGGGGCGCTGTGCGAGGCGCGCGCCAGCGACGTGGCGGCGCGCAGACAGGGGCCAGGCGTCGAAGCGGTCCGTGACCCGTGCGCCGCGGCCCGGCGCCAGGAATGGCCGAATGCGTCATGTTGCGCCGCAGAATGCATCCACGGAATTCCCCATGCTTTACTTAAATCGATCTAAATTCACGCCAACGTGAATTTGGAGCGATCCAAAGGGGAGCGAAGGGGGACATGCGCTGCGGGCAGAACGCCCGCCGGCGTGGGGTTTGCCGGTCGTCCCACCGCACCGTCATCGACCACAGGAACCCTTACATGCGCCGATTGTCGTCCATCTTCGCTCTTCCTCCCGTGCGCCGTCCGCTGGCCGGCTTGGCGTGCCTGGCCGTGCTGGGCTTCGCGCCGCTGCTGCAGGCCGCTCCGGCCGGGCTGGAGCGCGAGGTCAACACCTTCATCGGCAGCAAGGATGACGGCAATACCTTCCCCGGCGCCTCGGCCCCCTTCGGCCTGGTCCAGGTCAGTCCGATCGGCGAGCACTACGCCGGCTGGCGCTACGACGATCCCAAGATCCGCGGGTTCGGCCATTCCTTCCTGTCCGGCGCCGGCTGCTGGGAGCAGGGCGGCCAGGTCTCGGTGCTGCCGGTGACCGGCAGCATCGGCCCGGGCGGCTACTTCGACACCGC
>NZ_JBOHXV010000092.1:0-16799 GCF_050737075.1 Stenotrophomonas sp.
TAGCGCCGGCCGTTGGCCGGCAACCAGCCAAAACCAAAACGCAGAAAGCAAAACGCCGGGGCATGCCCCGGCGTTTTTTTATCTGGATGTGGCCCCGTTACTTCCGGGTGCCATCCAGGTAGTTCGGACCCTTGTTCTTCAGGAAGAACACATACACCACCAGCGACACCGCGATGATCGCCGTGACGTAGATGGCGAAGTCGCCCACCCGCCCGGTCTTCAGCGCGCCCTGGTACAGCAGCGGGGCGGTACCACCGAACAGCGAGTTGGCCAGCGCGTAACCAAAGCCCACGCCCAGTGCACGCACGTGGGTGGGGAACAGTTCGGCCTTCACCACTGCATTGATCGAGGTGTAGCCGGTGAGGATCACAAAGCCCAGCGCCAGGGTCAGGAACGCGATCAGCGGGTCATGCTGGTTCGGCAGTTCGGTGACCAGGTACCAGCTGTACAGCACGCCGCCCACACCGAAGAACACCAGCAGGCTCTTGCGGCCCACGATGTCCGACAGCCAGCCGCCGATCGGCTGCAGCACCATCAGGAAGGTCAGCACGCCCAGGTTGATCAGCGTGCCGGTCATCACGTCGGTACCGGCAAACGCGCTCTGGATCATCTTCGGGCCGTTCACCGAATAGGTGTAGAAGGCCACGGTGCCGCCGGCGGTGATCAGGAAGCACAGCAGCAGCGGGCGCCATTGGTGCACGAACAGCTCATACATCGAGCCGGCCGCCTTGGCGCGTCCATCGCGTGCGGCTTCGATCGAGTCTTCGCCCAGCGATTCATCCATCGAACGACGCAGCCAGAACACCACGATGGCCGCCAGGCCGCCGATGCCGAACGCAATGCGCCAGCCCCAGGCCGAGATTTCCGGCTTGTCCCAGAACATCAGCATGGTGAACAGGGTCAGCTGCGCCAGCACGTGGCCACCCACCAGGGTGACGTAGTGGAACGAAGACAGGAAACCGCGACGGCCGGGAATTGCCGCTTCGGACATGTAGGTGGCACTGGTGCCGTACTCACCACCGGTGGCGAAGCCCTGCAGCAGGCGCGCGAACAGCAGGATCAGCGCGGCCCAACCGCCAATCGCGGCCGCCGTCGGGGTCAGTGCGATCAGGAACGAACAGGCGGCCATCATTGTCACTGACACGGTCAGCGCCAGGCGGCGGCCGTAACGGTCGGCGAAGCGGCCGAAGTACCAGGCGCCGATCGGGCGCATCAGGAACGTGGCGGCGAAGATCGCCCACACGTACATGGTGGAGTTCTTGTCGGCGGCCGAGAAGAACTGCGATTCGAAGTAGACCGCGAACACCGAGTAGACGTAGACGTCATACCACTCGACAAGATTGCCCGCCGAGCCCTTCAGGGTGTTGGAGATCGAGCGTTTGAGCGCGGCCTTGTCGTTGGCGGGCGCGGAAAGGGGGGGGGAAGTGCTCATGCTGGGAAACGGTCCTCACGGTGGAGCGATTGTTCTGCTTGTTTTTACCTTACCCCACGTGCATGACGGGTGGGCATTGCACCATGTAACTAGTCCAGGCACGACAGCGTGCCACCACAGGGCATGCCGGGCCGGCGGCAAAGGCCTAGAATCGCCACTCCCCCGCCTGCTGGTCGCATATGGCCGTCACCCCCGCACCCCCGTCCGCCGCCCCCCGCGGTGGCCTTGTCGTCCTGGCGTTGCTGCTGGTCTACGTCGTGTGGGGGTCCACCTATCTGGGCATCCGGCTGGCCCTGGAGGGCGGTGCGCTGCCATTGACGACAGTCTCGGGCGCCCGCTTCATCGTCGCCGGCACGCTGATGTATGCCGTGCTGCGCTGGCGCGGCATGGCTGCGCCGACCCGTCGCCAGTGGCGCAACCTGGGCATCATGGGCCTCACCATGCTGGTGCTGGGCAACGGCATGGTGGTGCTGGCCGAGCGCAGCGTATCGTCCGGCCTGGCTGCCACCGCCGTGGCCTCGGTGCCGCTGTGGATGGCGCTGTTCGGCGCCCTGCGTGGCCAGCACGCCAGCCGCGGCGAATGGCTGGGCATCGCCATCGGCTTCCTCGGCGTAGTCTGGCTCAACGCCGGCAGCAGCCTGACCGCCTCGCTGCAGGGCCTGGTACTGCTGCTGATCGCGCCGATCGGCTGGGCCTTCGGCTCGGTCTGGGCGCGCAGCCTGGACCTGCCCAGCCCGTTCATGACGGCGGCCGGACAGATGCTGTGCGGCGGCGTGATGCTGGTCGCGCTCGGCCTGGCCACCGGCGAACGCCCCACCACCTGGCCCAGCATGAATGGGCTGTTGGCGGTCGTGTACCTGTGCATGTTCGGTTCCATCGTGGCCTTCACCGCCTATGTGTGGCTGCTGCAGAACGTGCGCCCGGCGCTGGCCGCCAGCTACGCCTACGTCAACCCGGTGATCGCCGTGCTGCTGGGCACGCTGATCGGCCATGAGCATTTCGGCCCGCATGACCTGCTGGCCATGGGCGTGATCCTGGCCGGCGTGCTGGTGCTGACCCTGGCGCGGACCCGCAGCCGGTGAGCGCCATGGACCGTACCGCCCTGCAGGAACAGCGGCGTGGCTTGGCCATCACCGCATTCACCTTCACCCTGTGGGGGCTGGTGCCGGTCTATTGGCACCTGCTCAGGACCGTGCCCTCGCAGCAGATCATTGCCCACCGCATCATCTGGAGCACCGTGCTGGTGGTGGCCTGGCTGTTGATCAGCAACGGCGCCGGCTGGTGGAAGCAGATCGCCGCGCAGCCGCGCGCGCTGCCCACGCTGGCGTTGAGCAGCCTGGCCATTGCCTTCAACTGGGGCCTGTACATCTGGGCGATCAACGCCGGCCATGTGATCGAGACCAGCCTGGGCTACTTCATCAACCCGCTGGTGAGCGTGCTGCTGGGCGTGGTGGTGCTCAAGGAGCGCCTACGAGGCCTGCAATGGCTCGCCGTGGCGTGCGCCGCCGCGGGCGTGGCGTGGCTGACCTTCGATGCGGGCACCCCGCCGTGGATCGCGCTGGGGCTGGCCTGCTCGTTCGGCCTGTACGGCCTGCTGCGCAAGCTGATCTCGGTGGACCCGGTGGCCGGGCTGGGCATCGAGAGCCTGTACCTGTTCCTGCCCGCGCTCGGCTTCGCGCTGTGGAGCGAGAACGGCCATGGCGGCGGCTTCTTCGGCGGCTGGGGCTGGCGCAACGACCTGCTGCTGATCATCGGCGGCGTGGTCACCGCCGTACCGCTGATCGGCTTTGCCTATGGCGTAAAGCGCATCCCGTTGTCGTTGGTGGGCATCCTGCAGTACATCGCCCCCAGCCTGGGTCTGCTGCTGGGCGTGTTCTTCTTCCGCGAACCCTTCGACACCGCCAAGGCACTGGGCTTCGCCGCGATCTGGACCGGCCTGCTGCTGTTCATTGGCGACAGCCTGTGGCGCTCGCGCGCGCCGGCGCGGACCTGACATCCCGCAGCCACGCATGGCGTGGCTCTACGGCACCCCCGAATACCGGCCCCGGCCGGTAGAGCCACGCCCTGCGTGGCTGAGCGACCACCACCCGAACGGTAGAGCCACGCCCTGCGTGGCTGCCCCGCGGGCGCACGCCCGGCCCCGGTAGGGTCGCATCCCAATCGACTGCCGTTAACGCGTGCAGCACCGGTAAGGCATGGACCCCACCGAAGAAGGCCTTACGGCCAGAAGACCGCATACCGCATGCAGCACCACCGAGCGTCAGACGCGCCCCCGCCAACACACCCTTCCCAATGATGCAGACACACATCCGCAACTTTCGCCCAGTTCCGATAGCCGCCGACGCGACCGGCCGCTGAAATCAGCTGACCCGCATGTGCGGGCCATCAGGGAGCGAACAATGAGGAAGTTAATGTGGCTGATCATGGCTGCACTGCCGTTCCAGGCAGCAGCCGAGGTTGAGGACCCGATCGCGCGTCCGTGTTACATGTGCACGCCGCAGGAAATGCACGAACGTGCACGAAACCTTGGGCCCGGCGAGCACTATGTCTATGGCAATGGCGCCATCCTCGGCTTTCGCGTGACCGGCGGGAACGGGCAGTTCGTCGCGGAGCAGTTCGCGCCGGCGGCCTGGATACGTACCCAGTACACCGAGCTGATGCGCCTGTACGACCAGAACCGCGGCGAGTTCGTGGATACCTGGACCACCCTGTCGCTGAATCCTCCTGGCTCCCCGCATGTGCGGAGCGACTTGGTGCTGTGGGGGCACCATGTTGCCGGGGTGCACCCGGACCATCTGCAGGCGCGGGAATATGTCCGGCGTGTGTTGACCAATGCGACGCGCTTCAACTACCTCAAGGCAGACAAGGAGCATGGCCGCGTACTGCGCTTCGAGGCGCAGCTCGACGGGCGGATGCCCCTGATTGCCCGGATACATACCGGTTACACCCAACTGGGCTTTAAAGAGTTCTTCTTCGACTACGACAACAAGCGCTGGGAATACCTGGAATCCGGCGACATGTACAACCGCATGCAGGATCGCCCGGAAGCCTTCCTCAGTGCCGACGGTGGCCCGCGCAGCTTCCGCTATCCGTACACCTACCACGAACTGCAGCCCTACTTCGTGCAGCGGGCAGAGTTCGCCGGCGTCAAGGTCATCGGCCAACTGCCCGTGCGCAGCGATGTGATGTTCAACTGCAGCCGTGTCGGTATGCAGACCGAATGCCGCATCAACTGAGCTGAGCCCCACCTCCTGCAGCGCCCACACAGGCGCTGCAGGATCGGCACTCAGGTCTCACGCAGTGCCGTAGTAATCGGCAGCCGCGCCGCACGCAGGGCCGGGAACAACCCGCCCACCAAGCCGATGCCCAACGCCCACTTCAATCCGCTCCACAGCAGGTCGGGCGACACCCGGAACTGGAACACCACCTGGCTGAAGTTGCTGCCGATGGTGGACACGCTGTAGCCGTTGAAGATGGCCCACGCCACCAACCCGCCCAGCAGGCCGCCGATCAACGCCAGGAACATGGTTTCCAGCATGATCGCGGTAACGACTGGCACACCACGGAAGCCGATGGCGCGCATGGTAGCGATCTCCCGCGCACGCGTGGCCACGGCGGCATACATGGTGTTGAGCGCGCCGAACACCGCGCCGATGGCCATGATTGCGCCGATCACCGTACCCAGCACGCTGATCAGCTTGTTCAGGCCGCCGCCTTGCTTGGCGTAGTACGCACGCGTGGTTTCCACGTCCAGCTTCAGCCGCGGGTCTGCGGCAACCGCATTCTTGAACTGCTCGAACCCGGGCTTTCCCTCGGTGCGCACATTGATCGACTGCCAGGCGCTGCGCTGGTAAGTGGTGGCCAGCGTCTGCGCGTCGGTCCACAGCTCCGAATCGTGCGCATCACCGGAATTGAACACGCCCACCACGGTCCAGTCCTGGTTACCCAGCAGCAGTTTGTTGCCAACCTCCAGGCCACGGAACTGGCCCTGCGCGCCCTTGCCCACCACGATCTCGCGCAGGCCGGCATTGAAGCGGCGGCCTTCGGTGATCTTGACCTTGTCGTGCACCACCCAGGCCATCTCGCCCACGCCGCGGAACTGCGCGTTGACGTCGGTGCCATCACCCTTGGAGACCAGGTTCACCACCTGCGAGAGCTCCGGTGAAATCATCGCCCGTCCGCGTTCGTCCTTGGCCACGCCGGGCAGGGTGGACATCAGCGGCACCTGGTCGCGCATGATCACCGAGTTGGTTTCGGCCTGCGAGCCGCCGCGCAATACGATGGCGGTGGTGTCATCGCCAGTGCTGTTGAGCGTGGCCTGGAAGCCCTCGCCCATCGCCAGCATCGCCACCAGCACGCCGACCACGCCGGCAATGCCCACCACCACCACCGACGAGGCGCCCCAGCGTTGCGGCAGGCTGGCGATGCCGATCCGCGTGGCGGCCAGCGACAAGCGGCCGCTACGGGTCAGCAGCAGCCACAGCACCAGCAGCACCGCCACCACCAGCACGCCGATCCACGGCAGCGCGATCCATACCCCAAGGCCGATCGCCAGCAGCAGGATCGACAATGTGTTTCCCAGCCAATGCTTCTTCATGTCGTTCTCCCGGGCTCAGCGGCCGGCCAATGCATCGACGATCTTCAGCCGCTTGGCGCGCAGCGCCGGCAGCAGGCCCACCACAATGCCGATCACCACGATCAGCCCGACGCCCATCGCCCAGGTCTGCAGCGGCACATGCGGCGGCAGCAGCCCCATGGTCTTGGGCGCCAGAGCCGGCAGGACCATCGCGGCCAGGCCCATGCCGATGGCACCGCCCAGCCCGATCAGCAGCACCGCCTCGATCATCACCAGCACCAGCACCGTGCGGTCGTGAAAGCCCAGCGTCTTCAGCGTGGCCAGTTCCGGCACACGCTCGCGCACCGCCTGGGCCATGGTGTTGCCGGTCAACAGCAGCAGGGTGAAGAACACCGCGCCCATGATCGAGGTGACGATCAGGCCGATGTCGGCGAACTGCTTGACGAAGGCCTGCTGGAACGCCGATTCGGTCTGGGTCTTGGTTTCGTGGTCCGAGTTGGCCGAGATCGCGTCGATGGCCTGGACCACGCGTGAGGCATGGTCGGGGTTGTCCAGCGTCACCGTATACCAGCTCACCTTGTTCTTGATGTAGTCGTTGGACTCATCGAAGTACTTCCAGTTCATCATCAGCTGGCGCTCCTCGTTGGCCGCCAGCGTGCGGTCCTTGGAGCGGTAGATGCCCACCAGCTGCAACGGCCAGTCGTTGCTGCCGCCACGCGGGAAGATGGTGGCCTGCAGGGGAATGGTGTCGCCGATCTTCCAGCCGAATTCCTTGGCCAGCGTTTCACCCACCACCGCGCCGGTGCGCGTGTCCTTGAAAGCCCGTGCCTGGTCCGGCGGCAACTGCAGTTCGCGGTAGACGTCGAAGTAGTTCGGCGCCACCGAGAAGTTGGCGAAGAAGTTCTTCGGGTCGCGGTAGATGCCGCCGAACCACATGCCGTAGGTGACGTCCTTGACCCCGGCCACCTGCTGTATCTGTGACTCCAGGCGGATCGGCAGCGACTGGGTGATGGACAGGCGCGAGGCCACGATCAGGCGGTTGGCACCTTCCACGCTGCCGCCGGAGCTGAAGGCCACGCGCACCGAATCGAGCATGCCGAACAACAGGAAGGCAGCCACCACCGAAAGCAGGGTCAGCAGCGTCCGCGTCTTGCTGCGGAACAGCTGTGCCCAGATCAGCGAGAAATACTTCATCGCGGCATCTCCTTCAGTGGCCGGCCGGGATGTCGGCCAGCTCGCCCTTGTCCAGGTGCACAGTATGGGGGGCGTACTCGGCGGCCTTGGGGTCGTGGGTGACCATGATGATGGTCTTGCCGTGCTCGCGGTTGAGCTGCTGCAACAGGCCCAGGATCTCCTCGGCGGACTGGCGGTCGAGGTCGCCGGTCGGTTCGTCGCAGATCAGGAAGGTCGGGTCGGAGACGATGGCGCGGGCAATCGCCACGCGCTGCTGCTGGCCGCCGGACAGCTCGTTGGGGCGGTGGCTGCGGCGGTCGGCCAGGCCGACCAGGGTCAGTGCGATCTCGGCGTTGCGCTTGCGCTGCGCCGCACCCAGGTGGGTGAGCAGCAGCGGCAGTTCCACGTTCTTCTGCGCGGTGAGCATCGGCATCAGGTTGTAGAACTGGAACACGAACCCGACGTGGTGGCTGCGCCAGGTGGACAGCTGGCCGCCGGTCATGCGGTCGATGCGCTCGCCCTCGATCTCGATCTCGCCGCCGGTGGGCGTGTCCAGCCCGCCGATCAGGTTGAGCAGGGTGGTCTTGCCGGAGCCGGACGGGCCCATCAGCGCGACGAAGTCGCCGCGCTGGATATCCAGGTCGATGCCGTGCAGCACCTGCACCTTCTCGGGGCCGCGCTGGTAGGTCTTGGTGATGTTGCGGAGCGAAACCAGGGTGGACATGGGTGGTTCTCCGTGGATCGATGATTCGGGAATGGATCGCGGGCAGCCGCCCGCAAGCGCGCCGGGTCGGCACGGGCATCGCACAACATCGGCTCGCGACCGGGTCGCGGCACCGCCTTGCTTACTGCGGTTGCTTTTCCACCACCGCGCTGCCATCGCGCAGTTCCGGCGGCGGGTTGGTGACCACCTGCTGGCCGGCGCTGAGGCCGCGGGTAACCTGGCGGTCGTTGTTGAGCGCCACGCCCACGGTGACGGGCACCTGTTGAACGCGCTTGTCGTCGCCGACCACGAACGCCACCGTCTTCTGGTCGCGTTCCACCAGCGCCGCCGCCGGCACGCGCACGCCCTTGGGCGCGGCGGCCTGGGCCGGCGCGGCCGCTTCCAGGAAGCTCACCCGCACGCCCATCTCCGGCACGATGCGCGGGTCCTTGGTCTTCAGCGCCACACGCACCTTCACCGTGGCCTTGCCGCGGTCCGCGGTGGGGATGATGGCGATCACCTCGGCCGGAATCTTCCAGTCCGGGTAGGCATTGAGGGTGGCCTCGACCGGCATCTTCGGCTGCACGCGGCCGATGAAGGCCTCGCCGACCTCGACCTCGATCTCCAGCGAGTCCATGTCCACGATGGTGCCGATGCCGGTACGGGTGAAGCCGCCGCCGGCCGACAGCGGCGACACGATCTCGCCGGGCTGCGCGGCCTTGGCGGTGACCACACCGGAGAACGGGGCACGCACGATGTTGTTGTCCACGCCCAGGTCGGCAATGGCCAGTGCATCACCGGCGACGCGGGTGTTGCGCTGTGCGGTGCGCAGCTGCGCGCGCAGGCTGTCGCGCTGGGCCATGGCCAGGTCGTACTGCGAGCGCGAGACCAGCTGCTGGCCCACCAGCGTCTGCAGGCGCCCGGCCTCGGCATTGGCCTGGGCCACCTGGGCTTCCAGGCCGGCCAGCTGGCTGCGTGCCGCTTCCAGCTGTGCCGCCGACAGGCTGCGCTGTGCGTTGGCATCGATCGGGTCCAGGGTGGCCATGACCTGGCCTTCCTCGACACGCATGCCTTCCTCGATCATCACCTCGCGCACCTTGCCGGTGATCTTGGCCGACACCGTGGCCATGCGCCGGGCCACCACGTAGCCGCTGGCGTCGAGCACCGAGCTGCTGGACGTGCCCTGCTGGATGGCCACCACCGGCGCGGTGGTCACCTCGATCGGCCGTTGGCGGCCAAATACGAACCAGCCGATGCCGCCCAGCACCAGCAGGGCGACCACGGCGATCACGATCCACAGGCCACGGCGTGGCGAAGACGGCGGCGGGGCCGACGCCTTGTTGCGGTCGATGCGGAGTTCCTTCAGAAGTTCAGCGGATGCGTTCATCATGACTCTGGGACGTGGAATCGGGCCGAGTGTGACCGCAACCTTGGTCACGGGCAAACGGGCGGGGGGAGCAGCTGGGGCACAGCATGCCCGCAGACCGGGGCCGCCCGGCAGTGACAGCTGTCATCTGCTTGGGGTGATGAAGGGAACTGGAAGTGCTGTTAGCGACCCCCCATCGTAGGGACACGCCATGCGTGTCTGCTCGGGCCACCGGCGCCACGTACACCCGGACACCGCGCAGCCACGCATGGCGTGGCTCTACACCTGATGGCGCGTACACCCGGGCACCGCGCAGCGCAACACCGCCCTGCCCACCGTCCCGCCCTTCCGAGGAAACTGCCATGATCGCGCCTGACCCCCCGCCTCCGGAAACGACCGTGTCACCCAGCCGGCTCGCCACCTTGCTTCGCCCCGCGCCGGATTCGGCCGTTGCCGACAACCTACGTCGCGGCAAGCCCGCCTGGTCCGACGCGGTCCACCTGCTGTGGACCGGTTGGGTGTTCCTTACCCCGATGTTCGGCAGTGGCTACACCCTGCTCTGGATGTGGCTGACCCTGCTCACCTATCCGGTCTTTCTCGCGCTGTATGCGCGCCAGCTGCTCGGGCCGCGCCGGCACGCGCCGCGTTACGCGCTGGCCATGGTGATCATGGGGCTGGCATTGCTGCCGTGGTATCCGGCGGGCATCAGCTACTTCATCTTCGGTTGCGTCACATTGCGGGTGTGCCGCACCGGCAGCGCGTGGCGCTACCTGGTCCAGCTGGCGGCGCTCAATACCGTATTCGTAGGCATCGCATTGTGGGTGGGCTACCACTGGCAGCTGGTGGTGTGGATTCCCTCGATGGCGTTCATCATCGGCGTCATCGTCAACGTGGAAAGCACCAACAAGGATCGCGACGCGGCCCTGCAGCTCTCGCAGGACGAAGTACGCCGGCTGGCCGCCACCGCCGAACGCGAGCGCATCGGACGCGACCTGCACGACCTGCTCGGCCACACGCTCTCGCTCATCACCTTGAAGCTGGAGCTGTCGCGCAAGCTGTTCGACCGCGACCCCGAGCGCGCGCGGCTGGAAGTCACCGAGGCCGAGGCCATCGCGCGCCAGGCGCTGGCCGAGGTGCGCAGCGCCGTCACCGGCATCCGTGCCAGCGACCTGGCGGCCGAACTGGCGGCCGCGCGCCTGCTGCTGGAATGCCAGCACGTGCACCTGCACTACGCACCGCCGCCGCCGATGCCGGCGGAGATCGAACGCGGGCTGGCACTGGTGTTGCGCGAGGCGGCCACCAATATCGTGCGGCATGCGCAGGCCAATGAAGCCTGGGTGCAGTTCGAGCAGGACGCGCGCACGCTGTGCATGCGGGTCCGCGACGACGGGACCGGCGGCGTCCAGGCCGACGGCAACGGACTGACCGGCATGCGCGAACGCGTGGCCGCATTGCGCGGCACGCTGCACGTGCATTCCGCGAAGGGGCAGGGCACCACCGTGACGGTGCAGGTACCGCTGCCGGCCGCCACCACGGCGGTGCCGCCGCCGCCTGCCACCGCGCCGGCGCTGCCCAGCGGGGTGCTGCCATGATCCGCATCGTGCTGGCCGAAGACCAGGCGATGGTGCGCGGCGCGCTGTCGGCGTTGCTCGGGCTGGAGCCGGACATCGAGGTGCTGGGCGCCGCGGCCGACGGCGAAGCGGCGTGGCGCATGCTGCAGCAGCTGCGGCCGGACATCCTGGTGACCGACATCGAGATGCCCGGCCTGTCCGGCTTGGAACTGGCCCAGCGCATCGCCCGCCAGGGCCTGCCTATCAAGGTGGTGATCGTGACCACCTTCGCGCGGTCAGGCTTCCTGCGCCGCGCGCTGGACGCCGGCGTGTGCGGTTACCTGCTCAAGGATGCGCCGGCCGAGAAGCTGGCCGACGCGCTGCGCCAGGTGCAGCACGGCGGCCGTGCCATCGACCCGCAGCTGGCCCTGGACGCGTGGTCGCAGGCCGACCCGCTCAATGACCGCGAGCGCCAGGTGCTGCGGCTGTCCGGCGACGGCCGTTCGGCCAGCGAAATCGCCACGCAGCTGGGGCTGTCGCACGGCACCGTGCGCAACTACCTGTCCGAGTGCATCGGCAAGCTGGGTGTGGCCAACCGCATAGAAGCCTACCGCCTCGCCAGGCAGAAAGGCTGGTTGTAGAGACACGCCATGCGTGTCCCACGTAGCGCCCGGTAGCACACGACCGTTGGTCGTGTGACCGATTCCGCGTGGTGTTGGATTTCAACCGCAGCCACCCATGGGGTGGCTCTACGTCGGGTTATGGGCCATCCTTGCCCTTCGCCATCGCCTGGAACACCCCATCCCGCCGCACCCACAGATGGAACAACGCCGCGCACAGGTGCAGCACCACGGTGGCGAACAACGCATACGCCAGCAGGCTGTGCGCACTGCGCAACGCGGCATACAGCGCGGGGTCGTGCGGCACGATCGGCGGCAGCAGCACCCCCGCCCACATCTGGATCGGGTAGCCGCCGGCCGACAGCATCGCCCAGCCCACCAGCGGCATCGCCAGCATCAGCCCATACAGCAGCCAGTGCGAGGCATGCGCGGCCGCGGCCTGCCACGCGGGCAGATCGGCCGGCAGCGGCGGCGGGCGGTGGCGCAGCCGGTTGACCAGGCGCAGCAGCGCCAGCAGCAGGATCGCAATGCCCAGCGGCCGGTGCAGGTCCACCAGCAGTGGCCGCCAGTGCAGCGAGGCCACCATGGTCACGCCAACGAACAGCATGGTCAGGATCAGCGCGGCCATCAGCCAGTGCAGCACGCGCGCGGTGAGGTTGAAATGGCCCGAATCGCGGTTCATCGCGCCTGCTCCTTGCCGGTGGCCGGCTCGGCCTTGCCGCTGGCGATCTCGCGTTCGCGGCGGTTGAACGAGACCGAATACACCGCCGAACGTGCCGCCAGGATCGGATCATCGGTACCGGCGATGCCGCTGGGCAGGATCAACGGATCGAAGTTGAGGTTGTTGCAGGCACCGCCGGCCTGCGGCTGCATGGCGGCCAGGCTCAGCGTGCCCACGTTCACCTGGCGGCGTTGTTCCGGCCAGGGAATGGACGGGTCGTTGATGGCGTCGGAAGCGTCGGCAATCGTCACCCACATGTCCCAGCGCACCGGGCCCTGCGCGAGCCGCCGCCCGAATTCGTCGGCCAGGTAATCCAGCCCGGCCTGCGCGCGCTGTTCCGCGCTCATCGCCTCGAACGGCGCCTGCGGGCGCATGCTCCAGCGCACCACCTGGGTCTTCCCGTCGGCGGCGGTGAAGCGGAAGCTGTTCACGCCGTTGTAGTCGGTGTTGGCCCAGCTGGTGGACCACGGCGCGGTCTTGGCCCACGCCCCGAAGGCGCGCGCGGAGGGGTACTTGGCGGCGATGGCGGCCATCTTCGCCGGGTCCGGCTTGCCGGTGGCCGGGTCGGGAATGCCGGCGCGGGTCTGTTCGAGGAAGGCTTCGGCGGTAGGAACGGCGAAGAACGGGAAGCTGTTCATCGCGGTGCGCCATTCCTGCCCATCATCGGTGACCAGCTGCAGCGCCATGCTGCGCACCCGTGCGTTGGCGTCGGCACCGTGCGGGTCCGCACCGCCGATCGACAGCCGGCCCAGCACCGGCACCTGCTGCTGGCGGAACACGCGTGCCGAGCTCAGCGCCGCGCCTGCCGGCGTGCCGGTGAACGTGCCACTGACGCACACGCCCTTGCTGTGCGCGCGGCGGAACCCCGGGTGGTTGGCGCCGGTGGCCTCGATGGTGTCGGTGAAGGTCTGTGCGGTGGCGCGGTCGCGGCCGATCCAGCCGGCCAGCCAGGCAAAGGCCAGCACCAGTGCGCCGGCGACCAGTGCGATCAGCGCGATCCACAGCAGCGGCGAGGGCGGGCGTGGGGCACCGGGCTCACGGCCGGCACGGGTAAATCGAAAGAGCGACATGGGCCGTTACCTGCCTTCTCGAAGGTGAGGGGGTGGGTGCGGCCATGGTGTCAGAACCCCGGTCGCCCGGATATTCACATTTTCGACAAGGTTTAACGGCAGATCCCCGCCGGGGCGGGGATCTGCGGGCGAAACGCACGCCGGGCAGCGCCCGGCGCTACGGTCAGGCGTAACGGGTCTTCAACATCGCCCACGCCGAGCGCAGCGCCAACGCCTCACCGCCGGCCGGGCGGCCCGGCCGTTCGCCGTCGTTCCAGGCATACACGTCCAGATGCGCCCACACCTGGCCTTCGGCAATGAACCGCTCCAGGTACAGCGCGGCCGTCACCGAACCGGCCATGCGCGAACCGGCGTTGGCCAGGTCGGCAATGCCGCTGTGCAGGTAACGCAGGTACGGGCGCCACAGCGGCATGCGCCATACCGGGTCGCGGGTGGTCTCGCCGGCCTGCAGCCACTGCTGGGCCAGCGCGTCGTTATTGCTGAACAGCGCCGGCAGGTCCGGGCCCAGCGCGATGCGCGCCGCGCCGGTGAGCGTGGCGAAGTCCAGCACGATCTCCGGGTTCTGTTCGCTGGCGTAGGTCAGCGCGTCGCACAGCACCAGCCGGCCCTCGGCGTCGGTGTTGTCGATTTCAATGCTCAGGCCCTTGCGGGTGGCGATCACTTCGCCCGGGCGGAACGCGTCCGGCCCGATCGCGTTTTCCACCGCCGCAATCAGCAGGGTCAGCTGCACCGGCAACTGCTGGGCCATGACCAGCCCGGCCAGCGCCAGCGCATGCGCGGCACCGCCCATGTCCTTCTTCATGTTGCGCATGCCGTCGGCGGGCTTGATGTCCAGGCCGCCGGTGTCGAAGCACACGCCCTTGCCGACCAGCGCCACGTGCGGCTGGCCCGGCTGGCCCCAGCGCAGCGCGATCAGGCGCGGCGCGCGGTGCGAGGCGCGGCCCACGGCGTGGATGGCCGGGAAGTTCTGCTCCAGCAGCGCATCGCCGGTGATCACGTCCACCTGCCCGCCATGCGCGGCGGCCAGTTCGCGTGCGGCGTCTTCCAGCTGCTGCGGGCCCATGTCTTCGGTGGGCGTGTTGACCCAGTCGCGCACGCGCAGGCTGGCGGCGATCACGTCGCGCACCTCTGCCGACGGCGCGGCCAGCAGCTGTGCCGGCGCGCGGTTGGGCTTTCGGTAGCGGGCGAAGCGGTAGCTGCCCAGGCCCCAGCCCAGGTGCAGCAGGGTTTCGATATTCGCCGGCAGCGCGCCTTCCACCTGCCACACGGTGCCTTCGGGCAGGGCGAACGGCGCATGCGCGTAGGCATAGGCATCGCCCGGGTCGCCCACGCCGACGATGGCACCGGCCAGGCCGTGTTCGCCCGGCAGCAGCACCACGCTGCCACCGCTGCCGTTGAAGTGCTGCGCGTCCAGCCAGGCAACCAGGGCCGGGCTCTGCTGCGCGCGCCACACCGCGAACTGTTCGCGCTCCATGACATGCAGCGGCAGGGCCTTGGCCGAATCGGTGGTGAAGCCGGTGATCTGGGTCATGCGGGGTCGTGCTCCGTTCGTGGTCAGGCGCGCTGCAGCGATGCGTTCGCATCGAGCCAGTCGGCAAGCCCGGTCAGGGTGTCGAACTGCAGGTCGGGCTGCAGTGAAGGGTGGTGCCAGGTGTGTTCAACCCGGTTGATCCAGCAGCCGCGCAGGCCGGCCTGCATGGCGCCGACCACGTCCATCTCGATGTGGTCGCCCACGTGCAGCACGTGGGCCGGGGCGACGCCCAGGCGTTCGCAGGCGGCGTGGAAGATGCTGGCGGCCGGCTTGGCAGCGCCGTGTTCGCGCGAGCCCAGCTGGAAGGCGAAGTGGTGGTCCAGCCCGATCCGGGCCAGGTCGGCATTGCCGTTGCTGAGCGCGGCCACGGGTACCCGGGCGGCGATGCGGGTCAGTGCGTCCACCGCATCGGGGTAGAACTCCACCTGGTTGCGCGCGGCGTAGAACGCCTCGTAGGCCGGTTCCAGCAGGGCCAGGTCGGCGCCGCTGTTCTCCAGGGCCTCCTGCAGGGTCAACCGGCGCAGGGCGCTCAGGTCGTAGTGCAGGTGCGGGTTGTCGCGGAAGGAGCGCTCGCGCAGTTCACGCATCGCCGCCACCGGGTACATCGCGGCGGTGGCGGGGCTGTGCTGGAGCATCCACTCGTACAACACCTGGTCAATGCGGGCGCCGATGGGGGCGAACGGCCACAGGGTGTCGTCGAGGTCGAGGGTGATGGCTAGGACTGGGAAATTCACCCGCCCATTCTACGCCTGCCGGCCTCCGGCGCGGACAGGCGCTGTGCCGGTAGGGTTGGTTCCCGAACAACTGCCGATAACGCCGATCGGCACGGTAACGCATGACCCGAAACCGAAGCCTTCGCCGTTCATTCCAGCAACTTGGCCCAGCCCTGGGTGCCGTCCAGCCGCGCCAGCACCAGCTTGATGCAGACCAGCAGCGGTACCGACAGCAGCAGCCCCACCATGCCCCACAGCCAGCCGAACACCATCAGCGCCAGGATCAGGATCAGCGGCGAAATCGCCATGCGCCGGCCCAGCACGATCGGGGTGACGATCTGGCCCTCGATGGTGTGCAGGGCAAGGTACGCCGCCGCCGGCAGCAGGGCCTGGAACGGGTCGGTGAATTCCACGAAGCCCATCAGCAGCATCAGGGTCACGCCGATCAACGGGCCCACATACGGCGCGAAGTTCAGCAGGGCCGCCACCGTGCCCCACAGCAGCGCTTCCTGCAGGCTGATGCCCAGCAGCAACAGCACTCCGGAGAAGATCAGCCCCACCAGCGTGTTGATCACGGTGATGGTCAACACATACCGCGAGACTTCGCGTTCGATCGAACGCAGGATGTCGGTGGTGAACCGCTGCTGCTGCCGGCTGGGGAACAGCGCGATCGCATGCTTCTGCAGGTTCTGCCCGTAGATCATGAAGAACAGGGTGAGCAGCACGACGGCCAGTACCGACGCGGCCAAGCGCGGCGCCCGGGTCAACACCCTGTAGGGATCATCCAGCTGGGTACGCACCACCTGCACCTTGCGGCTGCCTTCGCCGCCGGCCACGCGCGCGAAGTTCTCCGCGGCCAGGTTGGCCTGCTGCACCGGCTTGGTCAGGTTCTGCACCTGGCGGGCCACCTTGCGCAGCTGCTGCGGTGCCTCCTGCGCCCATTCCATGGCCGGGCCGACCAGCTGAACGCCGAGCGCAGCGGCGCCGCTCAGTCCCACCCCGATCACCAGCACCGCCGCCAGGAAGCGGGGCACCCACAGCCGCCCGAGCAGGCGCAGGATCGGGTTACCGACCAGCGCGAAGAACATCGCCAGCAATACCGGCAGGATGATTTCCTGCGCGGCCCACAACGTGAACCCCACCGCCAGCGTGGCCAGTACCACCAGCGACATCGGCGCGCGCGGACGCGGCGCAGGCGGTGTCGGTGCCGAAACCACGTCGGCATCGATGTCGGTATCGGCAAGGGAGGGTGCAGGGACGCTCATGCTGGTCGCACGCTGGAGGGGAGACGCATTATTGGGCAACCCGGGTGCGCGCGGCGTGTGGAAAAACGGACCGGTAGCG
>NZ_JBOHXV010000093.1:0-16721 GCF_050737075.1 Stenotrophomonas sp.
GGCCCACGCAGGGATCGCATCGTTCATGAGGGCCGGCCAACGGCCGGCGCTACCCCGCCAAGGCCTGCTCATGTACGCCTGCGACGGCGCGACCAGAGGGATCAGCCATGGCGGCGAAGCTGGCGTCCCAGGCGATCGCCGCCGGCGAGGAACAGGCGATCGACTTGCCGCCCGGCACCGTTTCGGCCGCCGCCTGGGTGGGGAAGAACTGCTCGAACACGTGGCGGTAGTAGTAGGCCTCCTTGGTCTGCGGCGGGTTGTGCACGAAACGCTTGTCCGCCGCGGCCATCACCCGGTCGCTGATCTGGGCCTCGGCGTGTGCCTTCAGGCCGTCGATCCAGCCGTAGCCCACCCCGTCGCTGAACTGCTCCTTCTGCCGCCACAGGATCGATTCGGGCAGGTAGCCGTCGAACGCCTCGCGCAGCACCGCCTTCTCGATCCGGCGCGCACCGTTGGGCCCCTGCCCGACCATCTTGTGGCGCGCATCGATGCGCATGGCGACATCGAGGAATTCGCGATCCAGGAACGGCACGCGCGGCTCCACGCCCCAGGCCATCATCGACTTGTTGGCGCGCAGGCAGTCGTAGTTGTTGAGCGCATCGAGCTTGCGCACCAGCTCTTCATGGAACTCGCGCGCGTTGGGCGCCTTGTGGAAGTACAGGTAGCCGCCGAAGATCTCGTCGCTGCCCTCGCCCGACAGCACCATCTTCACGCCCATCGCCTTGATCCGCCGTGCCAGCAGGAACATCGGCGTCGACGCGCGGATGGTGGTGACGTCGTAGGTTTCCACGTGGCGGATCACTTCCGGCAGCGCGTCCAGGCCTTCCTCGAAGGTGTATTCGAACCCGTGGTGCACGGTGCCCAGCGCCTCGGCGGCGACGGCGGCCGCAGCCAGGTCGGGCGAACCCTTCAGGCCGATCGCGAAGGAATGCAGCCGCGGCCACCAGGCCTCGCTCTGGTCGCCATCCTCGATCCGGTGCCGGGCGTAGCGCGCGGCCACGGCGGCGACCAGCGAAGAATCCAGGCCACCGGAGAGCAGCACGCCGTACGGCACGTCGGTCATCAACTGGCGGTGCACGGCGCGCTCGAACGCCTCACGCAGGGCGGCCCGGTCGGCCTCCACGCCTTCGACCGCGTCGTAGTCGCGCCACGGACGCGCGTAGTAACGGGTCAGCGTGTCGGTGGCGCTGTCGTACCAGTGGCCCGGCGGGAACTGTGCGGCGTCGGCGCAGATGTCCACGATCGACTTCAGCTCGGACGCCACCACCAGGCGGCCGTGCGCGTCGTGCCCCCAGTACAGCGGCACCACGCCGATCGGATCGCGTGCGATCAGCACCCGCTGCTGGTCGCGGTCCCACAGCGCGAAGGCGAAGATGCCGTTGAGGCGGTTGAGGAACGAGGCCGGGGTGTCCTGCCGGTACAGGGCGTTGATCACTTCGCAGTCCGAACCGGTCTGGAAGGCGTACGGTTCGGCCAGTTCGGCCTTGAGTTCGCGATGGTTGTAGATCTCGCCGTTGACCGCCAGCGCCAGGCCGCCGTCCTCGGACAGCAGCGGCTGAGAGCCACCGGCCGGGTCCACGATGGCCAGCCGCTCGTGGACCAGGATCGCGCCGGCGTCGACATACACGCCGCTCCAGTCCGGTCCACGGTGGCGTTGGCGCTGCGACAGCTCCAGCGCGTGGCGGCGCAGCGCCGGGAGGTCATCGCCGGCCTGCAGGCCGAACATTCCAAAGATCGAACACATGGGAACCGCTCCTGATGATGGGGGAATACACGTAACGCAGGCATTCAACCGGCCACCCACAAAAAAACCCGCATCGGCCGATGCGGGTTTTCTGGGGTCCGGGCGTATGTTGCTTGTTCTAGCCCTGGTCGCAGTCCCGCATTGGCCGCGCACGATTATTCGCGCGCAGATTAGTGCGGTTGGTGTTGTTGACGGCGGTGGCCAGGAGCGAGGACATGGATCCGACCGTACCGGGGTTTTGGGTGCAGTGCAACAGTTGCTGTCGCAACTTCCGGGCCCTGCCGACCCGCGGCCCGCGGGCTGTACACACATTCCGGGTGCGGACAAGACTGCTTCGATGCACCGCGATCCACGACAATGGCCCGCATGAACATGACCGTCTTCCGCGATGAAACGATTGGCCGCGAACGCATGCAGGCGATTGTCGCCGCGCATCCACGCACGGCCACGTTCATCACCTGCACCTTCGACGCCGGCGATTTTTCGCGGCTGGACATGGACGGGTTCCAGTTCGAGCAGTGCTCGCTGGCCGGTGCCAGCTGGCTGGCCGCGTCGCTGGAAGAAACCCAGTGGACGAAATGCCGGGGTGGCCACTGCGATTTCAGCTCGGCCCTGCTCAGCGACGCGCGCTTCTCGCACTGCGATCTCAACAACAGCCACTGGCGCCGCGCGACACTGTCGTCGGTGCGCTTCGAGGACTGCAAGCTGACCGGTGCGCACCTGCAGGAGGTGACCGGCTGGGCGCTGGAATTCCGCGACTGCCTGCTGGTCAGCGCCGACCTGCGCGGCCTGTCGTTCCGCAAGGCGCAGCTGGAGGGCATGGATTTTTCAGACGCCGAACTCTCCGGCTGCGACTTCCGCGACGCGGTGTTCGAGGGCGGCAGCCTGCGCAATGCGCAGACGCGGCTGACGCGTTTTGAAGGGGCGGACCTGCGTGGCACCGATATCAGCGGGCTGAACGTGATGGACAGCAAGCACTTCAAAAAGGCGGTGATTTCGCAGCAGCAGGCGGCCGCGGCATTGGCCGCGTTCGGGTTGATTGTGGGGTAGGTACCGACCGTTGGTCGGTACGCCCTCAGGCCAGCAGTCGCTCGATCAGCCGCTGGTAAAGCGCCGGCAGGCGCTCCAGATCCGCCACGCGCACGTTCTCGTCCACCTGGTGGATGCTGGCATTCACCGGCCCCACTTCGATGCACTGCGCACCCAGCGGCGCGATGAAGCGCGCGTCGGACGTGCCGCCGCCGGTGCTTTCTTCCGGTGGCGCACCCGCGAATTCACCCAGCACCTCGCGCGCAACGCGGCGCAGCGTGCCTTCGGGCGTATAGAACGGCTCGCCGCTACGATGCCACTTCAGCGTGTACTGAAGCGCATGACGGTCCAGCAGCGCGGCGATTTCCTGCTCCAGCACCGGTGCGCTCCAATGCGGGTTGTAGCGCAGATTGAACAGCACCTGCAGCTCACCCGGGATCACATTGTTGGCACCCGTGCCGGCGTGGATGTTGGACACCTGCAGGCTGGTCGGCGGGAAACTCTCGTAGCCGTCGTCCCACTCCCGGGCGGTCAGTTCGGCCAGGGCCGCCGCCGCCAGGTGGATCGGATTGCGCGCCTTGTCCGGGTACGCAACATGCCCCTGCACGCCCTTCACCGTCAGCGTGGCCGAGAGGCTGCCGCGGCGACCGACGCGCAGCAGATCACCCAGCACGGCAGTGGACGACGGCTCACCGGTGATGCACCAGTCGATGGCCTGACCGCGCGTGCGGAAGAGCTCGGCCACGCGACGCACCCCATCGATCGCATCGCCCTCCTCGTCGCTGGTCAGCAGCACCGCCAGCGTGCCCGGATGGTCCGGATGGGCGGCGACGAACTGCTCGGCTGCCACCACGAAGGCGGCCACGCTGCCCTTCATGTCGGCCGCGCCGCGCCCGTACAGCACGCCGTCGCGGATCTGCGGATCGAACGGATCGCTGGTCCAGTCCGAGACCGGCCCGGCCGGCACCACGTCGGTGTGGCCGAGCAGCACCAGCACCGGCGAACCGCTGCCATGCGTGGCCCACAGGTTGTCGACCTCGCCCAGCCGCAGGTGCTCGCAATCGAAGCCCGCGCGCGCCAGCCGCGCGGCCAACAGCGCTTGGCAGCCGGCGTCCTCGGGGGTTACCGAGGCGCGTGCGATCAGGTCGCAGGTCAAGGCCACGACGTCGTTCACGCGCCTACTCCGAACCGCTGCTTGAAGCCGTTGTCCGAAAAGCCTTGGGTCATCACGCCGTCGGCGCTGACCACCACCGGGCGCTTGATCAGCTGCGGGTACTCGCGCAGCAGCAGCTTCCATTCCGCCGCCGAGTCGGCGGCCTTGCGGTTCTCGGGCAGCTGCCGCCACGTGGTCGAGGAACGGTTGATCAGCGCGGGGAAACCACCGGCCTGCTCCGCCCAGGCGACCAGCGTCTCCGGCGACGGCGTGTGCTCGCGATAGTCGACGAAGGTGTACGGCACCTGGAAACGGTCCAGCCACTTGGTGGCCTTCTTGCAGGTGTCGCAGTTCTTCAATCCGTACAGGGTGGTGGTCATGGCGCGCTCCGCACAACGTCGATCAGGAAAGACCGCCGAAGCATGTCACAACAGCCGTTCGGACACGACCCGGAACGGTACCTGCGGCACCCGGAAACAGAACGCCTCGGCCAGGTCGACGCCCATCGCCGCGAGGTGCGGGCAGGTCACCGGCGCCTGCAGTTGCAGCGGTTGTACGTCCGCCAGCGCGATCGGCAGATCGATATGGGTGAGCGCCAGCCGGCCATCCGGTGCGACCGCGAAGGCAGCGTCCTGGCAGGCCAGGAACGCCATCGCCTGCGCGGCGTCGGTGAACGCGCCGGCACCCCATGCGTCCGGCCACGCCTGCGCCGCACGCACCTGCGCCCGCAGCGCGGGCGCGCTGCCCTGCCCCGGTTCGATCACGGTGAGGCCGCCCGTCGCGTCCACCACGTGTTCGAAACGCGCGGCCAGATGCGGCTGCATCGCATCACTGCACAGCCTGGCGCCGACCGCGTGCAGCACGGTGTCGATGACGTTTCGATCAAACAGAACCTTCGGCGTGACCAGCCCGGCGGGCGCGTCGTCCGGCACCACATACCAGCGCCAGTTGCTCTGCAGCGGCGACGGAAACACACGCCGCAACGGTCCCGCCACTGCGGGGCCGAAATGGCCGTGGCGGTAGGTCAGCACGGTGTAGGGCGTGCGCCCGCCATGCACGAACGGGCGATGGCCTGGGGGCGGCGGCGGTGCGTGGCGCACGTCCACCCACCAGCTCAGGTACACCACCTCGCATACATCGCTGATCAACGCCGGCACCGGCAGCACGCGGGTCAGCGCGCGGCGCGCGGCGGTCAGGTGGGTGCAGCCCAACAGGCGCTGCAACGCGCGTCCCGGCCACCCCGCGACGGGGTGCCGGTAGCGCGCTGCCTGCGCCAATGCGGGCAGCGGCGGGCTCAGTCGGCCAGGCCGCGCAGCAGCTCGTTGACGCTGGTCTTGCTGCGCGTCTTGGCATCCACCTGCTTGACGATCACCGCACAGTACAGCGAGTGCGAACCGTCCTTGGACGGCAGCTGGCCGGAGACCACCACGCTGTACGGCGGCACCGAGCCATAGCTGATCTCGCCGGTGGCGCGGTTGTAGACGCGGGTGCTCTGGCCGAGGAACACGCCCATGCCGATCACGCTGTGGTGGCCGACCACGAAGCCTTCCACCACTTCCGAACGCGCGCCGATGAAGCAATGGTCTTCGATGATGGTGGGGCTGGCCTGCAGCGGCTCCAGCACGCCGCCGATGCCGGCGCCGCCGGAAAGATGGCAATGCTTGCCGATCTGCGCGCACGAACCCACCGTGGCCCAGGTGTCGACCATGGTGCCCTCGCCCACGTAGGCGCCGATGTTGGTGAAGCTCGGCATCAGCACCACGTCCTTGCCGAAGTAGCTGCCGCGGCGCGCGATCGCGCCGGGCACCACGCGCACGCCGGCGCGGCGGAACTTGGCCTCATCGAAGCCGGCGAAGCGCGACTCGACCTTGTCCCAGAACGGCGCGGGACGTGCGTCGACCACGGCCATGTCGTTGACGCGGAAGTACAGCAGCACCGCCTTCTTCAGCCACTCGTTGACCTTCCAGCCACCATGGCCGTCAGGCTCGGCGACGCGGAATTCGCCGGTCTCCAGGCCGTCGATGACGCGGCCGACCAGCGGCTTGGTCGAGCCTTCGATCTCATGCAGGGTCAGCGTGGCGCGGCGCTCGAAGGCGCTTTCGATGCCGAACTTGAGTTCTTCCACGCCCGGGATGGCCGGCTTGCGCAGCGACTTGCGCGCGATGTTCTCGGCGCGCTTGGTGGCCGTTTCGGCCGCACTGCTGGCAGCGGTCTTCTTGACCGGCGCCTTCTTCACCGCCGGTGCGGCTTTCTTCGCAGCGGTCTTCTTCACGGCCGGGGCAGCGGCAACGGTCTTCTTGGCCGCCGCGGTCTTGGCGGCAGTCTTCTTGGCGGGCTTGGTAGCCATCAGTGGGGGTCTCCGGCGTTTCGATCAGGGTCCAGGCAGGCCAGCATGGCGTCACGCAGCTGCTGCCTGGCGGTTTCGGTCAGGGGGCGGTCGTGTTCATCGCTGATCACGAACATGTCTTCGGCGCGTTCGCCGAACGTGGCAATGCGCGCGTCATGCACGCGCAGGCCCTGGTTGCGCAGCACGAAGGCGACGTCGGCCAGCAGCCCGGGGCGGTCGGGGGCCACCAGGCTGAAGCGCGTGCCGCCCGTGTCGTTGTCATTGGCATCGCGGAACTCGATCCGCGGAGCGAAACGGAAATGCCGCAGCTGGCGCGGAATCACCCGCCGCGATGGACGCAGGCGGGTCAGGTCGCCGGCCAGCGCCTCACGCAGGGCCGCTTCCAGGCGTGGCGCATCGCCATCGGCGAAGCTGTCGGCCGGCGTCACTTCGAAGGTATCGAAAATGGTCTCGACCGGCCCGTCCAGCACACGCGCGCGGTGGATGCCGTAACCCTTGCGGTCCAGCGTCATCACGATCGCAGCGAACAGGCCGTCGCGGTCGGGCGAATGCACGAACACTTCCAGCGCATCGTCTTCCGCGCTGATCCGGCGCACCTTGACCAGGGTCTGGCCCTGCTTCACCGGCACCAGCGCGGCGGCCTGCCAGGCCAGCTGTTCGGGGCGCAGGCGGATGAAACTCTCGTCCGGCATCACGGTGAACTGGCGGTCGATGGTGGCATCGTCATAGCCCCGTTCGCGCACCAGCGCACGCACCGATTCGCGCGCTTCCAGCACGCGCTCTGCGGCCGGCATCTGGTTTTCCAGGCCGTCGCGCAGCGCGCGGCGCGCGGCGAAATAAAGGTCGGCCAGCAGCCGGTCCTTCCAGGCGTTCCACAGCTTCGGGCTGGTCCCGGCGATGTCGGCACAGGTCAGCAGATAGAGATAATCGAGCCGGTCGCGGCTGGCCACCAGGGTGCCGAAGCGCTGAATCACGTCCGGGTCGGAGATGTCCTGCTTCTGCGCGGTCACCGACATGCGCAGGTGCTGTTCGACCAGCCACGCCACCAGCTCGGTGTCCGAACTGCCCAGCGCATGCGCCTGGCAGAATTCGCGCGCATCGACGGCACCCAGTTCGGAATGATCGCCGCCACGGCCCTTGGCGATGTCATGGAACAGCCCGGCCAACAGCAGCAGTTCGGGCTTGCGCAGGCGCGGCCACACTTCATGCGCGATCGAGAAACGTTCGTCGGCGCGGCTGCTGGCGAACAGGCCGATGTTGCGCAGGACCATCAGCGTGTGCTGGTCCACGGTGTACACATGGAACAGATCGAACTGCATGCGCCCGGACACCTGTGCGAACGCCGGAATCCACTGGCCCAGCACGCCCAGGCGGGCCATGCGCGCCAGCGTGTCGACCGCGCGCGGGCTGCGCAGCAACGCCATGAACTGCTCGCGCGCCGCGGCACTGGCGTCGCTGTACGCCGGGAGCTCGGCCAGCGCTTCAGCCAGCGCGCGGGCGGTGAGCGAATGCAGGCCGCGCACATCGGGGTTGTAGGCCCAGCTGGAGAACAGCGCGAACACCTGCTCGATATCGCCCTGCGGCCACTGCGGATCATTCGCCGCCAGGTAACCCCGGCGCAGCGAGAAGCCCACGCTCACCGGTTCGGGCACGGCCTCGCCATCGAACTGTTCTTCAAACCGCTGCAGCAGCCGGTCGCTGATCCGCCGCACCACGGTGGCGCTGCGGTAGAACCCCTGCATCATCTTCTCGACGGCCAGACTCTCCACGTCGTCGGCAAAACCGAGCCGCGCCGCCAGGGTCTTCTGGTAGTCGAACCGCAGCCGTTCTTCCGGCCGGTTGGCCACCAGGTGCAGGCCGAAGCGCAGCTGCGCCAGCGCACAGCGTTCGCGGCGCAGCGCGGCGGCCTCGTCCGGGCCCAGGTGGCCCAGCCCGACCAGTGCTTCCAGTTCGCGCACGCCAAACGCGCGCAGGGCCATCCAGCCCAGGGTATTGAGGTCGCGCAGCCCGCCCGGGCCGTCCTTGATGTCCGGCTCCAGGTTGTCGGCGGTGTCGCCGAAGCGCTGGTGGCGGGCCAACAGTTCGTCGCGCTTGGCCAGGAAGAACTCGCGCGGCGGCCACAGGCCGTCGCTGTTGACCGCCTGCTTCAGTGCCTGCCGCGCGGCCTCGTCGGCCACCAGCGGGCGCGATTCGATCAATGCGGTGAGCACGGTCTGGTCGGCGCTGGCCTGCACGCATTCCTGCGCCGAGCGCACCGCATGGCTGACCGGCAGGCCGCAATCCCACAGCAGGGCGAACAAGCGGGCCAGTGCGGCCTCATGGGCACGCTGCGCCGTGCTCGCGCCGAGCACGAGCAGGTCGATGTCCGAACGCGGGAACAGTTCGCCGCGTCCATAACCACCCACCGCGAACAACGCCAGGCCGACGTCGGCCGGTACGCAGCGCTGCCAGGCGAGGCGGATCAGGTGGTCGGCCGCGCGGGCGCGCAACGCCAGCAACCGCTCGATGTTGTCGCCCTGGTCGAAGCGGCGATACAGCCGCGCATCGGCCTGCTGCAGGGTCTGGCGCGCCTGCGCCGCCCACTCGGGGTCGGCGACGGCGTCGGCCGGCGCGTCCATCATCGGGCTCGCCGGCAACATGCTCAGACCTGCGATTCGCCGGGCGACAGGGTCAGCACATCCACGCCGGTCTCGGTGACCGCGATCATGTGTTCCCACTGTGCCGACAGCTTGCGGTCCTTGGTGACCACGGTCCAGCCATCGGGCAGCACCTTGTTGTAGCGGGTGCCCTCGTTGATCATCGGCTCGATGGTGAAGGTCATGCCCGGCTGCAGCACCAGGCCCTGGCCCGGACGCCCGTAATGCACCACCTGCGGCTCATCGTGGTAGACCTTGCCGATGCCATGGCCGCAGTACTCGCGCACCACGCTGAAGCGCTCGCCTTCGGCCAGCGACTGGATGGCATGGCCGATGTCGCCCAGCGTGGCACCCGGCTTGACCGCACGAATGCCGGCCCACATCGCCTGGTAGGTGGTGTCGACCAGGCGGCGGGCCATCGTCGACGGCGTGCCGGCGTAGTACATGCGGCTGGTGTCGCCGTGCCAACCGTCCTTGATCACG
Source organism: Stenotrophomonas sp. (assembly GCF_050737075.1). GTDB lineage: Bacteria > Pseudomonadota > Gammaproteobacteria > Xanthomonadales > Xanthomonadaceae > Stenotrophomonas. The sequence goes on from NZ_JBOHXV010000093.1 coordinate 9,393, forward strand.
GTGACATCGATGTTGACGATGTCGCCCTCCTTCAGGACCTTGGCTTCACTCGGAATGCCGTGGCAGATGACGTTGTTGACCGACGTGCACACCGTTTTCGGGAAGCCGCGGTAGCCGACGTTGGCCGGCGTGGCCTTCTGCACATTGATGATGTGGTCGTGGCAGATGCGGTCCAGCTCTTCGGTCGTCACGCCCGGCTTGACGTACGGGGTGACGATGTCGAGCACTTCGCTGGCCAGACGGCCGGCGATGCGCATCAGTTCGATTTCCTGGGGAGTTTTCAGATTCACGCTCATGGCGCCCATTATCGCCGATCCGGAGCCATTCTGAACGGGAATGGCTGGAACGCTGACAGCCCAGGTTCGGACCGGTGGCGGCCCGGAGCGGCCCCGGGACCCGTGGCGTGAACGCAAAAAGTGTGAAAACCGGCCACTTTTCGTCACACCCCCCCTACAACCACGCTCTTATAACGGGATCAGCACCTCCGGGCGCCCTCCCCCTGCAGTACGGCGGCATCGATTCGTTCATCCAGGACCTCGTCCAAGGAGAAAACCCATGCGATCCCTGCAACCCCTGCTGTTCAGCCTCGGCCTCGTGGCCGTTTCCGCACCGGCCCTGGCGGCCGACACCACGACCTTCAACGTCAAGATCATCATCACCAAGGCGTGCACGATCACGGCCGCGGCGGCGACCGACGTCGATTTCGGTTCGGCCCTGTCCACCGCCACCACCCCGTCCAATGCCCAGGGCTCGGTCACCGCGCAGTGCTCGGCGCTGACGCCATACACCATTTCGCTCAATGCCGGCTCCAACGCGGGCACGGCCAACGACGTGACCACCCGGCGGATGATCAATACCAACGCGGCGATCACCACCAACAATTTCGTCGGATACCAACTGTATTCCAATGCCGGGCACACCACCGTATGGGGTGCCACCGCCGGCACCAATACCGTTGCCGGTACCGGCAACGGGCTGGCCCAGGCGTATCCGATCTACGGTCAGGTGGCCAACCCCAGCGTGAACAACGCCGCCACCGGTAACTACCAGGACACGGTCACCGCGACCATCTCGTACTGAGGCCGCCATGTCAGCTCTCGAACCGGGGCGCCTTCGGCGCTCCATGGTGGCGCTTTGCGCGTGCGCCCTGGCATGGGTCGCCGGCGCTGGGGGCGTGCAGGCGGCCAGCCTGCAGGTGGCCCCCACCTCGCTGCAGCTCACGTCGCGCCAGAACGCCGAGGCACTGTGGATCAGCAACACCGGCACCGCCCCGGTAAACGTGCAGGCGCGGGTATACCGCTGGACCCAGCGCGATGGCCGCGACACGTTGGACCCGACCAATGATCTGGTGGTGAGCCCGCCGATGCAGTCCCTCGCGGCCGGGCAGCAGCAGTTGATCCGGGTGGTCCGCGCGCACCCCGACCCGCCGACGACCCAGCTGGCCTATCGCGTCATCGTCGATGAAGTCCCGACCCTGGACCCCACACGGCAGGGCATGCAGTTCGTGCTGCGCTATTCGCTGCCGGTGTTCATCCAACCCGAGGGCGTCGCGGCGCCAACGCCCGACCTGCAGGCACGCGTGCTGCCGCAGGCCGACGGCACGCTGGTGCTGGAGGTCCACAACCGCGGCGGCGGCCACGCCCAGCTGGCCGACCTGGCGGTCGGCACGCCGCAGCAGCCGCAGATCTTCCAACCCGGGCTGGTGGGCTACGTACTCGGCGGCCAGACCATGCGCTGGCCGCTGGACATCACTGCCGCCCGCATGGCCGGGGCGACGCTTTCGGCAAAGATCAATGGCGCGTCGGATCCCACGCCACTGTCCCCGACGCCACCGGCTCGCTGAGGCCTGCGTGCGCATCGCGCTGGCGACGGGCGTGGTTTCGTCGGGTCTTGCCCCCGCTGCGCGTGCCGCCGGGGAAACCGCCGAAGGCGCGGCCGACATCGGGGCCAGTGGCGCGTCGGGTGAGGCGATGCTGCCCTCGCCCACGCCGCTGACGGCGCCACAGACGCTGTACCTGGAGGTCACCCTCAATGGCAGCCCGCGCGGGCTGCTGCCGTTCACCGAACTGGCCGGTGAGCTGCGCGCCGATCCGGCGGTACTGCGCCAACTGGGCTTCAGTGCGCGCGGCGAGGCGCCGGTACCGCTGGAGCAGATCGGCGGCGTGGTGATGCGCTACGACGCCTCGCTGCAGACCCTCGCCCTGGAAGTACCCCTGTCACAGCTGAGCCTGCCCACCACCGAACTCGGCCCGGACGCCGTCACCACGCCGGCGGCGAGCGCCTCGCCGGGCGCGCTGCTCAACTACGACGTGTACGCCAGCCACAACCAGGACGTCGGCAACCTGGCCCTTACCACCGAGTGGCGGGTGTTCGGCATCGGCCGCGGCGTCCTGCAGAGCAGCCAGCTGCTGCGCACTTTCCAGGACGGGGTCGGCGACGGCTGGCGCGGCGAGAGCGTGCGCCTGGACAGCCGCTGGCAGCTGGACTTCCCCGACAGCGCGGTCACCCTCACCGTCGGCGATTTCTTCAGCGGCTTCGTCGACTGGAGCCGGCCGGTGCGCATGGGCGGCGTCCAGGTCGGGCGCAACTATGGCCTGCAGCCCTACCGGGTGCTGACCCCCACCCCCAGCTTCCTCGGCGAGGCCGTGGTGCCGTCCAGCGTCGAGCTGTATGTGGACGGCCTGCGCCAGTACAACGGCGAGGTGCCGGTGGGCCCGTTCCAGCTGGCGGCACAACCCGGCATCAGCGGCACCGGCAATGCGCAGGTGGTGATCACCGATGCATTCGGGCGCATGCAGACGCTGGACTTCGCCTTCTACGGCACCCAGCAGCTGCTGGCCCAGGGTTTGTCGGACTGGTCAATCGGGGCCGGCCGCATGCGTCGCGACTACGGCATCCGCTCGTTTTCCTACGACAGCGCCACGGTGGGCAGCGGCACCTGGCGCTACGGCGCCAGCAACCGCTTCACGGCCGAGCTGCATGCCGAAGGCGGCGGCGGGGTGGCGACCGCCGGCGCCGGCGGGTGGCTGCTGCTGGGCCAGGCCGGCGTACTCAACGCGTCCTACGCGCACAGCCGGCGCGATGGACGCGACGGCGGCCAATGGGCGCTGGGCTACAGCTGGAACAACCGGGTATTCAACGTCAATGCGGCGACCCGGCGCACCCACGGGGATTACCAGGACCTGGGCAGCCTGCAGGGGGCACTGCCGCCAGACGTGATCGACCAGCTCACGGTCGGCGCCAGCCTGGGACGCGGCGGTTCGCTCAGCGCGAGCTATGTGCGGCTGTCCTACCCCGACGGCGACGACACCCGATATGCCAGCCTGTTCTGGAACCGCACCTTCTCCGAGCGCTTTTCCGCCTACGTATCCGCCAACCAGAACCTGTCGGACAGCCGCGACCGCAGCGTCTACCTGTCGCTGTCGGTGAACCTGGGGAACAACCGGCAGGGCAGCGTGTCGGCGCAGCGCAACGGCGACCGCAACCTGTACGCCGTGGACGTGTCGCAGCCGGTGCCCGGCGATGGCAGCCAGGGCGGGGTTGGCTGGCGCGTCCAGGCGCGGCACGGCGACGACGGCACCGGCGGGCTGGCCGAGCTGGGCTGGCTGAACCGGGTGGGCCGCTACTCGCTGGGGGTGGCCCGCCAGGGCGACACCGACTTCGCCTATGCCAACGCCAGCGGCAGCGTGGTCTGGATGGGCGGCCGCCTGTTCGCGGCGCGCGAAGTGCCCGACGCGTTCGCGGTGGTGTCCACCGATGGCTTCGGCGGCATTCCGGTGCGGCTGGAAAACCGGCCGATCGGGGTCACCAACGACAAGGGCCTGCTGCTGGTGACGCCACTGCTGTCCTGGCAGCGCAACCGGCTGTCGATCGACACCCTCGACCTGCCCGCCGACATGCGTGCCGATCGGGTCGATACCTGGGTCACGCCGCGGCAGAGTGCCGGGTTGGGGGTGGACTTCGGTCTGCGCCGGACCCGCGCCACCACCGTGGTGCTGCACGATGCGCGGGACCGCCCGCTGGCGGCAGGCAGCCAGGTGCAACTGCCCGACGGCCGCCGCGCCACGGTGGGCTACGACGGCGAAGCCTATCTGGAAGACCTGCCGGCCCGGACCCCGCTGCAGGTCGAGACCACGCAGGGCCGGTGCCGGGTCACGCTGAGCATGGACTATGCCAACGGCAGCGCGCCGGCCCGGGTGGGTCCGCTGCGCTGCCTGCCGGATCCGGCGCGATGAGCCTGCGCGCGTGGCTACCCTGGATGCTGCTGGTGGCGCTGGGCGTTGCCGGCGCCGCGCGTGCCGATACCACGTGCACCACCACCACCCCGGTCACCCTGGCATTCGGCAACATCACCAATGCCGCCGGCACTCCCACCACCAGCACGACCACCTTCAAGATCACCTGCAGCACCGCCGGGCTCAGCCTGCTGGCCACGGCCTCGGTGCGCGCCTGCGTGGGACTGGGTACCGGCAGCACCGGCGCAACGCTGTCGCCGCTGCGCCAGATGACCAACGGCACCGGCGATCCGATGGGCTACCAGCTGTATACATCGGCAGCGATGAGCACGATCTGGGGCCTGACGCCGGGTGCCAGCCCCGCGGCCCTGGTCGTTGATCTCAACTACTCCGTGCCCCTGCTGGGCGGTAGCGGCGAAGCCACGGTGGTGATCTACGGCCGGGTACCGGCGTTGCAGACGCTGTCGTCCGGCGGCTACAGCAGCGCCTTCAGCCTGGCCAATGTGCGCCTGGAATACGCGTTCAACGAGGTGCTGCTGGGCACCGCCACCGCGCCGCCGCTGTGCACCAGCCTCAGCGGCGTCAGTGGCCACAAAGTCGCCACCGGCGGCTTCCCGTTCACGGTCACCGCCAACGTGCTGCCCCAGTGCAGCACCTATGTCACCACCGACATGGACTTCGGCAGCAACGCCGGCGCGATTGCGGCCAACATCGACCGCACCTCGACCATCGGACTCACCTGCCTCAACCGCACCGCCTACAGCATCGCGCTGGACAACGGCCTGTACGCCTCCGGCACGACAAGGCGCATGCAGCACACCACCAACCCGGCGTGGTTCATTCCCTACGAGCTCTACAGCGACAGCAACCGCAGCCAGCGCTGGGGCAGCACGACCAATGTCGACGTGGTCGCCGGCACGGGGAACGGCGGCGCCCAGCAGATCACCGTGTACGGCCGTGCGCCGGCCAGCGTGGGTCCGGTGGCCGCCGGCAGCTACAACGACCAGATCAAGGTGACGATCACTTACTGAGTGGCACTCAAGTCCGGCGTCGGCAGGTCGATATCGCCAGCGACCCCTCGCAGCCGATCCGGATGAACCGACGCACCCGAGTTCGCCTCGCCCTGAGCGCCGCCCTGCTGTGCTGCCTGCCGACGGCCCTGGCCGACCCGGCCGCGCCGCTGCGCGTGCACCTCCAGATCGTCGACGCCTGCGCGCTGGACGCCGCGGACGCGGCTGCGGGCTGCGCGGTGGCGCACCAGCGCAGCGATGACGACACCCCCGCCGCACCGCAGGTGCAGGCCCTCACCCCAGCCCCGGACGGCGACGATGACGACGCGCGCCCATGGCTCACCCTCACGTTCTGACCCCCGTCTGGGCGCTGCTGGCGCTGCTGCTGTCTTGGCCGGTTGAGGCGCTGGAGGTCTCACCGCTGCGGGTCACCCTCGCGCCCGGCCAGCCCGATGGCGAGCTGTGGCTGTACAACGAGGCGGCACGCCCCTGGAGCGGGCAGGCCCGGCTGTATCACTGGGACCAGACCCACGCGGCTGAAGTGCTGGTGCCCGCGCAGGACGTGGCCCTGAGCCCGACCATGCTGACCCTGGCCGCACACGCGCGCCAGCGCGTGCGGGTGGTCCGGCTCGGTCCCGCGCCAGCCACCGAACAGGGGTACCGGCTGGTCATCCGCGCCGGCGCCGACAGCCCGCCGCTGCAGGTATCGCTGCCGGTGTTCATTTCCGGGCCGGAGCCTGCGGCCGCGCCCGCCCTGACCGTGCAGGTGCATGCCGAGGCCGACACCGCCACGCTGGAGCTCTACAATGCCGGCCGCAGCCACGCGCGCCTGGCCGACCTGGTGTTCATCGACGCCGAGGGCCGCGAGCGCCCGATCCTGCCCGACCTGGCCGGTTACGTGCTGGCCCAGCGCTCGCGCCGCTGGCCCCTGCCCGGGCCGGCCGCGGCCTACGCCGGCGGCCACTTCAGCGCCCGGCTGGGCGAGGCGGCGCGGCAGCCGCTGGCCAGCCCGACCCCGCCAATTGCACCACTGGCCCTGCCCGGGCTATAATCGACCGGATTTCTTCGCGCCTTGGCGCAGGAAACCCGTCAACACCGGACGTCACCGGTGAATCCACACCTGCCGCCCATATCCGTGCCGGGGTGCTCCGCGAGGAGTTCGGACACGGAAGCGACAGGGAAGCCAAACCCCGGAACCACCCGCCTCACGGCGGACCGCCCAACTATTACCCGTGGCGGCCGGTTCCCTATCAGGAGTAGTGCAATGCCCCAGGTCACCATGCGTCAGATGCTGGAAGCCGGCGTCCATTTCGGCCACCAGACCCGTTACTGGAACCCCAAGATGGGCCAGTACATCTTCGGCGCCCGCGGCAAGATCCACATCATCAACCTGGAAAAGACCGTTCCGCTCTTCAATGACGCGATGAACTTCATTTCCAGCATTGCCCAGAAGCGCGGCACCATCCTGTTCCTGGGCACCAAGCGCAGCGCCCGCGAATCGATCCGTGAGGAAGCCGAGCGTTGCGGCATGCCGTTCATGAACCAGCGTTGGCTGGGCGGCACGCTGACCAACTTCCGCACCGTGAAGCAGTCGGTTGCCCGCCTGAAGGAACTGGAAGCCGGCGAAACCGACGGTTCGTTCGAGAAGCTGGTCAAGCACGAAGTGCTGGGCCTGCGTCGCGAGCGTGACAAGCTGGAAGCCTCGCTGGGCGGCATCAAGGACATGAACCGTCTGCCGGACGCGATCTTCGTCATCGATATCGGCCACGAAGACATCGCCATCAAGGAAGCCAAGAAGCTCGGCATCCCGGTGATCGCCGTGGTGGATACCAACTACAACCCGGAACTGGTCGACTACGCGATCCCGGGCAACGACGACGCCATCCGCGCCGTGCAGCTGTACGCCCGCGCTGCCGCCGACGCCGTGCTGGAAGGCAAGGCTGCCGCTCCGCACGCCGCCACCGTCCGTGAAGAAGACTTCGCCGAAGCTGCGGCTGGCGAAGAAGCCAAGCCGGCTCGCCGCGCTCCGGCCAAGAAGGCTGCTGCCGACAAGGCTGGCGAAGCCCAGGCCTGATCCAGGCCCG
>NZ_JBOHXV010000094.1:0-16681 GCF_050737075.1 Stenotrophomonas sp.
GGCGCTACCCATCAGCGCTCGGAGACGTCCGTCGCCGCTTCCGCCGGTTGCGGCTGCGCCGCTTCCTGCGTGGCGCTCACGCTGGCCCGTGGTGCAGCAGCAGCTGCCGCCGCCCGCACCGGTGCGACCGGCGCAGGATCCGCGGCCTCATCCATCTTGTCGGCCGCCTCTTCCGCGGTATCGGCCGCCTCGGCTGCCTGCATCGAGGCGAACGCGGCCTGTGCGCTGGCCATCAGGTTGGACACCGAGCCGATCATCTGCAGCCAGCGCGCCCCCTGGAAGCGGGCGCTGCCAGGTTCGAGCTTGCCGGCCAGGAAGCCGCCGGCCACGCCAACGGTAATGATCCGCAGCGGGGTCCAGCCTTCGCGCCAGACCTGGCTGAGCGTGAACCAATTGCACTGGGTTTCGTTGGCCCGGATCGCGACCACCTGTTCGGCGCGCTTTACCCGATGGCGCAGGGCTTCAAACTTCATGGCGTACGCTCCGTGGGTCCGACGTGCGCGTCGGGGTCCTCGTCGCTGGGCTCGTCGAACAACCCCAGCCGCGACAACTGGCGGCGGGTGGCATGCATGCCGGTGTGGCGGAAGAAGAACGACACGCGCCAGATGGCGTAGCCGGTCATGGCCAGGCTCACCAGCGAGGTAATGAGCAGCGAATGGAACCACGACAGGCCCCAGCGCTGCATCAGTGCGATCAGCGTACCGGCCAGCAGCAACCAGGCCGATGCACCAAATACGATGGCCACGCCGCTCCACGCCAACGCGCGCCCGAATGCGCTGCGTGCCAGCGCGAACTCGAACGACGCCAGCCGGCGCAGCGAGCGCAGCGTGTGCTTGGCCGAATCGACCGTGGCGCGACCGGCCTGGCCGACCTCGCGAATGCTTTCATCAAGACGCGGCGGCTTCTGCCCCGCATCGCCCTCCGGTGGTGGCGTTGCCGCCCCACCGTCGGGAGTCGACTGTGCTTGATCGCTCACGCCGACTTACTTGTCGCTGCCGCGTGCCAGCTTGGCAATGATCCAGCCGGCCGCGAAGGCCACGCCGAACGAGGCCAGCGGGCGCTCACGGATCAGCTCGGCGGCGCTGTCGACCAGGTCCTTGCCCTTGTCCATCAGCGCATCGACCTGTTCCTTGGCGGCGGCACCGCCGAACTCGGCAGCAGCCAGGCCGGACAGCGCGGTGTCGGACAGTTCGGCCTTGACGTTGGCCTTGCCGATGCGCAGCTCGTCGGTCGCCGCGCCCGTGGCGCCCTTGATCGCGCCGCCGGCAGCGGTGGCGGCCGACTTCAGGTGCGAACCGGCTTCGCCCAGGTGTTCCTTGAGGTTTTCGGTGTTGGTGGGGCTCATCGTGTATCTCCGTTATGTAAGCGATGGGGAAGGTGACGGCGGACGGAGCCGTCGGCAACGAACACAAGGTAATAGCATCGGCGGGGTGTAGAGGGTGTTAGCTGCCGTGAGCTGCGCGCGAAGGGCCGCTGACTGGTTCAGCGCATCAGCAGGTTCCCGCTCGCGCCGTTGCGGAAAATACGCAGTACAAGTTGTTGCGGGCGCTGCTGGAAATTGGCGCGCCAGCTGGCCAGGTCGGCGAATTCACCCACGCTGGCTTCGGTGATCACATCGCCAGCGGCCAGGCCCGAGGTGGCTGCGCGGCTGCCGCGCTTGACCTCGCTGACCATCACGCCGCTGCTGCCGGCCTGGCGCAGGGTCTCGGGCAGGTCCACGAACGTGGCGCCGGTCAGGCGCGGGTCGAGCGACTCGCCGCTGACTGCGCGCGCCTGTTCCTTCAGCGTCGCCTTGAGTTGCAGCGGCTTGCCGTCGCGACGGATCTCCAGGCTCAGTGCGCTGCCCACCGGCTGCAGGCCTTCCACGTTGTGCAGCGCCTGCGCGCTGTCCACCCGCTGGCCGTTGGCCGACACCACCACGTCGCCCGGCTTGAGCCCGGCCGCGGCTGCGCCGGAACCGGCCAGCACGCGGGTCACCAGCGCGCCGCGGGTTTCGCTCAGGCCCAGGTTCTGCGCCAGCGCCTGGGTCAGGTTCTGCGCTTCGATGCCCAGCGTGCCGCGCACCACCACGCCATGCTTGACCAGCTGGTCCACCACGTCACGGGCAAGGTTGGTGGGAATGGCCAGACCCAGGCCGATGTTGCCGGCCATGCTGCCCTGCGGGTTGAAGCTGGCGGTGTTGATGCCCACCAGCTGGCCCTGCAGATTGACCAGCGCACCGCCGGAGTTGCCCGGGTTGATCGACGCGTCGGTCTGGATGAAGTTCTGGTAGCCCAGCCCGCGGATGCCGGTACGGCCGACCGCCGAGACGATGCCCGAGGTGACCGTCTGGCTGAAACCGAACGGGTTGCCGATGGCCACCACGAAGTCGCCCACCCGCAGCTGCGCGCTGTCGCCCAACGGCAGCGCGGTGAGCCTGTCGGCGGGAATGCGGATCAGCGCGATGTCGGTATCGCGGTCGGATCCGAGGAATTCGGCCTTGACCGTGCGCCCGTCCGACAGCGTGACCTGCACATCGTCGGCGTTGTCGATCACGTGGTGGTTGGTCAGCACCAGGCCTTCGGCCGCGTCGATGATCACGCCCGAACCCAGCGACTCGTTGATGCGTTCCTGCGGCACTTCCGGGAACAGGCGGCGGAAGAACGGGTCGTTGAAGTACGGGTTGCGTACCCGCACCACCTGCTTGGTGTTGACGCTGACCACCGCCGGCATCACCCGTTCCAGCATCGGCGCCAGCGACGGCACCGGCTGCCCCGCGACGGCGGCGGGCAACGCGGCCGTGGCCGGAATGCCGATCGTGGCCGGCGCGGCTTCGGCGCGGTTGTCCAGGTGCGCGTTGATGGCGGAGGCCACGAAGCCACCGAAGGCGGCGGCAAGCGCAAGCGTGAGCAGGGTCGGGAGCGGTCGCATGGGTTCGGCAGGTTGGGTGGAAACACGTATACGGTAAATCAAGCTGAACGGGTCTGTCCGTCCCCGGCCTAAACCGAGGATCTGATCGCGCCCGGCAGACCCCGCCCCTGCGACCTTGCGTACCGTTGACAGGCCCCGGTGCCGGCGTAAGCTGGCCCTGTGTCGGCCACTAGATGTTGCGGTGCCGGCCGGGAGTGCCCCAAGGCGTTGGGTCTGCTTGCGGGCACACACACTGGCTACCGATGGAGCCTGCGGTCGATGAGCACGCTGCGAGTGGACGCGATCGACGACGACCTGCCCGACGGGCAGGTCCCGATGCAGCCGGCGTCCCAGGACATCTGGGACCGCAAGTACCGGCTCAAGACCCAGCAGGGCGAGCCGCTCGACGCCGATATCGACGCCACCTACCTGCGCGTGGCCAAGGCGTTGTCCGACGCCGAGGTCACCGCCGAAAAGCAGCAGTACTGGATGGAGCGCTTCACCTGGGCACTGCGCCGCGGCGCGATCCCCGCGGGCCGCATCATCTCCAATGCCGGCGCGCAGGCGCACAAGCCGGCCACCAGCACCATCAACTGCACCGTGTCGGGCACCATCGAGGATTCGATGGACGGCATCCTGCAGAAGGTCCACGAAGCGGGGCTGACCCTCAAGGCCGGGTGCGGTATCGGCTATGAGTTCAGCACGCTGCGTCCGCGCGGGGCGTTCGTTGCCGGCGCCGGCGCGCATACGTCCGGCCCGATGTCCTTCATGGATATCTTCGACAAGATGTGTTTCACCGTGTCATCGGCCGGTGGCCGGCGCGGCGCGCAGATGGGCACCTTCGACGTTTCGCACCCGGACGTGCGCGAGTTCATCCGCGCCAAGCGCGAGGATGGCCGGCTGCGCCAGTTCAACCTGTCGCTGCTGATCACCGACGGCTTCATGCACGCCGTGGACCAGGATGCCGACTGGCCGTTGCTGTTCCCGCTCAGCCGCCAGGAGGCCGGCGCGTTCGACCTCACCGATCCGGCCCGCGTGCAATGGCGCGATTGGCCCACCCACCGCGATTACGTGGTCCGCGAGGACGGCCAGGTGGCGTGTCGCGTGTACGGCCAGATCCGCGCCCGGCACCTGTGGGACATGATCATGGTGTCCACCTATGACTACGCCGAACCCGGTTTCATCCTGATCGACCGGGTCAATGAAATGAACAACAACTGGTGGTGCGAGGACATCCGGGCGACCAATCCCTGCGTCACCGCCGATACCTGGGTGCACACCGCCAACGGTCCGCGTCAGGTGGCCGAACTGATCGGCCGCCGATTCCAGGTGCGCGTGGAGGGTCAGGACCATGCCACGACCGATGCCGGGTTCTTCCTTACTGCGCGCAAGCCGGTGCTCGCCCTGCAGACCCGCGAAGGCCACCGGCTGCGGCTGACGGCCGACCATCGGGTGCGCCGGGTCATCAGCCGCACCCGCTGGGCGGTGCAGAGCGAATGGTGTGAGGCGGGCCGGCTGCGGCCCGGGGATGAGGTGCTGCTGCAGGACCACCGTGCTGCGCCGCACTGGCCGGGTGCGCTGGCGCATGAGCAGGGCTATCTGCTGGGATTGCTGGTGGGCGACGGCACGCTCAACGCAGAGGCGGCCGTGCTCTCCGTGTGGAGCCAGGCGGCGGTGGCCAACGGTGAGCCGGCGACGCCTGCGCCCGGCGTTCGCGCGCTGATGGGCGAAGCCTTGCGTTGCGCGAAGACCCTGACACATCGCGCCGATTTCACTGGCTGGTCCGAGGTGAGCGGTCGAAGCGAATGGCGGTTCAAGTCAGCGGCACTGCGCGACCTGGCCCAACAGCTGGGCATGTCCCCCGGCCACAAGCCGATCACCCCGGCACTGGAAAAGCTCTCCAGCGATGCCTGCCGTGGCTTCCTGCGCGGCCTGTTCGACGCCGACGGCAGCGTGCAGGGCAGCCAGGGCAAGGGCGTATCCATCCGGTTGGCGCAGTCTGATCGCCCCCGCCTGGAGGCGGTGCAACGCATGCTGCTCCGGCTGGGCATCCCCAGCACGCGCTACGCGCGCCGCGAAGCCGGTCATTCCGTGTTGCCCGATGGTCGAGGCGGCCAGCGCGCCTATCCCACGGCGGCCCAGTTCGAGCTGGTGATCAGCGGCGAAGGCGTGGCCCGCTACGATGCGCTGATCGGCTTCGCCGATACCGACAAGGCAGCGCGGCTGACCCGGACCCTGGCCGCCTACCGCCGCGTGATGAACCGCAGCCGCTACTTCGCCACCGTCGAAAGCGTGCAGCCGGATGGCGTGGAAGACGTCTATGACGTGCAGGTGCCCGGCCTCAACTGCTTCGATGCCAACGGCCTGCATGCCCACAACTGCGGCGAGCAGCCGTTGCCTCCCTACGGCGCCTGCCTGCTCGGCTCGGTCAACCTGACCCGCTTCGTGCGCGACCCGTTCACCGACCAGGCGCGCTTCGACTGGGACGAATACAAAGAGGTGGTGCGGGTGTTCACCCGCATGCTCGACAACGTGGTGGAGGTCAACGGCCTGCCGCTCGAGCGGCAGCGCCAGGAGATCCTGCGCAAGCGCCGGCATGGCATGGGCTTCCTCGGCCTGGGCTCGGCCCTGGCCATGCTGCGCATGACCTACGGCGCGCCCGATGCGTGCGACTTCACCGAGGCCATCGCCCGCGAGATGGCGGTGGCCGGGTGGGAGACCGCCCTGGCCCTGGCCCGCGAGAAGGGCCCCGCGCCGATCATGCAGGACACCTTCGAGGTCACTCCCGCCATGCTGCGCCAGCGCCCGGAGATGGCGCGCGACGGTTGGCGGGCCGGCCAGCAGATCGAGGGCAAGGTGCTGCACGCGCGCTACAGCCGCTACATGCAGCGCATCGCCAGCGTGGCCCCGGAGCTGGTGGAGGAGCTGGCCGAGGTCGGCGCGCGCTTCACCCACCACAGCTCCATCGCCCCCACCGGCACCATCAGCCTGTCGTTGGCCAACAACGCCTCCAACGGCATCGAACCGTCCTTCGCCCACCATTACAGCCGCAACGTGATCCGCGAGGGCCGCAAGAGCAAGGAGAAGGTGGACGTGTTCTCCTTCGAACTGCTGGCCTACCGCCACCTCGTCAACCCGCTGGCGATGCCGTTCGCCGAGGACGACGCGGCCCGCCTGCCCGACTACTTCATTGCCGCCGACGACATCTCGCCCAAGGCGCACGTGGACGTCCAGGCCGCCGCCCAGAAGTGGGTGGACAGCTCCATTTCCAAGACCGCCAACGTTCCGACCGACTACCCGTACGAGCAGTTCAAGGACATCTACCGCTACGCCCACGCGCAGGGGTTGAAGGGCTGCACCACGTTCCGTTTCAACCCCGCCGCGTTCCAGGGCGTGCTGGTCAAGGAGGCCGATCTGGAGAACACCACCTACCGTTTCGAGCTCGAAGACGGCGCAGTTGTGGAGGTAAAGGGCAATGAGGAGATCGAGTATGACGGCGAATTGCATACCGCCGCCAACTTGTTCGACGCGCTCAAGGAGGGCTACTACGGCAAGTTCTGATCACGCATCGGACGCTGTTTTCAAGTGGTTTTCTACACGGTGGCGGTTCGCGGCAGGTCCGCGCCGGCCGCCGGCCAAGCACAGCAGCGGCTCATGAGCTGCGACAAGACCGTTCCACGATCGACCGCGCCGGTATAGCATCGCCAGCGAAATCACTGACTGGCCCCTCAGGAGGCAAAACATGAGCAACGGAAATGGTGTGACCGCGACCCTGTCGCAGGGTGTGGAAACCGTGAAAGAAACCGCCGGCAACGTTGGCGAGACCATCGCCCACACCGCTGAAGAAGTGGTGGCCTCGGTGAAGAAGACCGCCAAGCGCGCACGCAAGGCCGCGACCACCCAGGTTGCCAAGGTCAAGAAGGCCGTCAAGAAGGCCGAGAAGACCGTCGCCAAGAAGGCCGACAAGGCCGCCAAGTCGGTTGGCAAGACCCTGGCCAGCGCCAAGAAGAAGCTGGAAGCGGCCAAGACCAACGCCAAGGCCGAGGCCGCCGCGCTGAAGAAGCAGGTCGCCAAGAAGAAGGTTGCCGCCGAAAAGGCCGTGACCAAGACCACCAAGGCCGCTGGCAAGAAGGCTGCCGCCGCCAAGAAGACCGTGACCAAGAAGGTCGCCACCGCCAAGAAGGCCGTGACCAAGAAGGTCGCCACCGCCAAGAAGGCCGTGACCAAGAAGACCGCCGCCGCCAAGAAGGTCGTGGGCAAGAAGGTCGCCGTGGCCAAGAAGGCTGTCGCCAAGAAGTCGGCCGCCGCCAAGAAGGTCGTCGGCAAGAAGACCGCCGCCGCCAAGAAGGTCGTGGGCAAGAAGGTCGCCGTCGCCAAGAAGGCTGTGGCCAAGAAGTCGGCCACCGCCCGCAAGGTCGCTGGCAAGAAGACCGTGGCCGCCAAGAAGGTGGTCGGCAAGAAGGTTGCCACCGCCAAGAAGGCCGTGACCCGCAAGACCGCAGCGGCCAAGAAGGTCGTCGGCAAGAAGACCGCCGTCGCCCGCAAGACCGTTGGCAAGAAGGTCGCCGTCGCCAAGAAGGCTGTGGCCAAGAAGTCGGCTGCCACCAAGAAGGCCGTCGGCAAGAAGACCGCCGTTGCCCGCAAGTCGGTCGCCCGCAAGGCTGCGCCGGCCAAGCGCGCTGCCAAGACCGTGGCCCGCAAGGCCCCGGCCAAGCGCGCCCGCAAGTAAGCAGGTAACACACGGTGCCTGCCCCTCGGGGCGGGCACCGTGAACACCCAGGAACCGCACCATGGCTGTCAGGATCGATCAGAAGATCACCGGCTACGCCGTCGTCACCCCCGAGGAGAAGGCGCGCCAGGCCGCGGCCTCCGCAGCGCCCGGCCCCGACGCCCGCCAGGACGCCGCCAACGACATCGTGCAGATGCACGAGCGCATCAAGCGCCCGGATGTCCTGATCGGCAATACCTACAAGATCAAACCGCCGCTGGTGGAACACGCCTTCTACGTGACCATCAACGACATCGTGCTCAACCCGGGCACCGAACACGAGCTGCGCCGCCCCTTCGAGGTGTTCATCAACTCCAAGTCGATGGAGCACTTCCAATGGATCGTCGCGCTGACCCGGATCATATCCGCCGTCTTCCGCAAAGGCGGCGACGTGACCTTTCTGGTCGAGGAAATGAAGGCCGTCTTCGACCCGCGTGGCGGCTATTACAAGGGCGGCGGCGTCTACATGCCCTCGCTGGTGGCCGAACTGGGCAGCGTCATTGAAGACCACCTCACCTCCATCGGCCTGCTGCACGCGCCCGAACTGAGCGCCGCGCACCGCGCGCTGATCGCCGACAAGCGCCGCCAGTATGAGGACCTCGAAAGGCAGGCCGCCGCTGCGGCGCCGCGCAGCAGCACCGCCGACCACGAGGAAGACCTGGCCATCACCGGCGACGGCACCGGCTTCCCGCCCAGCGCCAGCTTGTGCCACAAATGCAGCACCAAGGCCCTGGTCATCATGGACGGGTGTGCGACGTGCCTGAACTGCGGGTATTCCAAATGCGGCTGAGCCAGGGCGCCGCGCATGCGTAACCTCGATTTCAGCTCCTGGCAGGCCATGCTCTCCACTCTTGTCGGGCTGGCCGTCATCACCCTCATCGGCGTGGGCATCCGCCTGCTGGTGATGCAGACCCTGCAGCAGCGGCGCGAGCGTGAGAACCGCCAGATCAACGAGCGGCTGCGCACGCTGATCGCCGCCTACAAGACCCTGGGCGGGTCATTCACCGGTGCCTTGCACGTGGACCCACGCCACCGGCGCGACCTGCACCCGGCGGCAACCGCGCCCGACGATGCCCTGGCCGCGCCGGCCGACATCGGCAGCGACCGGGCACGCCGGATCCGCGACGCGGTGGAGGCGGCGTTGTCCGACATCGTCCTGCTCGGTACCGACGAACAGGTGCGGTTGGCCGCCCACGCGGCCAATGAACTGGCCGAAGGGCGCGCGGTGCCCACGGCGGACCTGGTGGTGTCCCTGCGCGACTTCATCCGGCAGGCGCTCGACCTGGCCCCCATTCCCGCCAGCGTGGTCATTCCACGCCAGGGCCCCGCACGGCCCGCCGCCGGTGCCAAGGGCAAGGGCGCCGACGCGGGCGAGAAGGGCAAGGGTGGCGGTGGTGGCGGTGGCGGAATGGGTGGCATGGGCGGCGGCATGGGCATCGGCCACGGCACGGACGACGACAGCAACCACCCGCGTTGAACCACGCTTACTTCCCGCGCACTTCCACGATCGGCACGAAGCCGGCGTAGATCATCCGCTTGCCGTCGAACGGCATCGGGTTGTTGGCCGGGTCCATGCGCGGGTCTTTCATCATCTTCTCCATTCCGGCATCGCGGGTGGCCTTGTCCGGCCATTCGATCCAGGAGAAGACGATGGTTTCATCATCCTTGGCCGCCACCGCGCGGAAGAAGTCGGTCTGCTTGCCGTGGGTGACATCGTCGCCCCAGCATTCGACCACGCGCAGGGCGCCGAACTCGATGAAGACCGAATCGCCTTCGTTGGCGTGCTTGATGAACTTGTCTTTATTGGCGGTGGGAACGGCCAGGACGAAACCGTCGATGTACGACATCTTCAGCCTCCGGGAATGGTGCGCCGGAATGGGCACCTTCAATGACTACGACGCGTGGGGGTGCGGGGAATCGACACTGCCTCCCCGGCGCGTGCAGCGGCGTGACGGGCTGGGTTTGGCACGATCCAACCTCGAAAAATCAATGCGTTGCCAGGGGTTTGCGCCGCACTGCAGCGAGCACAGGGTCAGAAAACCCTTAATCACAGTGAGGGACATCCTGATAGCAGCGGCCCGGGCCAACCGCCAAGATCGGCAAGCCGGGCAGGATGCCTCACGGAACCTGCGGTTTGACGCCAGAGCTGCGTCAGCCGGTGCACCACGGAGGATGGACGCGTTAGCCGACTACTCCCCAAGAGCGGCTTCCCCAACGCGTGACGCCCCGCAAGGGTATCGTCGTGACCAGATTCCTTTCGTGCGCGCGTTATAAACGCGCGGTTCATCGTGCAGCGCGAACACGCCAAAAACACCTGAAAAATGCGGCGCGCGCGCATATGCCACGCTACGACTGAATGGTTGCCAAAAATTCCCCAGGCCGAAAACGGCTTACTTCAGGGCGCGTTGTGTCGAATAACGGAGAATTTACATTCCCGATGCAGAAGCCGCTTGCGCCACTGCACGAACGAAACAACAGAAAAGGTGTACCCCCATGAAGACGTCCCTGATTGCCCTGGCGCTCGCCGCCGCCCTGCCGTTCGGCGCTTCGGCCGCTGAAGGCCTGTCCTACAACTACGCCGAAGGCGACTACGTCAAGACCGACGCCGATGGTGGCAAGGCCGACGGTTGGGGTGTCAAGGGCTCGTACGGCTTCCTGCCGAACTTCCACGCTTTCGGTGAATACAACCAGCAGAAGACCGACATCGGCAACTTCAAGGTTGACCAGTGGCGCGTGGGTGTGGGCTACAACCACGAAATCGCCACCAGCACCGACTTCGTGGGCCGCGTTGCCTACAACAAGTTCGACCCGAAGGAAGGCCTGGACTTCAACGGCTACAGCGCTGAAGCCGGTATCCGTACCGCGTTCGGCCAGCACGCCGAAGTCTACGCAATGGCCGGCTACGAAGATTTCAGCAAGAAGCACGGCATCAATCCGGATGGCCAGTTCTACGGCCGCCTGGGTGGCCAGGTGAAGTTGAACCAGAACTGGGGCATCAACGGCGACATCAAGATGGACCGCCACGGTGACAAGGAATGGTCGGTCGGCCCGCGTTTCAGCTGGTAAGCGACGCCTGATCGCTTCGCTACGCGCGGCATTGGCGTAGTGGCAAAGGCCCGGCAGTTTGCCGGGCCTTTTTTTGTGCCCGGAGGTGGGTATGGCACGGTCAAGAAACCGGTGACATACTCGGCCAGCCGTTACGACGGCGGGTTGCGTGCCTGGGGAGGCGCGTGGGGTAACCCGAGAATAGCAACAGCAACATTTTCAGATGTGTCTGATTGCCCGCAGTGCTGCTGTAACGGCAGGTTGTCGGCGTACGTCCAACGGTTCTTGTCCGGCATAGGGCGAAGCGCTGCCTGACAAGGAAGTCCAGGTCTCGAAGGAGTGAGCATGCGCGGTTATCCGTTGATTCTTGTTGCCCTGTTGCTGCCGGGCGTCGTCCAGGCGCAGGGCATGCGTTACCCCTGGGAGGAGTACGACAAGCTCATCCAGCGCAATACCGACATGACCGCCCTGGAGAGCGGCCTGTTCGGCGAAAGCGTGGACATGTACACCGGCAGCGTGGGCTTTTCGGCCACCGACTTCTCGCTGCCGGGCACCGGCATTCCGATCAGCGTCAGCCGGTCGATGACCCCGAGCAACCGGGCGGATTATTACTACGACGACCTGCCCATGGCCGACTGGAACCTGTAGCTGCCTCGTCTGTCGGGCGTGTTCATGGCGCAAACCGGGTGGGCCAGTCCCTGTGCCGCGGCTGCCGCGCCACCGTCCGTGGTTGTGAACGGCAACACCTACCGCCCGTCCAACTATTGGCAGGGCAACCGCATGGTCATTCCCGGCCGCGGCAGCCAGGACATGCTGGTGGCCGAACCCAATGCCGTGCAGCGGCCGACCAGCGGTGGACCGTACTCGTGGTTGACGGCCGACTTCACCTGGTTCTCCTGCACGTCGTCGCGCCATAACGCGGCAGGCGAGGGCTTCGTGGCCCACACGCCCGATGGCATGCGCTACACGTTCGACTGGGAGGCCGGCTTCTTTGAGCCGCGCGTGGCCGCCGCCAACCTGATCAACCCGGACAACGCGAGCCGCCTGCGCTCCGAACTGTATGCCACCCGCGTGGAAGACCGCTTCGGCAACTGGGTGAGCTACCGCTACAGCAATGCCGCCAATGCGCCGGTGCGCCTGGAGGCGATCACCGCCAGCGATGGCCGGCAGATCACCTTCAGCTACAACGCCCGCGGCCACGTGCAGCAGATCAGCAACGGCTCGCAGACCTGGACCTACCGCTACACCTATCCCAATGCCCTCACCGGCACGCTGGTCGGGGTGGACCTGCCCGACGGCAGCAGCTGGGGCATCGACGCCTATGCCCTGTCGCACATCTACTTCCAGTACGACCGCTCCACCGGTGCAGGCGACATCATCCGCACCTGTGGCTACCCGGGGCTGATGAACAACGAACCCGGCGGCGTGGGCCGCTTCACGCATCCCTCCGGCGCAACCGGGGAATTCACCTTGGGCTACAGCCTGCGTGGCCGCAGCAACGTGCCCATGGTGTGCAACGGTTACTCGAAGCCCTACAACGACCCCAACGACGACGTGGCCATGTACCCGTTGGCGTACGACGCGGTGGTGCTGCGTACGAAACGGCTGTCCGGGCCGGGCGTGGACACGGCCGAGTGGAACTACAGCTACGGCGGCACCATCTCCTTCGCGCCCGGCACCGGCCCGGTATGCACCAGTACCGACTGCTCACTGCCCCTGTGCCTGGATGACAGCTGCGCGGGCGTGTCGGTGACCACCATCACCGGACCGGAAGGCAGCTGGAGCCGCCACACCTACGGCAACAGCTACCGCTACAACGAAGGCAAGCTGCTCAAGGTGGAAGAGGGCAGCGGTGCGCAGGCAGTGCTGCAGACCACGGTGCAGCGTTACCAATGGCCATTGGCGGGCAGCCAGTTCGCGGCGCGCCTGGGCAATACGCAGCAGGCCCGCACGGCCGGCTACACCTCCGAGTACCTGCGGCCGGGCATTCAGACCACCACCACCCGCGATGGCGCCACCTTCTCAAGCACGGTGGGTGCGCTCGACGGTTTCGGCCGCCCGTTGTCCACCGTCTCCAGCAGCAGCCTGGGCTACACACGCAGCGAAACCCGGCAGTACCACGACAACACCGCGCGCTGGGTGCTGGGCCAGACCGCGCGCACTGTGAATGTTGAGACCGGCGCCGAAACCGCGCGTACCGTCTTCCATCCCGATACGGCGCTTCCAACCGAGCAGTACGCCTTCGGCGAGCTGCAGATGCGCCTGTCGTACTACTCCGACGGCCAGGTGGAGAGCGTGACCGATGGCAACGGCAACATCACCATCGCCTCGGACTGGCGACGTGGCATCCCGCAGGTGATCGGCTACGCCGACGGCTTCGCCGAATCGGCCGCCGTGGACGATCTGGGCCGGGTCACCCGCACCACCGATGAGAACGGCTTCAGTTCCACCTTTGCTTACGACACCATGGGGCGCCTTGCGCAGCGCACCTGGCCCACCGGCGATACCGTGGCGTGGAATGCGGTGGGCCGCAGCTTCGAGCGGATCGGCAGCGCGGAGTTCGGCCTGGAGGCCGGCCACTGGCGCCTGACCGAAACCGAGGGCAACCGCCAGCGGCGGCTGTACTTCGATGCGTTCTGGCGCCCGGTGCTGGAAGAAAGCCAGGACCTCAGCAACCCGCAGCAGACCCTGAGCCAGGTAGTGCGGCGCTTCGACCGCCTGGGGCGCAAGGTGTTCGAGTCCTATCCCTCGCGCAGCATCACGAACTTCCGCGCCACCTTGCCCGGGTCCTACACCGGCTATGACGCCCTGAGCCGGGTCAGCAGCGTGGGTATCGACTCCGAGCATGGCCGCCTGACCACCACCTCCAACTACCTCAGTGGCCTGCGCCGGCAGACCATCAACCCGCGCGGCTTCGCCACGGTGGAGAGCTTCCAGGCGTGGGATACGCCCGGCTACGACCTGCCGGTGCGCATCGATGCGCCGGAAGGGGTTTCCACCCAGATCACCCGCGACGTATTCGGCAAGCCCGTCACCATCTCCCGTTCGGGTCCGGACCGATGAGCAGGCGCAGACAAGGAGTCGTTGGCATGCACAGACATCTTCTGAAGTTCCTGCTCCTGCTTTGCGTCGTGCTGGCCTGGCCGGCCACAGCGCAGCAGAGCAATCCGTACGTGTGGGTCAGCTTCGCCGCACCGGCCCAAGGCGCGGTGTATACAGCCCCGGCCACGGTGACCGTGCAGGTCAGCGCGGGCGTCATCGACGACGGCGTGTACGTCAGCCAGCTGCGCATCACCCAGGGCACCACGGTGCTGGCCAGCGTGGTGGGCGAATCGCTGTCCTACACGTTCAACGGTCTCGGACCGGGCACATATACCGTCAACACCAACGCGCGCTCCAACCTCAACGGCACGGCCAGTGCCACCCGCAGCTTCACCGTGGTGGCGGCCGGCGAAAAGCCGCCCACCATCAGCCTCAACGCGCCCACCGGCCAGCCGTACATCGGCCCGGCCAGCATCGGCCTGAGTGCCAATGCGAGCGATCCGGACGGGCAGGTAGTGCGGGTGGACTACTACGCCAACGGCAGCTACATCGGCAACAGTGGCGCGGCGCCGTTTGCCTTCACCTGGCAGGGTGTGGGTCCGGGCAGCTACCAGATCACCGGCGTGGCCACCGACAACAACGGCAAGACCGCTACCTCCGCTGCGGTGAGCGCGGTCGTCGCGCAGTCCGTGATCCGCGGCACCCTGGAAGGCGTCACACAGGCGGCCGATGGCACGTACTACCTGACAGGCTGGGCCTGCTCCAGCGGCCGGGCAACGCCCATCGCCGTGCACATCTATGGTGGCGGCGCCGCAGGCACGGGCCAGGGGCTGGGCGCTGCCCAGGCGAACGAGGCCAGCGAACCGGCTATCGCCGCCACCTGCCAGACCGGCGCAACCAACTATCGCTTCCGCTTTGCGCTGACCGACGCCCTACGCCAGTCGAATGCCAACGCACTGCTGTACGTGCACGGCATATCCCCGGCAGGTGCAAGCAACGACCTGCTCGGCAACTCCGGTGTGTTCCGCATTCCGCCGCCACTGCAGATCGCGCGCCGCTACGTCTACGACGCCCAGCAGCGCCTGTGCAAGGTGATCGAGCCGGAAACCGGCGCCACCGTGATGGGCTACGACGGCGCAGGCAACCTGGCCTGGAGTGCCGCCGGTCTGAACCTGCCCAACGCCCAAAGCTGCGACCGCGCCGCCGCCGAGGCCAGTGGCCGGGTCGTGCGCCGCGCCTACGACGCGCGCAACCGGCCCAGCACGCTTACCTTCCCGGACGGGCGCGGCAACCAGAGCTGGGCCTACACGCCAGATGGCCTGCCGGCGCAGATCACCACCCAGAACGGCGACGGTACCCCGGCCGTGGTCAACAGCTACGTCTACAACAAGCGCCGCCTGCTCACCGGCGAAACCCTCAGCCAGCAGGGCCTGCTGGATCTGAGCCTGGGCCAGGGCTACAGCAGCAACGGCCACCTCGCCGCGCAGACCTGGCCGCAGGGCCTGCAGGTCGCCTACGCGCCCAACGCGCTGGGCCAGCCAACCCAGGCCGGCACCTTCGCCACGGGCGTGCAGTACTACCCCAACGGCGCGGTGCAGCAGTTCGTGTACGGCAACGGCATCGTCCACCAGATGCAGCAGAACGCCCGGCTGTTGCCGGCGCGCAGCACCGACACCGGCACGCTGGATCTGCTCACCAGCTTCGACGTCAACGGCAATGTCAGCGCCATCAACGACCTGGTGCAGGGCAGTGGCCATGACCGGCAGATGCAGTACGACGCGCTGGACCGGCTCACCGCCGCCTACTCACCGGCCTTCGGTGGCGATGGCTGGTACCGCTTCGGCTACGACGCGTTGGACAACCTGCGCACCTGGACCCAGCCGGGCGAAGGCCAGCGCCGCTATGAGTACGACGGCAGCAACCGCCTGACCCTGGTGCGCAATGCGGCTGGCGCGGGCATCATCGGCCTGGGCTACGACGTGCAGGGCAACCTGTCGGTGAAGAACGGGCAGGGGTATCAGTTCGACTTCGGCAACCGGCTGCGCCAAGCCACCAACCTGGAGCGCTATCGCTACGACGGCCATGGCCGTCGCAGCTCGGTGATCGATGCGGGGAGTGGCAAGAACCGGCATTACCTGTACAGCCAGGGTGGGGCGCTGGCGTACCTGTGGGATCAGGGAACGGGCGAGCGCACGCAGTACATCCAGTTGGCCGGAAGCCTGGTGGCGACCCGCAAGACGAATGCAGGTGGGGCGGTCAGCGTGCGCTACCAGCACACCGATGCGCTCGGCAGCCCGGTAGCGGAGACCAATGAGCAGGCGGGGGTGGTGCAGCGCACGGCGTATACGCCGTATGGCGCGAGCATCGGCGCGCAAAAGGACGGGGTGGGGTACACCGGGCATGTGATGGATGGGAGTACCGGGCTGACGTATATGCAGCAGCGGTATATGGATCCGACGGTGGGGGTGTTCCTATCTGTGGATCCGGTGACGGCGTTCAGGAGCCCGATCGGCCTTTTCAATCGATACAGATATGCGAACGGCAATCCCTATAGATTCATCGATCCGGACGGACGATGCACAGGATCAAAAATATCCAACGGAGATGACACCTGCAAAAGCACAGGAGAATTCACCACGCGAGCTACATCAGCAAGGAGCCTGGATGCAAGGAGTGTGGACAAAGTATTCTCACATACGTCGGTGTCTACCATGGGTGGTGAGGCGGCGCCGTCCGCTTTTCCTGGAGAGACACGGTCGGCATTGAACAGATTCTTAGGGTCAAAAGTTGGCGCAGCTGTGGGAGCGCAATGAATCGCCCAGGGTTCCGTAGACACCTCGCGGCCATAAACTATGGCTTAGGCGGAGGTGGTTATGAGTACGAAGCGGTACACCGATGAGTTCAAGATCGAGGCGGTCCGGCAGATCGTTGAGTACG
>NZ_JBOHXV010000095.1:0-16671 GCF_050737075.1 Stenotrophomonas sp.
CGCGCGGCCGCCGCGCCGGCTGCAGCGGCCACGGACGCGGCCCGCGCGCCGCAGCCGGGCCGCATGCAGACCAGCAACGTGCGTTCGGGCCAGCAGTTGTATGCGGAAAACTGCGACCTGACGGTCATGGCCACGGTCGGCGCCGGCGCCGAGGTGATCGCCGATGGCAGCATCCATATTTACGGTACGCTGCGGGGCCGTGCCCTGGCAGGTGCCCAAGGCAACACCGCGGCGCGTATTTTCTGCCGCGACTTCCATGCTGAACTGGTCGCCATTGCCGGCCATTACAAGGTACTGGACGATGTTCCGGACAATCTGCGCGGCAAGGCCGTGCAGGTATGGCTGGAGCAGGACCAGATCAAGATTGCTGCGCTGGACTGAGCCAGCACCCCAACAGAAGAATCAGGAGAAGTCCTTTGGCTGAAATCATCGTAGTCACCTCCGGCAAGGGCGGCGTCGGCAAGACCACCAGCAGCGCCAGCCTGGCCTGTGGGCTGGCACGCCGTGGCAAAAAGGTGGCGGTGATCGACTTCGACGTCGGCCTGCGCAACCTTGATCTGATCATGGGCTGCGAGCGCCGCGTGGTGTACGACTTCGTCAATGTGGTCCACGGCGAAGCCACGCTCAAGCAGGCCTTGATCAAGGACAAGCGCTTCGACAACCTGTACGTGCTGGCTGCCTCGCAGACCCGCGACAAGGATGCGCTGACTGCGGATGGCGTGGAAAAGGTCCTGAAGGATCTGGTGGCCGATGGCTTCGACTACATCATCTGCGACTCGCCGGCCGGCATCGAGAAGGGCGCGTTCCTGGCGATGCATTTCGCGGACCGCGCGGTGGTCGTGGTCAACCCGGAAGTGTCGTCGGTGCGCGACTCGGACCGCATCATCGGCCTGCTCGACTCGAAGACGAAGCGCGCGGAAAACGGCGAAAACGTGCCGGCCTTCCTGCTGCTGACGCGCTACAGCCCGGCACGGGTGGAAACCGGCGAGATGCTGAGCATCACCGACGTGGAAGAGGTGCTGGGCCTGAAGGCGATTGGCGTGGTGCCCGAATCGGGCGACGTGCTGAACGCGTCGAACAAGGGCGAGCCGGTGATCCTGGATCCGGAATCGTCCGCTGGCCAGGCCTACGACGATGCGGTTGCCCGCATCCTTGGCGAAGAGCGCCCGATGCGCTTCACCGCTGTTGAGAAGAAGGGCTTCTTCAGCAAGCTGTTCGGAGGGTAAGCATGGGCCTGTTCGATTTCCTCAAGACGAAGAAGACCACCGCCGAAACGGCCAAGAACCGCCTGCAGATCATCATCGCGCAGGAGCGCAGCCACCGTGGTGGCCCGGACTACCTGCCGCTGCTGCAGCGTGAGCTGCTGGAAGTGATCAAGAAGTACGTGAACATCGACGCGGACGCGGTGAAGGTGGATCTGGTCAAGGACGGCGAGCACGATGTGCTCGACATCTCCGTCGCGTTGCCGGAAGGCCCGCAGCACCCCTGATCGACAGCGCCCCTTTCCGCACGGACGGGGGCGCGACACCGACACGCCATGGACACCCCCACCACCGACGCCGAACCGCGGGTCACCCGCGTAGGCGACATTGCATTCAACGATGCCGTGGCGTTACTCGCACGCCACGCGCTGCAGCTGCATCACGTGGCTGATGGGGCGCCGATTCCCGGCAGTTACTGGGGCGAGCCCGAAGCCGGGATCATCGCCAGCGACGTGTACGTGCGCAACGACACGCCGGTGCACTCGATGCTGCACGAGGCCTGTCACCTGATCGTGCTGCCGCCGGAGCGCCGCGCACTGGTGCACACCGATGCCACCGATTCGGTGCCCGAAGAAGACGCCACCTGTTACCTGCAGATCGTGCTGGCCGAACAGCTGCCGGGTGTTGGCAGCGCGCAGCTGATGGCGGATATGGATGCGTGGGGGTACACGTATCGGTTGGGCTCGACGCGTGCCTGGTTTGAGCAGGATGCGGAAGATGCCAAGGCGTGGTTGATCGAGCGCGGGTTGCTCTGACCGAAATCGGATTGCATTGACCGGTAGGTACCGACCGTTGGTCGGTACGGTGATGGATCTGTGCGAAACGCGCTGGCTGCTCTTATCTCCGCGTGTGGGCGAGGAAGGGGTAGGCCCTGGCGGGACACGCGTGAACCCATCCATGGGGCTCTTCGCAGCTCCTGCTGCTCAAGGTCCGGCCAGGGCCTACCCCTCCCTCGCCCCCATGGGTTCCCACGACCGGATCGAAGATCAAGATCCACGCTGCTAAAGCCGCGCGCGAAACACGGCGTTGCACGCCGTCGCCCGACCAATGGTCGGGCGCTACACATCTCCGAGGGGTTATCGGCAGCCACGCATGGCGTGGCTCTACGCGATGGGTGTAGCACGCGACCGAGGGCCACCTGCTTTTGCTCTCCCCCACCGCCGACGCATAACCGTCTGGGGGTGCGGGGCGGGAGGGGGTGGCGGGGCCTTGAGCAGCAGGAGCTGCGAAGAGCCCCATGGGTGAAGGCGCATTGCTTGCGAGGCACTGCCTCGCATGCGACTGAACGCACAGCCGCCAGCGGCTGGGCCGGACCGCGGAGCGGGGTTCACGCGTGCCCCGCTACCCCCTCCCGTCCCGCGCCCCCGCGCGCAGAGAATGAAAACGCCAACGCTCTACCGCGCGAAACGTCAGCCGCCGGCCAACGCCCGCAGGGTGATGCCTACTATGTAGGCGAGGTAGGTGCCGGTTGCGTAGCCCATGGTGCCGAGCAGGACGCCTACCGGGGCCAGGGATGGGTGGAAGGCAGCGGCGACTACCGGGGCCGATGCGGGGCCGCCGATGTTGGATTGCGAGCCGATGGCGAAGTAGAAGAATGGCACCTTGAGGACGATCGCCAGCGCCAGCAGCAGCACGATGTGCACGGCGATCCAGATCAGGCCGAGCGCGAACAGCCAGGGGCGCTCCAGCAGGGCCAGCAGGTCCATCTGCATGCCGATGCAGGCGATCAGGAAATACAGCAGCAGCGAGCCCAGCTTCGAGGCGCCCGCCCCTTCCAGGTTGCGCGCGCGGGTGAAGCTCAACGCCAGGCCGCAACTGGTGGAGATCACCACCACCCACACGAACGGCGCGTCGAGGCTGAACTGCGAGGCCCAGGCGACGTGGCCCTTGAACCAGGCCGAGACCGGGCCGGCGATGGCGTGCGAAAGGCCGACGGTGCCGAACGCCACCGCCACGATCAGCATCAGGTCGGTCAGGCTGGCGACGCGCTCGTGCTCGGCCTGGAATTTCTCGATGCGCAGTTTCAGCGCATCGATCGCCGAGGTGTCGGCGCCGGTGCGTGCGTCGATCTTCGCCGCTCGCCCCGCCATGAAAATCAGCACCGCCATCCACACATAGCCCACGCCCACGTCGACTACCGCGAACTGGCCGAAGGTGGTGGCGTTGACGTCGAATACTTCGCGCATGGCCAGCATGTTGGCGCCACCGCCGATCCAGCTGCCCGCCAAGGCGGCCATTCCGGCCCAGGTATCGCCGGCGACGGTTTCCGGATGTGCCCACTTCATCAGCATGAAGGCCACCACCGCGCCGATCATGATGCTGAAGGATGCCCCCAGGTACATCACGATCAGCTTCGGGCCCAGCCGCAGGATGCCCTTGATGTCCACCGCCAAGGTCAGCAGCACCAGCGCCGCCGGTAGCAGGATGTCGCGCGCGACCGGGTTGTACAGGCTGGTGTTCTGCCCGTCGATCAGGCCCACGGTGTTGTAGATGCCGGGAATCATGTAGCACAGCAGCAACGCCGGCACGAAGGTGTAGAAGCGCTTCCACAGCCCCGTCTCGCGTGAGGCGGTCCAGAACACGGCACCCAGGGTGGCGGCGATGAGGCCGAAGACGACGATGTCGTTCTGGATCAGGGCGGGTGCTTTCACGTAGTGGAATGCCTGGTTGGGTGGAAACCGCGGTAAAACCCGCGGTAGAAAAACCGCGGTGAGAAAAAGACCGGGTAGAGCCGACTGTTAGTCGGCTGTGCGGAGCATGGGGAAATTCGGAGCAGCCGAGCAACAGCCGACTAACAGTCGGCTCTACCCAGCCGGGCGTTACCCAGTCGGACGTCACCCCGTCGGACATTTCCCCGTCGGACGTTGCCCCCATACAACAGCGCCGCCCTTCGGCGGCGCTGTCCACATCATTCGCCGATGTGCTGCTTCAACCACGCATTGACGGTGTCGTGCCACTGCACGCTGTTCTGCGGCTTGAGCACCCAGTGGTTCTCGTCCGGGAAGTACAGGAACTTCGACTCGATGCCCTGGCGCTGCGCGGCGGTGAACGCGCCCAGACCCTGTTCGACCGGAATACGGAAATCGAGCTGGCCGTGGATGATCAAGATCGGCTTCTTCCAGTCGGCCACATGGTTGACCGGATTGAACCGCTCGTAGTTCTGCGGCTTGGCGAACGGCGTGCCGCCCTGCTCCCACTCGGTGAACCACAGCTCTTCGGTGGCGTACCCCATCATGCGCTGGTCGAACACGCCGTCATGGTTGACCAGGCACTTCCACGGCGCATTCCAGTTGCCGGCGATCCAGTTGACCATGAAGCCGCCGTAGCTGGCGCCCAGCGCGCAGGCCTTGTCGCCGTTGAGGAACGGGTACTGCTTCTGCGCTGCCGCCCAGCCCTTCTGCAGGTCTTCCAGCGGGCGGTCGCCCCAGTGCTGGCTGATCGCGTCGGTGAACGCCTGGCCGTAACCGGTCGAACCGTGGAAGTCGATCATCACCACCGCGTAGCCCTGGCCCGCGTACGTCTGCGGGTTCCAGCGGTAGCTCCAGCCGTTGCCGAAGCTCCCCTGCGGGCCGCCGTGGATCAGGAACGCGACCGGGTAGGTCTTGCCTTCCTGGTAGTTGTACGGCTTGACCACGTAACCGTGCACGGTCTCGTTGTTCCAGCCCTTGAACTGGAACTGCTCGTAATCGCCGAAGGCGACGTCCGGCAGCACTTCGCTGGCGCTCGGGGTGATCTCGCGCGGGCTGCTGCCGTCGGCCTGGGCCACCACGATCTGGTCACCGCTCTTCAGGCTGTTCTTCGTGTAGGCCAGCGTGCCGCCGGCGATCACCGGCGAACCGATGCTGCCGCCTTCGGCAACGACCGTGGCCTTGCCGGTGGCGATGTCGATGTTGAACAGGCGGTGTTCGCCCAGGTCATCGGCGCCGGTGTAGAAGCTCTTGCCATCCTGCGACAGCACCACTTCGCCGGCCGAACGGTCCCAGTTCGGGGCAACTTCGCGGGTCTTGCCCGAGGCCAGGTCCAGGGCGATGACGCCGAAACGATCGGCCTCGAAGCCCGGGCGCTTCATCGCGCGGTAGTACAGGGTGTTGCCGTCGGCGCTGAACACCGGACCGGCATCCCAGGCCGGGTTGGCCGCAGTCAGGTTGACCGGGGCCTGCTTGCCCTCGGCGTCCAGGCGGTACAGGTCGAAGTTGGTCGACCACGCCTCTTCACGGCCGGCCACGCGGATGCTGGCCACCACGCTCTTGCCGTCCGGTGCCCAGGTGAAATCGTCATTCCCGCCAAACGGCTTGGACGGCGCGTCGCCGACCAGGGTGGCGCTGATCGCCGAGGCGCCCTTGACCGCGGCAGCCTTGGCGGCCGGCAGCGGGGCCACGAACAGCGTATTGCGGCGGCCGTCGTTCCAAGTGTCCCAATGGCGCACGAACAGGCTGTCGAAGACTTCACCGGTGTTCTTGCGCGCCTTGTGTGCGTCCAGCTTCTTGCTGGTGCAGGCCAGGTCCGAGCCGCAGTCCTGGAACACGCCGGCGCTGAAGGCCACGCGGTCGCCCTGCGGCGAGATCTGGTAGCTGTCCACGTCCACGGCGAAGTCGGTCAGCTGGCGCGGGGTACCGCCGGCCAGCGGCATGGCATACAGCTGCTGGCTGCCGCCCTTGGCGCTGAGGAAGTACACGGTCTGGCCGTCGGCCGACAGCGCGGCCGAGTTGACGTTCCAGCCGGCCGGGGTGAGCGGCCGGGGCGGCGCCAGGTCGCGGGTGCGGAGGTTGCGGATGAACAGGCCGGTGCTGGCCTTGCTGTCGGTGCCGAGCACGCGCTTGGCGAACACGACGTTGCCGCCGTCGGCGGTCAGCAGCGGGGCCGAAACCCGATCCAGCGCGATCATGTCGCGCACATCCAGGCCACGCGTGGCAGCCAGCGACGGCAGCGCGGTCAGCAGGCACAACGGCAGCAGGGCGTAACGAAGTTTCATCGGGTTCTCCGCAGAACGGCAAAACGCCGATGTTATGGGTCCGAAGCCCCCAAACGCAAAGGCCACACGTCATGCCTGGCCACGCATTCCTGGCTCGCAGCCCCGAAGAGAACGGCAGGAGCCGTTCTCAACGTCGCGCAGCGACGGCCCGGAGGGTGCCCGCCAGGACGGCGGGCATAACGTTGGCCGGCAACATTTAAAGAAAAACCCCGCCGAAGCGGGGTTTCTCGGGTTCACATCAGACCGGAATCAGACCGCGGTGGCTTTTTTGCCGGTCCGGTAGATCAACCAGCCCACCACGAACAGCACCGCCAGGCCGATCCACTGCGCCCCCGGCAGGTGGAACGGCAACGCCAGGATGTCTGCACGCTTCCAGATCACGATCGGCACGGCGATGGCGATGCCCATCAGGGCCTCACCGGTGATCAGGCCGGCGGCGAACAGCACGCCCGGCTTGTGGATGCGGTCGCGGCCTTCCTCATCGTCGCCACGCACCTTGTGGAAGCGCTCCACCAGGTAGGCGATCAGGCCGCCCAGGAAGATCGGCACCATCAGTTCCAGCGGCAGGTAGATACCGATCGCCGCGGCCAGCACCGGCACGCGGAAGCGGGCGTTGCGCGACTTCAGCCAGCTGTCGAAGGCGATGATCGCGGCACCGACCACGGCGCCGATGCCGATGAAGGTCCACGGCAGTTCACCGCCGAACAGGCCCTTGGCCACCGAGGCCATCAGGTTGGCCTGCGGCGCGGCGAGCGCGTTGGGGTGCAGATCGGACTTGACGCCGATGCCGTACGCGGTGGCCAGCAGGTTCAGCACCGGCGCCATGATCAGCGCGCAGGAGAACGCGCCGATGCCCAGCATCAGCTGCTGCTTCCAGGGGGTGGCACCGACGATGTAGCCGGCCTTCAGGTCCTGCAGGTTGTCGCCACCCACCGCTGCCGCGCAGCACACCACGGCGCCGATCATGATCGCGGCCACCGCACCGAGCGGCGCACCGCCGATACCGACCGGGGTGAGGCCATCCTTGCCCAGCAGCAGCACCAGCACCGCCGAGGCAAACAGGATGGTGGAGATGGTGATGCCCGACACCGGGTTGTTGGACGAGCCGATCAGGCCGGCCAGGTAGGCCGAGACCGAAACGAACAGGAAGCCGGCGACGATCATGATGAGGGTCATCGGGATCGACACGTGCCACTGGCCAACGATGGCCTGGTACAGCGCCAGCAGCGGCAGGGTGAACACCACCAGTGCCACCAGCATCCACTTCATCGGCAGGTCGCGCTCGGTATGTGCCAGCACCGGGCCACCGCTCTTGCGTGCGGCGGCGAAGCCGCTCTTGACGCCGTTGAGCAGCGACTTGCGCAGCGAAATCAGCGTCCACACACCGCCGATCAGCATTGCGCCCACGCCCAGGTAGCGCATCTTCGCGCCCCAGATGGCGAACGCCGCTTCGGTGGACGACGCCGTGGCGATCGACGCGGCCAGGGCCGGGTCGGCGTTCATGAAGAACGCCTGGTACAGCGGGATGGCGATGTGCCAGGTCAGGATCGAGCCGGACACCACCACGATGCCGACGTTGAGGCCGACGATGTAGCCCACGCCCAGCAGCGCCGGCGACAGGTTGGTGCCGATGAAGGCGGTGATTTTCGAGCTGCCCAGGTAAGCCGAGGTGGCCCAGACGTCTGGAATCAGGCGCATGCCGCTTTCGGCGCAGAGCTTCACCACCGCACCGATCGCCCCGGACACGGCCAGGATCTTCAGGCCCGGGCCCGGGTTCTCACCGGCCTTGAGCACTTCGGCCGCGGCCTTGCCTTCGGGGAAGGGAAGCGGGTCTTCGACGATCATCGAACGGCGCAGCGGCACCGAGAACAGCACGCCCAGCAGACCGCCGAGACCGGCGATGCCCAGCACCCACCAGTACTTGAAGTCCGGCCAGTAGCCCATGATCACCAGCGCGGGGATCGTGAAGATCACGCCCGCAGCGATCGACGAGCCGGCCGAGGCGCCGGTCTGCACGATGTTGTTTTCCAGGATGGTGCCGCCGCCGAGCAGGCGCAGCACCCCCATGGAGATCACCGCCGCCGGAATGGCGGTGGCGATGGTCAGGCCTGCAAACAGACCCAGGTAGGCGTTGGCCGCCGACAGAATCACCGCCAGCACGATGGCAAGCACCACCGCGCGGAAAGTGAGCTGTTTGGGCGCAGCGTCGTCGTTGTTCATGAAAGCCCCTGCTGGCAAAAAATCTGCCCCACGCTAGCGTTCATGTGCAGGCATGGCAACCCGTGCCGATTGGCACGCGCTTCCCGCCCCGTTCGGCAAAGTGGAGAAGCGACCCGCGCATGCCATTTTGTTATGTTATATCCTGTCACACCACCCGTTCGGCGTGCTTGTGGCCCCTCTCTCCCACCGCCTCACCTCCATCGACCAGCTGCGCGGCACCGTCATCGTGTTGATGCTGCTCGACCACGTGCGCGAGACCTTGTACCTGCACGCGCAGGTGCCCGACCCGATGGTCGTGGACCAGGTCGAGCCGACGCTGTTCGTCAGCCGTCTGCTTGCCCACCTGTGCGCACCCGTGTTTGTCCTGCTCACCGGCCTGTCCGCCTGGCTGTACGGCAGCGGCCAGGCCGACCCACGCAGCGCCGCCGCTACGTTCCTGCTCAAACGCGGGGTGTTCCTGATCCTGCTGGAACTGCTGGTGGTCAACTTCGCCTGGACCCTGCAGTTCCCGCCCAGCGTCATCTACCTGCAGGTGATCTGGGCCATTGGCATCAGCATGGTGGCCCTGGCGGGCCTGCTGTGGCTGCCGCGCGGCGCCCTGGCGGCCCTGGCCATCGCGCTGATTGCCGGGCACAACCTGCTCGATGGCGTCCACGCCAGCGGCGACGGTCCGCTGGCCGTGCTGTGGAAGGTGCTGCACCAGCGCGACTGGATCGCCGTAGGCGATTCCCTGCGCCTGCGCACTTCCTACCCGGTGCTGCCCTGGATCGGCGTCATTGCACTCGGCTACACCCTCGGCCCCTGGTTCGCCCGCCATGGCGATCCCGCCCTGCGCCAACGCCGATTGCTGTGGGCCGGCGGCGGCGCCCTGCTGGGCTTCGTCCTGCTGCGCGCCGCCAACGTCTACGGCGACGCGCCGTGGCAGGCCATGGCCAGCGCAGGGCAGACCCTGATGAGCGTCTTCAACGTCACCAAGTACCCCCCTTCCCTGTTGTTCCTGCTGCTGACACTGGGCATCGGCCTGCTGCTGCTGCGCCTGTACGAACAGCCCCGGGTCGCCCGTGCCCTGGCACCGCTGGCCAACATCGGCGCCGCGCCGATGTTCTTTTACCTGCTGCATCTGTATGTGTTGAAGCTGTTGTATGTGGCCGCCCAGGCGCGCTGGGGCCCGACCCACGGGGCCTACTTCGGTGTGGACCACGTCTGGATGCTGTGGATGATCACCGCCGCGCTGGCGCTGGCGCTCTATTGGCCGACGCGCGCCTTCGCGCGCCTGAAGGCGCGCCGGAAAGACCTGGTCTGGTTGCGCTACCTGTAACCCTGCGAAGAGCAGCCACGCATGGCGTGGCACTACGCGGCCGTTCGGTCCGACATCGCAAACCCTGAAGGGCGCGGGGCGGCAGGGCCCAGCGGGACCTTGAGCAGCAGGAGCTGCGAAGAGCCCCATGGATGGGTTCACGCGTGTCCCGTTGGGCCCTGCCGTCCCGCGCCCCGACCGATAGCGGTGAATCGCCAGGCTGTTGGCGCAACCCCATGCGCGTACCGACCAACGGTCGGCACCTACCGGCGCGGCGCGTTCGGCACGCCAATAGGCAATAATCGCGACCTGTTTTGTCGCCTATCGCCCGATGACCGCCACCGCCCTGCCCGCTTCCGACGACTTCCTTGGCCATCCCAAAGGCGTTTACGTCTGCTTCTTCACCGAGATGTGGGAGCGCTTCTCGTTCTACGGCATGAAGGCGCTGCTGCTGCTGTACCTCACCAAGTACCACCTGTTCGGCGACAAGGCCGGCCTGGATCTGCTCGGTGCCTACGGCGGGCTGGTCTACTGCATTCCCGTCTTCGGCGGCCTGCTCGCCGACCGCTGGCTGGGCATGCGCAAGGCGGTGGTGTTCGGCGGCGTCCTGCTGGTGCTGGGCCACCTCGGCATGGCGTTCGAAGGCCATGCCGCCACCCGCGTCGGCGGCCAGGTGGTGCGTGACGAGGCCGCTCTAGGCATCACCTATCTCTCGCTGGCGCTGATCATCATGGGCGTGGGCTTCCTCAAGCCCAACATCTCCACCATCGTCGGCAAGCTCTACCCCGAGAACGATCCCCGCCGCGATTCCGGCTTCTCGCTGTTCTACGCCGGCATCAACCTGGGCGCCCTGTTCGCCTCGCTGGTGTGCGGCTTCCTCGGCGAGGCTTACGGCTGGAAGTACGGCTTCGGCGCCGCCGGCATCGGCATGGTCATCGGCCTGGCCATGTTCCTGTGGGGCCAGAAGTACCTGCACGGCCATGCCGAACCGAGCAACGCGGCCGCACTGCGACAGCGCGTGCTGGGCCTGCCGCGCGAATGGCTGATCTACGGCGTGGCCGTGCTCGGCATCGTTCCCGTGGCCGCACTCATGTGGGCCGCCGCCAACGGCGCGTTCGCACTGGGCGGTGAAATCAGCCTCGCGCTCATGCTGATGATCGTCGTCCTCGGCGGCGTGCTGCTCTGGTTTGCCTGGTTCACCGGTACCCGCTGCACCCCGGTGCAGCGCCAGCAGATGATCGCGCTGATGGCCCTGATCTTCATGGCACTGGTGTTCTTCACCCTGTACGAGCAGACCTACGGCTCGTGGGTGACCTTCACCGACCGCCTGCTGACCAAGGACCTGGTGCCCTCGCTGGTGATCCGCGACGGCACCCCGCTGCCGTGGTCGATCGCATCGCTGCTGCTGGCCCCGCTGGGCTTCGTGGTTGCCGCGCGGCTGTCCGAGAAGCGCCCGGGCTCGTCGGCGCCGCGCACGCTGTTCATCGCCATCGTCGCGGTGATGCTGGTGCTGCTCATCCGCGACTGCCTGGTGATTCCGCAGACCGCCGGTTCGCTCACCTATCTGGGCGGCCTGTTCCTGGTGGTGCTGGCGCCGTTGTTTGCCGTGTTGTGGGCCTGGCTGGACCGCCGCCGGCTGGACCCGTCCAAGCCGCTGAAGTCGTCGCTCGGCCTGATCTTCGCCGCGCTGTCCTTCGTGCCGCTGGCGCTCGCGGCCCAGCAGGTGGGTGCGACCGGTCAGATGGCCAGCGTGTGGTGGCTGGTGCTGGCCTACCTGGTGCTGGAGATCGGCGAAATGTGCTTGTCGCCGGTCGGCCTGTCGGCCGTGACCCAGCTGGCCGCGCCTCGTGTGGTCAGCCTGATGATGGGCACCTGGTTCCTGGCCACCGCGTTCTCCGAAACGCTGGCCGCGCTGTTCGGCAAGCTTGCGGCGATCGAGGTGCCGGAGGGAGAAACCATGAACATCGCCGCGGCCGCCGCCAGCTATGAACACCTGTTCTGGTTGCTGATGTGGATCGGGCTGGGTTGTGCTGCGGTGGCCCTGGCAGGCTCGCCGTTGCTGAAGCGGATGATGCACGGGGTGAAGTAACGCGGGCCGTGCACAGCCACGCATGGCGTGGCTCTACGTTGGGGGTGCCGGCGCGGTTTCGTGGGGCCGCCGACGCCCCGGTTGGTTACGGTTGTGCCGGGGTCGCGGCCGATGCTGTCTCGCCGCCCAGGCTGCGCGACAGGAACGCCAGCAGCCTGGCGTAGTACTCGCGCTGGTGTTCCTGGGTATAGAAGCCGTGGCCCTCGGTCTTGTAGTACAGGCTTTCCACCGGCGTGCCGGCGCGGCGCAGCGCGGCTTCCATTTTCTTGGTGTGCTCGATCGGCGCGCGCTTGTCTTCGCCGCCAGCGGCCAGGAACACCGGCACCTTGACCTGTGCGGCCAGGTTGACCGGCGAATGCACCCCCAGTTCCTCGGCCGGCCCCATCCAGTTGAGCAGGTAGTTGACCCCCGAGCGCTCGTCCTGGATGTCGCCGCGCTGGTACATCATCGGCAGGTCGTACACGCCCACGTAGCCGGCAGCACACTGGTACAGGCCCGGCTCGCGCACGGTTCCCATCATCGCCGCATAGGCACCGTAACTGGCACCGTAGATGCAGATGCGCTTTTCGTCGGCAATGCCCTGCGCGATCGCCCAGCGCGTTGCATCGGTCACATCGTCCTGCATGCGCAGGCCCCATTGCCGATTGCCGGCAGCGGCATGCGCGCGGCCGTAATTGGACGAGCCGCGGAAATTGATCTGCAGCACCGCGTAACCGGCCGCGGCCAGCAACTGCGTTTCGCGTTCGTAGTCGCCCGAATCGAAGACGCCGACAGGCCCACCGTGCGGCACCACCACCATGGGCAGCCGGCGGGCGTCCTTGCCCTTAAGCAGCGTCAGGAAGCCGTGCAATGGCAGTCCGTCGCGCGCGGTCAGCGCCACCGGCCGCACCTCGGCACTCTGCGCGGGATCGATCCAGCTGCTGCGGCTGGCCAATAGCCTGGCCGTCTTTTCGACCGTGTCGTAGCGATAGAAATCCCCCGGGTTGGTGCCCGACCAGGTCTGGACCAGCACCGTGCGCCCGTCGCGGGTGGCGGAGGTGACGTACACGGGGCCGCGCAGTGCGGCCCGCAGCGTGCGATACAGCCGCGCGGTGCTGGAGGTGTCGTCGAAGAAGCGCGCACGCGGAACGTCGCCGTAGTACAGCGCGCCCACCGGCACCCGGGTGCCGGGCTGGTAGATCACCTCGCCCGGGTCCACCACGTCGTCGCGCAGCAGCAGGCGGCGTTCGTGGGTCTGCGGGTTCCAGCTCACGATGGCGTCGGGCCCTTCGGTCTGCTCGACCCGCAGGTAGGCCAGGCTGCCGTCGGCCGAGAAACCCAGCGGCCGTTCGACCCGATGGCTCTGCGACTCGTCGTTGACCAGCACCCAGTCCTCGCCCCGCTGCGTGCGGTAATACAGCTTGGGCACGTTGTCCGCGCTGGCGCCCGCCGCGAAGCGCACTTCGCCGCTGTTGTCAGTGGTGAAGGTGGCCCGCTGCACCGGCGAACGGGCAATGGCCAGCCGGCGCCCGGTGACCGCATCCATCCGCTCGATCCGGGTATAGGGATTCTCGGCGAACGGCCATACCGCAATCAGTACGTTGCGGTCGTCGTTGGCCAGCTCGTCAGCGAGGAACGCGGCCACGCCGCCTTCGTTGAAGCCGCCCACGCGGTAACCGATCAGCAGCTGCCCGCCCCTGCCGTCGGCATTGATGCCGTACAGTTCGCCGGTGGCCTGCGGCTTGTCCAGCCGCCCCGCCTTCTGCGCCAGCCCGATTACCAGGCGGCCGTTGCTCACCCAGTCGAAGGCGTTGGCGTGATTGTTGCGCGGCGGGCGGAACGACCCGACCAGTGCCATGTCGGCACTGCGCAGGATCGCCACGGCGGTGGCGTCTTCGAGCGGCACGGTCGCCGCCACGTAGGTACCGTCGGGCGAGATCTTGATGTTGGTAAACGCATCCTCGCGCAGGAAGCGCTCCAGATCGACCGCACCCGCCCCTGCAGACAGTACCGCACAGCCCGCGCCCAGCAACGCGGCCACAACACGCTTGC
Organism: Stenotrophomonas sp.; assembly: GCF_050737075.1. Lineage (GTDB taxonomy): Bacteria > Pseudomonadota > Gammaproteobacteria > Xanthomonadales > Xanthomonadaceae > Stenotrophomonas. The sequence continues at coordinate 13,872 of NZ_JBOHXV010000095.1, forward strand.
GCATCCTTCCCCCCGGCGTTCCGGACCCCCTGTCCGGCTGGCCGATTCTAGGCAGATGCGGGGTGCCTGCGCCATACGAGGGCGGCCGGAAAAAGAAACGGCACCCGAAGGTGCCGTTCGTGTCCCGCCGTGTCCTGGGGTCAGGGCGTTGCGGGCGCGGTGGCGGCAGCGGTCTTGCCACCCAGGCTGCGCGAGAGGAAGGCCAGCAGCTTCGCGTAATACTCGCGGCGATGCGGATCGGTGTAGAAGCCGTGGCCTTCAGTGGAGTAATACAGCGATTCCACCGGCACGCCGGCCTTCTGCAGCGCGGCTTCCATCCGCTTGGTGTGCAGGATGGGCGCGCGCTCGTCCTCACCGCCAGCGGCCAGGAACACCGGCACCTTGATGCGGTCGGCGAGGTTCACTGGCGACACCTCAGCCACGTCCTTGGGGTTGCCCTGCCATTCCTTCAGGTAGGTGCTGCCCGAGCCACTGCGCTGGATATCGCCGGTGGTATGCATCATCGGCAGGTCATACACGCCGACGTAGCCGGCAGCGCACCGGTACAGCCCCGGCTCGCGCACCACGCCCATCAGCGTGGAATAGGCACCGTAGCTGGCCCCGTAGATGCAGATCTTCGATGCATCGGCGTGGCCCTCGTTGATGGCCCAGCGGGTGGCGTCGGTGACGTCGTCCTGCATCCTGCCGCCCCACTGTCTGGCACCGGCCTGTTGATACGCACGACCGTAGTGGCCGGAGCCGCGGAAGTTGACCTGCAGCACGGCGTAGCCGGCGCTTGCCAGCATCTGCGCCTCCACGTCGTAGTCGCCCTGATCGAAGACACCGAATGGCCCGCCATGCGGCATCACCACCATCGGTGGCTTGCCGGCGGCCGCCGCCGGTGGAAGGGTCAGGTAGCCGTGCAGCTCCATGCCGTCGCGCGCCTTGAAGGCGAACGGCTGCACCTTGGCGGCGGCCTCCGGGTCGACCCACACGCTGCGGCTGATCAGGTGATCGGCCTTCTTGGCCACGGTATCGAAGATGTAGAAATCGCCGGGGTTGCGCCCCGACCAGGCCTCCACCAGCACCTGGCGTCCGTCACGGGTGCTGGAGGTGATGAATACCGCATCGCCCCCGAAGGCATGCTCCAGGCTGCGGTAGAGACGGGCATCGGCCGAGCTCTCGTCGAAGAAGCGCGTGCGTGGGGTGTCGCCCAGATACAACGCACCAACGGGGATGCGGGTACCGGGGCGGTAGATCAGCCGATCCGGATCGACCACCGGATCGCGCAGCAGCGGGCTGCGTGCACCTGTGGCGGGATCCCAGCTGACGATCGCATCGGGACCGCTGGCCTGCTCGACCTGCAGATAGGCCGTCTTGGCATCTTCGGAGAAGCCCAGCGCAACTTCGATGTGGCCGGTGTCGGCTTCATCGTTGACCAGCTTCCAGGAATCCCCGATGGCATCGCGGTAGTACAACTTGTTGACGTTGTCCGAGCCCGCACCATGGGCGAAACGGATCTGCCCGTTCGGATCGCTGGTGAACTCGGCGCGTCGAACCGGCGAACGGGCCACGGTCTGGCGACGACCGCTGGCAATGTCCAGGCGGTCCACGCGGGTATACGGATCCTCGAAGAACGGCCATATCGAGACCAGTACGTTGCGCTCATCCTGCGGCATCGAATCGATGAGGTACGCGGCGACCGATTCCACTTTCTTGGGCTGGATGCGGGTGCCCGGGCCCTTGCTTTCCACCCGGTAGCCGACCAGCAGTTCGCCGCGGCCGCCGTTGGCGTTCATCGCGTACAGCTCGCCGGTCGGCTGCGGCTGGTCGAGGCTGCCGAACTTTTCGGCAAGGCCGATCAGCAGGCGATCGTTGCTCACCCAGTAGAAGTTGCTTGCATGGTTGTTGCGCGGTGGTACAAACGTACCGGAGACCTTGCCGTTGGCACGGCTGATGATCGCCAGCGCGGTACGGTCTTCCATCGGCACGGTGGCCGCGTAGTAGTCGCCGCCCGGGGACAGCTTGATATCGGTGAATGTGTCGCGCTTGAGATAATGCTCCAGGTCCAGCCCGGCCGCCGCCGACTGCCCCACCGGCCCGCACAACAGGGCCACGACGGCCAACGCCGCCCACGTCGAGTAACGCATCCTTCCCCCCCTCCTTCCGGACCCCTTGTCCGTGATCGCCGATTCTAGACAGATCGCGAGGGCGGCGGCCAGTTGCGTCAGTCACGGACGCAGGTGACCCGGAAAAAAAATGGCACCGCGAACGGTGCCATTTGGACGTGCATTGACGGAGAGAGAGAGAGATCAATGCACGCCGCGGAACGCCAGGGTCAGGGCCAGGATGGAGAGGATCACGGCGATGCTGCCGTCGAGAATCCGCCAGGTCCGCGGCTTGGTGAACAGCGGGGCCAGCAGGCGGGCGCCCAGGCCCTGCGCGGTCAGCCACAGGCAGCTGGCGGTGACGACGCCGGCAGCGAAGGCCATGCGCGCATTGCCGAAGTTTTCGGCAATGGAACCGATCACCATCATGTCCAGCCAGAAGTGCGGGTTGATCAGCGAGAAGCCGACGGCGGCGGTCAGCACCGCGCGGCGCGAGGTGTTGTCGCCATCATCCATCTGCATGCCGCCACCGCCGGCCAGCGCGCGACGCGCCGACTGCCAGGCGTACCAGCTCAGGAAGGCGACGCCGCCCCACAGGACCACGGTGGTCAGCCACGGCAGGGCCTGGGTCAGGGTGCGCAGGCCGGCAACGCTGGCGAAGATGAACACCGCATCGATGGCCGCACAGGTCGCCACGACGGGCACGATGCGCT
>NZ_JBOHXV010000096.1:0-16366 GCF_050737075.1 Stenotrophomonas sp.
CCCCCGGAGGGACGCTAGAAAACATGGATGTTTTCTAGCAGCCTACAAGGACGTACTTGCGGCGTGTCCCGGAGCGGGGCTGCCCGTCGCCCGGCCCCCGCCCGTAAAAACAGAAACGCAGCCGTTCGCGCTTCGCTATCATCACCCCATGAATATCCGCCAGTTACCCGAAATCCTCATCAACCAGATCGCCGCGGGCGAGGTCGTCGAACGCCCCGCGTCGGTGGTCAAGGAACTGGTGGAAAACGCGCTCGATGCCGGCGCCACCCGCGTGGATATCGACCTGGAAGAAGGCGGCGTGCGGTTGATCCGCATTCGTGACGATGGCGGCGGCATTGCGCCGGAAGAACTGCCGCTGGCCGTGTCCCGCCATGCCACCAGCAAGATCGCCAGCCTGGACGATCTGGAAGCCGTGGCCACGCTCGGCTTCCGGGGCGAGGCGCTGCCGTCGATCGCCTCGGTCAGTCGCTTCACCCTGACCTCGCGCCGCGCCGGTGACGCGCACGGTTCGGCGCTGCAGATCGAAGGCGGCAAGCTGGGCGAGGTAACGCCGCGTGCGCATGCGCAGGGCACCACCGTGGAAGTGCGCGAACTGTTCTACAACGTGCCCGCACGGCGCAAATTCCTGCGTGCCGAACGCACCGAGCTGGGCCATATCGAAGAATGGCTGCGCTCGCTGGCCCTGGCCCGGCCCGACGTGGAACTGCGCGTATCGCACAACGGCAAGCCGTCGCGGCGCTACAAGCCGGGCGACCTGTATTCCGATGCACGCCTGGGCGAGACCCTGGGCGAGGACTTCGCCACCCAGGCGATGCGCGTCGACCACAGCGGCGCCGGCCTGCGCCTGCACGGGTGGATCGCGCAGCCGCATTATTCGCGGGCCAGTACCGACCAGCAGTACCTGTACGTCAACGGCCGCTCGGTGCGCGACCGCAGCGTCGCGCATGCGGTGAAGATGGCCTATGGCGATGTGCTGTTCCATGGCCGCCAGCCGGCCTACGTGCTGTTCCTGGAGCTGGACCCCACCCGCGTGGACGTCAACGTGCACCCGGCCAAGCATGAGGTCCGCTTCCGCGATTCGCGACTGATCCATGATTTCGTCTACCGCACGCTGAAGGAAGCGCTGGCCGAGACCCGCGCGGGCATGACCGCGACCGGCACCGGCAGCGAAGCGGTGACCGATGCCGCCGCGCCCGTGTACGCCGGCGCCGCAGCAGGCACCGGCTATGCGCTGGCCGGCGGTGGCAGCGGCGGCGGTGGCATGGGCAACGCAGGCTGGCGCCCGCAGCAGTCGCCGCTCGGCCTGCGGGTGGCCGACGCGCCGTCGGCGTATGCCGCGCTGTATGCGCGTCCGCCAGGCAGCGAGGACACCGCGCTCCCGCCGATGCCCAGCGAATACGGTTTGCCGGTCACGGCAGCGGACAGCGGCGTGCCGCCGCTGGGCTATGCGGTGGCGCAGCTGCACGGCATCTACGTGCTGGCGGAAAATGCCGAAGGGCTGATCGTGGTGGACATGCACGCCGCCCACGAACGGATCGGCTACGAACGCCTGAAGACCGCGCACGACGCCACCGGCCTGCACGCGCAGCCGCTGCTGGTGCCGATCACGCTCGCGGTGGGCGAGCGCGACGCCGACACCGCCGAGCGCGAGGCCGACACGCTGACCGCGCTCGGTTTCGAGATCACCCGTTCCGGTCCCGGCTCGCTGCACGTGCGCAGCATTCCGGCGCTGCTGGCCAACGCCGAACCGGAAGGCCTGCTGCGCGATGTGCTCACCGACCTGCGCGAGCATGGCCAGAGCCGACGCATTGCCAGTGCGCGCGATGAACTGCTGTCGACCATGGCCTGCCATGGCGCGGTGCGGGCCAACCGGCGGCTGACGCTGCCGGAAATGAACGCACTGCTGCGCGACATGGAAATGACCGAGCGGTCCGGCCAGTGCAACCATGGCCGGCCGACCTGGGCCCGTTTTTCACTGGCGGAAATCGACCGCTGGTTCCTGCGCGGACGTTGAAGGGGAGCACGATGCGTAATTGGGGATGGGGACTTGGCGCAGCACTGCTGGCGCTGGGACTGGCAGGCTGCGGCGACAAGGAAACCGCGCCGGCACCGGTGGCGGTGGACCCGGCGTTTACCGCCGAACAGCAGCAATGGCGGCAGCAGCGCTACACCGAGCTGCACGCGCCCGACGGCTGGACCAGCCTGGTGGGCCTGCATTGGCTGGAGCACAAGGCGCACTACATCGGCAGCGGCCCGGGCAGCGGCATCCGCCTCGCCGTGGGGCCAGCCAAGCTGGGCATGGTGGCGCAGAACGGCGATACGGTCACGTTCACCCCGGAGCGCGGCGCGGCCTTGAGCGTGGACGGCAAGCCGCTCACCGGGCGCATCCGCTTCAACAGCGACCGCGATCCGTCGCCGACCCTGATCGCCTTCGACGACGGCAAGGGCCAGCTCAGCCTCATCCATCGCGGCGCGCGCTACGCGCTGCGGGTGAAGCACGCCGATGCCTATTCGCGCAGCGACTTCACCGGCCTCACCTATTGGCCGGGTGGCCCGGACTGGAAGGTGACCGCGCGCTTCATCCCGCACCCGGCTGGCAAGACCCTGCCGATCGTGGACATCACCGGGCTGACCACCGAGATGCCCAATTCGGGCGCGCTGGAGTTCGAGCACGAGGGCAAGACCTGGTGGCTGGAAGCGCTGGGCGAGCCCGGCCGCGAGCTGTTCGTGATCTTCGCCGACCGCACCAGCGGCCACGGCAGCTACCCGGCCGGGCGCTACCTGGACCTGCCCGCGCCCGATGGCAGCGGCACGGTGCTGATCGATTTCAACCACGCCTACAACCCGCCGTGTGCGTTCACGCCGTTCGCCACGTGCCCGCTGACGCCGCCTGAAAACCGCCTGGACCTGCGCGTCGAGGCCGGCGAGCAGGCTTACCACGCCCCTGAGAGAGAGAGTTGAGCATGTCGATGTTGAAGCGACTGGCAGCGCCGTTGCTGCTTGCCAGTGGGCTGTTGCTGGCCAGCGCCGCTGCGGTGGCCGCCGCGCCGGCTGCGGCCGCCGGTTCGCCGGTGCCGCTGCTGTGGAAGGTGACCGGGCCGGGCGACAGCCGCCTGTACCTGCTGGGGTCCTTCCATATGCTGCGCGCCGACGATTACCCGGTGGCTGCTGACGTGGACCAGGCGTTTGCCGCGTCCAAGCGGGTGGTGTTCGAACTCTCGCCGCAGGACATGCAGTCGCCGGAGCTGACCCGGAAAATGCTGCAGGCGGCGATGCGCACCGACGGCAGCGAACTCAAGCGCGACCTGGACGCGCCGACCTGGACCAAATTGCAGGCGTACGCGCGGGCCAACAACCTGCCGCTGGCGCAGCTGCAGGGCATGAAGCCGTGGTTCGTGGGCCTGACCATCACGCTGGGGCAGTTCACCAAGATGGGCCTGGACCCCGAGCTGGGCCTGGACCGCCACTTCATGACGCGTGCGGCGGACGCCGGCAAGCCCACCAGCGGTCTGGAAGACATCGACACCCAGGTGGCGGTGCTGTCGGGCATGTCGGCCCAGGAGCAGCAGCAGATGGTGGCCGAGGCGCTGGACCAGGCCGACCAGGCCGATGCCATGGGGCGCAAGCTGCATGACGCCTGGCGCCGCGGCGACGACAAGCTGTTGTGGACCTCGATGGCGGTGGAAATGCGCGGCCAGTACCCGCAGCTGTACAAGCGCATCAATACCGACCGCAACGACGCCTGGGTGCCCAAGCTGCAGCAGCAGTTGAAGGCCGGGCAGGGCGGCACGCTGGTAGTGGTGGGCACGCTGCACCTGCTGGGCGAGGACGGCGTGGTGGAGAAGCTGCGCGCCAAGGGCTACGAGGTGGAGCGGGTCTGCACCGGGTGCGCCAAAGGTAAGCCCAAGCGCTGAGCCATCGCCTGGACCCGGAGATGAAAAAGGCGCGGCCGTGAGGCTGCGCCTTTTTTCATTCGGCCCGGCGGTGCCGGGCGGGGGAGATCAACGGCGGGTCTTGCCGGCCGTGGGCGCCTCGGGCTTGCCCGTGCCGGTACCGGTACCCGTGCCGGTGGAGGTGCCCGGCGGACGCGGGCCGAAACCGCTGCCCATGTTGCGCTGGAAGTCCTGCCACAGCTCCATGTTGCGCTCGGTGAGCTGGTTCATCATGGCCCACGGGGTCTGGCCGAGCAGATTGCCCATCTGCTGACGGAACTGCTGCTGCTGGTCCAGGAAGACCTGCATGCTGCGCTCCAGGTAGTTGCCCATGAAGCCCTGCAGGGAATCGCCGTAGAAGCGGATCAGCTGGCTGAGCAGCTGGGTGGAGAGCATCGGCTCGCCGTCCTGCTCCTGGTCGGCAATGATCTGCAGCAGCACCGAGCGGGTCAGGTCGTCGCCGCTCTTGGCGTCGCGGACTTCAAAGTCCTCGCCGTCCAGGATCAGCTGGCGCACATCCTCTATCGTGATGTAGCTGGAGATTTCGGTGTCGTAGAGACGGCGGTTCGGATACTTCTTGATGATGCGGTTCGCAGCCATGAAGCAATCACTCGTCAGCGTAGACGCGAAGCATGGCGCAGCGCAGCAGGCGTTGCAACCGTCTTTGGTCATTCAGTCCCATTCTTCATGCTGCGCAGCATTTGTGCAGCATTTTCTGGTCATCGCAACGCCTGCTGCGCTACGCCCTGCTTCGCTGCCCACGTTTTGCTGCGCAAAACGTGGGCCCCTGGCGGCATGCCTCCTAATCCCCGCGCCGTTGGCGCGCCCCCTTTAACAAAAGGGGGCTCTCCTCCAGCCGACATTACGTAACGGTGTAACCGTTACCAGCCCATGTGGTGGCCGCCGTTGATGTCGAGGTTCGAGCCGGTGATCCAGGCGGCTTCTTCGGCGACGAGGAAGGCGACGGCGTAGGCGATTTCTTCCGGCCTGCCGAGGCGGCCGGTTGGGATGTCGGCGATGATCTTGGCGCGGACTTCGTCCGGCACGGCCATGACCATGTCGGTGGCCACGTAGCCCGGCGAGATGGTGTTGACGGTGATGCCGAAGCCCGCATTCTCGCGTGCCAGCGAGATGGTGAAGCCGTGCATGCCGGCCTTGGCGGCGGCGTAGTTGGCCTGGCCGTACTGGCCCTTCAGGCCGTTGATGGAGCTGATCTGGATGACCCGGCCCCAGCCGCGGCGGCGCATGCCTTCGATGACCGGGCGGGTGACGTTGAACACCGAGTTGAGGTTGGTGTTGATCACGTCGTGCCACTGGTCGGCGCGCATGCGGTGGAAGGTGGTGTCGCGGGTGATGCCGGCGTTGTTGACCAGGATCTCGACCGGGCCCAGCGCGGCCTCGACGGCGTGCACCATCTTTTCGGCGGTACCCGGGTCGGCGACGTCGCCGGGGAACATCGCCACGTCGCACCCACGCGCCAGCATCTTTTCGCGCCAGGCCAGTGCCTTGGCCTCGTCACGGTAGTTGGTGGCAACCCGATGGCCCTGGTCGGCCAGGCGTTGGCAGATGGCGGATCCGATACCGCCGGTACCGCCGGTGACCAGTGCGACGCGAGATGTCATGAGCAGCTACTCCGAAAGGCAGGACCAACAAGGGGGACAGCGATTCTGCAACATCGTGGCGAAAAATGGGCGGCTCAAGGGGCGTCCACGTCAAGCCGGATGTCGCCCGGTGGCAATCGTGCCGGGTCGAAGCCGGCAACGGCCGCCTCCAGCAGCTGGGCCACGCTCCGACAACCGACCAGCCGCGACGGGTCCTGTCCGAGCTGGGCCCAGGCCCGCTGCAGTGCCGGCAGGGGATGGCCCGCATCGACCGGCCGCGCGGCGGCGGATTTGGAGAGCTTGATCCCGTCCGGTTCGAGCAGCAGCGGCAGGTGCAGGTAGCGCGGGGTGGTCAGGCCGAGCGCCTGCTGCAGCAGGATCTGCCGCGGGGTGGAATCAAGCAGGTCGGCGCCGCGCACCACGTCGGTGATGGCCTGGTCGCCGTCGTCGACCACCACGGCCAGCTGGTAGGCCCAGTAGCCGTCGGCCCGGCGCAGGACGAAGTCGCCTACCTCGGCATGCACGTCCTGGTGGATCCGGCCGCGCAGGCCGTCCTGGAAGGTGACCATGCTGCCGGGCGGCACGCGCAGGCGGATGGCCGGTCGTTCGCGCTCGGTACGTGCCACGCAGTAATGATGAATACCGTGCTGGTCGGCCAGGTCGGTGCGGCTGCAGTGGCAGGCGAAGGCCTTGTCCTCGGCCAACAGGCGGTCGAGGGCATGCTGGTAGAGCGCGTCGCGCCGGCTCTGATGAACAATCGGTTCATCGCTGGCCAGCCCGAAAGCGGCCAGGGCGGTCAGTTGCTGGTCGATGGCGCCGGGCACGGTGCGGGGCGGGTCGACGTCTTCGACCCGCACCAGCCACTGTCCCGCGGCGTGACGGGCAAGCAGCCAGCTGCCCAGCGCAGCCAGCAGGGAGCCGGCGTGGAGGGGGCCGGTGGGCGAGGGGGCGAAGCGCCCGCGGTAGGCAGTCATGGACATGAACTATGAATCGTCGGTCAGGTTGCGACTTGAATTCAACATGAAGTCACCGCAGATTTGCTGTCAACACCCCCCAACGAGCGTCATTTTCTAATGTTCAGTCGTATTGCTCTCTTCCTCGCGACCAACTTCGCCGTGCTGATCCTGGCCAGCGTGGTGATGCGCCTACTGGGCGTGAATCCCGGCACGATGAGCGGTCTGCTGGTCTTTGGCGCCGTGCTCGGCTTCGGAGGCTCCTTCATATCGCTGCTGATGTCCAAGTGGCTGGCCAAGCGCTCCACGGGCGCGGTGGTGATCACCGAGCCACGCAACCCAACCGAACGATGGCTGCTGGCCACCGTGGAGCGCCAGGCGCGCGAAGCCGGTATCGGCATGCCGGAAGTGGCGGTCTATGACGGCCCGGAAATCAACGCGTTCGCGACCGGTGCCAATCGCAACAATGCGCTGGTGGCGGTGTCGACCGGACTGCTGCACAACATGAGCGAAGACGAGGCCGAAGCGGTGCTGGGCCACGAAATCGCGCATGTGGCCAACGGCGACATGATCACCATGGCGTTGCTGCAGGGCGTGCTGAACACCTTCGTGTTCGTGCTGGCGCGCATCGTCGGCGGCATCATCGACAGCGCGCTGTCGGGCAACCGTGAAGGCGGCGGGCGTGGGTTCGCCTATTTCATCATCGTGTTCCTGCTGGAAATGGTGCTGGGTGTCTTCGCGACGATGATCGCGATGTGGTTCTCACGCCACCGCGAGTTCCGCGCCGACGCCGGCGGCGCGCACCTGGCCGGCCGCCAGAAGATGATTTCGGCGCTGGAGCGCCTGAAACTCAACCACGGCCAGAGCACGCTGCCCACCCAGATCGCGGCGTTCGGCATTGCCGGCTCCACGGCCAAGAAGCTGTTCCTGAGCCACCCGCCGCTGGAAGAGCGCATCGCCGCGCTGAAGGCCGCGAACAACACCGTGGCGTAATGCGGGTTGTGTTGGTTTGATGGAAACGCCCGGCCTTTGGCCGGGCTTTTTTGTTTTGGAGCCCACGGCAAAGGCCTTGGTCTGCGGACGTTCGCGCGCAGGGCCGGCGGGTGCGGGGGTACGGGACACGCCGTTAACCCATCCATGGGGGCTCGTAGAAAACATCCATGTTTTCTGCGGTCCCGTACCCCCGCACCCGCCGACCCTCTGACAGTTGTGCGGTGGCCATGGGACATCAACATCAGATTCGACCATTTTCATGCGTTATCGGGCGCGGGTCGTTTCACGGCAGTCGTTTGGGAACCGACCCTACCGGCGACGTGCATCCTGGATGCCGGACTGGCCTTGCCGTTGCTCGCCCACGGCTACCGACCAACCGTAAAAGGGTCGGCGGGGGTAGGCTTGCGGGGGCATGAGCCGCATGGATGCGGCGACTGAGCTTACATGGACGTACTTGCAGCGTCCCCCGCGGGCCTGCCGCCGCCGGCCCAGCGCGCGAACGTTCGCAGACCACGGCTTTTGCTTTGGGTACCGACCAACGGTCGGTACCTACCGGTTCGACATGCCGACCAACGGTCGGCATCTACCGTTTCGATATGCCGGACACAGCGCGCAACAAATTCGACATACCGACCACAGCGCAAACAAAAACGGCACCCAAAGGCGCCGTTTTTCTGATCACACATCAAACCCGATCAGAACTTCGCGTCGAACTCTGCCGCGTAGCCGGTGTTGACCAGCACCTTCTGCAGGATGTCGGTGTTCTTCACGTTGCCGGCGACGATCTGGTGATTCTCCGGGCCGCGGCCGTCCATGCGGGCCGGGGTGGCGCCCTTGAAGTCGCAGACGCGGCCGCCGGCCTCGCGGACCAGCAGCACGCCGGCGGCGATGTCCCAGCCCTTCACACCGGCTTCGAAGTAGGCGTCCGCGCGGCCACAGGCCACGTAAGCCAGATCCAGTGCCGCCGAACCGGTGCGGCGAATGTCTTCGGCGTGCACCAGCAGCGCGTCCACCGCCTTCAGCTGGGCGCTGGTGCGGTTGCGCTCGCGCGGGGCGAAACCGGTGTGGATCATCGCGCCGGCCAGGTCCTTGCGGTCGGCCACGCGCAGGCGGCGGTCGTTCAGCACCGCGCCGGCACCGCGGCTGGCGGTGAACAGTTCATTGCGGAGCGGGTCGAAAATGACTGCGTCGATCGGCTCGCCGTTCTCGACCAGCGCGATGGACACGCAGTAATGCGGGAAGCCGCGCAGGTAGTTGCTGGTGCCGTCGAGCGGGTCGATGACCCACATATAGCGGTTGGCACCCTGGGTGCCACCTTCTTCGCCGATGATCCCGTATTCAGGGTAGGCGCGCTTCAGTTCCTTGACGATGACCTTTTCCGCATCTGCATCGACTTCACTGGCATAGTCCATGCGCCCCTTCTGCACGACGTTCAACGCCTCGAGCTTGTTGATGTTGCGCAACAGGACGTTGCCGGCGAGGCGGGCGGCCTTGACCATGACGGTGACGGCGGGTTTCTGCATGGCGAAAAGCTCCCGGAAAGGCAGAGTGGGGGGTACTGGCGGGGGAAAAGAGCGGTCCCGGCGCAGAGGCCGGTCGCACAGTTTACCATTTGTGACTGTCCTGCTCGCGTTTGGCCTGTTCATGTCTATTGAAACCGCTCCGTCCCGCATCCGTTTCGTCCTTGTTGGCACCCAGCACCCCGGCAACATGGGGGCTGCGGCGCGCGCCATGAAGACCATGGGGCTGGGCCGACTCGTGCTCGTGGCGCCCGAAAAGCCGCTGGATGACGAGGCATTCCGGCGTTCGGCCGGCGCCGAAGACGTCCTGGGCGACGCCCCCGTCGTCGCCACCCTGGCCGAGGCCGTGGCCGACTGCCGGCTGGTGCTGGGCTGCACCGCACGTGCCCGCCGCGTTCAGCTTGAAGAGCTGCTGCCCGGCGTCGCCGCGCAGCGCGCCCTGGCCAAGGCGGCGGAAGCGGATGGCGAAGTGGCCTTCGTATTCGGGCGCGAGCGCACCGGCCTGACCAACGAAGAACTGCAGCTGTGCCACCTGGCCGTGCATATTCCGTCCAACCCGGACTTCAGCTCCCTGAACCTGGCCGCCGCCGTGCAGGTGCTGGCCTATGAACTGCGCATGGCCAGCCTGGGCGGCGTCGAGGCGGCCAGTCCGGCCGACCCCGAATACCGCGAACAGCCGGCCAGCCACGCCCAGGTCGAAGGCCTGTTCGGCCAGCTGGGGCAGGCCCTGGACGACATCGACTTCCACAAGGGCCGCGCCCCGGATTCGGCCATGCGCAAGCTGCGCCGCCTGTTCCTGCGCACCGAACTGAGCGAACAGGAAGTGCGCCTGCTGCGCGGCATCCTGTCCGATGCCCAGCGCATGGCGCGATTGGCGAACCAGAAGCCCGAATGAGCTGACGCACGTCTCACTTTTTCGGGTAGGCTGTTTCGATTCCTTGGGGGGAGCGAATGGGATTGCCGGGACTGCGATGGCTGTTGCAGGGAGGGTTGCTGTGTCTGGCCATCATCGCGATGACCGGCGCGGCGGCCGCAGGCCCTGACAACGCAGACCCTGAGCACGTGCTCGTGCTGGGCCGGATCAGCGACAACCCCAAGTCACACTATGCGCAACTGCAGCCCCTGCTCGATTACGTGGTTCCGCGCATGCGCGACGTCGGCATCACCGAAGGCCGCATCCTGATGGCGCCCGATGCGCAGCAGATGGCCAGCTACCTGCGCCGTGGCCGGGTCGACTGGGTCACCGAAACCGCCGGTACCGCCGTCAACCTGGGCCTGCGCAGTGGCGCCAAGCCCCTGCTGCTCACCGAACGCAGCGGCGTGCGCGATTACCACACCGTCTTCTTCGTGCGCCGCGACAGCCCGATCACCTCGCTGGCCGAGCTGAAGGGGCACACCCTGGCCCTGCAGAACGTGGCTTCCACCAGCGCCTACCTCGTGCCGGTGATGACCCTGTTGCAGAACGGGCTGACCCCGGAGATCCTGTTGTCCGCGCGCGACGCGGCCGCGCCGGACACGGTGGGCTATGTGTTTGCGCGCTCGGAGGGCAACATTGCCACCTTCGTGCACAAGGGCGTGGTCGACGCCGGGGCCGTGAGCAGTGTGGATTGGGGAGACCCGCACCGCATTCCGGCCACGTTCCGGCGGGACTTCCGGGTCATCTACCGCACCGAGCCGTACCCGCGTGCGGTGGAAGTGGTGCGTGCAGGGCTCGACCCGAAAGTGCGCGACCGGTTGCAGCAGGTGTTGCTGGAGGCAGCATCGGATCCGCAGGCGCAGGATGCGCTGGATAAGTTTTTTGGTACGTCCGGGTTCCATCGGGTGGATGCGCAGATGCAGCACCGTTTGGATGAATTGAAACAGGGTCTTACACGCGTGCGGATGGAAGTGGAATGAGGCCGTTGGGTTCCGGAATGCAGTCCCGCTTCGTATTGGCGATGGGTGGGGCGATGTTGGTGGTGGTGGCGATCGTGGCCGTGGTGTTGGGGCGCCAGGCGACGATGCAGGATGAGGTCAAGCACCTCAGCGGCAACGTCATCCACGACCTGTTCGACCGCAGCGTGCGCAGCCGGGGCGAGGCCCTGGCGCGCGAGCTGTCCGATGCCTTGGCCAACCCGTTGTACTACAACGACCTGGAACAGGTCGGCGCGCTGGTGCGCAACACCTCGCGGCAGCAGGTGGTGCGCTACGTGCTGGTGTTCGACGAGGACGGCAAGCTCATCCACGACGGCTCCACCGAGGTCATCGACTTCGGGCGGCCCATGCAGGACCCGCTGGCGTCCGGCGCCGTGGCCGCGCGCACGCTGGTGGTGCAGCAGTCGCCCAAGGTGCTCGACAACGCGATGCCGATCATGGTCGGCAACCAGCGTATCGGCGGCGTCCGCGTCGGCATGGCGCTCGATGACGTGCAGGCCATGGAGCAGCGGGCCAACCAGACCCTGGGCGAACGCCTGCAGCAGGTGGGCAAGCGCCACCTGGGCTGGCTGCTGCTGATGCTGGGCCTGCTGGTCGGCATCGGCGTGCTGGTGGTGATCTACGTGCAGCGCACCCTGGTGACGCCGATCCGCGGGCTGGCCGCCGCCGCTCGGCAGATCGAGGCGGGCGACTATCGCCCGCAGCTGAGCCAGAGCAACCGCCAGGACGAGGTGGGCGAACTGGTGCGCGCGTTCGGCCGGATGAGCGAGGCCATTGCCCGCCACGACCGCGAAGTGCGGCACATGGCCTACACCGACGCCCTGACCGGGCTGACCAACCGCCTGGCGTTCCGCGAGGCGCTGGACCACCGGTTGATGGCGGCACGGGCCTCCAACCACCGGTTGGGCCTGCTGTTTGCCGACATGGACGACTTCAAGCGGGTCAACGACACCCTCGGCCACGAGGCCGGTGACGAGGCCCTGCTGCAGTTCGCCCAGCGCATCAGCGCCGCCGTGGCCCAGGCCGGGGGCGACGAAGCGCTCCTGGCCCGCTTCGGCGGCGACGAATTCGTGATCCTGATCGGCGACGGCGATGTGGCGGCGAGCGCGCGCCAGCTGGCCGAGATCCTCGTCCGTGAACTCAGCAAGCCGCTGGTGGTGCAGGGCCGGGAGCTGTTCCTGGGCACCTCCATCGGCGTGACCCTGTTCCCCGACGATGCGGCCGATGCGACCACGCTGCTGAAGAATGGCGACATCGCCATGTACCAGGCCAAGGTCGCCGGCAAGAACTGCTACCGCTACTACAGCCGGGCCATGGACCATGCGGTGGAGCGCCGCGTGCACATGGAGCAGGAGCTGCGCGGCGCGTGGGAGCGCGGCGAACTGCGGCTGGTCTACCAGCCCATCTTCCGTACCCGCGACCGCCGCATGGTGGGCGTGGAAGTGCTGCTGCGCTGGCAGCACCCGACCCTGGGCACGATTCCGCCGTCGGTGTTCATCGAAGTGGCCGAGCAGAGCGGCCTGATCGAAGTGATCGGGCCCAAGGTGCTGCGCGCGGCGTGCATGGAAGCGGTGCAGTGGCCGCATTCCAGCGACGGCGAGGGCATGTTCGTCTCGGTGAACGTCTCCCCGCGCCAGCTGCGTGGCGGCGAGCTGCCGAGCCTGGTGGCCGACTGCCTGCGCGACACCGGCCTGCCGGCGGCGCGCTTGCACCTGGAGCTGACCGAAACGGCGGTGATCGGCGATGAAATGCTGGCCGCGCAGCTGCTGGACAAGCTGCACCGTACTGGTGTGAAGGTCTGGTTGGACGACTTCGGCACCGGTTTCTCGGGGCTGAGCCATCTGCGCCAGGTGCCGGTGGACGGCGTGAAGATCGACAAGAGCTTCGTGGCCGACATGCAGCGCGACCCGGACGACCTGGCCCTGACCACGGCGATCATCGCCATGGCGCATGCGCTGGGCATCACCGTCGTGGCCGAGGGCATCGAGCAGGAAGTGCAGTTCGACCTGCTGAGCCAGCGCGGTTGCGACCTGGCGCAGGGGTATTGGCTGAGCGTGCCGATCACCGCGACCGAGGTGGTGGAGATGATTGAGTCGGGTCGGTGAAAAAAGGGCCCGCGAATCTTCCTCGCCCGTGGATTGATTGATCCCGATCTCCGGACGTTACGTAACAATTCGTAGCCCCGGCCGTTGGCCGGACACCGCGCGCAGCGCGGCACAAGTGTCCGGAGGCGGTAAAACGCGGTTCCGTCGACTCGTCCGGCGTTTGGACGTTCCGAAGCCGACGGTAGCGCCGGCCGTTGGCCGGCTGCTTTTCGATCCGGGGTCATGAACGTCTGACGGGCGTCTTCGGAACGTCCAAACGCCGGTTGGATGATCGACACCGCATTGCATGGGCTTCGGACATTTGTGCCGCGCTGCGCGCGGTGTCCGGCCAACGGCCGGGGCTACGAATTCATACGGGCCCATTGGCATTGGGATCAATCA
Source organism: Stenotrophomonas sp. (assembly GCF_050737075.1). Lineage (GTDB taxonomy): Bacteria > Pseudomonadota > Gammaproteobacteria > Xanthomonadales > Xanthomonadaceae > Stenotrophomonas. The sequence continues at coordinate 13,400 of NZ_JBOHXV010000096.1, forward strand.
ACCATTGGCTTCGGATGCATGGTCGTGTCCGGTCAACGGTAACGTCCGCAAATTCGGATACGTCGCGTTTGGCCCCATCCAGCGTCACACCGGCCGTTTGCTCGAATCCCCGGAAATCTCTCGAACGAGCTTCGGCACCAGATACCCCGACAACCTCGCCGTCAGCTGCGCATGCAATGCCTTCGCCGTGGCATCGTCCACTTCGAAATGCGCCACGCCCTGCACGCGGTCCACCTGGTACAGGTAATACGGCAGCACGCCCGCAGCAAAGCTGCGCTCGCTCAGGTCCTGCAGCGCCTGCAGCGAATCATTCACCCCACGCAACAGCACCGCCTGGTTCAGCAGCGTGGCGCCGGCGTCGCGCAGGCGCGCCATTGCCGCATCCACCGCCGTATCGAACTCGTTGGCATGGTTGGCATGGATCACGAAGGCCACCGGCCACGGCAGCGAGGCGATCCACTGCACCAGCTCGTCGTCCACCCGCTCGGGCAGCACCACCGGCAGGCGGCTGTGGATGCGCAGGCGGCGCAGGTGCGGAATCTGCTTCAGCGCCTGGGTCAGCTCCACCAGCTTGTGGGTGGCCAGCGACAGCGGGTCGCCGCCGGACAGGATCACCTCGTCGATGCCCGGGTCCTGCGCGATCGCGTCCACCGCCTCGCGCCAGCCTTCACGGGCCGCGTTCTCGGTGCCGTAGTCGAAATGCCGGCGGAAGCAGTAGCGGCAGTTGATCGCGCAGCTGCCGGTGGTCACCAGCAGGGCCCGGCCCTGGTACTTCTGGATCACCCCGGTGGCCTTGCGGGCCAGGCCGTCGCCGACCGCGTCCAGGGTGAAGCCCGGCGCGTGCTGCAGCTCGTCGGTGACCGGCAACACCTGGCGCAGCAGGGGGTCGTGGCGGTCACCCTGGCGCATGCGGGCGATGAAGCCCTGCGGTACGCGCAGCGCGAACTGCTGGGCGGCCTCGGCCGAGAGCGGCAGTTCGTCCGGGTCCAGCCCGAGCTGCCCCAGCAGGGCGCGCGGGTCGCGCACCGCCTCGCGCCACAGCTGTTGCCAGCGTACGGGGGAGGGCAGGGGCGTGGCGGAGAGCTGCATGGAATGGGGGCCTGCGGTTATCATAGGGGTAGCTTTTCCATTCTATCCGGCTCGCCGCGCCTGCGCGGCGTTTGCCCATTCAGGAGTTTCAGCATGGCCACTGTTGGCATGAACGACGTCAAGAACGGGATGAAGATCCTGGTCAACAATGAACCGGCGGTCATCACCGAGACCGAGTACGTCAAGCCGGGCAAGGGCCAGGCCTTCACCCGCATGAAGTACCGCTTCATCAAGTCGGGCCGCGTGGTCGAAATGACCATGAAGGCGACCGACGACGTGGAGAAGGCGGACGTTGTCGACACCAACATGAACTACATGTACACCGATGGCGAGTACTGGCACTTCATGGACCCGGAATCCTTCGAGCAGGTCCAGGCCACCAAGTCGGGCATGGGCGGCGCCGAGAAGTGGCTGAAGGGTGAAGAGTCCTGCATCGTGACCCTGTGGAACGGCGAGCCGATCTTCGTGCAGCCGCCGAACTTCGTCGAACTGAAGATCACCGAGACCGACCCGGGCGTTCGTGGCGATACCTCCGGCGGCGGCGGCAAGCCGGCCACCCTGGAAACCGGCGCCGTGGTCCGCGTGCCGCTGTTCGTCAGCCAGGATGAAATCATCAAGGTCGACACCCGCTCGGGCGAGTACTCGGCCCGCGCCGGTAAATAATTCGACCCACGGTCGAATGACGGTGGCGCCGGGCTCTGCCCGGCGCTGTCGTAATGATTCATCGATAAAGTGAGACCGCATGACCGACACCAACCGCATTCCCGAACCCTGTGACCTGTTGATCGAAGCCGGTTACGTGGTCCCGATCGAACCGCATGCGGTGGTGCTGGAAGACCATGCCGTGGCCGTGCGCGGCAGCGAAATCATCGCCATCCTGCCGCGTGCCGAGGCGCGTGCGCGCTTCGCCCCGACGCAGACCGTCTCGCGACCCGATGCGGCGCTGATGCCCGGCCTGGTCAATGCGCATACGCACAACCCGATGACGCTGCTGCGCGGCGTTGCCGACGACCTGCCGCTGATGGTGTGGCTGCAGCAGCACATCTGGCCGGTGGAAGCGGCGGTGATCGGGCCGGAGTTCGTGGCCGACGGCACCACCCTGGCCATCGCCGAGATGCTGCGCGGCGGCACCACCTGCGCCAACGAAAACTACTTCTTCGCCGACGTCCAGGCCGCCGTCTACAAGCAGCACGGCTTCCGTGCGCTGGTCGGTGCGGTGATCATCGATTTCCCGACCGCCTGGGCCAAGACCGACGACGAGTACTTCGCCAAGGCCGGCGAACTGCACGACCAGTGGCGCAACGACCCGCTGATCGGCACCTCGTTCGCCCCGCACGCGCCGTACACCGTCAACGACGCCAATTTCGAACGCGTGCGCATGCTGTCCGACCAGCTGGACATGCAGGTGCACCTGCACACGCACGAGACCGCGCAGGAAATCAGCGACTCGATCAAGCTGCACGGCCAGCGCCCGCTGGCGCGGCTGGACCGGCTGGGCCTGGTCGACGACCGCCTGATCGCGGTGCACATGACCCAGCTGACCGAGGCCGAAATCCACCTGTGCGCCGAGCGCGGCGTCAGCGTGGTGCATTGCCCCGAATCCAACCTCAAGCTGGCCTCCGGCTTCTGCCCGGCCTGCGCCCTGCAGCGCGCCGGTGTCAACCTGGCCATCGGTACCGACGGCTGCGCCAGCAACAACGACCTGGACATGTTCAGCGAGAACCGCACCGCGGCGATCCTGGCCAAGGCCGTGGCCAACGACGCCACCGCGCTGGACGCGGCCACCACCCTGCGTGCGGCCACCCTGGGCGGCGCGCGCGCGCTGGGCTTCGGCGACCGCATCGGCTCCATTGAAGTGGGCAAGCAGGCCGACCTGGT
>NZ_JBOHXV010000097.1:0-16217 GCF_050737075.1 Stenotrophomonas sp.
CCTTACGGCAGCGGGCGGTGCCGGGTCTACCGTTCGGATATTCGGACAGCCATCCGCTGCGGGGCTCGCCTCGCTAACGAATACATTTTGGAGCTACACCATGAAGCTGATTCTTCTTCAGAAGGTCACCAACCTCGGCACCCTGGGCGACCTGGTCGACGTGAAGCCGGGCTACGGCCGCAACTTCCTCGTCCCGACCGGCAAGGCCGTTCCGGCCACCGCCACCAATGTGGCCGAGTTCGAAGCCAAGCGCGCCGATTACGAAGCCAAGGCCCAGTCGATCCACGCTGACGCCGAAGCCCGCAAGGCCTCGCTGGAAGGCAAGAGCGTCACGATCGCCGCCAACGCGTCGACCGAGGGCAAGCTGTACGGCTCGGTTGGCCCGCGCGACATCGCTGAAGCCTTCACCGCTGCCGGCCTGCCGCTGGAAAAGAGCGAAGTCATCCTGGGCGAAGGCGCCTTCCGCAACGTGGGCGAGTACGAGGTGACCGTTCACCTGCACGCCGACGTCGAAACCACCGTCAAGGTGGTTGTGGAAGCCGAAAAGGCCTGATCCCTGCCGCAAGGCGTGGATCCTGAAAACGGGCGCCCGAAAGGGTGCCCGTTTTTGTTTTTCCGGCTGCTGTTTGGGGGCCGTAGAGCCGGGCTCTGCCCGGCTGCGTCACGCATATGGGCGAACAGCCGCGAGCCGCACCCGTTCTGTGGTCAGGGCCGGCGGGGGCGGGTTTGTGGGGGACGCTGCAAGTACGTCCATGTAAGCTCAGTCGCCGCATCCATGCGGCTCATGCCCCCTCAAACCCACCCCCGCCGACCCTCCGACAGTGGGCCGGCGGCCATGGAAAGTGCGTGAGCGCGCCCGGAGGCAGGTATGGCGTGGGCCGATGCGGAACGCAGCTCGGCACCGGCTATTCCGTATCTCTTTCCATGGGCACCAGCCAACTGTCTGCGGGGCGGGGTGGGTGGGTTGGCGGGACCATGAGCCGCATGGATGCGGCGACTGAGCTTACATGGACGTACTTGCAGCGTGTCCCGCGGACCCACACACCCCGTCCCGCTACACCGAAGACCGGCAACCCAAGGCTTCGGCATTGGCTTTAGCTTCGGCTTCAGCCAGACGCCACGGAGCCCAAGCGCCCGCGCAACCACCGCCCCGTTATACTCGGCCCTATCGCGACTGTCCGGAAGCCCACCACGCCATGCGTCTGTCCACGATCAAGCTCTCCGGCTTCAAGTCGTTTGTTGATCCCACCACCCTGCATCTGCCCACCAACATGACCGGCGTGGTCGGGCCCAATGGCTGTGGCAAGTCCAACATCATCGATGCCGTGCGCTGGGTCATGGGCGAAAGCTCCGCCAGCCGCCTGCGTGGCGATTCGCTTACCGACGTCATCTTCTCCGGCTCCTCCGCACGCAAGCCCGTGTCGCAGGCGACCGTCGAACTGATCTTCGACAACACCGACCACACCATTACCGGCGAGTACGCCTCGTTCAACGAGATTTCCGTCAAGCGTACCGTCAGCCGCGACGGCAGCAGCAACTATTATCTCAACGGCACCAAATGCCGCCGCCGCGACATTACCGACCTGTTCCTGGGCACCGGTCTCGGCCCGCGCAGTTACTCCATCATCGAGCAGGGCATGATCAGCCAGATCATCGAAGCCCGGCCCGAAGACCTGCGCGTGTATCTGGAAGAGGCCGCGGGCATCTCCAAGTACAAAGAGCGCCGCAAAGAAACCGAAACCCGCATCCGCCACACCCGCGAGAATCTTGACCGGCTGGGCGACCTGCGCGAGGAAATCGGCAAGCAGCTCGAGCACCTCAAGCGCCAGGCCCGCCAGGCCGAGCAGTACCAGGGCCTGCAGGAAGAGCGCAGAATCAAGGATGCCGAATGGAAGGCGCTTGAATTCCGTGGCCTCGACCAGCGCCTGGGCGGCCTGCGCGAAGCCCTGTCCCAGGAAGAAACGCGCCTGCAGCAGTTCATCGCCGAACAGCGCGACGCCGAGGCCCGCATCGAGACCAGCCGCGTGCGCCGCGAAGAGGCCGCCGATGCCTTGAGCACCGCCCAAGCCGAGGTCTATCAGGTGGGCAGCACCCTGGCGCGGCTCGAACAGCAGATCCAGCACCAGCGCGAAATGTCGCAGCGGCTCAACAAGGCGCGCGACGAGACCCAGCAGGCCCTGGCCGAACTGGGCCAGCACATCAGTGGCGACGAATCCAAACTGATCGTCCTGCGTGACGCCGTTGAACTGGCCGAGCCGCAGCTCGAACAGCTGCAGGAAGAAAACGAGATCAAGCAGGAAGCCCTGCGCGACGCCGAGGCCCGCCTGGCCGATTGGCAGGCGCGCTGGGAAGCCCATATCCGCAGCACCTCCGAAGCCTCGCGCGCCGGCGAAGTCGAACGCACCCGCGTCGATTATCTCGACCGCCAGGTACTCGAAGCCGACCGCCGCCGCGAGGCCCTGGCCGTCGAGCGCGGCGGGCTGGACCTCGAGTCGCTGGCCGACGCCTTCGAAGAACTGCAACTGCAGCATGAAACCCAGAAGGCCGCCCTTGATGGCTTGACCGAGCAGGTCGAGGCACGCAAAGAAGCCGTCGCCGGCCTGCAGGACCGCCAACGTACCGGGCAGACCGAGCTGGCCGACATCCGCAAAGAGGCTCAGGCCGCGCGTGGGCGGCTGTCCTCGCTGGAGACCCTGCAGCAGGCCGCCCTTGGCCAGGAGCAGGGCGCCGCCGTGGCGTGGCTCAAGCAGCACCGGCTGGACTCCGGCGCGCGCGTCGGCGAGCGGCTCAGTGTTGAAAGCGGCTGGGAAAATGCCGTCGAAAGCGCCCTGGGCCAGCTCATCGAGGGCGTGCTCGTCGACGCCCCCGAAAGCCTCGTCGGCGCCTTGGCCGAACTGGGCGAGGGACGTATCGCGCTGGTCTCGGCCGAGCAGGGCAGCCTGGACGTCGCCCCGACCTCACTGGCTGCCAAAGTGCAGGGCCCCACCGCCATCCGTCGCCTGCTGGCCCGCCTGCATGCCGCCGAGGACCTGGAACAGGCGCGCGCGCTGCAGGCCACCCTGGGCGAAGGCGATTCGGTCATCACCCGCGGCGGCGAACGCCTCGGCGAGGGCTGGGTGCGCGTCTCGCGCTCCGGTGCCGCCAAGCAGGGCGCGCTGCTGCGCGAACGCGAAATCGTCACCCTGCGCGAGCAGATCGACGCCCTGCAGGAGCGCGAAGCCGAACTGGAGGAGCGGCTGGCGGGATTCCGTGACCAGCTGCTGGCCGGCGAACAGCACCGCGAAGACGCACAGCGCCAGCTGTACCAGGCCCACCGCAGCGTCTCCGAACTGGGTGGCCAGCTGCAGAGCCAGCAGGGCAAGGTCGACGCCGCCCGCACCCGCATCGATCGTATCGAAGGCGAGCTCTCGCAGCTGCTGGAAAATCTCGACGCCGGGCGCGAGCAGGTGCGCGAAGCGCGCGGCCGCCTCGACGAGGCGGTCAACAGCATGGGCGACCTGGAGTCCGTGCGGCACGCGCTGGAAAGCGAGCGCCGGCAGTTCACCGACGCCCGCGACCAGGCGCGCGAGGCCGCCCGCAACGTGCGCGATGCCGCGCATTCGCTGGCCCTTACGCTTGAATCGCAGCGCACCCAGGTCGCCTCGCTGAGCCAGGCGCTGGAGCGCATGAGCACCCAGCGCGGCCAGCTGGATTCGCGCCTGGGCGAACTGCATGCCCAGCTCGACGACGGCGACACGCCGGTGCAGTCGCTGGAAGCCGAACACCAGAACGCGTTGGGCGAGCGCGTCCGCGCCGACCGCGTGCTCGGCGAAGCGCGCACCATGCTCGAAGGCATCGATGCGGAGCTGCGCAACTTCGAGCAGACCCGCCACCAGCGCGACGAACAGGCGCTGGCCCAGCGCGAACGCATTTCCCAGCGCAAGCTCGACCAGCAGGCGCTGGTGCTCAGTGCCGACCAGCTCACCGCCTCGGTGGAGAAGGCCGGCTTCGTGCTGCAGGACGTGATCAACGCGCTGCCCGACGACGCCCGCATCGGCGACTGGGAACAGGCCGTGCACCAGATCGACGGGCGCATGCGCCGCCTGGAACCGGTCAACCTGGCCGCCATCCAGGAATACGGCGAAGCCTCGCAGCGCTCGGAGTACCTGGATGCGCAGAACACCGATCTGACCACCGCGCTGGAAACGCTCGAAGACGCCATCCGCAAGATCGACCGCGAGACCCGCGGCCGCTTCAAGGACACCTTCGACCGCGTCAATGCCGGCGTCCAGCAGCTGTACCCGCGCCTGTTCGGCGGCGGCCATGCCTACCTGGAACTCACCGGTGAAGACCTTCTCGACACGGGTGTGACCATCATGGCGCGGCCGCCCGGCAAGCGGGTGTCGAGCATCTCGCTGCTGTCCGGTGGCGAGAAGGCGATGACCGCGGTGGCGCTGGTGTTTGCCATCTTCCAGCTCAACCCGGCGCCGTTCTGCCTGCTGGACGAGGTCGACGCGCCGCTGGACGAAGCCAACGTCGGTCGCCTGGCCAACATGGTCAAAGAAATGAGCGAGAAGGTGCAGTTCCTGTTCGTGAGCCACAACAAGGCGACCATGGAGGCGGCCCACCAGCTGTCGGGCGTCACCATGCGCGAGCCAGGCGTCAGCCGCCTGGTCAGCGTCGACCTCGAAGAAGCGGCACGATTGGCGGGCGCGGCCTGACGTGCCATGCTTACCTGAATGTATTTAGCCGGAGACCCCCCGAATGTCCGACATGGCACTGCTCCGCATCGGCATCCTGGCCGCCGGCCTGCTGCTGATTGCCGCGATCTTCCTGTTTGGCCGGCCGAAGAAAAAGTCGCAGGGCCGTCGCGTGGAAGGCGCCGAGACCGGCACCGGCCAGCGCCGTGAGCCCATGCTGGGCGAAGGGCAGGCGCCCGGCGCCGACGGCGCGGCCGCAGCCGGCGACGATGGCGTCAGCCAACCCGAACTGGGCCTGCCCGACGTGGACGCCACGCCGGCCAGCGACCTGGGCAAGCGCACCACCCAGGATTTCGACAAAATTGTCTCGCTGTTCGTGGCCGCCCGCGCCGGTGAACAGCTGCGCGGCGAAGACATCGTCGTGGCGGCCGAGAAGACCGGCCTGGTGTTCGGCCACATGAACGTGTTCCACCGCCTGGTGGAAGGGCATCCCGAGCGCGGCCCGATCTTCTCGATGGCCAACATCATGAAGCCGGGCAGTTTCGACATGGCCAACATCCGCGAGATGGAGACCCCGGCCATCGCCTTCTTCCTGACCCTGCCGGCGCCGCTGACCGCGCTGGACGCCTGGGAGAAGATGCTGCCCACCGTGCAGCGCATGGGCGAGCTGCTCAACGCCGAGGTGCTGGACGACAGCCGCGCCACGCTGGGCCGCCAGCGCGTGGCGCATATCCGCGATGAGCTGCGTGCCTACGACCGGCAGCATCAGGCGCCGCCGCTTACGAAAGCCCCGCGCTGGTAGAGGTTTCGGAGCAACGGCCGCCGCGGTAGGGTCGGTTCCCAAACGACTGCACGGGACGGGTCAACGTTCGGTAACGCATGACCATTGACGGGGCAAACGCCGTCTCCGCCACAGGTCCATGCGTCACCGGGCCGATCACCGTCAACGGCAGTCGTTCGGAAACCGACCCTACCGTCACGTCACGCGTTCAATCTCGCCACCGCCACCGCCACCGCCGTGGCCGTCACGTCGCGCGTTCAATTCCGTGACCGCCACCGCCGCGGCCGTCACGTCACGTCACGCGTTCAATGCCGCGACCGCCGCCACCGCCGCCGCCGTCACCTCACTCGTTTACTCCCACCACCGCCGCGAACGCGGTGCGGAAGGCGGCCATCTCGGCTTCGGTGCCTACGGTGACGCGCACTACCTGTGGCCAGATCGGCCAGCTGCGGCCGATTACTACGCCGCGTTCGGCCATGGCGGCGGTGAACGCCGCGCCATCGCGCTGCACGTCGACCATGAAACAGTTCGCTTCGGACGGCACGCAGCGGAAACCGCGCTTGCCCAGCCATTCCACCGTGGCCTGGCGTACCTGCGCGTTCTGTTCGCGCCGCTGCGCCACCAGACCAGGCTCGCGCAGGCTCGCCAGGCCCGCAGCCAGCGCGGTCACCGGCAGCGGGTTGTCGCCCAGGCTGGCCAGCTCGCGCAGCCGGTCCGGATGCGCCGCCGCCACGCCCAGGCGCAGCCCGGCCATGCCATACAACTTCGAAAACGTGCGCAGCACGATCAGGTCGTCGCGCTGCATCACTTGGGCGATCACCGAGCGCTGCGCGCTGAACTGCAGGTAGGCCTCGTCCACCAGCAGCCGGGTCTGCGCCGGCTTGTTGGCCAGCAACCAGGCGATGTCGTCGGCCGGGGTGATCGAGCCGGTGGGGTTGTTGGGGTTGCACAGATACAGCAGCCCGGCGTTGATCCGCTTCGCGGCCTCCACCATCGCGCGCACATCGTGCGCGCCGTCGGCACGTAGTGGCACCTTCACCACCGTGGCGCCGCGCGCGGCGGCCAGCTCGCCCAGGCTTTCGAAGGTCGGGTCGGCAACCACCAGCCCCGCCGTGGCCGAGGTCCACACCACCGCCGCGCGGTTCAGCGGTTCGCTGGAGCCGGGGTACAGCCGCACGCGCTCGGCGCCGATGCCTTCCTGCCTGGCGAACACATCGCGCAGTTCGCCGGCCAGCGCGAACAGATAGCGGCCGCTCTCCGCCACGATGCCGCGCGCCGCCGCCTGCGCGGCCGGGGCAGGGCCGTAAGGGCTTTCATTGAAGTTGAGCAGCACCGGTCCCGCTGCGGCGGTGGCCGCGCGCGCGGCGGGCGCGGTCGCCGCGGTCGCCGGCCCCAGGCCGATGCCGGACAGGGCCAGGCCGGTGCCGGCCAGCTGCAGGAAGGAGCGGCGGGACGAGACGGTCGATGACATCGCGGGAACACCGAAGGCGGGACAATTCCGTCACGCTAGCGCCACGCCTCCCGGCGGGCAAGCCATCGCTGCGGTTGCGCGCGGTCGTCTGCGCAGACCGGGGCAATGGCGGGTGGCCGCTGGCCGCCGCAGCGCCTAAAATTCCCAGCCCTTCCAGGATGTTCGCCGCATGAGTCCCAGCCCCGCCCAACGTGCCGAGATCCTGCGCCGCCAGATCGACGAGGCCGGCAAGGCGTATCACGAACGCGATGAGCAGCTGATCCCCGATGCCGAGTACGACGCCCTCGTGCGCGAACTGGAGGCACTGGAGCAGGCCCACCCCGAGCTCGCGTTGGCCGATTCCCCGACCCAGCGGGTCGGCGGCAAGGCCGGGTCGCGCTTCGCCGAGGTGCGCCACGCGGTGCCGATGCTGTCGCTGGGCAACGCCTTCAGCGATGAGGAAGTGCAGGACTTCGTGCGCCGCATCCGCGAGCGCCTGCGCCGCGAGGCGCTGCTGTTCTCCGCCGAACCGAAGCTGGACGGGCTGGCGATCAGCCTGCGCTACGAGGACGGCCGCTTCGTGCAGGGTGCCACCCGTGGCGACGGCGCGACCGGCGAAGACGTCAGCGCCAACCTGCGCCAGATCAAGGTGATTCCGCAGGTGTTGCAGGGCAGTGGCTGGCCGCCGGTGCTGGAAGTGCGTGGCGAGGTCTACATGGCGCGCGCGGACTTCGAGGCCTACAACGCCGACGCACGCCTGCACGACGGCAAGGTGCTGGCCAACCCGCGCAATGCGGCGGCCGGTTCGCTGCGCCAGCTGGACCCGAAATTGAGCGCGCGCCGCAAGCTCAGCTTCTACGCCTACGGCACCGGTGACGTGCAGGGCGGCGAGCTGCCGCCGACCCATTCGGGCACGCTGGCCCAGCTCAAAGAATGGGGCTTCCCGGTCAGCGATCTGTGCAAGGTAGTGGAGGGCAGCGAGGGCCTGCTGGCCTACTACCACGACATCGGTGCACGCCGCGATGGCCTGGCGTTCGATATCGACGGCGTGGTCTACAAGCTCGACGACCGCGCCGGGCAGGAGCAGATGGGCTTCGTCTCGCGCGCGCCGCGCTGGGCCATCGCGCACAAGTTCCCGGCCCAGGAACAGACCACCACGGTGGAGGCGATCGAGATCCAGATCGGCCGTACCGGCGCGGCCACCCCGGTGGCACGCCTGAACCCGGTCGCGGTGGCGGGCGTGATCGTCTCCAATGCCACCCTGCACAACGCCGACCAGATCGCGCGGCTGGACGTGCGCGTGGGCGACACAGTAATCGTGCGCCGCGCCGGCGACGTGATTCCCGAAGTGGTCAGCGTCATCCCCGACCGGCGCCCGGCCGGCACCTCGCCGTGGCAGATGCCGGCGCACTGCCCGGTATGCGGCGCCGATATCGTGCGCGAAGAGGGCGAGGCCGCCTGGCGCTGCTCCGGTGAACTGAGCTGCCCCGCGCAGCGCAAGGAAGCCATCGCGCACTTCGCCTCGCGCCGCGCCATGGACATCGACGGGCTGGGTGGCAAGTACATCGAAACCCTGGTCGACGCCGGCATCGTGCGCAGCGTGGCCGACCTGTACCGCCTTACCCGCGACCAGCTGCTGCATCTGAAGCTGGTGCTCGACGCCGAATCGCCGCAGGCGCTGGCCAGCCAGATCGGCCTGCACCTGCCGCCGGAAGGCAGTGGCGAGTACCTGCGCAGCGTCCTCGCGCTCGACGTGGCCGATGAGGGCTGGCGCGCACGCGCGTTGGCGCTGCAGACCGCGTTCGAGTGGAACACGAAGAAGATCGCCACCAAGTGGGCCGACAACCTGATCGCCGCGATCGACGCCAGCCGCCGTACCACCCTGGAGCGGCTGTTGTTCGCGCTGGGCATCGAACACGTCGGCGAAAGCACCGCCAAGGCGCTGGCGACCTGGTTCGGCGACCTCGAACTGATCCGCCACCTGCCGTGGCCGTTGTTCAAGCGCGTGCCGGACATCGGTGGCGAAGTGGCGCGCTCGCTCGGCCATTTCTTCGAGCAGCCGGGCAACCAGGCCGCGATCGACGCGCTGCTGCAGGTTGGGCAGGTGTCGATCAGCGACACCCATCCGCCGAGCGCGAAGCTGCGCGACGGACTGGACTTCCCGCAGCTGCTGGTCGAGGCCGAGATCCCCGGCATCACCCGCCTGCGCGCGGAGAAGCTGGCCGCGCTGCTGCCCGATGCCGCCGCCGTGCTGGACGCCGAACCGGTCCAGCTGGTCGCCGCCGGACTGCCCAACGAGGTGGCGCTCGGCGTGGCCGAGTGGCTGGACCGCGACGGGCACGGGCCGATGCTGCTCAAGGCCGACGACTATCGCCGCACGCTGCTGCAGCGGGCACCCGAACAGGCCGACGTGGCCGCCGGTCCGCTCGACGGCCAGACCGCGGTGCTGACCGGCACGCTCGCGCAGATGACCCGCGACGAGGCCAAGGAGCGCCTGGAGGCGCTGGGTGCCAAGGTCGCCGGCAGCGTCTCGAAGAAGACTTCGTTCGTCGTCGCCGGCACCGACGCAGGCTCCAAACTCACCAAGGCCACCGAACTGGGCATCGATGTGTGGGACGAAGACCGCCTGGTCGCGTTCCTGTCGGCCCACTGACACACCGAAACGGATTGAACCCCATGCAGACTTCCCCCCTCGACTTCCGCCTCGCCACCGTCGCCGACACTGACCTCGTCGTCGCGCTGATGCGCGAGTTCTACGCCGAAGACCAGCTGGACTTCGACGAAGCGCGCGTGCGCCGCGCGCTGGCCGCGCTGCTGGAAGACCCGCGCAACGGCGAGGTGCTGCTGTGGCTGTCCGAAACGGGCGAGGTGGTGGGTCACGCCGCACTGGCCATGGGCTTCAGCCTGGAGCAGGGCGGTCACTTCGCGTTGCTTGACGAGTTGTATCTCAGCCATGCCGCGCGTGGCCGCGGTCGTGGCAAGCAGGCGCTGGCCATCCTGGAGCAGCGCGCCAACGCGCGCGGCGTAGAGCGCCTGCGCCTGGAAGTGAACCACCACAACGAACTGGCGCGCCGGCTGTACCTGGCCACCGGCTACGTGGATGACACCCGCAGCCTGCTGACCCTGCAGCTGGCCAAGCGCATGCGGGACGCGCGCGCGTGATTGCCGCGCTGCGACAGCGCGCCGCACTCAATGCGCTGATCCGCGCGTTCTTTGCCGAACGCGACGTGCTGGAAGTGGAAACGCCGATGCTGTCGGCGGCCGGCAACACCGAACCCAACATCGACAGTTTCCAGACCCGCTTCAGCGGCCATGTCGATGCGGGCAGTGCACAGCGCTGGCTGCGCACCTCGCCGGAATATCCGCTCAAGCGCCTGCTGGCGGCCGGCGTGGGCGACTGCTACGAGCTGGGCCGGGTGTTCCGCAACGGCGAGGCCGGCGGCCGCCACAACCCTGAATTCACCATGCTGGAGTGGTACCGGGTCGGTTGGGACCACCAGCGCCTGATCGAGGAGACGGCCGCGCTGGTGCGCGCCGCATTGGCGCTGGTGCAGCGCCAGGCGACGCTGCGCGTGCTCGACTACCGCAGCCTTTACATGCAGTACGTGGCACTGGACCCGTTCGAGGCGAGCGAGGAACAGCTGCAGGCGCCGTTGTCTGCCGTGCGCATCGATGCAGACGGGCTGACCCGCGACGACTGGCTGGACCTGCTGATGACCCACTGCATCCAGCCGCATTTCGATGACGACAGCATGACGGTGGTGCACGACTGGCCGGCCAGCCAGGCCGCGCTGGCGCGCATCCGTCCCGGCACGCCGCCGTTGGCTGAACGCTTCGAGCTGTACCTGGGCTCGGTGGAACTGGCCAACGGCTATCACGAGCTGAACGACGCCGCTGAACAGCGTGCGCGGTTCCTGCGCGACCATGCGCTGCGGCGCGCGCGCGGCGCGGTGTTGCCGCCGCTGGATGAACGGTTGCTCGACGCCTTGCCGGCACTCCCCGATTGCGCCGGGGTGGCGGTGGGCGTGGACCGGCTGCTGATGGCGATGAACCGCACCGGCCGCATCGCCGACGTCCTCGCGTTCGATTTCGCCCATGCCTGAACGGCGTTCATTCGCAACGCCCGTCGCTTGCGTGGTGTGCGTGATGATGCTCTGATCACACTCGATGTCGGATGGTGGCGACGTGATCGATCAGTGGCGGCGGGGACCGTGTTGATGAAGCTGTTGGAGCCTGCAGGACCGTTGCCTTCGCTGCCAACGTGGTGCTCACCCTGGTCGGGCGCGCCGCGTTGGACGCTGGCTGTGCTCGGGCTGGTGCTGGGCGGCGGCACCGTGCCATCGCTTGCCTGGGCCGACACCGGCTACGCCGGCCAGGTGGTCCGCTGCGAGTCGCGTGACATGGAATGGGTGCACTGCGACATGCCGGTCGCCAGCGGTGTCGATCTGGTGCGCCAGCTCTCCGACAACAGCTGTGTGCGCGGTTCGGAATGGGGCACCGATCGCTCCGGCGTCTGGGTGACCCTCGGCTGCCGCGCCGAATTCCGCAGCCGCACGGCGGCCGGCAGCGCCAGCACCGGCGAACGCAAGGTGCGCCGCGTGGTGCGCTGCGAATCCAGCGGCCGCCCGGAGAACTGCCCGGTGGTGTTGCAGGGGGCACCGGTGCGCCTGCTGCGCCAGCTGTCGGCCATGCCGTGCCGCGAGGGCCACAGCTGGGGCGTTCGCCGCAACGAAATCTGGGTAACCCGCGGCTGCCAGGGCGACTTCGAGGTGGGTGCCGCCGACGGCAGCGGCTTCGTCGACGCCCCTCGCGTGGTGGTGTGCGAATCCAAATCGCGCCAGCGCCGGTTCTGCGGCGTCAGCATCAGCAAGGGCGCGCGGCTGTCCAAACAGCTGTCCGGCAGCGCCTGCGAGGAAGGCAAGGGCTGGGGCTGGGACCCCCGCGGGGTGTGGGTCGACAATGGGTGCCGGGCCGAGTTCCAGGTGAATTGAGGGCGCTGGGTCGCCACGCGCGAATCACGACCCGTCTTGGCGGTAGGTTCCGCGCGCATGGCGATGCGTTCATCGAATTGGCGCCCGTCGGTCATGAGGCGCGGCGTGGCTCTACAATTACGGGATGAACGCATCCTCCGATATCGACTACGCCCGCTACGACCACATCCGTCCGATCCTGTGGACCGGTGATTCCCTGCAGTTGCTCGACCAGCGCAAGCTGCCGTTCGTGGTGGAACATGTGGAATGCCGTGACAGCGACGCGGTCGCCGAGGCCATCCACGCGCTCACCGTGCGCGGTGCGCCGGCCATCGGCATCGCCGCCGCCTGGGGCGTGGTGCTGGCCGCGCAGGGCGTGCAGGCCGACGACGGCGCGCAGGCGCTGGCCAAGCTGGAGCCGGCGCTGCAGCGCCTGAACGCCTCGCGGCCGACCGCGGTGAACCTGGCCTGGGCGCTGGCGCGCATGCGCCGCGCACTGGCCCCCGCCGGCGCCGACTGGGCGCAGGTGCTGGCCAACGAGGCGCAGGCCATCGCCGAAGAAGACCTGGCTGCCAACCGCCACATGGGCGCGCTGGGCGCCGGCCTGATCGACGCCGGCAGCGGCGTGCTCACCCACTGCAACACCGGCTCGCTGGCCACCGCCGGGTTCGGCACCGCGCTGGGCGTGATCCGCGCGGGCATGGCCCAGCACCGCATCGCCAAGGTCTTCGCCGGCGAGACCCGGCCGTGGCTGCAGGGGGCGCGGCTGACCGTGTGGGAACTGCAGCAGGACGGTATCGATGCCACCCTGATCGCCGATTCGGCGGCCTCGCACCTGATGAAGACCGGGGCGGTGCAGTGGGTGATCGTCGGCGCCGACCGGATCTGCGCCAATGGCGATACCGCCAACAAGATCGGCACCTACCAGCTGGCCATCGCCGCCCGCCACCACGGGGTGAAGTTCATGGTAGTGGCGCCGTCCTCCACGGTGGACATGGACACCGCCAACGGCGACCAGATCGAGATCGAGCAGCGCGACCCGGGCGAGCTGTACGGCGTGGGCGGCACCCGCACCGTGGCCGAGGGCATCGCCGCCTGGAACCCGGTGTTCGACGTCACCCCGGGCGAGCTGATCGACGCGATCGTTACCGAGAAGGGCGTGATCCTCAATCCCAGCACCACGAACATGGCGGCCGCATTCGGCTAAGGCGAGGGGGCGGTTTTCGGAATTGTCCCGAACCGCCCCGTAAGTCCCTGATTCTCGCCGGTAAAACAGCCGTAAAAACGGTCGGAAAGGGCCCCGTTGTGGTAGACTCCGTTGGTTAATCGAGATTCCGGCGCAACCGCCCCGAAAGGGCTGGCGCGACGGACTGGACCGCTCCCAGACAACGGAACCCGAATGGCAGAAACCGCCAAGGAAATCATCCAGGTCAACCTGGAAGACGAGATGCGCAAGAGCTACCTCGATTACGCGATGAGCGTGATCGTGGGCCGCGCCCTCCCGGATGCGCGCGATGGCCTCAAGCCGGTGCATCGCCGCGTGCTGTTCGCAATGAGTGAGCTGAACGCGCACAGCAACAAGCCCTACTTCAAGTCGGCGCGTATCGTCGGTGACGTCATCGGCAAGTACCACCCGCATGGCGACCAGTCGGTGTACGACACGCTGGTGCGTCTGGCGCAGCCGTTCTCGCTGCGTTACATGCTGGTCGATGGCCAGGGTAACTTCGGTTCGGTCGACGGCGACTCCGCCGCGGCCATGCGTTACACCGAAGCGCGCATGTCCAAGCTCTCCCATGAGCTGATGGCCGACATCGACAAGGAAACCGTCGATTTCCAGCCCAACTACGACGAAAAGGAACTGGAGCCGACGGTCATGCCGACCCGGTTCCCGAACCTGCTGGTCAACGGTTCGGCCGGTATCGCGGTGGGCATGGCAACCAACATCCCGCCGCACAACCTGACCGAATCGATCAATGCCTGCATCGCGCTGATCGACAACCCGGAAATCGACGTCGACGGCCTGATGGAGTTCATCCCGGGCCCGGACTTCCCGACCGCCGGCATCATCAACGGCACCGCGGGCATCGTCGCCGGCTACCGCACCGGCCGTGGCCGCGTGCGGATCCGCGCCAAGGCCGATATCGAAGTGGCCGACAACGGCCGTGAATCGATCATCGTCACCGAGATCCCGTACCAGGTGAACAAGGCCCGGTTGATCGAGAAGATCGCCGAGCTGGTCAAGGAAAAGAAGCTCGAAGGCATCAGCGAGCTGCGCGATGAGTCCGACAAGGACGGCATGCGCATCTACATCGAAATCAAGCGCGGCGAGTCGGCGGACGTTGTGTTGAACAACCTCTACCAGCAGACCCAGATGGAGTCGGTGTTCGGCATCAACATGGTGGCGCTGGTCGATGGCCGCCCGCAGTTGATGAACCTCAAGCAGATGCTCGAGGCCTTCGTGCGCCACCGCCGCGAAGTGGTCACCCGCCGCACCGTGTTCGAGCTGCGCAAGGCGCGCGCCCGTGCCCACGTGCTGGAAGGCCTGACCGTCGCGCTGGCCAACATCGACGAGATGATCGAACTGATCAAGACCTCGCCCAACCCCAACGAGGCGCGCGAACGCATGCTCGCCCGCCTGTGGGAGCCGGGCCTGGTCGGTTCGATGCTGGGCGCTGCCGGTGCCGAGACCTCGCGTCCGGAAGACCTGCCCAAGGGCGTGGGCCTGCTGGCGGGCGGCTACCAGCTGACCGAGATCCAGGCGACCCAGATCCTGGAAATGCGCCTGCACCGCCTGACCGGGCTGGAGCAGGACCGCCTGACCGAAGAGTACAAGCTGCTGCTGGAAACCATCGCCGGGCTGATCCACATCCTGGAAGATCCGGACCGCCTGCGCCAGGTCATCCGCGAAGAGCTGGTCAACGTGCGTACCGAGTTCGGCGACGAACGCCGCACCGAGATCCGCCACAGCGAAGAAGACCTGGACATCCTCGACCTGATCGCCCCGGAAGACGTGGTGGTCACCGTGTCGCACGCCGGCTACGTCAAGCGCCAGCCGGTCAGCGCGTACCGCGCACAGCGTCGTGGTGGCCGTGGCCGCAGCGCGGCGTCGACCAAGGAAGAGGATTTCATCGAACAGCTGTGGCTGGTCAACACGCATGACACGCTGCTGACCTTCACCAGTTCGGGCAAGGTGTTCTGGCTGCCGGTGCATCAGCTGCCGGAAGCCGGTTCCAATGCACGCGGGCGCCCGATCATCAACTGGATTCCGCTCGAATCCGGTGAGCGGGTGCAGGCCGTGCTGCCGGTACGCGAGTACGCCGAAGGCCAGTTCGTGTTCTTCGCCACCCGCAACGGCACCGTCAAGAAGACCCCGCTCAGCGAGTTCGCGTTCCGTCTGGCGCGCGGCAAGATCGCCATCAACCTGGACGAGGGTGACGCGCTGGTCGGCGTCGGCCTGACCGACGGCGAGCGCGACATCATGCTGTTCGCCTCCAACGGCAAGACCGTGCGCTTCGGCGAGGATCGGGTCCGCTCGATGGGCCGTACCGCCACCGGCGTGCGCGGCATCAAGATGGCCAAGGGCGAGGAAGTCGTCAGCCTGATCGTGGCCGAGCGTGCCGGCGGCAGCGATGACGAGAGCGAGGACGACGTGCAGGTTGAAGAATCCGTGACCGAGAACGGCGATGCCGTGATCGAGGCCGGTGACGACGACAGCATGCTGTACATCCTGACCGCCACCGAGAACGGCTACGGCAAGCGCACCCCGCTGCCGGATTATCCGCGCAAGGGCCGTGGCACCCAGGGCGTGATCGGCATCCAGACCACCGAGCGCAACGGCAAGCTGGTCAGCGCGGTGCTGATGGGTTCGCGCGACGAGGTCCTGCTGATCTCCGACGGCGGCACCCTGGTGCGTACGCGCGGTTCGGAAATCTCCCGCGTGGGCCGCAACACCCAGGGCGTCACCCTGATCCGCCTGTCCAAGGACGAGAAGCTGCAGGCGGTGGAGCGGATGGACGCCTCCATCGACGACGTCGAGGACGAGGTGGATGCGGCGGCAACGCCGGTCGATCCGGCTCCGGCAGCGGCGGTCGGCGACGACACCCCGCAGGGCTGATCCACCTGCCATGTAAAAAGCGCAACGCCGGCCCAGTGCCGGCGTTGTGCGTTTGGGCCGAACCGCAACGACCGTGCAAGACGTCCGCCCGTTCGACGGTAGCGCCGGCCTTGGCCGGCCCAGGCGGTCCATCCGTCAACCGGACCGCAATGAACGCGCGGAATTCACGCCGCGCACCGGTAGCGCCGGCCGTTGGCCGGCCCAGGCGGTCCATCCGTCAACC
>NZ_JBOHXV010000098.1:0-16208 GCF_050737075.1 Stenotrophomonas sp.
ATAGCCGGCTGCGCCGGCTATTCCGCGACTTCCTCCACCTCGCGCGGGGAGGGGCGGGTGTCGGGGAGCTGCCAGAAGATGACGGTGGAGGTCAGGGTGATCGCGCCGACGCAGACGAAGGTGGCGTGCAGCGCGGCGGTGGCGCCGTGCAGGGTGTCCAGGTGCTGGAAGGCGGCCAGCAGGCTGCCGGCGGCAGCGGCGCCGAAGCCGGTGGCCAGCATCATCACCATCGACAGCAGGCTGTTGCCGGAGCTGGCGAAGTCGCGATCAAGATCGCGCAGGGTCACGGTGTTCATGACGGTGAACTGCAGCGAGTTGACCGCGCCGAACACGGCCAGCTGCAGCACGCGCAGCCACATGGGCTGGCCTGGCACCATGAAGATGAAGCTGGCCATGGTCACCCCGACCAGCACGGTGTTGACCATGAGCACGCGGCGGTAACCGAAGCGTTCGACCAGCTTCACCGCGTAGCGCTTGGACAACATGCCGGCGGCGGCGACCGGAATCATCAGCAGGCCGGCATTCATCGGGCTCATGCCCATGCCCACCTGCAGCAGCAGCGGGATCAGCAGCGGCATGGCACTGCTGCCGATGCGCGAGAACAGATTGCCGAGAATGCCGATGCGGTAGCTGGGCACGTGGAACAACGCCAATGAGAACAGCGGCACGGTGGAGTTGGCCGCATGCAGCCAGTAGCCCACCAGGGCGGCCAAACCAGCCACGGTCATCAGCATCACCAGCGCGTGCGGCGTGGCCATGCCGGAAATGCCGTCCAGCGCCAGCGACAGCACGACCATGCCGAAGGCCAGCATCAGATACCCGGCGATGTCGAAGCGGGTGCGGTGTTCGGCGTAGTGGTCGGGCATGATCTTCAATGCCGCGATGTAGCCGATGACACCGATCGGCAGGTTGATCAGGAACACCCAGTGCCACGTGGCGACTTCGACCAGCCAGCCGCCCAGGGTAGGGCCGATCAGCGGGCCGACCAGGGCGGGGATCGCAATGAAGCTCATGGCGCGCAGGAACTGTTCGCGCGAGACCGAGCGCATCACCGCCAGCCGGCCCACCGGCAGCAGCATCGCGCCGCCCACGCCCACGCCCTGCAGCACGCGCGCGGCCACCAGCTGGTGCAGGGTCTGCGCGAGCGCGCAGGCCAGCGAGCCGAGCGTGAACAGGATGATGGCGGCCAGGAAGGTGCGCCGCGTGCCGAAGCGGTCGGCGATCCAGCCGGAGGCGGGGATGAAGGTCGCCACTGCCAAGGCATAGCTGAACACCACCGACTGCATCTGCAGCGGGCTCTCACCCAGGCTGCGTGCCATCGCCGGAAGGGCGGTGTTGACGATGGTCGAATCCAGCAACTGCATGAAGATCGCCAGCGATACCAGCCACAACAGGGGCCGGAACGAGGCGTAGCTGGGCGTCGTCATCGTATGCACCTTCATCAACGAGGTGCATATGATCGCCGATGTCAGGTCAGGGTGCGGTCAATACGCGGCAATGAACCGTTCCGGCAAAACGCGGCTGGCGCGGCAACGCGCCAACGTTGTCAGCGTGCGCTCAACCGGTGCACCGCCTCCACCAGCACCTGCACGTGTTCCGGATTCATGTCCGGCGACATGCCGTGGCCGAGGTTGAACACATGCCCCTCGCGCGAACCACCGTTGCCGCGGGCGTAGCTGTCCAGTACCTGGCCGGCGGCGCGTTCAATGGCTTGCGGGTTGCCGTACAGCGTGGCCGGGTCCAGGTTGCCCTGCAGCGCGACGCGGCCGCCGGTGCGGGCCACGGCGTCTTCCAGGTCCAGCGTCCAGTCCACGCCCAGCGCGTCGGCGCCGGTATCGGCCAGGTCGGCCAGGTGCAGGCCGGTACCCTTGCCGAACAGGATCAGCGGCGTGCGTTGCCCGCCTTCGCCACGCTCGAGCTCACGCGCGATGCGGGTCAGGTAGCGCAGCGAGAACTCGCGGTACATCGCCGGGCCGAGCACGCCGCCCCAGGTGTCGAACACCTGCAGCACCTGCGCGCCGGCCGCGCGCTGTGCGGCGAGGTAGGCCACCACGGCATCGGTCACCACCGACAGCAGCTGGTGCAGGGCGGCCGGCTCGTTGAGCGCCATGGCCTTGATGCGGGCGAAGTCCTTGCTGCCGCCGCCTTCGATCATGTAGCAGGCCAGCGTCCACGGGCTGCCGGAGAAGCCGATCAGCGGCACCGAACCGTCCAGTTCGCGACGGATCAGGCGCACGGCGTCCATCACGTAGCGCAGCTCGGTTTCCATGTCCGGCACGGCCAGGCGGGCGATCGCGGCGGTATCGCGCACCGGGTGGCGGAACTTCGGGCCTTCGCCCTCGACGAAGTACAGCTCCAGCCCCATCGCATCGGGAATGGTCAGGATGTCCGAGAACAGGATCGCGGCGTCCAGGTCGAAGCGGCGCAGCGGCTGCAGGGTCACTTCGCAGGCGATGTCGGGGTTCTTGGCCATGGCCAGGAAGCTGCCGGCCTTGGCGCGGGTGGCGCGGTATTCCGGCAGGTAGCGGCCGGCCTGGCGCATCAGCCAGACGGGGGTGCAGTCCACCGGTTCGCGGCGCAGGGCGCGCAGCAGGCGATCGTGGCGGGAGGGGCTGGTCACGGGATGCTTCCTTGGAATCGGGTGGCGGTTCAGCGCGGTGGCACGCCGCTGGTGTAGGTGATCTGGTAGCCGCGCTTCAGCTCGGCGTCGCGCGCCTTCTCGAACGCGCTGTACGCCTCTTCAACCTGCAGGAACAGTTCGCGGCGCAGCTTGGACGCGCCGCCGACCACGCCCGACTCGCGCAGCAGCTCCCAGCCACCGAACAGGTCCGGTTGCAGGGTCAGCTGGAGATAGCGGGCCGGGTCGGCGCCGCCGGGCAGTTGTTGCAGGAAGACACGCATGCCGGCGATTGTAGCCGCGAACCGGCGTGGCGGCCGTGACCGCCGCGGTGCCCGCCTGCGGCCAACGGTCGCAGGTCAGCCTGCGCCGAGCACGCGCAGGACGTCCGCTTCGTCGACGTCGGCCACCACCTCGGCACGGCCAATGCCCTGCCACAGCACCAGGCGCAGGCGGCCGGCCACGTTCTTCTTGTCCAGCCGCATCCGCCCCAGCAGCGCTTCGGGGGCCAGCCCGGCGGGAATCTCTACCGGCAGTTCATAGCGCAGCAGCAGGTCGCGCAGGCGGGTGGTGTCGTCGTCGTGGCTCATGCCGAGCTGGGCCGACAGGCGTGCGGCCAGCACCATGCCGACCGCGACCGCTTCGCCATGATTGAGGTTGTCGTTGCCCGGGGCGCCGTAGCCCTGTTCCGTTTCGATGGCGTGGCCGAAGGTGTGGCCCAGGTTCAACAATGCGCGCTCGCCACGCTCGAGCGGATCGCGCGCGACGATCTCGGCCTTGTGCTCGCAGCTGCGCGCGATGGCCTGGGCCAGCGCGGCATCGTCGCCGGCCAGCAGGGCGGCATGCTCGGCCTGCAGCCACTGGAAGAACAGCGGGTCGCGGATGGCGCCGTACTTGATCACCTCGGCCAGCCCCGCCCGCAGCTCGCGCGGCGGCAGCGTGCGCAGGGCCGCGGTATCGGCGATCACCGCGCGCGGCGGATGGAACGCGCCCACCAGGTTCTTGCCTTCGGGGATATCCACGGCGGTCTTGCCGCCCACCGACGAGTCAACCATGGCCAGCAGCGAGGTCGGCAGCTGCACGCAGTCCACCCCGCGCATCCAGCAGGCCGCGGCAAACCCGGCCAGGTCGCCGGCGACGCCGCCGCCGAGTGCCATGACGCAGGCGTCGCGGGTGGCGCCCAGTGCGGCCAGCGCGGTGATCGCCGCGCCGAAGTTGGCCAGGGTCTTGGAGGCCTCGCCGGCGGGCAGGACCAGTTCGCCCACCTGCAGGTCGGGACGCTCGGTGAGCAGCGCCTGCTTCACCCCGGCCAGGTACAGCGGCGCCACCGAGGAATCGCTGAGCAGCAGCACATGGCGGCCGCGCACGTGGCGCGCCAGCAGGTCACCACGGGCAAGCAGGCCCGGGCCGATGTGGATGGTGTAGGGGGTATCGCCGCCGACGGCGACAGTGCGGGGGGCGGGGGTCATGCGGAAGTGTCCAGTCGCTGCCATTGCGCGGCCACCCGCAGCACCAGCTGCGCGGTGGCCTCGGCGGGCGTGTAGAGATCGGTGTCGAGGGTAAGGTCGGCCAGGCCGTGGTAAAGCGGGTCGCGGGCGGCGGCCATCGCGTGCAGTACCGCTTCGCGATCGGGCCGCTGCAGCAGCGGGCGGCCGCGGTCGCGCGCCAGCCGTTCCAGCTGCGCCGGTACGCTGACCCGCAGGTACACCACGAACCCGCGGCGGGCGATGACCTCGCGGTTGCCGGGGTCCAGCACCGCGCCGCCGCCGGTGGACACCAGCTGCCCGGTCCCGGCCAGCAGGTCGTGCAGGACCCGGCGTTCGTGCTGGCGGAAGCCGGCTTCCCCGGAATGCTCGAAGATGGCCGGAATGGTCGCGCCGGTGGTATCGACGATGGCCTGGTCGGCGTCGACGAAGTCCAGCGTGAAGCGCTCGGCGAGGCGGCGCCCGATGCAGGTTTTGCCGGCGCCCATCGGGCCAATCAGGATCAGATTCGGAGCGGGATTCATTACCCAAGATGCTAACACCTCCGTGTCGGCGCCTTTACGCGCGCGGGCGCACCATCAGGCGGCGCGGAATGTCCCGCGCGCAGCCGGAGCATCCCATGTCGGTCGCCAAGATCATCGAGATCAACGCCTCGTCCAGCACCAGCGTCGAGGACGCGGTGCGCAGTGGACTGAAGAAGGTGTCCGAAACCGTCAAGGGCATCCAGGGCGCCTGGATCAACGAGACCAAGGTGGTCACCGATGGGGAGGGCAACATCAAGGAGTGGCGCGTCAACCTGCGCGTGACCTTCCTGGTCAGCTGAGCACGCGGTGGTGCCGGCCTCAGACGGGCGCGGCCAGCACCTGGCGCTGCTCGTCCAGCACGACGATCCGGTCGGCCAGGGTGGGCAGCGTGCGCAGCGCCTGCCGGCTGACCCGCTCGTAGTACTGCACGAACCGTTCCAGCTGGGGGCGGCTCATGCTGCTGCGCCCGGGTTGGGCGGCCTGCAGGTGCTGTTCCTGCTGCCAGCGCCAGCGCGGCACCACGGCGAAATCCGGCGGCTGCAGGAACCACAGCCGGTCGCAGCGTTGCCACAGGGCCGGGTAGTGTTCGGCCAGCGCCTGGTTGCACCAGTGGCGCCAGCGGCCATCGGCGTCGGCATCGCGTTCCAGGGCGTTGAGCGGCATCGTCAGCTCTTCCTCGGCCTGCGCCGGCGTGCCCAGGAACCAGCCCTCGAACACCAGCAGGTCCAGCCCGTCGGTCAGCTGCTGCCAGTCCTGCTGGGGCACGCGTTCGTCAGCCAGCTTGTCGAAGCGTGGCAACGCCACCGGCTGGCGTGCCGCGATCGCGTCCAGGGTCGCGTGGGCGAGCGGCAGGTCATGGGTGCCCGGCGGGCCCCGGGTGAGCAGCAGCGGATGTACCTGGCGTGCCAGCCGCTGGCGTTCGGCGCGGGTCAGGTAGAAATCGTCGATGGACAGCGTGGCCGCGCGCAGACCGCGCTGCCGGGCCAGCGCGACGACCTGGGCGGCCAGCGTCGATTTGCCGCTCCCCTGCAGGCCACTGATCGCCAATACTGGCACGCTGCCCGGCGTGGCGAGCGCATCGTCCAGCGCCTGCGCGACCAGTGCATCGGGGAATCCTTTCATGCGGGGCATGTACGCAGCAGCAGACATGCGGTGACAATAAACCCAAATCGAGCAGCAAGAAACCAACCATGACCGATCTCTACGCCGAAGCGCTGTCGACCTTTGCCGCCCTGTACGAAGAAGCCAAGGGCAGTGCCGAACTCGAACCCAACGCGATGACCGTGGCCACCGCCGACAGCAACGGGGGTCCCTCGGCACGCACGGTACTGCTCAAGGCCTTCGACGAACGGGGTTTCGTGTTCTACACCCACCTGGACAGCCACAAGGGCCGCGAGCTGCAGGCCAACCCGCAGGCGGCGCTACTGTTCCTGTGGCGCAGCCTGCGTGAAGCGGGCATCCAGGTGCGTATCGAGGGCGGTGTGGAACGTGTCAGCGACAGCGAGGCCGATGCCTACTTCGCTTCGCGCCCGCGCATGAGCCAGATCGGCGCGTGGGCGTCGCTGCAGTCGCGCACCTTGGCCTCGCGCGAAGAATTCGATGCGCGCGTGGCCATGGCCGAATCCAGCTTTGCCGGCCGCGATGTGCCGCGACCGGAAGGTTGGAGTGGGCTGCGCGTAGTGCCGCGTCGCATCGAGTTCTGGTACGGCGCGCAGTTCCGCCTGCACGAGCGCTGGTGCTACGAGATCGATGCCGATGCGCGGTGGAGCAAGCGGCTGCTGTTCCCCTGAGGCAATGCCAGCGCGCCGAGCAGCGGCGAGGCCGCCTTGTGCTGGGTGGTGCCGGTGCCCAGTGCTTCGAACAGATCGAACAGGCGTTCGCGTCGTGCGTCGTCATCGCTTGCCTTCACGACCGCGTCGAGCGCCTCCGATCCGGCGCCGCCCTGTTGCAGCCAGTAGCGTGCTTCATGGGCCGGTACCGACTCGGGCCGCGCCAGGGCCTGGCACAGGCGCTCCAGATCGGCGCCGTGCGACTGCAGCAGGACAGCCCAGGTGTCGGCGTTGCTGCGTGACTTCGTGCACAGCGACTGGTAGCGCAGCAGCGTACCGGTCAGCGTGGTGTCGCACAGCCGCTCGGCGCGCGTGTGCTGGCCGGTCCGGCGGTGGCTGACCCCCAGCGTGGGGGCCACGCCCGGAAGCAGCGGCAGCGGCACGGTCATCCCGAACGCGCGGGTGGTTCCGGTGGACAGCCGGACGGTCTGCAGGTGCAGGCCGCGCGCCGCCTCGGGGAACGCCGGGTCGCGCTGGAAGTCGGGCTGGAACAGGCGCACCAGGCAGTGCACGTTCGCACTGGCAGTGAGCAGGGGCGACACGCTGGACAGCGCGCGCTCCAGTGCCGGCGCCGGCAGGGACTCCCACTCCTGCGGCCACTGCCGCTGGATCTCGGCCAGGAGGGCAGCGGATGATGTGCTCGCGTCCATGCGCAGGCTGATTTCCACGTAGGTACCGGCGCGCACGGGATCGGGATCCTCGCGCACATGCCGCGCGACGGACACCGTGGCGGCACCGCCGGCCGGCATCGCCGCGGCGGACAGTGCCAACGTGGCGCGCTGGGTGGTGACCCGCTGGGTCATGTCGCGGAAGCCATGGGTCGCCAGATGCACCCGGTGGCGGTCATGTGGAAGCTGCGTGTCATGGATGCGGCCGGCCAACGCTGCCGCGTCCTCCTGCAGCGCGCTCCAGCGGGACCGGTGGTCGGCGTTCCCTTGCGGCGGCGTTGGCGCCGCCTGCAGCCAGGCCAGCGTATCGAGCATGCCGATCATCACCGGTTCGCACGCGACGCCCGCGCTGCCCCAGTCGCGGCACAGCGAACCCAGCACCGGCGCCGCCTGCTGCGGTGCCACCAGGTGGTGACGGGCCAGTGCTTCGAGATGGTCGAACTCACTGCGCAGCTGGTCCACGGCGGCCCGACGCCCGGCCAGATCCGCGTCACCGCCTGCGGTGGCGCGCAACACGCGTACCTGTTGCAGGGTCGGTGAACGCAGACCCGTCTCGTCGAGCAATCGTGCGATACGCTGCGCCAGCGCGGCGCGGATCTCCGCACGGCCGGCGGGCGACGAACCGCTGTCGTCCAGCGTCGTCAGGCGGGTGGGAAGCGCGGCGACGAACGTGGAGCGCGTCAGCGCTCCCGACAGGCTCAGCCGGCCGATGCCAGCCCCAACGCCCGCCGTCAGCGAAGCGCCGACGGTGGTCGCCGTCGCCTGGATCGGGGCACCGGCGCGCGTAGCGAACGGCAACGGCGCCTTGGCAGCGGTGCTGGCAGGCACCACCTGCAGCTTCTGCAGCCGCGGTTGCCACGCCAGCGCCCGGCTGGCGCGCTCGGCGTAGCGGTCCCGGTGCGTACCGAACAGCTGCCTCGCCGCACGCGTCAGCCGGTTCCCGCCCAGCCGTCGCGCGACCGAGGCATGCGCCAGCGCCAACACGTGGGTGCGCATCGATGCCGTGATGTCGGCATGGCCGTGGCTGTAGTAGCCCGATGCCATCGCGTCCAGGCCGACGCCGGGTGCGACGCCTGCCTGCACGGCGACATCGCCCCGCACGGTGTGGGTGCGCACGGTCGCCACGGTGAGGTCTTCACCGGTCGTAATGCTGGTCTGCGTTCCTGTCTCCACCGCGACATCCGCGGCGCAGGCCAGTGGAATGCCGACTGCGGCGCCGACACGGACGCGGGTGTCGGTGCCGGTCTGTGACCCGGGGAGGGTGTTGGCCGATTGCCTGCGGCAATGGCGGCCAATCTGTTCCTGCAACATCAGCTCGGCGTCCGCCGCGCGTGTGACGTCACGCAGCGCGGCGCGCAGGATCTGTTGCCGCGGCGGCAGCCCCGGTGCAGCCGGCAATGCCTTCAGTGCCCGCAGCAGGCCCGCCAGCGCCGGTCGCGTCAGCGTGTCGGCGCGGGACGCGTCCAACAGGCGCACGGCACGTCGGAAGCCGTCCTTCTCCAGCGGGGTCAACGCGGTCAGCAGCGCATGGATCTGTGCTGCAAGCACGTCGATGGCCGTGTCCGCGCTGGCCATCGGGGCGGTCGCCAGCGGTGCGTTGGCCGCCGGCTGGACCGGTTGTGGGCCGATCCATGCGGTGCCCAGGCGCAGCGAAGGAGCAGCTGCGTGCGCGCTGGAGTTATCCATCCGGCGCAGCGGGATCGACGATGCAATGACCGCCGTCTGGCGCTTGCGATGCGGGGTTGCGCGAGCTGCGCTCGGACGCTCGCTGGCGACGCGGGGAGCATCGGACGGTGTGGGCGGATGGATGATGGGGCGCAGGTGCATGGTGATCTCGACGGGGTGGGGGAGGTACACCGGGGAAGACAAGCGACACCCGGTGCCCGCTGAAACCTACGCAGCGCTGCGGTGTAATGAAATTGCATCGAAGTTGAAAAATTCATTCACGGTTTCGAAGGCTGAACAGCGCATTGGCTGCGCCATTCGAATCGATAGAAGGAAGTGATCGAGGCCGATGTCGTGCGGATTGCGGGGGCGGTTGCAAGGGGTGCGGCGGTGCGCGCGGAATGTGCGGCAGCGCCGCGTGTTCCGCCCGACATGCAGACAATGACGCGACGCGAAGCGGCCGCGCGGCAACGCCGCATGCTTGCCTCGGCGATGCCGCCATGGATGAACGAGGCGCGGGGACAGCGTGGCCGTGGATGCCGAACATCCACGGCCACGTTACGTCGGTTTCAGCCTTGAAGCGGTGCGATCAGCGGCACGTTCTACAGCGCCGGTGCGCCGATCAGCGGCGATGCTGCCTTGACGCGTCCGACCCGTTCGGAAAGCAGTTCGAACACGGCATGCAGCCATGCCCGGCGCCGATCGATATCACGCTCTTCGCGCAGGGCGTCCAGCACGGCGAGGTGTTTGTCGCACTGGTCAGGACGCGCGTCGTCACGGTCGGTGCCGCGCTCGATCCAGTAGCGGGCCTCCTGCGCAGGTACCGATGCGGGGTCGGCCAGTGCATCGGCCAGGCGATCCAGATCGCTTCCGTGCGATGCCACCAGCTGCGCCCAGGTACGTGCCGCGGGCTCCGCGCTCGAGCACAGCGACCGATAGCGCAGCAGGGTGCCGGTCAGCGTTCCGGCGCACAGCCATTCGTGCCGGGTGCGCTGCGCGGTGCGGGTGTGTTTCAGTGCGAGACTGGAGGACAGCCCGGGCAGCACCGGCAGCGGCACGGTCAACGCCAGTTGATGCGCCGAGCCGATGCCCAGCCGGATGGCCTGCAGGTGGGAGCCCCGGGCGGAGGCGGGAAACGCGGGGTCGGCCTGGAAGGCGGGTTGGAAGAAGCGCACCAGGCACTGCAGGCTACCGCTGGTCGTAAGCTGCGGCGCAATCGACTGCAGCAGTCGCTGCGGCTCCTCCAGTGGCATGCCGCGCCACTCCTGCGGCAGGCGTTGCTGCACCTGGGACAGGATCCCGCCGACATCGGCGGTGACTCGGGCAGTGAGGGCCAGCTCCAGATATGTGCCGGCGCGCAACGGGTCGGGATCTTCACGGTCGTGCCGGGCCAGTGACACCTGCGCAGCAGCGGTCAGTGGCAACAGCTGTGCCGACACCCCGAGGTTGCCTCGCCGGGTGGCAATGCGCTGGGTCATGGCACGGAACGCATGCGTTGCATGGTGCACGCGCGCGCGGTCGTGCACGATCGTGCTGTCGTGGATCTTCCCCGCCACCGCCTGCGCGGCCTTCTGCAGCTGCGCCCATGCGGCGTGCTCGGCGTGGTCGGCACGCTGTGGCTCGGCGGCGGCCTGCAGCCAGGCCAGGGTGTCCAGCATGGCGATCATCAGCGGCTCGCGTGCCGTGGACGGCTGGCCCCAGTCGCGTGCCAGCGAGGCCAGCGGCGCGCGGCACTGCGCCGGTGCTGCCAGCGCATGGCGCGCGAGCGATTCGAGATGGTGGAACTCGGCGTCCAACTGGTGCACCGCACTCAATCGCATGGCCAGGCGGGGGCGCAGGGCCTCTGCGCGGACGCTGCGGACCTGCATCAGCGTGGGCGAGCACCGCGGCGGAACCACGGCAAGCAAGGTCGCCATGCGCGTTTCCACTGCCGCGTGCAGTGCCGGATCATCCGTGGCCGGGCGGCCGTCGTGGTCCAGCTCGGTGAGCCGCAGCGGCAACGCGGTGATGAAGTCGGTGCGGCTGGCCTGACCCGACAACGAGAGGCTGCCCACACCATAGCTGGCACTGGCAGCGGCCGCGCCGCCGGTGGTGGTCAACTCGGCCAGCAGCGGGGGCGGTGCAGGCCGCTCGAAGGCCAGCGCGTCGGTCGCGGCCGCGCTGCGCAGGAGCATGCGTACACGAGGCTGCCAGGCCACGGCCCGGCTGGTGCGCTCGGCGTAGCGGTCGCGCCGGTGCCCTGCCAGGCGTTTGAGCGCGCGCTGTGCCGCATTGCCACCGAGCCGGCGTGCAACCGATGCGCGGGCAAGGCCGTGTACGTGGTCGCGCATGCTCACTGCGATGATCGCCTCGCCCTGGGTGGACGAAATCTCCACGCTGGCCTGCAGGCCCACGCCTGGCGCCACCCCGGCGCGTGCCGAGGCTTCCCCCACCACGGTGGTGGCGTGGACCGTCGCCACGGCCAGATCGTCGAAGGTGCTGGTGCTGGTTTCATGATGTGCCCCTACGCCAAGCCCGACTTCCGCCGCCGACGGCAGGCCCAGCACCACGCTGCCGACGCCACTGCTGGTCGCGGCCCGCAGCGCGCCCGGTCGTTCATTGGCCTGCTGCCGCCGGCCGTGGCGGGCAATCTGGTCGCACAGCATCCGCTCCGCGCGCGCGGCGCGGATGAGGTCGTAGAGCGCGTCGCGCAGCATCTGCTGGCGGGGCGGAAGCTGCCGGCGGGCGGGGAGCGCCTTGATGGCGCGCAACAGTGCCTGCGTGTCCTCGCTGCTCAACGCGGTTGGTTTGGCCCGGCCCACGGCGTCCGCGACGCGATGAAAGGAGGCCGGTTGGCCCGGGCCGAGTTGTTCGAGCAGTGCGAAGACCTGGGCGGTCAGTCCTTCCAGTGCGGCGCTGGCCGGTGCCGGGCGGACGCCGGGCTGCGCGCGCACCGACATGCGGGGCAAGGGCGGCGGTAACCGTGGAACGGTCGGTGCGCTGTTGAGTATGCCGGTGCACGGCAGTCGTGCGCAGGGAACGCGGGCGTCGCGCAGTGTGGCGTTGGGGCGGGAAAGCGGGCGATAGGCAAGAAGCAGTGCGGCCGGGGCGGCGGCTGGGCGCATGAGCGTGTCCTGATGGGAGTTGACGAGCTGCGAACGTACGGGGGGATAGCACCTTGCCTGCCTCCTCCCCGGCGCTGGGTTCACTCGTGGTTGCGGCTGCTGAACAGCACGACGCGCATCCTTGGGCATTCCCTTAAATTCAATCGACCAGACCTATTGGTTCGAGGCGCAGCGCGCCGGTGTCCGTGCGCGGGAATGGCGCCCCCATGAGGGTGCAAACCGGGATATATCGACAGACCGGGTCGGATCGCGCCCGATCCAGCCATCGCGCCGGCAATGGCGGCCGGTACCGGCGCGCAGCGCCACCCACGCCGTTCGTGAACGTGGCGCGGGGAATGCAGGTTTGGGAAGTTCCTAGGCCATGACGTCAGAGGATGCAGGGCCGACAGGTCGGAAATGACCGCACCAGCGGAACGCGCGCCGGGACGTGCGCAAACCTCGCCCGGCTCAAACGTCCGCGCGCAACCACCGCCACAGGGTCGTGCGCGAGATGCCCAGGCGCGCGCACACCTGTTCCCGGTTGCCGTTGCAGTCGGCCAGCAGCTGCCGCAGCGCGTCGCTGTCCGGACGTGGCGGCGAAATGGCGATGGCAGCGGCTGCAGTGCCCTGCATAGGCAGCCGCGCTGCAGGGGCGGCCTCCAGCTCGGGCATCCAGTGCAGCAGCTGCGGCAGCGGCAATGCGCCGGCGTCCTGGGGCCAATGGATGCGCAGCCGGTCGACCAGGTTGCGCAGCTCGCGCACGTTGCCCGGCCATGCGTAGCCACACAGGCGCTGGGTGGCTGCCGCATCCAGCGGCGAGGGGCGTTGACCGAGCTGCTGGAAGAAGTGGGTGAGCAGCTGCGGCACGTCCTGCTGACGCGCCTGCAGGGTCGGCAAGGCAATGCGCAGCGCGGCCAGGCGGTAATACAGGTCGCGCCGGAACCGCTGCGCCTCCACCAGCGATTCCAGGCTCTGCAGGGTGGCGGCGACCACGCGTACGTCGACCGCGGTGGGTTCGGTCGCGCCGACGCGCAGCACTTCGCGCTCCTCCAGCACCCGCAACAGGCGGGTCTGCAACGGCATCGGCAGCTCACCGATCTCGTCCAGGAACAGCGTGCCGCCATCGGCCGCCTCGACCAGGCCGACCCGGCCGCCGCGGCGCGCACCGGTGAACGCGCCTTCGGTGTAGCCGAACAGTTCCGCCTCCAGCAGCGATTCGCTGATGGCCCCGCAGTTGAGCGCGACAAAGCGCCCCGCGCGCCCGCTGGCGGCGTGCAGCCCACGCGCGACCAGCTCCTTGCCGGTGCCGGTCGCGCCGGTGACCAGCACGGTGCTGTCATGCGGCGCATAGAGCGCGATGCGCTCGCGCACCTGCTGCATGAGCGGGCTGTCGCCGAGCAGGGTGCGGTCGACCTCGTGGCGGCGCGCAGGCGGCCGACGGCGCGGCGACGCCACACCGGAGCGCGCCAGGGTCTGGGTCAGCTCCAGCGCGTGTTCGAAGGCCTGGCGCACCGACTCGGCCGAATACAGCAGCACCCCGGGCAGGCCGACCTGCTCGGCGTGGTCGATCGCCATGCCGGTGCCCACGATCACCTGGATGCCATTGGCGCGCATGTCGGCGATGCAGTCGCGGGCGTCTTCGCGGGTGACGAAGCGGCGGTGCTCGATGTCCAGCCCGAAGCTGTGCTGGAAGCTGCCGAAGGTGGGCACGTCGGTGGCATGGGTGACCAGCCCGATCCGCGGTGCGATCCGGCGTGCGCGGGCCAGCGCTTCCATCAGGTCGAAGCCATTGGCCTGGATCGGCACCAGCGGCACCTCCAGCCGGCTGCGCAGATAGGCCGCGTTCGAGCCGCCGGCAATCACCACATCGCAATGCTCGCGGCGCAGCCGTTGGCCGATCACATCCACCGCCTCCTCGAAGCCGAGGTTGATCGGCACGATCCGGGCGCGGCGGTCGAACTCGGGGATCACATCGCCGAGCAGGCCGGTCAGCCGGGACACGCTGACGGTCCAGATCACCGGCAGGTGGCCCGGGTCCGGGTCGGGCAGGCGGGGGCGGGAACGGGGCAGGACGATCGACATGGCCGTGTTTCAGTGTTTCGGTTTCATCCATGTTACATGTGTTTCATTGGGGTGGCATGAAACATGCCTGCCACGCCGGTGTCGTAATGAATTCAGATAGTTGCGACTTGGCACGGCCCTTGCGCCTGTCCTCCCGTCACTCACGATGGAATGTCCCATGAGCTCCTCCGTTTCCTCCGCCGGCGGCCGCTTCCGCGCCGCGCTGGCTGCCGAATCGCCGCTGCAGGTGATCGGCGCGATCAACGCCAACCACGCCCTGCTGGCCAAGCGCGCCGGCTACCGGGCCATCTACCTGTCCGGCGGCGGCGTTGCCGCCGGTTCGCTGGGCCTGCCGGACCTGGGCATCAACACCCTGGAAGACGTCCTGATCGATGTGCGCCGCATCACCGATGTGTGCGACCTGCCGCTGATGGTGGACATCGACACCGGCTTCGGCCCCAGCGCGTTCAACATCGCGCGCACCGTGAAGTCGCTGATCAAGGCCGGCGCCGCCGCCTGCCATATCGAGGACCAGGTGGGTGCCAAGCGCTGTGGCCACCGTCCGGGCAAGGAAATCGTCACCCAGGGCGAGATGGTGGACCGGGTCAAGGCCGCCGCCGACGCAAAGACCGACCCCGACTTCTTCCTGATCGCGCGTACCGACGCCATCCAGGTGGACGGCGTGGACGCCGCCATCGAGCGCGCCATCGCCTGCGTCGAGGCCGGTGCCGACGGCATCTTCGCCGAGGCCGCCTATGACCTGGGCACCTACCGCCGTTTCGTGGATGCCGTGAAGGTACCGGTGCTGGCCAACATCACCGAGTTCGGCGCCACCCCGCTGTTCAGCCGCGATGAACTGGCCTCGGCCGGCGTGGCCATCCAGCTGTTCCCGCTGTCCGCGTTCCGCGCCGCCAACAAGGCCGCAGAGAACGTCTATGAGACCATTCGTCGCGACGGCCACCAGAAGAACGTGGTGGACAGCATGCAGACGCGCGAGGAACTGTACGACCGTATCGGCTACCACGCCTTCGAGCAGCAGCTCGACGCGCTGTTCGCCGCCAAGAAGTAACGTCGCACCACTGTTTTCTGGAGGGATCATGAGCGAAGCAACCACCGCCCCCGGCTTCAAGCCGAAGAAGTCCGTCGCCCTGTCGGGCACCGCTGCGGGCAACACCGCGCTGTGCACGGTCGGCCGCAGCGGCAACGACCTGCACTACCGCGGCTACGACATCCTGGACCTGGCCAACACCAGCGAGTTCGAGGAAATCGCCCACCTGCTGGTGCACGGCAAGCTGCCGACCCGCGCCGAACTGGTCGCCTACAAGGCCAAGCTGAAGTCGCTGCGCGGCATTCCGGCCGCGGTCAAGGCGGCACTGGAAGAACTGCCGCCGTCGGCACACCCGATGGACGTGATGCGCACCGGTGTGTCCGTGCTCGGCTGCGTGTCGCCGGAGAAGGACGATCACAACCACCCGGGCGCGCGTGACATCGCCGACAAGCTGATGGCCTGCCTGGGCTCGATGCTGCTGTACTGGTACCACTGGAGCCACAACGGCCGCGCCATTGACGTGGAGACCGACGACGATTCGATCGGCGGCCACTTCCTGCACCTGCTGCACGGCGAGAAGCCGCAGGATTCGTGGGTGAAGGCGATGCACACCTCGCTGATCCTGTACGCCGAACACGAGTTCAACGCCTCCACGTTCGCCTGCCGCGTCATCGCCGGCACCGGCAGCGACATGTACAGCTGCATCACCGGTGGCATCGGCGCGCTGCGGGGCCCCAAGCATGGCGGCGCCAATGAAGTGGCGTTCGAAGTGCAGAAGCGCTACGACAGCCCGGACGACGCCGAGGCCGACATCAAGGCCCGCGTGGAGCGCAAGGAAGTGGTGATCGGCTTCGGCCATCCCGTCTACACCGTCAGCGATCCGCGCAACAACGTGATCAAGGACGTGGCGCGCGAGCTGTCCAGCGAGCAGCAGAACCTGAAGATGTTCGACATCGCCGAGCGCCTGGAATCGGTGATGTGGGACATCAAGAAGATGTTCCCGAACCTGGACTGGTTCAGCGCGGTCAGCTACCACATGATGGGCGTGCCGACGGCGATGTTCACCCCGCTGTTCGTGATCGCGCGTACCTCCGGCTGGAGCGCGCACATCATCGAGCAGCGCATCGACGGCAAGATCATCCGCCCCAGCGCCAACTACACCGGCCCGGAAGACCAGGTCTTCGTGCCGATCGACCAGCGCCGATAAACAGGAGTGCCGGCCCCCGGGC
>NZ_JBOHXV010000099.1:0-16167 GCF_050737075.1 Stenotrophomonas sp.
ACCGCGTAGCGCCGGGCTCTGCCCGGCTGGCCGCCCCACCGCGTAGCGCCGGGCTCTGCCCGGCTGCTGTTGGATCAAGGCGAACAGCCCTTTGCCAGCGGTTTCCTGGATTTGGCGGGACGGTGCGGGTTTGCGGGACACGCCGTGAACCCGTCCTTGGGGGCTCGTAGAAAACATCCATGTTTTCTGCGGTCCCGCAAACCCACCCCGACCCACCTTCGACAGCTGGCCGGTGGCCATAGCCAAGGCAAAAGCGCCAGCGGTTCGAGGGCATTGGTTACCGGGTGCGAGTCGAGCCACGTTAAGCCTGGCGGAATAGAGCCCCCTTCTTGTTGAAGGGGGCGCGCCAACGGCGCGGGGTTAAGGGTGAATGCTCGGACATCACGGGCCGCAGGCACTTGATGTCAAGCCTTGTTCGGGTTGGCCCGCGCGGCTACCCTGACCGGGCATTACATTGGTCCGGCATGTCCACTTCCCGATTCGTACATCTGCACGTCCACACCGAGTTTTCGCTGGCGGATTCGACCATCCGTGTCCCGGCGAAACCGGATCAGGCTGACCCGAAAAAGGCCAAGCAG
This sequence comes from Stenotrophomonas sp., assembly GCF_050737075.1. Taxonomy (GTDB): domain Bacteria; phylum Pseudomonadota; class Gammaproteobacteria; order Xanthomonadales; family Xanthomonadaceae; genus Stenotrophomonas. The sequence continues at coordinate 579 of NZ_JBOHXV010000099.1, forward strand.
GCCAACCTGCTCAGCCGCGCCGTCGAACTGAAGCTGCCCGCGCTGGCAGTTACCGACCTGAACAACCTGTTCGCGCTGGTCAAGTTCTACAAGGCCGCTGAAACCGTCGGCATCAAGCCGATCGCCGGTGCCGACATCATGATCGCCGAAGAGGGCATGACCCCCTGGCGCATGACCCTGCTGTGCCGCGACCGCGAAGGCTATCTCAGCCTGTCGCGCCTGCTCACCCGCGCCTGGATGGAAGGCCACCGCCCCGAGGGCGGCGTGGCCGTGCACCCCGACTGGCTCAAAGCGGGCTGCCACAACCTGTTTGCGTTGGCCGGCCGCGACAGCCTGGCCGGCCGCCTGGCCGGCGAAGGCCGGCATGATCTGGCCGAGCAGCAGCTCGCCGACTGGCAGCGCGTGTTCGGCGATGGCCTGCACCTGGAGCTGACCCGTACCGGTCGTGAGGGCGAAGAGGCCTTCAACCAGTTTGCGCTTGTGGCCGCCGGACAGCGTGGCCTGCCGGTGGTGGCCAGCAACGACGTGCGTTTCCTGCGCCCGGATGATTTCAGCGCCCACGAAGCGCGCGTGTGCATTTCCTCCGGCCGCGTGCTGGATGATCCCAAGCGCCCGCGCGACTACAGCGAGCAGCAGTACCTGAAGTCGCCCGAAGAGATGTGCGCGCTGTTCGCCGATATTCCCGACGCCATCGACAACACGCTGGCGCTCGCCGAGCGCTGCAACATCGAAATGCGGCTGGGCACCTACTTCCTGCCCAACTATCCGGTGCCGGAAAACGAAACGCTGGACAGCTGGATCTGCAGCGAATCGCGCAAGGGCCTGGAAGCGCGGCTGGAAAAGAATCCGCTGGCCGAAGGCAAGACCCGCGCCGATTACTTCGAGCGCCTGGAATTCGAGCTGGCCACCATCATCAAGATGGGCTTCCCCGGCTACTTCCTGATCGTGGCCGACTTCATCCAGTGGGGCAAACACCAGGGCATCCCGATCGGCCCCGGCCGTGGTTCGGGTGCCGGTTCGCTGGTGGCGTGGGCGCTGCAGATCACCGATCTGGACCCCATCCCGTACAACCTGCTGTTCGAGCGGTTCCTCAACCCCGAACGCGTGTCGATGCCCGACTTCGACATCGACTTCTGCATGGACCGCCGCGACGAAGTCATCGACTACGTCGCGCGCAAGTACGGCCGCGAACGCGTCAGCCAGATCATCACCTACGGCACCATGGCCGCCAAGGCCGTCGTGCGCGACTCCGGGCGCGTGCTCGGTTTCCCGTATGGCCTGGTCGATGGCGTGTCCAAGCTGATTCCCAACATCCTGGGCATCTCGCTCAAGGACGCGATGGGCGAAGGCAAGGATTCGGAAATGGCATCGCCGGAGCTGATCCAGCGCTACCAGAACGAAGACGATGTGCGCGACCTGATCGACCTGGCGCGCCAGCTCGAGGATCTCACCCGCAACGCCGGCAAGCATGCCGGTGGCGTGGTGATCGCGCCCGAGCCGCTGGCCGAGTTCTGCCCGCTGTTCGCCGAACACGATGAAGGCGGCCGCGGCCGCAACCCGGTCACCCAGTTCGACAAGAACGACGTCGAAGAAATCGGCCTGGTGAAGTTCGACTTCCTCGGCCTGCGCACGCTGACGATCATCGACTGGGCGGTCAAGGCGATCAACAAGCGCCACGCCCGCGCCGGCATTCCGCCGGTCGACATCACCGCGCTGCCGCTCGACGATGCCCCCACCTACAAGGACATCTTCGCCAACGGCAACACGGGCGCCGTGTTCCAGTTCGAATCCTCGGGCATGCGTCGCCTGCTGAAGGACGCGCGCCCCGACCGTTTCGAAGATCTCATCGCGCTGGTGTCGCTGTATCGTCCCGGCCCGATGGACCTGATTCCTTCCTTCAACGCGCGTAAGCACGGCCAGGAAGAAATCATCTATCCCGACAAGCGCACCGAAGCGATCCTGAAAGACACCTACGGCATCATGGTGTACCAGGAGCAGGTGATGCAGATGGCGCAGATCGTGGGCGGTTACTCGCTCGGCGGCGCCGACCTGCTGCGCCGTGCGATGGGCAAGAAGGTGCCGGCCGAAATGGCCAAGCACCGCGAAATCTTCCGCGAAGGTGCCGCCAAAGGCGGCGTGGACGGCCCCAAGGCCGACGAGATCTTCGACCTCATGGAGAAGTTCGCCGGCTACGGCTTCAACAAGTCGCACGCCGCCGCGTATGCGCTGGTCAGCTACCAGACCGCCTGGCTCAAGCGCCATTATCCGGCCGAGTTCATGGCGGCCACGCTGTCGTCGGACATGGACAACACCGACAAGGTGGTCGGCTTCCTGGCCGAGGTGCGCAACCTTGGCCTGACCGTGCTGCCGCCGCGCGTGAACGAATCGGCGTACATGTTCGAGGCCTCCAGCGCCGACACCATCCAGTACGGCCTGGGCGCCATCAAGGGCGTCGGCCAGGGTGCTTGCGAGGCGGTGGTGGACGAGCGCCTGGCCAAGGGCCGCTACGCCTCGCTGCTGGATTTCTGCATGCGCATCGAGTCGGGCAAGCTCAACCGGCGCACGCTCGAAGCCATGATCAACTGCGGCGCGCTCGATGGGCTGGGCAAGAACCGCGCCTCGCTCATGCTGCAGCTGCCCGAAGTGCTCAAGGCCACCGACCAGATGTCGCGCGAGAAGGCCTCCGGCCAGAACTCGCTGTTCGGCGCGCCCGATCCGGTCAGCACCGCCCTGCAGCTGGACCTGCCCGAGGCCAAGGAATGGGCGCTGGGCCAGTTGCTGGACGGCGAGCGCGAGACGCTGGGCTTCTATCTCAGCGGCCACCCGTTCGATCCGCATGCCGACGACGTCAAGGAACTGGTCGGCACCGACCTGGGCATGCTGGAGAAACTCATTCCCCCTGCCCGTCCGAGCAAGGACGGCGAGAAGCGCGCCTGGCGCCAGGAGACCCCGGTGATCCTGGCCGGCCTGGTGGTGGGCGTGCGCCGCAAGGGCGAAAGCCAGGTCTTCATGCAGCTGGAAGACGGCAAGGGCCGGGTCGAATGCAGCGCGTTCACCGACGGCCTGGCCGAATTCGGCCACCTGATGACCAAGGACCGCATCCTGGTGGTCAAGGGCGGGCTGCGCGAGGACGAGTTCAATGGCGGCTATGCCCTGCGCATCCGCCAGGTCTGGGACTTCGAGGAAATCTGCGCCAATTACGCCACCCGTCTGTCGCTGCGCCTCGACCTGCGCCAGGGCGACCCGGTGTGGGCGCGGGTCAACGCCCTGCTCGACCGTCACCGCCCGGGCCGCACCCCGCTTCGCCTGGACCTGCTGCTGGGCACCGGGCAAGGGCCCGTGGCCGGCATGCTGGACGTGGCCGGCGACGTGGCCGTGCGGGTGGACAGCCAGCTGGTGGACGCGCTGCGGGCAGACCCGGCGGTGCGGACGCTCAAAGTCCGGTACAGCCCGCCATGGGCGAATTAGGCCCCGACCAGACGACGGCGTACGGGGCATTTCGACGCATTCGGCTACACTTTCCCTCTTTTCTTCACGACGGCTTCCGATGAATCCGAACTACCTCGACTTCGAGCAACCCATCGCTGATCTGGAGGCAAAGATCCAGGAGCTGCGCAGCGCAAGCGCCGGCCCGGCGGTCAATGTCGAGGCCGAAGTGCGCACCCTGCAGGACAAGCTGCGGATGCGCACCGCGCAGATCTTCCGCAACCTGACCTCGTGGCAGGTGCTGCAGCTGGCCCGGCATCCTTCGCGCCCGTACACCGCCGACTACATCCGCATCTTCTGCGATGAGTTCCAGGAACTGGCCGGCGACCGCGCCTTTGCCGACGACAAGGCCATCATGGGCGGCCTGGCCCGCATCGGCGGCCGCTCGGTGATGCTGATCGGCCATCAGAAGGGCCGCGACACCAAGGAAAAGATCAAGCGCAACTTCGGCATGCCCAAGCCGGAGGGCTACCGCAAGGCGCTGCGCCTGATGAAGATGGCCGAACGCTTCGGCCTGCCGGTGCTGACCCTGATCGACACCGCCGGCGCCTGGCCGGGCATCGACGCCGAGTCGCGCGGCCAGTCCGAAGCGATCGCGCGCAACCTGCTGGAAATGGCCGAACTGAAGGTGCCGGTGATCTGCACCGTGATCGGCGAAGGCGGCTCCGGTGGCGCGCTCGCGCTGGGCGTCGGCGACCGTACCGTGATGCTGGAATACAGCGTGTACTCCACCATTACCCCGGAAGGCTGCGCCTCGATCCTGTGGAAGGACGCAGGCAAGGCCAAGGACGCGGCCGAGCAGCTGGGCATGACCGCCCCGCGCCTGAAGAGCCTGGGCCTGATCGACAAGATGGTGCGCGAGCCCACCGGCGGCGCCCACCGCAACCCGAGCCAGATGGCCAAGCGCCTGAAGGCCGTGCTGCTGAACGAGCTGGACGCGTTGGAAAAGCTCTCCACCGAAGAGCTGCTGCAGAAGCGCTACGAGCGTCTGCGCAGCTACGGCGCGTACGAAGCGGCCTGATCGGCCACGGCGTGTTGCAACGAAAAAACCGGGCCAAGGCCCGGTTTTTTTGGTCTTCAGCATCGCGCTGGACACGCATGGCGTGTCCCTACGCCGGTATGCGATCCGTAGTGACACGCCATGCGTGTCAACGCGGCCCCAAACCGCTCAGAACGGCTTGGCCAACACCAGCCATACCACGCCAATGAACAACACCAGCGGCAGCTCATTGAACCAGCGCAGCGCGCGCGAGGACGGCAACACCTTGCCCTTCACCGCGCCCTTGAGCAGCCGCCCGGTCCACGAGTAGTACACCAGCAGCAGCACCACCAGCCCCAGCTTGGCGTGCAGCCAGCCGGCCGCGCCGGGCGCCACCATGGTCGGGAAGTCCGGAATCACCCGGTAGCCCAGCCACAGCACCAGGCCCAGGATCAGCGCGAAGCCGAACATCATGTGGCCGAACTTGTAGAGACGCAGGCCCATCAGCTGCAGGCGCTCGGTCACCGGCAGCTGGCCGGCGGTCTCGCTCAGGTTGACCAGGATCCGCGGCAGGTAGAACACCGCCGCCATCCACGCCACCACGAACAACAGGTGGAAGGTCTTGACCCAGTAGTAGGACTGCATGCGCGTGCTCCGGCGGCTGGCGTGGAATGTCGTTCATTCTGTCCGATTCGCCTCCTGCGCGCATGCGCGCAGGCGCGACGGTTTGACGCAGCGGGGCTACCATGTACGCCCCGCGCGCCTTGCCGACCTCTTCCATGCCAAAAACCTACGACCAGGCCTACTTCCAGCGCTGGTACCAGCCCGACCAGACCGGCGGCGCCGCGCGCCTGGCACGCAAGGTCGCCCTGGCCGTGGCCAGCGCCGAGTACTACCTGGAACGCCCGATCCGCAGCGTGCTCGACATCGGCGCCGGTGAAGGCGCATGGCGCGCACCGCTGCTCAAGCTGCGCCCGCGCGTGCAGTACATGGGCTTCGACAGCAGCGACTACGCCGTGCAGCGCTACGGCCGCAGCCGCAACCTGCATCCGGCGCGCGTCGGTGATTTCGCCTGGCTGCGCCCGTGCGCGCCGGTCGACCTGCTGGTCTGCTCGGACGTGATGCACTACGTGCCCACCCGCGAGCTGCGCCCGGCGCTGGCCGGCTTCGCCGAGCTCACCGTGGGCGTCGCGTTCCTGGAGGCGTTCACCGCCGAGGACGAGTTCGAGGGCGACCACGAAGGCTTCCAGGCCCGCCCAGCGGCCTGGTACCGCCGCCAACTGACCGCCGAAGGCTTCACCGCCCTGGGCTCGCACTGCTGGCTGTCGCCGGCGCTGGCGGGCCACGCCGCCGCCCTTGAACGCGGGCGGTAGAGCCACGCCCTGCGTGGCTTCGCGGTGCCCGATGGGAAGGTAGCCACGCAGGGCGTGCATCTACCATCTCAGGCCTCGCTGCGACAATGTGCCCATTAAGGCGCTTTCGGCCGGGGTGGAGTATGCTGCGCGGCAACATAAGACCATACATATTCGGACGCCATGCTCTATCAACTGCATGAGTTGACCCGCAACATGCTCGCCCCGTGGGTGCACCAGGCCCAGGCCAACGCAAAGTTCTTCGCCAACCAGGGCCACTGGTGGTCGCAGATGCCCGGCGCCGAGCGCCTGGCGGCGGTCAACGAGCTGTTCCATCGCATCGGCAAGGATTACGAGAAGCCCGAGTGGGGCATCAACGAAATCGAGGTCGATGGCGAGCGCGTGCCGATTGTCGTGCACGAAGAGGTGAGCAAGCCGTTCTGCAAGCTGCTGCGCTTCAAGCGCCACAGCAACGAAGCCGACCAGCTCAACACCATGCTCAACCAGCCGTTCGTGCTGGTGGTGGCGCCGCTGTCCGGGCACCACGCCACCCTGCTGCGCGATACCGTGCGCACCCTGCTGCGCGACCACCGCGTGTACGTCACCGACTGGGTCGACGCGCGCATGGTGCCGGGCAGTGACGGCGACTTCGGGCTGGACGACTACATCGCCTACGTGCAGGAATTCATCCGCCACCTCGGCGCGGAGAAACTGCACGTGGTCAGCGTCTGCCAGCCGACCGTGCCGGTGCTGGCCGCTGTTTCGCTGATGGCCAGCCGCGGTGAAACCACGCCGCGTTCGCTGGTGATGATGGGCGGGCCGATCGATGCGCGCTGCAGCCCGACTGCGGTGAACAACCTCGCCACGCAGAACCCGCTCTCGTGGTTCGAGAACAACGTGATCCACACCGTTCCGCCGGGCTATCCGGGCGCGGGCCGGCGCGTGTATCCAGGCTTCCTGCAGCACGCCGGGTTCCTGTCGATGAATCCCAGCCGTCACTTCAGTTCGCACTGGGACTTCTACGCCGACCTGGTGAAGGGCGACATGGAAGACGCCGACGCGCACCGCCGTTTCTACGACGAATACAACGCCGTGCTGGACATGCCCGCGCGTTACTACCTGGACACCATCCAGGTGGTGTTCCAGGACTTCCTGCTGCCGCGCGGTGAGTGGTACGTGCAGGGCGAGCGCGTGGACCCGGGTGCGATCACCGGCACCGCGCTGCTGAGCATCGAGGGCGAGCTGGACGACATCGCCGGCCTGGGCCAGACCGAGGCCGCGCAGGAACTGTGCACCGGTATTCCGGCCGAACGCCGCGAGCATTTCATCGTCGAAGGCGCCGGCCACTACGGCATCTTCAGCGGCCGCCGCTGGCGCGAAACCGTGTACCCGAAGGTGCGCGATTTCTTCGCCGCCAACGCACAGGCGGCGGTGAAGCCGAAGAAGGCGGCCAAGGCCGCGAGCAACGTCACGCCGATCAGAAAGAAAGCGGGTTGACGACCGGTAGGTGACGACCGTTGGTCGTCACCTCCAATACCTACAACCGCACCAGCAGGTGTTTCGCCATCTGCCCGTGCAGGTGGCCGATGACGCGCGCCAGGTGCATGGTGCAGAACAGGAGCACCACACCCAGTACGGCCAGCGCCGGGGTCGCCCACAGCGGCAGTACCACCAGTTCGCTCTCGAAATAAAGGCTCGGCGCGCCCAGCGCGAACATCGAGGCCACCGGTGCCCAGATGAAGACCAGCGACACCGTGAGCAGCGTCACTGCGATGGTGAAGTAGATGATGCCCAGCGGCAGCATCAGCATGAAATACAGCATCGTCAGCCAGGTGCGCCCGTCGGTGAACATGTCCCCGATCCGCTGCAGCCAGCTGCGGCTGCGGTCGGCATAGCGTGGCCGGCGCGGCATGCGCTCGCCCAGCAGCACTTCCACCAGCCGCCCTTCCAGCAACGCAAGGCCGCGCACCGAACCGAAGAACAGCACCGTGAGCGGAATGCCGATGATCAGGATCAGCAACCCCAGCGACAGCGACAACCCGGTGATCACCCAGGTAAAGAAGAAAATGCCGGTCGCCAGCGACAGCAGCATGTAGAACAGCGCGCCGTAGGTGCGCGGCTCCAAGGCGACGCCGAAGAAGCGCCCCAGCGCCGAACGCGGCGGCGGCGGCATACGATCGGCAGGCGGTGCTTCCCCGCCCATGGCAGCGCTCGCGGCCGCTGCCCCCGGCGCCACCTGTGCCGGCACCACCCGTGCAATCGGCCGCACGCTGGCACTGGGCGTGCGCAGCGCGCGGTTCACGGTGATCTCGGTCTCGCGATAGATCTCGGCCACTTCCTCCGGCGCGCCGTAGCTGCCGGCAACGTCGGCGATCACCTCGGCCTCGCTGCGGCCCGGTTGCGCGGCGAGTTCCGAGCGCAGGTATTCCTCGGCGTCGTACAGCGCGTCCTGCACCATGGCCGGATCGGCATCGTGCAGCGCCGCGCGCAGCTGGGCCAGGTACTGCCCGATGGTGGTCGGCAGGCTCGCGCCTGACATGCTCTGGTCGTTCATTGCAGTACCCCCTCCAACACGGAATCGACGGAATCGCGGGTGGCGCGCCAGGCCTGGGTCCATTGCTCCAGTACCTCCCGACCACGGTCGTTGATGCGGTAGTAGCGTCGCGGTGGCCCGGCCACCGACGGCTCGATATGGCTCTCCAGCAACCCGGCCCCTTCCAGGTTGCGCAGCACCGGGTACAGCGCGCTCTGCTTGCCGCTCAGCACGCCCTCCCCGACCCGCTCCAGCTCCTTGGCGATCAGGTAGCCGTACAGCGGCTCCCCGGCCTTGGCCAGCACCGCCAGCAGCGCCAGCGACACCGTGCCGGCGCTGAGCTCCTTCTGGAACTTCTTCAGGTGGGCCTCGTGATCGCTCATGACCTTCTCCAGCTAGCGTGGAGTCAACACTAGTGTGAAGTCAGCTATAGCGAACGTGCCGTTAGTCACCCTGCCGGCGGACAGGGGCCTGAACCGGCTGCTGGCGGCCGGAGGCAGGCATCGCGCAGAATCGGAGGTCTACCAACAAGGGGTCCACCATGTCGCCACGCCGTCCTGCCCTGCTCGCGCTTGCCCTCGCCTGCCTGCTCCCGGGCCTTGCCACGGCGGCCACGCCCTACCGCAGCGCGCAGCAGATCCTGGAGGCCTCGCCTGCCAACGACTGGCGCACGTCGGACCCGGCCAACCTGCTGCTGATGAACCTGGACGCCGGCCAGGTGGTGATCGAGCTGGCGCCCGCCTTCGCGCCGCAGCACGTGGCCAACATCCAGACGCTGGCCCATGAGCACTTCTGGGATGGCGAAAGCATCTACCGCGCGCAGGACAACTTCGTGGTGCAGTTCGGCGACGCCGATGCCGACGATGCGGCCAAGGCCAAGCCGCTGGGCTCGGCCAAGCGCAAACTGCCGGCCGAGTTCCAGCGCGACAGCAAGGGGCTGGCTGTCACCCTGCTGCCCGACCGCGACGGCTGGGCCGAGCGCACCGGCTTCGTCGATGGCTTCGCGGTGGGTCAGGACAGCAAGGACGGCAAGACCTGGCTGGCGCATTGCTACGGCGCGTTGGGCGCAGGCCGCAACAACGAGGAAGACAGCAGCATCGGTGCCGAACTGTATGTGGTGACCGGCCAGTCGCCGCGCCAGCTGGACCGCAACATCACCGTGGTGGGCCGCGTGCTCAAGGGCATGGAACTGCTCAGCGCGCTGCCGCGCGGGCCGGCGCCGATGGGCTTCTATGCCGACCCGGGCCAGCGCACGGCCATCCGCTCCATCCAGCGCGTGAGCGACCTGCCGGAAGCGCAGCGGCCGACCCTGCAGGTGCTGCGCACCGATTCGAAGACGTTCGCCGACACGGTCGAAGCACGCCGCAACCGCGTGGATGATTTCTACAAGCGCGCCGCCGGCCACATCGACCTGTGCAACATTCCGGTGCCGGTGCGGTAACCGGCGCTCAGCGCTTCTGGCTGGCGGCGACGCTGCCCAGGATCAAGGCGCCGGCGATCACCATCGCCAGCGTCACCGGCTCGTCCAGGAACAGCCAGGCGAACAGCGCGCCGAACATCGGCACAAGGTAGGTCACCGTGGAGGCGCGGGCCGGGCCGATGCGTGCGATGAGGCGGTAGAACATCAGGAAGGCGAAGCCGGTACAGACCACGCCCAGTGCGATGGCACAGGCCCAGGACAGCGTCGGAATCGGCGCACTGGGCCAGTGGGTCAGCGCCAGCGGCAGCATCAGCAGCGCGGCGCTACCCAGCGTGGCGCCTGCGGAGGCGGCCGGCGGCAGCCCGGTCATGTGCCGCTTCACCAGGTTCACGCCCAGGCCGTACAGCAACGCCGCCAGCGAACCGGCGATCACCGCCGCGCCGATGCTCAGCCCGGACACCTTGGCCGTGGCCAGCACCACCACCCCGGCAAAACCGACCAGCAGCGCGATGGCGCGGCGCATGCCGATCTTTTCGCCGAAGAACAGGAAGGCGATCAACGCCGCGAACAGCACCGTCATGGCGTTGCAGATCGCGCCGATGGCGGCCGGTGCGCGCTGCGCGGCCCACGCAAACAACACGAAGGGAATGGCCGAGTTGATCAGGCCGATCGGCACCAGCCACCGCCAGCGGCGGGCCGGGAACTGCGCGCGCGCCTTCCACAGAAACGGCAGCAGCACCAGCGCGCCGAGCAACAGGCGCACCTCGACCAGCGCATACGGGCCGAACGACGGCACCGCCACCCGCATGAACAGGAACGAGCAGCCCCAGATCGCGCCCAGCAGGGTCAGCTCCAGCGGCGTGCGCCAGTCGCGTTCGACCGCCCCGGCGGCCACGGGTGCGCCGCTCACGGGCGACCCCCGGCGGCGCGTTGGCAGGCTCGCGGGGAAGGCAACGGCAACAGCAGCATGGGCAGGGCTCCGGGAATCAGGGACACAGCATCCGCCTGCCGCGCACGCCCCACAAGCGCGTAGTATCCATGCCAGCCACAAATATGATTTGGGTCTTGCCGATGATCCTGCGCCCTGCCCTGCTGCCCGCACTGGGGGTGTTCGCGGTTGCCGCGCGCCACCAGAACTTCGCCCATGCCGCCCAGGAGCTGCACCTGACCGCGAGCGCGGTGAGCCACCATGTGCGGCGGCTGGAGGAGCTGCTCGGCACCGTGCTGTTCCAGCGCCAGGCGCGCGGGGTGCGGCTGACCGCCGAGGGGCGGCAGCTGGCCGACGCCGCGGCGGCGGCGCTGAGCGACCTCAACGCGGTGGCCGGCAACCTGCATCCCCAGGCGGACATCGTGCCGTTGCGGGTCACCACCCTGCGTTCGCTGTCCTACTGCTGGCTGGTACCGCGGCTGCCGCGCTTCAGCCGCCTGCACCCGCGCATGCGCATCGAACTGCAGACCAGCAGCGAACTGGTGCGCTTCGACGAGAACGGCCCCGAACTCGGCATCCGCTACGGCCTGGGGCAGTGGCCGGGGCTCGCCGCGCACCACCTGATGGATGACGAACTGTGCCCGGTCGCCTCGCCCGCCCTGCCCGGGCTGTCGGCACTGCGCGAGCCGGCGCAGATCGCGACGCTGCCGCTGATCAGCGACATGTCGCCACAGGGCTGGCGCGACTGGTTCCGCGCCGCCGGCGTGCGCGGGCTGGACCTGCCGGCGCAGCACATCTTCAGCGACAGCACCGACGCCATGCGCGCGGCGGTGTATGGCATCGGCGCGGTACTGGCGCGCAAGCACATCGCCCAGCCCTACCTGCAGCGCTACGAACTGGTGCGCCTGCCGGGGCCCGCGCTCAAGGCGCGCTACGCCTACTACGTCGTGCATCCCGAGCACCGCCCGCTCAGCCCGACCGCGCTGGCGTTCATGGACTGGCTCAAGCGCGAGGCGCAGGACGAACGCACGCCGGTGCCGGCGTTGCCGGATGAGCTGCTCAACCGGCCTCACGACCAACGGTCGTGAGCTACCGGCACCTGTGGGACATTCACCCGGTTTTGTCCGGCGCACCGTTAGGGTGGAAGTCCCCTTCCCCGCGAGACCCTTCCATGGCCATGTTGCGACTCAGGATCACCGGCAGCGAGGACAACGCGCGTGCCATCAGCGACCTGCTCCAGAGCATCGAGGGGATCGAGCACGTCGAGGAAACCGACGACCTGATGCCGCATATGGACGACGATGATTCCAGCTCCGCCGGCTTGTCCGACGATATCGGGCCGGGCATCCATGAACTGGAAGTCGAGGTCGGCAATGAGAACACCGCGCAGAAGGTGCGCGATGCGGTGCAGGAACTTGCACTGGAGCTGGATGTGTTCGTCGAATACGAAACCGACGAAGGCTGAGGTTTTCGGAGGCGCAGCAGGGGCGCACGACCAACGGTCGTGCGTTACCCGTGTGGCGCGCCCCATGGCGGCGCCAATGCGGTAGGTATCGACCGTTGGTCTATACGCTTCACCCGCGTGCTTGTGCCCGCGCGCGCCCACGGCGCCGCCACAGCTTCAACCCGATCCACCCGAACAGCCACGCCACCAACACCACCGGCAGCAATGCGGCGACCGCGCGGATGACGAACGCCACACTGGTGGTGAGCGTCGCCCCGAACTCGCTGACCGCCTCGCCGATCTCGCTGCGGCTGCGCTGGCCCGACGGCGTCTGGAAGCGCAACGTGAGCAGCTGCGTATCGATGCGACGGCGCTGGTTGGCGGCCTCCTTGTTGGCCTGCTCCAGCCCTGCCTCGATCTCCGACAGGCGCTGCGTGATCACCAGCAGGTCCGCGATCTTGATGTTCTTGTCGTCCTGGTAGGACAGCAGGCGCTCGTGTTCCTTCTGCAGCCGCGCCTTGGTCAGTGCGGTATCGGCCACCTGCTGGGCAAGGTCTTCCGCCTGGGTGTTGCGCGAGGCGACATCGCCGCCCTTGCCGGCCAGTCCGATCAGCGGCTCCACGCCCTTGGGCGCGATCCGCACCCGGATCGATCCGGAGGGATACTCACCGCCCTGCTGCCCCACCTGCAGCACCGCGCAGTCGCCGAACTGGCTGGACTGGCAGGCGTCGCTGATCTGCTTCACCCGCGGCCCGATCTGCGCGGCGTCCAGCTGGATGTCCACCTCATGCTCGTAGGCGAGCGAAGCGCCCTCCGGCGACGCCACCGCGCCCGCAGGCGCGCCACTGGCCAGGCGTTCCTGTTCCTTCTTGCTGCAGCCGGCCAAGGCCAACACCAGCAGCATCCCTGCCCAGGCAGCCTTGCGCTGCCACTGCATCCCTGTCATCACATGCTTGCTCCATCGAAGAAGTTGATCTTGAGTCCTGCCAGGTCCAGCGCCGGCAGGCAGCGCACATTCACCGCCACCATCGCCTGCCCGCTGCGCGGGTCGACACCCTCGCTGAACGGGGCAATGCCGCAGTCGCGGCAGTAATGGTGCTGCAGGTGGTGCTTGTTGAACTGGTAGGTGGCGACCGCGGCCGGGTCTGTATTCAGGGTCAGCGCCGCACGCGGGCCGAACCAGAGCAGCCCGCCGCGCCGCCGGCACAGCGAACAATTGCAATCCACCACCTCGGAGATGGGCGCCTCAGCCTGGACCACGAACGCAATCTGCCCGCAATGGCAGCTCCCTTCGTACTGCATGGCACACCTCCCGGTGGGAAAGCGCCATGGTAATCCAATGGCACGGGCGGAACCCCGGCCGCGCCGCCTATGCTGGGCGATTGTCCACAGCACAGGATCGCCGATGCGCCAGCATCTTCTCGCCCTCGCCCTGATCGCCGCCCTGGGTGGCTGCCAGCAGGCCGACGCCCCCACCGCCCCGGCCGGCACCTCGGCCACCGCACCGGCCGCCGATGCGGCGGTGGATGCCGCCTTCGCCGACCTGTCCAAGCGCGCCCTGGACACCTGGATGCAGCTCTCGCCGATCAGCGCCACCCAGATCGGCGACCACCGCTACGACAGCGAGATCGATGACCTCAGCGCGGCCGGCCAGCAGAAGATGCTGACCGCCTACAAGGGCCTGCTCGCCGACCTGGACAAGGTCGAGGTGGGCAAGCTCTCGCGCGAGAACCAGGTGGACGCGGCGATCCTGCGCAACCAGTTGCAGTCCGAGATCTGGAACGCGGAAGTGCTGCAGGCGTCCAAGTGGGACCCGCAGATCTACAACGGCACCGCCGGCAGCGCGCTGTACGGCCTGATGGCCCGTGAGTTCGCGCCGCTGCCCGATCGCCTGAAGTCGGCCACCGCGCGCATGGAGAAGCTGCCGCAGATCTTCGCCCAGGCCCGCGAGAACCTGGACCCGGCACGCGTGCCGAAGATCCATGCCGAGACCGTGGCCAAGCAGAACAAGGGCATCCTCAGCATCGTCGATACCTTCATCACCCCGCACATCGGCGAGCTGCCGGCCGAGGACGGCAAGCGCCTGCAGGCCGCCATCGACGGCCTGAAGAAGGCCGTGGACGAACAGCAGACCTGGCTGGACAAGACCCTGGTGCCCAACGCCAAGGGTGATTTCCGCATCGGCGCCGAGCTGTACGACCAGAAGCTGAAGTTCGCACTGAATTCCTCGCTGTCGCGCGCCGAGATCGGCGAACGCGCCCGCGCCGAACTCACCCGCGTGCGCCAGGACATGTATGGCATCGCGCAGACCGTGCTCAAGGACAAGCCGGGCGCGCCGGCGCTGCCGGCCAACCCGACCGACGAGCAGCAGCAGGCCGCGATCGAAGCCGCGCTTGAACTGGCGTACGCCGACAAGCCGGCGCGCGACAAGGTGGTCGACGACGCCAAGGCGGCGCTGGCCCAGTCCACCGAGTTCGTGCGCAAGCACGACCTGATGACCCTGCCCGATTCGCCGGTGGACATCATCCTGATGCCGGAATTCCAGCGCGGCGTCGCCGTGGCCTACTGTGATTCGCCGGGTCCGCTGGACAAGAACCTGAAGACCTTCTACGCGGTTTCGCCGATCCCGGACGACTGGACCGACAAGCAGGTCGATTCGTTCCTGCGCGAATACAACAGCCGCATGATCCACCTGCTGAGCATCCACGAAGGCACGCCGGGCCATTACCTGGAAGGCTGGCACTCGGGCAAGTTCCCCTCCACGCTGCGCGCGGTGCTGCGTTCGGGCCTGTTCGCCGAAGGCTGGGCGGTCTACACCGAGCGGATGATGCAGGAACAGGGCTACCTGGATAACGACCCGCTGTTCCATCTGGTGCAGCTGAAGTTCTACCTGCGCACCATCTCCAACGCGATCCTGGACCAGGGCGTGCACGTGGACAACTGGACGCGCGAGCAGGCGATGCACCTGATGACCCACGACGCCTTCCAGCAGGAAAGCGAAGCCTCGGGCAAGTGGGTACGCGCGCAGCTGACGTCGGCGCAGCTGCCGACCTACTTCGTGGGCGCGCAGGAGCACTTCGACACGCGCAAGGCGGTGCAGGCGAAGCAGGGCGACAAGTTCAACCTGAAGGCCTACCACGACCAGATGCTGTCCTACGGCGCCCCGCCGGTGCGCTTCGCCCGCCAGCTGATGCTGGACCAGCCGATCGAGTGATGGGTGGGTAATACCGACTGGTAGTGCCGACTGGTAGTGCCGACTGGTAGTCGGCAACCCAATAAAAACGGCCCGGTGATTACCGGGCCGTTTTTGTTGCTCGACTGTTTCCAGTGTTTCGCCGAAAGCAGCGCATTGTTGCTACGTGCCGGGGCGGCCGTCGGGCAGCCCCGCTCCGGGACACGCCGCAAGTACGTCCTTGTAGGCTGCTCCAAAACATCCATGTTTTGGAG
>NZ_JBOHXV010000100.1:0-16090 GCF_050737075.1 Stenotrophomonas sp.
ACCTGCAGCTGGCGCAGGAACGCGCGCCGGACGTGCGCTTCGCGGCGACCCGCGAGGCAGCGCACAGCGTGTCGGTGTCCTGACCGGACACGCTTGAACGATGGCGCGTGCATGCACGTGCCATCGCGGCGATGATAGGGGGGAGCGGGCTCCCCCTCCCCGCGCGATGATCATCGCCATGACCTCTGTTGCTTCCGTACGTGAAGAAATCGCCAGCGCCCTGACCCACGGGCTGGGTGCCGTTGCGGCACTGGCTGGCAGCGCGGTGCTGATCACGCTTGCCGCGATCTACGGCGACGCCTGGCAGCTGGCCAGCGCGATCGTGTTCGGCGTAGCACTGCTGCTGCTCTACACGGCCTCGACGCTGTACCACGCGATCCAGCACCCGATCGCGAAGGGCCGCCTGAAGGTATTCGACCATTGCGCGATCTACCTGCTGATCGCCGGCACATATACGCCGTTCACGCTGATCGGCCTGCGCGGCGGCCCCTGGGGCTGGGGCATGTTCACGGCGATCTGGGCACTGGCGCTGTCCGGAGTGATCTTCAAACTGTTCTTCACCGGCCGTTTCAAGCTGCTGTCGACGATCATCTACATCGCGATGGGCTGGATGGTATTGGTCGCGATCAAGCCGATGTGGTCCTCGATCGACGGCTGGACGCTCGGCTGGCTGTTCGCCGGCGGTCTCTCCTACACGCTCGGCACCTATTTCTACCACCGCGAATCCATCCCCTACTCCCACGCGATCTGGCACCTGTTCGTCATCGGCGGCAGCGTCTGTCACTTTGTCGCGGTGACCGCTCAGATTCTCTGAGGCAAACGGCTGGAGCAGAAGCAACAGCAACAGCAACAGCAACAGCTGATTGCCGCTTTTCCTACTGATTAGGGGCGGTGTGGGTGGGCCGCCGGGACACGCTGCAAGTACGTCCATGTAAGCTCGTTCACGCCTTGCACGTGTACGCAATCCTGCGTACACGGCAAGACCGGGGTTGGGCGTCCTGCCCAACCCGCGCGGCGCATGCGCCGCGCCCATGGCGCTCTACGGTCCCGTCACCCCCCCCACCCCCCCCTTCGACGCGTGGTCGGTGCGCATAGAAGATCAATAGCGGTCCAAGAGCGCTCAAGAGCGCAAGCCTGCTCTGCCTACCGCCGAGGAAAATCTTGAGGGGGTGGGCGGGGGTAGCCCATGCCGGGACCGCAGAAAACATGGATGTTTTCTACGAGCCCCCATGGATGGGTTTACGGCGTGTCTCGGCATGGGCTACCCCCGCCCGCCCCAGCACGTAGAAATGAAAAGCCGACGCTTTGGCTTTGGCTTTTGGCGCAACACTGACGCCATCCTTACCAATGCTTCGCGTTGCCTGCACGATGAACAGGCAAGGATGGGCGCGTGAATACCGTTCCCGCGCCTACGCCTGATACGCCCTCCTCCCGCTCCCGTTGGCGCCTGCGCCGCCCTGGCAAGCGGGGGCAACGCTGGTTGGCGGTGCTCGTGTTCCTGTTTGCGCTGGTGCTGGTGGTCATCGCGCTGTGGGATTGGAACTGGTTCAAGGGGCCGGTTGAACGCGCCGTGCAGGCCAAGACCGGGCGCGAATTCCATATTGGCGGCAACCTGGATGTCGATCTTGGGCGCACCGTGACCGTGCGCGCCGATGGGCTGACCTTTGCCAACGCCGAATGGTCCAAGAAGCCGCGCATGGCCAGTGCCGACCGGGCCGAGATCGATCTGCGCGCCTGGCCGCTGCTGCGGGGTGATATCCAGATTCCCGAAATCCGCCTGACCCGCCCGGACCTGCTGCTGGAAACCGCGCCTGGCAAGGATCAACCCGGCAACTGGGACTTTTTGGGGCCGAGCGACGGCAAGCCGCCCGTGCTGCGACGCCTGCTGGTCGAGGATGGTCGCCTGCAATTCCTGGATGCCGCCGGCAAGACCGACATTCTTGTTGCCCTCACCAGCGGCAAGCCCCGCAACGCGGATAGTGCGCCACCGCTGCTGGTCAACGGCAAAGGCCGTTGGCAGGGTAATCCGTTCACCTTGAACGGCAACACCGAATCCCCGCTGGAATTGACCAACAGCGACCATCCGTTCCGCATCCACCTCGACGGCCGCGCCGGCAATACCCACGCCATTGCCAGCGGCACCCTCACCAATCCGTTCGCATTGCGCACCTTCGACCTCGACCTTGCCCTGAGCGGCCAGGACATGGAAGACCTGTATCCGCTGATTGGTCTGGCCATTCCGTCCACCCCGCCGTATCGGCTGAAGGGTCGGCTCAAGCGCAACAACGACATCTGGCGCTACGAGAACTTTACCGGCGTGGCCGGCGACAGCGACCTGGGCGGCACCGCGCAGATCGAAGTCGGCAGGGAGCGTCCGCTGCTCAAGGCCGACCTCGTGTCCAAGCGCCTGGACTTCGATGATCTTGCCGGCTTCATTGGTGCCCCGCCGAAGACCGGTGCCGGCGAATCGGCCAATGCCGAACAGAAGGCCAAGGCCGCCGCGCTCGCGGTGAAGGCGCGGGTGTTGCCGGATACGCCTTATGATCTCGGCAAGCTGCGCGCCATGGACGCCGACGTGCGTTGGAAGGCACACCGCATCAATTCGCCGGTGTTGCCGCTGGATGACATGGATGCGCACCTGAAGCTGGACGACGGACTGCTGCGCCTGGAGCCCTTGAACTTCGGCGTTGCCGGCGGCGACATCCGCAGCACCATCCGTATGGATGCGCGCAAGCCGACCATCGCCACCCAACTCGATGCCAGCATCCGCAAGGTGCAGCTGGGCAAGCTGTTTCCCGACGCCAAGCTCGCCGAGCAGGCCTCCGGCGGCATCAGCGGCGAGATCAAACTAAGCGGCACCGGCAACTCCGTGGCGGCAATGCTGGGCAGCTCCGACGGCAGTGTCGCCGTCGGCATCGGCCGCGGTCATGTCGGCAACCTGGTCATGGAGCTGGCCGGCCTGGACGTGGCCGAATCGCTGAAGTTCCTGTTCACCGGCGACAAGCAGATTCCGTTGCGCTGCGCGTGGGGTGATTTCAACGTGGCCAATGGCGTGATGACCTCGCAGCAGCTGGCGTTCGACACCACCGATACGCTGATCCTGGGCGAAGGCACCGTGGACCTGAAGCAGGAAAAACTGGACCTGCTGCTGCGCCCGCGGCCGAAGGACATCAGCATCCTGGCGCTGCGCTCGCCGCTGCGCATCGGCGGCACGTTCAAGGACCCCTCGTTCCGCCCCGACTTCAAGGCATTGGGCGTGCGCGGTGCCATCGCCATCACCCTGGGCAGCATCGCCCCGCCGGCCGCCCTGCTGGCGACCATCGAGACCGGCCCGGGCAAGGATTCGAACTGCGGCGGGCGTTACGCAAAATGACGGAGGCAGCCGGGCAGAGCCCGGCGCTACGTGATGCGATACAGCCGGGCAGATGCCATGCGGCCAGGCAGAGTCCGGCTCTACCCCGTCAGCCGGCGACGATGTACTGCTGCAGCTGATCCAGCGTCTTGGCCTGCTCGTCGATCACCGACTTGACCAGGTCACCGATCGAGATCACGCCGATCACACCGCCGCCATCCACCACGGGTAGATGCCGGATGCGGTAGTCGGTCACCAGTTGCAGGCAGTGTTCCACCTGCTCGCCCGGTGCCACCGTGACTACCTTGGCGGTCATGATGTCGCTGACCAGCGTGGTCCGCGAGGAGCGGTCGTGCAACACGATCTTGCGTGCGTAATCGCGCTCGGACAGGATGCCGACCAGTTGCCGGCCTTCCATCACCAGCACCGCGCCTATGCCTTTCTCGGCCATCAACCGGATCGCGTCGATCACCGCCGACTCCGGGGCTACCGCGAAAACCTCAGGGGACTTGCCTTCCAACAGCTGTCGTACCGTGGTCATCTCGCTGCTCTCCACCGATGGGATGCAGGGCCGAGTCTGCCACGAATGGCGCTTGCCAGGTGTCAATCAGGTACAACGGGCGCTGCTTGGATTCCTCATACAGCCGCCCCAGGTATTCCCCGATCAGACCAAGCGCAATAAGTTGCACGCCGCCGAGGAACAGGATCACCACCATCATCGTCGGATAGCCGGCCACCCGGTCGCCATACAGCGCCGCCTTCACGATCACCCACACACCGAACAGGAACGCGGCGCTGGCCGTTGCAAGGCCCAGGTAGGTGGCCGCGCGCAGCGGTACCGTGGAGAAACTGGTGATGCCCTCCAGCGCGAAATTCCACAGCTTCCACAGTCCGAACTTGCTGTTGCCGACCATCCGCGCGTGGCGGTGGTACGGCAGTGCCTTGCGCTTGAAACCGACCCAGCCGAACAGCCCCTTCATGAACCGGTGGCGTTCACGCAGCTGACCCAGCGCCTGCAGCGCGCGCGGCGAGAGCAGGCGGAAATCACCGGTGTCGGCCGGAATGGGCGTCCTCGACAACCGTCCGATCACCCGGTAGAACGTCGCGGCGGTGCTGCGCTTGAGCCAGCCTTCGCCATCGCGCACCAGGCGCGTGCCGTACACGTTGTCATAGCCCTGCTGCCACAACGCGACAAATTCCGGAATCAGCTCCGGCGGATCCTGACCATCGGCATCGAGGATCATCGCCGCACCGTCATCGACCCTGTCCAGGCCTGCGGTCAGCGCGGCTTCCTTGCCGAAATTGCGCGACAGCCGCAGCACGCCCACCCGTGAATCGGTCGCGGCCAAGTCCAGCATCACCTGCCACGTGGCATCGGTGCTGCCGTCATCCACATACACGATGCCGCCCTCGATGCCGTCCAGGCCATCCAGCACCGCGCACAGCCGCGGGTGCAGCATGGGCAGCGCCATGGCTTCGTTGTGGGCGGCGATGACCAGGGTAAGGCGTTGGGCAGGCATGGGCCGAGTGTACCGTTGTGTCGTCACCTGTATGAATCGTCAGTCGTCGGCCAGGTACGCGCCACCGCCCAGCTGGCGTGCCTGCCGCTGGATCCAGTTGGCGCGGCGCTGCACGTACGGCCCCGGGTTGGCCGCGTTGTAACGGCGCGGCGCGGGCAGCACCGCCGCCAGCCGGGCGCTTTCCGCCGGGCTCAGGCGCGCGGCGTCCTTGTGCCAGAACTGCTGCGACGCCGCCTGCGCACCGTAGATGCCGTCGCCGAATTCGGCGATGTTGGCGTACATCTCCAGGATCCGCGATTTCGGCCACAGCGCTTCGATCAACACCGTGTACCAGACCTCCAGGCCCTTGCGGATCCAGCTGCGGCCCTGCCAGAGGAACAGGTTCTTGGCCACCTGCTGGCTGATCGTGCTGGCCCCGCGCAGGCGCCCGCCGCGGGCGTTGTGATCGCGCGCCTTCTCGATCGCCTGCAGATCGAACCCGTTGTGCTCGGGGAAGCGCTGGTCTTCGGCGGCCACCAGCGAAATCGGCAGGCTGGGCGCCATCTGGTCCAGGTCGCGCCATTGATAGTGCAGCCGGTAGCCCCAGTCGCCCTGGCCCAGCGCCTCGCCGTAGCGCCACAGCATGACCGTGGACAGCGGCGGATCGATCACGCGCAGTGCGGCAACCTGCAGCACACTGCCCACCACGAACAGGACGGGCAGCCAGAGCAGGTGCTTCCAGCGCCAGCGGCGCTTGCGTGACGGTTCCAGACCCGGATCGGTCTTGTGGTTGCTGCGCTCTGCCCCCATTACTGGTGCATCCTCTGCTTGCATGGTTGTCGGCGCATTATCCGGCAACACGCCCCCATTTAAATAAGCGCAGCCACCGACCCGATGACCGCCCAGACCGACTCCCTCGTCCGTTTCCTGCTTCCCGATGCCGGCGTCCGCGGCGTGCATGTGCACCTCGACGCCACCTGGCAGGACATTCTCTCCCACGCCAGCTACCCGCCGGCCGCCGCCGAACTGCTGGGCGAGGCGAGTGTCGCCTCGGCGCTGTTCACCGGCCACACCAAGGTCGACGGGCGGCTGTCGATCCAGCTGCGCAGCGCCACCGCCCTGCGCACCCTGTTCGCCGAATGCACCGCCGCCGGCACCCTGCGCGGCATCGTGCAGCTGTCCGATGACGGCGACGTCCCGCGCGACTTGACCCAACTGGGCGACGATGCGCTGCTGGCCATCAGCATCGAGAACCCGGGCCTGGACCCGCGCGAGCCGCAGCGCTACCAGAGCCTGGTCGGGCTGGGTGCCGCCAGCCTGGACGAGGCCTTCGAAGACTACTTCCGCCAGTCCGAGCAGTTGCCGACCCGCCTGCTGCTGGCCGCCGATGGCATCCGCGCGGCAGGCCTGCTGCTGCAGAAACTGCCCGGCGACGAAGGCGATGTCGACGGCTGGACCCGCGCCAGCGCCCTGTTCGAGACCCTGGGCAAGCAGGAACTGCTCGACGTGGACGCCGACACCCTGCTGCTGCGCCTTTTCCATGAAGAGGAGCCGCAGCTGCTGGGCGCCCGCCCGCTGCGCTTTGCCTGCTCCTGTTCGCGCGAGCGGGTGGGGGGCATGCTGCAGTCGCTGGGCGAGGAAGAAGCCCGGGCCGCCGCCGAGCCGACGGGGGCGGTCGAAATCCGTTGCGAATTCTGCGGACAGGAGTATCACTTTCCGTTGACAGAATTCGACATACTGTTCAGCGACGCGGTAGTTGCCTTACCGTCACCTGAACGGCTTCAGTAATCGCCGCACGAGTTTTGTTCTGGGGAGAACCAAGACTTGTTAAGAAATCATAAACGCCCTAGGATCAGTGTCCCGCTTCGGCGGGAACTTGTGCTCATCACCGCTGTCTGAGAGTTCCCATGCGTGCCCTTCTGCGTCTACCGCTTGCCCTGATGATCGCCCTCGCCGCGATCCCGGGCGCGCATGCGCAATCCAAGGCCCGCCAGGACAGCACGGTGATTCCGGTGTGGAACAAGGGCAGCGGCAAGGTCGAGGCCCTGCTGTACCTGGAACCCACCGGTGAACAGGCCGCCGGCGCGCGCTGGCACTTCGGGCGCAGCTCGCTGGACGCGGCCTTCGGGCTGTCGTCGGGCGATTCGCTGGGCCTGCTGTGCAACAGCAGCCGCGGCACCAGCATCAGCGGGTTGGCCAGCCACTGCATGCTGGCCAGCCTGGGCGACGACGACGACAACGGCCTGAGCCGTCGGGTGACCGGCACCGCCGCGTTCAACCGGCCCGGCGGTCGCGTCGGCTTCACCGTCGGCACCGGCAAGGACACGCTTCCGGCCTGGCTGGCCGGTCCGAACAAGTCGCCGGCGCTGCGCGCCGAACAGAACGACCTGACCGTCTTCGGCCAGAAGAACATCGGCCGCGAAGGCTTCGTATCGATCGGCGGCACCTATGCCAAGGCGCGCCTGGTGCCCCTGTCAGACATGTCCCCCGCCCTGGTGGATCGCTGGGACAGCAAGAACCTGACCCTGGGTGCCGGCTATGGCAACTTCAGCGGGAACATCATCGGCCGCGTGGTCGATGTGCCCGGCCAGCCCGGCAAGTGGGAAGGCCTGGGCGTGGGCCTGACCTGGCGCACCCCGTGGAGCGGCCAGCTCACGGTCGGCGCGGAGAACGTGATCACCCGCGGCAAGAACCCCTTCGCCCCCCGCAACGAGAGCACCGACGAGGGCACCGTGCCCTACGTCCGCTACGAACAGGATCTCTGACCGGCCGCCCTCGGGCGCAGACCGGTAGATGAAAGGCGCGCCCCCGGCGCGCTTTTTTGTTGGCCGATGCCCGGCGCCGGCCGGTCAGACGTGGACATCTCCGCGCCAGCAAACGCTGTCCACCGTGTCCGATATCGAACGCTGAACACGCCAACCTGATACACAGCGTGACAAATCAACTGCAACTATTTTCATAACATTTTTTTAACAAATGGGATGAAAGTGGCCTTTTACGACTCTAAGTGCCTTGATCCACAAGGACTTTGCCGAATTTCACACAGAGCACAGGCTTTATTAACGCTACTTTAATTCTTTCGAACTGGCAGTTACTATCGAGTCAGCCTTGTGGTCTTTGGTGCTCTCTTTTGGCACCGCCTCCAGGCACACACCCCAGTGAATACCCAAGATTCCCTTGGAGAGAGAGAGCAATGAACTTTAAGTCCAACAAGCTGCGTGATGCAGTTGTCGTTGCACTGGTCGTCGCGGCCGGCACCGCCACCGCGCAGGCGCAGGAAGCTGCCGGCACGACCAACCTGGACCGCATCTCGGTCACCGGCTCGCGCATCAAGAGCACCGACATCGAGACCTCGCAGCCCGTGTTCACCATGAGCCGCGAACAGATCCAGGCCCAGGGCCAGACCTCGATCGGCGACATCATCCAGAACATCGCCACCAGCGGTTCGACCCTCAACAGCACCTACAACAACGGCGGCAACGGCGAAACCCGCGTGAACCTGCGCAACCTGGGTTCCAGCCGTACCCTCGTGCTGGTCAACGGTCGTCGTTGGGTCGGTGGTACCGGCCTGGGCGGCGCAGTCGACCTGAACACCATTCCGTCGGCTGCCGTCGAGCGCATCGAAGTCCTGAAGGACGGTGCCTCGACCATCTACGGTTCGGACGCCATCGCCGGCGTGGTCAACATCATCCTGCGCCAGAACTTCGACGGTGCGGAAGCCAACGCCTACTACGGTCAGTACGACAAGGGCGACGGTTCGCGTGAATCCTACGACTTCACCATCGGCTCGGCCGGTGACAAGTGGCACGCCACCCTGGGTGTCGGCTACGTGAAGGAAGAGGCCGTGTGGGCTGGCGACCGCGCCATCTCCGCCGTGCCGGTCTTCGGCTCCGTGCCGTACACGGGCAACAGCTCCACGACCCCGGAAGGCCGCTTCGGCTACTACCAGCAGGTCGGCACCAACTCCGACGGTTCGCCGCGCTTCGGCGCAGCGCGTCCGAACGGCACGGAAGGCTACTTCATCACCAACAATGGTGGCACCACCTTCCGCAACTACACCCAGGCCGACAGCTTCAACCACGCGCCGGGCAACCTGCTGGTCACCCCGCAGGAACGCACCTCGATCTTCGCCGACGCCGGCCTGAACATCACCGACAACGTCCGCTTCAAGACCACGGTGACGTACAACGAGCGTGAGTCCGAGCAGATCCTGGCTGCCATGCCGATCGTGCTGGGTCGCGCCGCTCCGGGCACCAACGGCTCGAACATCGTCATCAGCGCCGACAACATCTACAACAACACCGGCCGCGATATCGACTACATCCAGTACCGTGCGAACGAGACTGGCGGTCGTATCTACAAGCAGAACGTGAAGACCTACGCGTTCAACGGTGCGTTCGAAGGTGACTTCGAAGTCGGCAGCCGCTTCTGGAACTGGGAAACCGGTATGTTCTACGGTAAGAACGACCAGACGGACGTGACCACCGGCTTCTTCAACATCTCCGCGCTGCGTAACGCCCTCGGCCCGTCGTTCCTGGACGGCGGCGTCGCACGCTGCGGCACCGCTGCCAACGTGATCGACGGCTGCGTGCCGATGAACATGCTGAGCGGCGCTGGCTCGCTGACCCCGGAGATGATCAACTATGCCGGTTTCACCGCGCATGACGTCTACGGCTACGAGCAGAAGACCTATTACGGCAGCATCGGCGGCGAGCTGTTCGACCTGCCGGGTGGCGCGTTCGCCTTCTCGCTGGGTGCAGAACACCGCGAAGAGTCCGGCTTTGATGGCCCGGACGCCCTGATCAACTCCGGCGACACCACCGGCAACGCCCGTACCGCGAC
The DNA here is from genome assembly GCF_050737075.1 of Stenotrophomonas sp. Classification (GTDB taxonomy): domain Bacteria; phylum Pseudomonadota; class Gammaproteobacteria; order Xanthomonadales; family Xanthomonadaceae; genus Stenotrophomonas. Next base: position 9,694 of record NZ_JBOHXV010000100.1, read on the forward strand.
CGACGGCAGCTACAAGCTGGACGAAGCGTACCTCGAACTGGCGATTCCGCTGCTGTCCGGCGTGACCGGCGCGCAGCTGCTGGACTTCAGCGTGGCGACCCGCTTCTCTGACTACAGCAACTTCGGCAACACGACCAACAGCAAGTTCGGTTTCCGCTGGAAGCCGATCAACGACCTGATGATCCGTGGTAACTGGTCGCAGGGCTTCCGTGCCCCGACCATCAGCGAACTGTTCTCGGGCATCAGCGACACCTTCGAAGACGTGGCCGATCCCTGCGCCGGCGTCCAGACGGGCAACCCGAACACCCCGCCCGCCAGCTGCGCCGGCGTGCCGGCGTACAACCAGTCCAACTCGCAGATTCGTACCACCACCGGTGGCAACCAGAATCTCGGGCCGGAAACCTCGACCTCCAAGACCCTGGGCTTCGTCTACAGCCCGACCTTCGCACCGGGCCTGGACGTGTCGGTTGACTGGTGGAACATCAAGATCGAAGGTGCCATCTACGCGCAGACCGCCCAGCAGACGCTGGACTCCTGCTACATCCAGGGTGTCGGTTCGCAGTGCGACCTGATCGAGCGTGACTCCACCGGCCAGATCTCGAACCTGCTGGCCGTGCCGAGCAACGTCGGTACGATGGAAGTGGAAGGCTGGGACGTGACGCTGGGCTACCGCCTGCCGGATACGACCTACGGCAGCTTCAGCTTCGTGCTGGATACCGCCTACACCTCCAAGTACACCATCGAAGATCCGGTCACCCAGGGTTACAACCGCGTCGGCAACTACCTGAGCCGCGACAACTACTGGCGTGTTCGTTCCAACCTGATGGTTGCCTGGCAGCTGGGTGACTTCGGTGCAACCGCATCGGCACGTTACTACTCCAGCCAGAACGAAAACTGCACCGGCACCGCCTTCGGCGGCGCGAACCTGGCACTGCTGTGCGCGGATCGTGACCACGTCGGCATCGGCGGCAAGCCGGATCCGCAGCGCAAGATCGCCAGCGTCACCTACACCGATCTGAGCGCCTACTGGCAGTCGCCGTGGAACGCCCGCATCACCGTGGGTGTCAACAACGCCTTCGATCGCGATCCGCCGATTTCGTACACCACGTTCGCCAACAGCTTCGACCCGCAGTATGAAATCCCGGGTCGCTTCTTCTACATGCGCTACAACCAGAAGTTCTGATCTGGCTGTAACCGTGTAGTGTTGGACTGCAACGGCCCCGAAAGGGGCCGTTGTTGTTTGTGCAGCGCTAGCGCTGGCTTCCGAATGACAAAAAAAAACGGCCCTCTCGGGCCGTTCTTCGTGTCTACCTCTGTCAGCGGAGACTCACCCGATCGGAATCAGCGTCTCGATCACGTGTTCCACATAGGCCTCGAAGTCTTCGCGCGCCGGCTTGGGCTGCTGCAGTTGCAGCGACAGCTGCAGGAAACCCACATACGCGGCGTATGCCAGCCGTGCGCGGTGCTGCGCATCGGTGCGGCTCAGGCCGGCCTGGCGGAACGAGGCAACAAGGTATTCCAGGCGGCGGTGCGAGACGCGGTCGATGACCGGTCGGACCATCGGGTGGTCCAGCGCCTTCAGCAGCTCGCTGTAGATGATGTGCGGCTGCACTTCATGGGCCACCACCTGGAACAGCTGGCGCAGGCGCGCACGCGGGTCCGGCACGTCTTCCAGGCTGCCGAATACCTGCTCCTGTTCGAACAGTTCCCAACGCTCCAGCGCGGCCTGCAGCAGCGCGTCGCGCGAGGGGAAATGCCAGTAGAAGCTGCCCTTGGTCACCCCAAGGCGGCGGGCCAGCGGTTCCACCGCCACCGCACCCACACCTTGTTCAGCGATCAGGTCCAGGGCGGCCTGGGCCCAGTCTTCCGCGCTCAGGCGGCTGTTGCGGCCGGCACGTGGCTCGCCGGCGGAAGCGTCAGTTTCATTCATGAGGATGATTTAACCATACGCCGGGGTTGGTTTGTATGTAATTCCGCGCCCGACAGGCAAACCATACCCACCGGTATTGACATGCCCACAACCCGGTCCATACTAGCAAGTATGGTAACTCCCGCCCCCTCCCTGCCCGTCCCCACCGACGCGCGCCTGACCGCCGCCCACGACACCGTGCTGGCCGCCACCCGTTCCGGTACCGGCCGGCGTGGCACCGTCCTGTTCGCGCACGGCTTCGGCCAGACCCGGCATGCCTGGACCGCCACCGCAGAGTCGCTGGCCAACGCCAGCTACGCCACCCTGGCCTACGACGCGCGCGGTCACGGCGACTCGGACTGGAACGCGGCCGACATGCCGTATCACGGCGAGCAGTTCGCCGATGACCTGATCGTGCTGGCCGGCGAACAGCCGCAACCGCCCATCCTGGTGGCCGCCTCCATGGGCGGGCTGTTCGGCCTGCTCGCCGAAGCGCGCTGGCCGGGCCTGTTCTCGGCGATGGTGCTGGTCGACATCACCCCGCGCTGGGACACCGCCGGGGTCGAAAAGATCCTGATGTTCATGACCGCGCACCCGGACGGCTTCGCCTCGCTGGAACAGGCCGCCGACGTGATTTCCGCGTACCTGCCGCACCGCCCGCGCAAGACCGAGGCGTCGCTGCGCGCGTTGCTGCGCGACGACGGCCACGGCCGCTGGCGCTGGCATTGGGACCCGCGCCTGGTCGCCGAACTGGCGCGCGACAGCGAACAACACCAGGACGCGCTTGCAGAAGCGGCGCGCCAGGTGAAATGCCCGGTGCTGCTGGTCAGCGGCGGGCGCAGCACCCTGGTCACCCCGCAGACGGTGGCCGAGTTCCTCGCGTTGGTGCCGCACGCTCGCCACGTGCAGTTGCCGGAGGCCACGCATATGGTCGCCGGCGACGACAACAACGCCTTTACCGCTACTGTGTTGGACTATCTGGACGTGTTGCCCTCGGCCTCCGCCGTGGCACAGTCCGCCACAACCGAGCACGTCACCGGAGCACGCTCATGAGCATTGTCGTCCCCTTCCTCGCCATCCTGCTGGCAGGCGCGTTCGTCGCCTACCATCGGATGCGGCTGATCACCTGGACGCTCGTCAGCCTCGTGCTGCTGGCGGCCTGCTGGTTCGTTCCCTACATCAACCAGACCGCAACGATCGTGGCCGCCGCCATCGTCGCCGTCATCGCCGTGCCGCTGCTGCTGCCGTTCATCCGCAAGCCGCTGCTGACCGCGCCGATGATGAAGGTGTTCCGCAAGGTGCTGCCGCCGCTGTCGCAGACCGAGCGCATCGCGCTGGAAACCGGTTCGGTCGGTTTCGAAGGCGAACTGTTCACCGGCGACCCGGACTGGAACAAGCTGCTGAGCTATCCCAAGCCGCAGCTCACCGCCGAAGAACAGGCCTTCCTGGATGGTCCGGTGGAAGAGCTGTGCAAGATGGTCAACGACTGGGAAATCACCCACGTCTACGCCGACCTGCCGCCGGAACTGTGGAGCTTCATCAAGAAGAACAAGTTCTTCGGCATGATCATTCCGAAGGAATACGGCGGCCTGGGCTTCAGCGCGCTGGCCCACCACAAGGTGATCCAGAAGCTGGCCTCGGTGTCGAGCGTTGTGAGCTCCACCGTCGGCGTGCCGAACTCGCTGGGCCCGGGTGAACTGCTCAACCATTACGGCACCCAGGCGCAGAAGGACCAGTACCTGCCGCGCCTGGCCGACGGCCGTGAAGTGCCCTGCTTCGGCCTGACCGGTCCGTTCGCCGGTTCCGACGCAACGTCCATCCCCGATTACGGCATCGTCTGCAAGGGCGAGTGGAACGGCGAGCAGGTGCTCGGCGTCAAGCTCACCTTCGACAAGCGCTACATCACCCTGGCCCCGGTGGCCACGCTGATCGGCCTGGCCTTCCGCATGTACGACCCCGACGGCCTGATCGGTACCACCCGCGACATCGGCATCACCCTGGCGCTGCTGCCGCGTGACACCGCCGGTGTGGAAATCGGCCGCCGCCACTTCCCGCTCAACTCGACGTTCCAGAACGGTCCGATCCGCGGCAAGGACGTGTTCATCCCGCTGACCCAGCTGATCGGCGGTGCCGAGAAGGCCGGCAAGGGCTGGAACATGCTCAACGAGTGCCTGGCCGTCGGCCGCTCGATCACCCTGCCCTCCACCGCCAGTGGCGGTGCCAAGGCCGGTGCCGTGGTGACCGGCGCCTATGCACGCATCCGCAAGCAGTTCGGTCTGTCGGTCGGCCGCTTCGAGGGCGTGGAAGAGGCCCTGGCGCGCATCGGCGGCAAGGCCTACGCGATCAGCGCGCTGTGCCAGGCCACCGCCGCCGCCGTGGACCGTGGCGACGTGCCGTCGGTGCCGTCGGCCATCGCCAAGTACCACTGCACCACCATGAGCCGCGAAGTGATCTCGGACGTGATGGATGTGATCGGCGGCAAGGGCATCATCCTGGGGCCGCGCAACTTCGCCGGCCGCAGCTGGCAGGCCGCGCCGATCGCGATCACGGTCGAGGGCGCCAACATCATGACCCGCAGCCTGCTGATCTTTGGCCAGGGTGCGATCCTCTGCCACCCGTGGGTGCTGAAGGAAATGAAGGCCGCGCAGGATCCGGACACCCGTGCCGGCCTGCAGGAATTCGACCGCAGCCTGTTCGGCCACATCCGCTTCGGCATCTCCAACGCCGTGCGTTCGTTCTGGTTCGGCCTCACCGGCGCGCGCTTCGGTGCCGCCCCGGGCGACGCCTACACCCGCCGCTACTTCCGCAAGCTGGACCGTTACTCGGCCAACCTGGCGCTGATGGCCGACATCTCGATGATGACGCTGGGCGGCAAGCTGAAGTTCAAGGAATCGCTGTCCGGCCGCCTGGGCGATGTGCTGAGCCACATCTACATGACCAGCGCGATGCTCAAGCGTTACCACGACGAAGGCGCACCGACGGCCGACCAGCCGCTGCTGGCCTGGGCCTTCCATGACAGCGTGCACAAGATCGAGCAATCGCTGTCGGCGGCCCTGCGCAACTTCCCGATCCGTCCGATCGGCTGGCTGATGTGGCTGCTGGTCTTCCCGTTCGGCCGCCGTGCCGAAGCCCCGGGCGACCGCCTGGGCCACCGCGTGGCCGCGCTGCTGATGGCCCCGAACGAGGCCCGCGACCGCCTGGCCAATGGCGTGTTCCTGACCCCGTGCGAGAACAACCCGGGTGGCCGCATCAACAGCTACCTGTCCAAGGCGATCATGGCCGAGCCGGTGGAGCGCAAGTTCATCAAGGCGCTCAAGACCAAGGGCATCGAGGCGCTGGACTTCGTCACCCAGCTGGACGAAGCGGTGGCCGAAGGCGTGATCACGCAGGACGAACGCACCCTGCTCGAAGAGCTGCGTGCGATCACGCTGGAGACCATCACGGTCGACGATTTCGAACCGCACGAGCTGCGTTCGGCCAGCTACTACGACCGCGAACGCAAGGACGCCCAGTCCGAAGCGGCGTAACCCAGCGACAGCGCACACCCCAACGGCGGACTTCGGTCCGCCGTTTTTTTTGAGGAGACCCCGCCATGCCCGCTCCCCTGCTGAACCTTTACCACCGCATGCAGCGCTGGCCCGCCGGCCAGTGGCTGTTCTCGCGCGCGGTCTGCTTCAAGGCCCCCTACTTCGCCAGCATCGCCCCGCGCATCACCGTGCTCGAACCCGGCCGTTGCGAAGGCCGCATCGCGCACCGCCGCAAGGTCACCAACCACATCGGCACCGTGCACGCCATCGCCCTGTGCAACCTGGCCGAACTCACGGCCGGCCTGATGGTCGACGCCTCCCTACCCAAAGGCATGCGCTGGATCCCCAAGGGCATGGAAGTAAAGTACCTGGCCAAGGCGACGGGCACGCAGCATGCGGTGGCCGCTCCCGAACAGCCGATCGTGGCGGCCGAGGCGGGCTATGCGTTGCCGGTGAATGTGCAGATCCGCGATACAGCAGGAACAGAAGTGTTCGAGGCGCGGATTGCCATGTGGATTTCGCCGGTCAAGAAGGCCTGACACTGAGCGCTTAGAGCAGCGCTTCAATTCCTACGGGCTGGGGCGGCCGCCGGGCAGCCCCGCTCCGGGACACGCCGTGAACCCATCCATGGGGGCTGCTAGAAAACATCCATGTTTTCTAGCGTCCCTCCGGGGGCTACCCGCCGGCCGCCCCCGACAGAGGGTCGCGCACGGATGGCACAGCTGACACGCATGGCGTGTCTCTACGGCGGCGGCGCCGCCACCGCGCCGCCTGCGGGCCGGTAGGGTTGGTTCCCAAACAACTGCGCGCGATGCCGATCGGCACGGCAACGCATGACAGAAAACGAAGAACGCCGTTGCCGTTGATCTCCATCGGCCACCTGCCAACCGTCAAAGGGTCGGCGGGGGTGGGTTTGCGGGGGTATGAGCCGCATGGATGCGGCGACTAAGCCCCCTTGGAT
>NZ_JBOHXV010000101.1:0-16082 GCF_050737075.1 Stenotrophomonas sp.
TGGCCATCCGCATCGGGCCGCTGGCCGATTCCACCCTGCATGCGCGCCCGCTCGCGCACAGCCGCCTGCGGGTGCTGGCCAGCCCGGCCTATCTCGCCGCGCATGGCACGCCGAACACCGTGGAGGATCTGGACGCCCACGTGCTGCTGGGCTTCAACGAACCGGATTCACTCAACCACTGGCCGCTGCCCGGGCGCACCGACGCGCTGTTGCACATCCGCCCGGTGGTGGCCGTTTCCAGCGGCGAAACCCTCCTGCGGCTGGCGCTGGAGGGCGCGGGCGTGGTCTGCCTGTCGGACTTCATGACCCATCGCGACCGTGAGGCGGGAACCTTGGTGCAGGTGTTGCCGGCGTTGACCGTGGAAGTACGACAGCCCATCCACGCCGTGTATTACCGCAACACCGCCGTATCGGCGCGGATCAGCTCGTTCCTGGATTACCTGGCCGACGCGATGGTCGGGCCGCCGTTTGTGCGGTAGGTGCCAACCGTGGGTTGGCACCCGTTGACCTACGCCGCGCGCGACAACGACGGCGCCGCTGGAGCCAGCACGAATACATCCACCGCGTCGTTCAGGGCGATGGCCTGTTCCTCCATGCTGCGCGCGGCGGCCGAGGCTTCTTCCACCAGCGCGGCGTTCTGCTGGGTGGCCTCGTCCATGTGGATCACGGTCTGGCTGACCTGCTCGATGCCGGCGGTCTGCTCCTGCGAGGCGGCCGAGATCTCGGCCATGATGTCGGTCACCCGCTGCACTCCACTGACGATCTCGCCCATGGTCTGACCCGCCTGGTGCACCAGCCGCGAACCGCTGGTGACATCGCCGACCGAGGTGTCGATCAGCGTTTTGATCTCCTTGGCCGCGCCGGCCGAGCGCTGCGCCAACGTGCGCACTTCGCTGGCCACCACGGCAAAGCCGCGGCCCTGTTCGCCGGCACGCGCCGCTTCGACGGCGGCGTTCAGCGCCAGGATGTTGGTCTGGAAGGCGATGCCGTCGATCACCGAGATGATCTCGGCGATCCGCTTCGACGACGCCTCGATGGCGCTCATGGTGGTCACCACCTGGCTCACCACTTCGCCGCCCTGCGCCGCGACAGTGGCCGCGCCGATGGCCAGCTGGTTGGCCTGGCGCGCGTGCTCGGCGTTCTGGCGCACGGTCGAGGTCAGCTCTTCCATCGAGGCGGCGGTCTCTTCCAGGTTCGCGGCCTGCTGCTCGGTGCGCTGCGACAGGTCGTTGTTGCCGGCAGCGATCTCGCTGGCGGCGGTCTGGATCGCCTGCGCGGCGCGCTTGATGTCGCCCACGATGCCGGTGAGCTGGCCGCTGGTCATCGCCACGTCGTCGCGCATGCGCGCGAACACGCCGTGGAACTGGCCCTGCATGCGCGCGCTGAGGTCGCCGCGCGCGATGGCCTGCAGCACGCCGGAAACCTCGCCCAGGTCGCGTTCGGTGGTTTCCATCAGCTGGTTGAGGCCGCCGACCATGTCGCGGAAGTCGTGCTGGTAGCGGCTGGCGTCGCCGCGCTGGCTGAAGTCACCGGCCGCGGCGGCCAGCGCCAGCCGCTTGATCTCGGCGTTGATCGCACCGAGGTTGTGCTTGACCGCATCCAGCGCCTCGGTGATGACTGCCTTCTCGCCCGGCAGGCGCTGCATGTCCTGCGAAAGATCGCCCACCGCATAGCGGCCCATGATCTCGATCGCACGCAGCTGCACCTGCAGGTGCGCGTCGACCAGGGCGTTGCTGTCGTTCACCATCTGCCCGTAGCCGCCCGGGAAGGCGCTGGCATCCATGCGGTAGCTGATCTCGCCGGCGTCATGGCGCTGGGCCATGCTGGCCTGCGCGGCCAGCACGTCCTTCAGCGTCTGGGTGACGGCGGTCATCGCCAGGCCGAGGCGGCCGATCTCGTCGCGGCTGCGGACCTGCACGGTGTGGTCGAGTTCGCCGCGTGCGACGGCGCGTGCGGCCGCCTCCACCGCCACGACCGGCGCGATCACCGAGCGCCGCAGCCACACCGCCAGTACCGCCATCAGGATGCCTGCCGCCAAGGCGGTCAGCGCCGCGCACAGCACCAGCATGCGCCGGGCCTGCTCGGAGCGGGCCTGCACCGCGCGCTCGGCGACCGCCGCGGTCTGCTTGCCCAGCGCATCCAGCGTGGTGCCCAGCGCCCGGTCCTTGCCACGCACCAATGCGTCGCCTTCGAGCGGGCTGTAGCCGCTGGCGGCGAACGCCTCCAGCGCACCGTGGTAGTCCGCTTCCAGCGTGGTGTGCTGGGCCAGGAAGGCCTGCGCCAGCCGCACCGTTTCGGCATCGCCGCCGCTCGCCAGCCCCTTGGCCAGCGCACGGGTCTTGTCGCCCTGTGCATCGAACGCGGCCAGGTGCTTGGTCCGCAGCGCCTCGTCGCTGCCGCGCAGCAGCACGTTCTTCCACTCCTGCACCTGCATGCGGAACTCGCGCTGCAGGCCTTCGGCCTGGGCGTTGCGGGCCACTTCGGGCGGAATGGTGGTGGAGAGATTCAGCCAGGCCGATCCCAGCCCGGCCAGGGCGCACAGCACCACCACGGCCAGGCCAAGCGACAGGGCGCCGAGCAGCTTGAACTGCAGGCTGAGGGCGCGCGCGGGCGCAACGGAGGAGAGGGGCATCGCGGATCACTGAAAGAGGGAAGGGGCGATGGCGGTATCGGAATCCGCAGCGACCTTCTGAAGTGCGATGTGGCGCACATTTTCTGTCTCATTCACGCATGTGAAACTTTTATTACCGTTGCAAAGACGACACCGGTGGAACAGCCAGCGGGTTGCATGCCCTGATTCGAATATGTAACTATCGGTGTTACATGAAATCCAGCAACCAGTTCTCCGACGCGCTCCACATCATGGCCCACCTGGTCGGCCAGGCCGGCCCGCGGACCTCCGAACAGCTCGCCACCTGCCTGCCCACCCACCCGGTGGTGATCCGCCGCCTGCTGGCGGCACTGCAGAAGGGCGGGCTGGTCCACAGCGCGCGCGGTCATGGCGGTGGCAGCCAGCTGGCGCGCGACCCGGCCACGATCACCCTGCACGACGTCTACCTCGCCATCGGTTCGCCGGCACTGCTGCATACCGGTGCGCGCGAGACCGGGCGCGGCTGCCCGGTACAGCAGGTGGTCAACGCCGCCCTGGACGAGAGCTACCAACAGGCGCAGGCACTGCTCGAACGGCGCCTGCACGCCACCACGCTGGCCACCTTGGGCGAGGCCTTCGCCCAGCACCTGGCCCAGCACACCACAGGAGTTGCGCATGAGCTTTGATGCCGTGATCGTCGGCGGCAGTTTCGCCGGTCTCTCCGCCGCCATGATGCTCGCGCGGGCCCGCCGCAGCGTGCTGGTGATCGACAGCGGGTTGCCGCGCAACCGTTACGCTGCGCACTCGCACGGGGTGCTCGGGTTGGACGGCATCAACGGCGGCGAGCTGCTTCGTCAGGCCAAGGCGCAGTTGCTGGACTACCCGAGCGTGCGCTGGTGCAGCGACACCGCCACCGAGGCACACCCCACCGTGGACGGCTTCGCCGTGCACACGGCCGGCGGCGACACCTGGGCCACGCGCAAGCTGCTGCTGGCCACCGGCATCCGCGATGAACTGCCGTCCATTCCCGGCCTTGCCGAACGCTGGGGACACAGCGTGCTGCACTGCCCCTACTGCCACGGCTACGAAATCGGCGGCGGCGAGATCGGCCTGCTCGGCGGGCACGCGTTGTCGGCGATGATGGCCGGGCTGCTGGCCGACTGGGGGCAGGTCACCCTGTTCGCGCATGGCATGACACTCGACGACGAGCAGCTGGCCACCCTGCAGCGCCGTGGCGTGCGCGTCGAATCGGCCGAGGTGGTCGCGCTGGAAGGCGATGCGCCGGACCTGAGCGGTGCACTGCTCGCCGACGGCCGCCGCATCGACCTGCGCGCGCTGTTCGTGGCCTCGCGCCAGCACATGGCCTCACCGCTGGTGGAACAGCTGGGCTGTGCGCTGGATGAGAGCCCGGTGGGCGTGCTGGTGCAGGTGGACGCGCAGAAGCAGACCACGGTGCCCGGCGTGTACGCCGCAGGCGATGCCACCGTGATCGGCAACATCACGCTGGCCAGCGCCGAGGGCGTGCGTGCGGGGGTCAGCCTGCACCACGCCCTGGTGGCCGAGGACAGCGCGCTTACCTCTTGATGCAGACCACCTGGCGCAGGGTGTGCACCACCTCCACCAGGTCGCTCTGCGCGGCCATCACCGCATCGATCGACTTGTAGGCGGCGGGCGACTCGTCGATCACCGCCGCATCCTTCCGGCATTCCACGTGTGCGGTTGCCTCGCGGTGCTGGGCAAGGGTGATCTGCTGGCGTGCCGCGGAACGGCTGAGCACGCGCCCGGCGCCATGGCTGCAGCTGTGGAAGCTCTCCGCATTGCCCTTGCCACGCACGATGTAGCTGCGCGTGCCCATGCTGCCCGGAATGATACCCAGCTCGCCGGCACGCGCGCTCACCGCGCCCTTGCGCGTCACCAGCAGTTCCTCGCCGCCGTGCGTTTCGGTCTGCACGTAGTTGTGGTGGCAGTTCACCGCCAGCTTCTCCAGCTGGAACTTCGGCAGCCGCTGGCGCATCTCGGCCAGCACCCGCGCCATCATCGCCTCGCGGTTCTCGCGGGCGTACTCCTGCGCCCACGACACCGCCTGCACGTAGTCGTCGAACAACGGCTCGCCCTGCATGAAGAACGCCAGGTCCTTGTCCGGCAGGTGGAAGCCGAGCACGCGCCGGGCCAGCTGTTCGCGCGCCTGTTCGATGAAGTAGGTGCCGATCAGGTTGCCGGTGCCGCGCGAGCCGCTGTGCAGCATCACCCACACCGCGCCGGTTTCATCCAGGCAGATCTCGATGAAGTGGTTGCCGCCGCCAAGCGTACCGATCTGGCACGCCAGCTTGTCGGTGCGGACCTGGCGATGCCGCTCCTTGATGGCATCCAGGCGCTGGACCAGCCCGGAGCGCTCGATGCGGCTGCGGATGCTGTCCGGCAGCTGCCGGTGCTCGCCGCCCTTGCCATTGCCCACCGGCACGGCGCGCTCGATGTGGCTGCGCAGCTGCGCGAGCGAGTCCGGCAGGTCGTCGGCGCGCAGCGTGGTGCGTACCGCGGCCATGCCGCAGCCGATGTCCACGCCGACGGCGGCGGGAATGATCGCACCGCGGGTCGGAATCACCGAACCCACGGTTGCGCCCTTGCCGACATGCACGTCGGGCATCACCGCTACCCATGGGCCCACGAAGGGCATCGCGGCGATGTTGCGCAACTGCGCCTGCGCCAGCGTGTCCACCGGCACGCCGCGCACCCAACCCTTGATGGGCGTGCTGCCTTCGGCATGCAGGAAATCGAAATTGTGTTGTGTAGTCATGACATCAGTCCATTGAAGGTGCGCAAACGAAAACGCCCCCGGATGCAGCATCCGAGGGCGTTTGCGTACCTCGGAGATCGGGAACCGATCTCCGTGCAGGAAGATCAGTCGATGGCCAGCGTCAGTGCCTGATCCGCGGCATCGCACGAACGCAGCGCGGTATTGGCGCGCGGCAGTCGGTGGGCGATGGCGGGGAAGCGGAAGGGCATGACGGTCTCGGTTGAAGGGAAGGGGTGCCGCACGGGGCGGCGATGGGCGCGAACCTTACGCGGGTTCGTTTACGCGCGCAACTGCGTCATGGCAGCGCAGGTCGTTCGCCTGTGCCACGAACCGCCTGCGCCGGCCAACGGCCGGCGCTACCGCGTTCATTCCGCGCTGGCGGCGTCGAGCAGCGCGATGTCTGCCGGCGACAGGTTCACCTGCGCGGCGGCGAGCACGTCGTGCAGCTGCTCCACGCGGGTGGCGCTGACGATCGGCGCGGTGATGCCCGGGCGGGCGATCAGCCATGCGATCGCCACCTGCGCGGCGGTGGCGTTGTGCGTGCTGGCGGTGTCGTCCAGGGCCTGCAGGATGCGCAGGCCGCGCGGATTGACGTACTTGGCCACCACGCTGCTGCCACGCGAGCTGCTCTTGGCCGCATCATCGGCGCTGCGGTACTTGCCGCTGAGGAAGCCACTGGCCAGCGAGTAGTAGCTGATCACGCCCAGTTCGTTCTCGCGTGCCACCGCTTCCAGCCCGGCCTCGTACCCGGCGCGGTCGTACAGGTTGTACTCCGGCTGCAGGGTCTCGTAGCGTGGCAGCGTGTAGTCGGCCGACACCTTGAGCGCATCGCGCAGGCGTTCGGCGCTGTAGTTGGACGCGCCGATGGCGCGCACCTTGCCCTGTTCGATCAACCGGCCGAATGCGGCCAGCGTGGTCTCCAGAGGCGTGGACTCGTCGTCTTCATGGGCCTGGTACAGGTCGATCACGTCGGTCTGCAGGCGGCGCAGCGAATCGTCCACCGCGGCGGCGATGTTGTCCGCCGACAGCCCGGGGCGCTCGGCCCACTTGGCGACCTTGGTGGCCAGCACCACCTTGTCGCGCTTGCCGCTGCGCTGGAACCAGCGGCCCAGGATGGTCTCCGATTCGCCGCCCTGGTTGCCCGGCACCCAGGCCGAATAGGCGTCGGCGGTGTCGACCAGGTTGTAGCCGGCATCGACGAAGGCATCCAGCAGCGCGAACGAGGTCTTCTCGTCAGCGCCCCAGCCAAACACGTTGCCACCGAACGCGATGGGCAGCACTTTCAGGCCGGAACGGCCGAGTTCGCGTGGTGCAGTCATGGGCATCTCCTCCAATCGAATCCAATGCAACAGCATAAGTGCCTGCCCATGACACCGCTGCGGCGGCGGGCACAAAACAGTGTTCCGCTTCGCTGCACTGCACTAACGTTTTGTGAACACCTTTGACATCGCGGCTGCTAGTCTCGCCGCATCCCGCCACCGGAGTACGTCCGATGAAAGCCCGTTCACTCAGCTGCGCCTGCCTGTTCACCGCCTCGACGCTGCTGCTTGCCGCCCCGGCACTGGCGATCAAGCCGGCCGGCCCCAATGCCCAGCCGGCGATCACCGCCGCAGTCCAGGCTGCGGTCGATGGCAAGGGCCGCACCCCGGACAACGTGAAGCGCGATGCCTATCGCCACCCGGCGCAGACGCTGTCGTTCTTCGGTGTGGAACCGGGCAAGTCGGTCATCGAAATCACGCCCGGATCGGGCTGGTACTCGGAAATCCTGGCACCGCTGCTGCACGACAACGGTCACTACATTGCCGCCGTGGTTGACCCGATGGCGGTGCCTGAAGGCCGCGCACGTGACTACCAGGCGCGCGGCAAGGAAGGGCTGGAGAAGAAATTCGCGGCCAACCCGGCGCTGTACGGCAAGGCCCGCGTAGTCGCCTTCGATCCGGCCGCCCCGCAGTTCGGCGCGGATGGCTCGGTGGATACCGTGCTGACCTTCCGCAACGTGCACAACTGGCGTACGGCCGACCAAGCCGAGGGTATGTTCAAGGGCTTCTATCGCGTGCTGAAGCCCGGCGGCGTGCTCGGCGTGGTCGAACACCGCGCCAAGACCGACGTGCCGGCCGACGACAAGAGCGGCTACGTGGGCCAGGCCCAGGTCATCGCCATGGCCGAAGCGGCCGGATTCAAGCTGGCGGGCAGCAGCGAGATCAACGCCAACCCGCGCGATACCAAGGATTATCCGGGCGGCGTATGGACGCTGCCGCCGTCGAACAACCATGACAAGGCCGATGATGCCAAGTACAAGGCCATCGGCGAGAGCGACCGGATGACGCTACGCTTCGTCAAGTAACGCGGGAACGCCGGCAGGTACCGACCGTTGGTCGGTACTCCGGCATCCGGGTGCACGGAATGGGACAATGGCGCATCGTCGCCCAATCCCGTCCCATGCTCATCGCCTTCAATAAACCCTTCAATGTGCTGTGCCAGTTCACTGACAGCAGCCAGCCGCCGCGCGCGACCCTGGCCGGGTTCGGGCTGCCGCCTGATGTCTACGCCGCCGGGCGGTTGGACTACGACAGTGAAGGCCTGCTGCTGCTGACCGACGACGGCCCGCTGGCGCACCGGTTGACCGATCCGCGCCACAAGGAAGACAAGACCTACTGGGTGCAGGTGGAAGGAACGCCCAGCGACGAACAGCTGCAGGCGTTGCGCAGCGGCGTGCAGCTGAATGATGGGCCGACTCTGCCCGCGCGCGTGGCACGCCTGGAAACCCCGACGTTGTGGGCGCGAAACCCACCTGTGCGGTTCCGCAAGACCGTGCCCGATGCCTGGCTGGCGATCACGCTGCGCGAGGGCCGCAACCGCCAGGTGCGGCGCATGACGGCGGCAGTGGGGTTGCCCACGCTGCGGCTGGTGCGGGTTTCAATGGGGCCACATGGGCTGGATGACCTGCAGCCGGGTCAATGGCGGCAGATCGACTGAACCCCGCAACGTAGAGCCACCCCATGGGTGGCTGCGCGCGGGGCCGGATCACGAGCAGCCACCCATGGGGTGGCTCTACCAGTCCCAACCAAAAAAACCGCCGGACATGCCGGCGGTTTTCCTTATCCGCTGAACGCCCTGCGTATCAGGCGTCGCTGCCAATATCGCTGTGCTCATCCACGACCGTGGTATTGCGGCGGTTGCGCGCGCTGATGCGCTCGGCCTGCCCGTTCACCACGCTGCCATTGGCGAGCTTCTTCTTCTGCTGCTTGCGGTACAGCGCATACCCCAGCAGGCCGACGCCAACCGCCGCCACGGCGATGGTCGCGGCCGGGTTGCGGCGCACCACCTTGGCGGCCACTTTGCTGCCGGTCTTCACTGCCCCGAGCGCCGCACCGGTCTTGATCCAGTCGGTCGCCTGCGGGCCGAAGTGGCGCAGATTGGTGCCGGCGTGCTTCAGGCCATCGCCCGCGCTGCTTGCCAGATCCAGTGCGCGCTCAAGAGCGCGGTCGGTAATAACGGTCAGTCTGCTCATGGGGGGTCCTTTGCCTCGGTTCGGTATCCAGTGTCGCCCGGCGGCCGTGTAGGGCGTGTTATCCGTCGCCCACGGTCCAGTCACGACGATAACCAATCTGCGGCATCGATTCAGGTCGCACGTATCGCGCGGTCAGCCCCCAGCCATGAATGGGCAGCCGTAGAGCCACGCCATGCGTGGCTGATCGCGGCGTCGGATACATCACGCAGCCAAGCCGGACGCGAGGTTACGTACCGCGCGGCTTGGCGCGGTGCGTGGCGGCAGCCGTCCACGGATCATCCGGCCACGGGTGTCGCGGGTAGCGCCCCTTCATCTCCTTTTTGACCTCCGCATAGGTATTCGCCCAGAAGTTGCGCAGGTCCTGGGTGACCTGCAGCGGGCGACCCCCGGGCGAGAGCAGGTGCAGGGTGAGCGCGATGCGGCCGTCGGCGATGCGCGGCGTATCGGCCAGCCCGAACAGCTCCTGCAGCTTCACCGCCAGCACCGGCGGCTGCGGCGTGCTGCCGTCGGCGTCGATGGCGTAGGTGATGGGCCGTTCCATGCCCGACGGCACCGCGATGCGCACCGGCGCATGGCGGTCGATCAGCTGCCGCTGCGCCCACGGCAGGGGCGACTTCAGCGCCTCACCCAGCGCGGACTCGTCCAGCGCATCCAGGCGGGTCCTGCCGTCGAATGCGGGGGTCAGCCAGGTCGACAGGGTCTCCATCAGCGCGGCATCGGACACGTCCGGCAGCTCCAGCTCCGGCATCCAGGTGCGCAGCGCCACCGTGCGCGCCTGCCACTGGCGCAGGCCCTCGGTCCACGGCAACGCGTCAAGGCCCAGCTCGCGCACCGCTTCGGTGAGCGCCTGCGCGGCCTGCGCGGGATCGACCCGGCCGGCCGAGCGGCTGTCCAGCACGATGCGGTCGAAGCGGCTCTCGCGACGCGCCACCAGCGCGCGCTTCTCTGCGTCCCAGCGCACCACGTCCTGCTGCACGAAGCGCTGCGGGAAATCGCGGCGCAGCCGGTTCTCATCCACCGGCGCGGCACGCAGCAGCAACGCATCGCGCGCCTCGTAGCGCAGTTCCACCGCCACCAGCCACGGCTCGCCGCGCAGGTCGCTGGGATCGAACAGGCGCGCGCTGCGGCCGTTGGCCAGCAGGTAGCGCAGCGGATCGGTGGGGTGGCGCGCGGCGATCCGGTCGGGGAACGC
Organism: Stenotrophomonas sp.; assembly: GCF_050737075.1. Classification (GTDB taxonomy): domain Bacteria; phylum Pseudomonadota; class Gammaproteobacteria; order Xanthomonadales; family Xanthomonadaceae; genus Stenotrophomonas. Next base: position 10,088 of record NZ_JBOHXV010000101.1, read on the forward strand.
ATGCGCGAGCAGGTCGCCCAGCTGGTGCGCCTCCACCGACGACGGCGGCGCCGCGTCGCAGCGCAGACGCCGGCGCCATTGCTTGCTGGCCGCATCGATGGCGGCCAAGGCACCACGGTTGGCATCGTGTGGCGCGCGGCCCTGGCGGAAGGCCGCCAGCGCGCGCCAGCGGGCCGCCAGCGCATCGCCGCCCTGGCGCAGCGGGTCGCGTGCCTCCACCAGCGCCGCCAGGTCGCAGGCCAGCGCCTGTTCGGCGCCGCTGCCGGTCGCCAGCAGCATCGCCGCCAGCCGCGGGTGCGTGCCCACCGTGAGCATGCGCCGGCCCAGCGCGGTGAGGCCACCGCTGTCGCTCAGCGCACCCAGGCGCTGCAGCAGTTCGCGTGCGGCGGCCATCGCGCCCACCGGCGGCGCATCCACGAAGCGCAGGTCGTCGCTGCCCCACGCCGCCAGTTCCAGCGCCAGCGCGGCCAGTTCCACCTGTGCGATCTCCGGCCGGCGCTGCGACTCCAGCCGCTGCGACTGCGGCCACAGCCGCCATGCCCAGCCGTCGGCCACGCGGCCGGCACGGCCGGCGCGCTGGTCGGCCGAGGCCTGCGCGATGCTCACCACGTCCAACCGTGCGAAGCCGCTGTTGGGGTCGTAGCGCGGTTCGCGCGCCAGCCCCGCATCGATCACCACGCGCACACCGGGCAGGGTGACCGACGACTCGGCCACGTTGGTGGCCAGCACCACCCGGCGCTGGCCCTGCGGGTCGGGTTGCAGCACGCGCGACTGCTGGTCCACCGGCAGCTCGCCGTGTAGCGGCAGCACCTGGATATCGGCCGGCAGAACCTGCTCGAGTGCGGCCTGGGTGCGCCCGATCTCGCGCTGGCCGGGCAGGAATACCAGCACGTCGCCGGGATGCTCGGTGAGCGCCTGTTGCACCGCGCGTCGCGCCTGCGCTTCCAGCGCCTCGTCGCGGCGTGCCGGGAAGTGGCTCACCACCACCGGGAAGCTGCGGCCCGCACTGCTCAGGCGCGGCGCATCCAGGAACTGCGCCAGGCGCTCGCCGTCCAGCGTGGCCGACATCACCACGATCCGCAGGTCGTCGCGCAGCTGCGCCTGAACGTCCAGTGCCAGGGCCAGGCCCAGGTCGGCGGCGAGATGGCGCTCATGGAATTCGTCGAACAGCAGCGCGCCCACGCCTTCCAGCATCGGGTCGTCCTGCAGCATGCGGGTCAGGATGCCTTCGGTGACCACCTCCACCCGGGTCCGCGCGGAGACTTTGTTCTCGAAGCGGATGCGGTAGCCGACGGTCTCACCCACGTCCTCGCCCAGCTGCCGCGCCATGAACCGCGCGGCGCTGCGCGCGGCGACCCGGCGCGGCTCCAGCATGATGATCTTTCGGCCCTGCAGCCACGGCGCGTCCAGCAGTGCCAGCGGCACCTGGGTGGTCTTGCCGGCGCCGGGGGGCGCCTCCAGCACCAGCCGTGGGTGGCTGGCCAGGTGCGCGGCAATCTCTGGCAGCAGCGCGGAAATGGGAAACATCGGGGTACTCATGGCGGCAAGGATACGGGCCGCGGGCAGCAGCGGCGAGCCGTGGCGCCCGGGGCGCGCACGGGCCGCACGCTACAATGGGCCGATCAACTGCCTTGTAGCTGCCCCATGCAACTGATCGATATCGGCGCCAACCTCACCCACGATTCCTTCGACCGCGACCGCGACGCCGTGCTGGCGCGCGCACGCGAGGCCGGGGTGGTGCAGATGGTGCTGACCGGGGCCAGCCGCGAGCATTCGCCACTGGCACTGGAGCTGGCGCGGCAGCATCCGGGCTTCCTGTACGCCACCGCCGGCGTGCACCCGCACCATGCGGTGGAATACACCGACGAGTGCGATGCCGAGATGCGCGCACTGCACGCGCACGCCGAAGTGGTGGCGGTGGGCGAGTGCGGCCTGGACTACTTCCGCGACTTCGCTCCGCGCCCCGCCCAGCACCGCGCCTTCGAACGGCAGCTGCAGCTGGCCAGCGAGGTGCTGGCTGGCGACGGCCAGCGCAAGCCGCTGTTCCTGCACCAGCGCGACGCGCATGCGGACTTCATGGCGCAGATGAAGAACTTCGATGGCAAGATCGGCGCGGCGGTGGTGCATTGCTTCACCGGCGAACGCCAGGAACTGTTCGACTACCTCGACCAGGACTGGTACATCGGCATCACCGGCTGGCTGTGCGACGAACGCCGCGGCGCGCATCTGCGCGAGCTGGTCAAGCACATTCCGGCCAACCGGCTGATGATCGAAACCGACGCGCCGTACCTGCTGCCGCGCACCCTGAAGCCGATGCCCAAGGACCGTCGCAACGAGCCGATGTTCCTGTCCCACATCGTGGAGGAGCTGGCCCGTGATCGCAGTGAGCCGGTCGAGGTGGCTGCAGCCAATGCCACCGCAGCGTCGCGTGCGTTCTTCCGCCTGCCCGCGTTGGGCGACGGCAATTCATGAAGTTCTGATGGGCAGCGGCTGACGGCACGGTCAGCATGGGCATCGATCACTCGACGCCCAAGGTGCACGCCGTGTATATCCCTCCCGCTGAATCCCCATCGCCCTCGTTGCCCTCCCGCGTCGGTCCATCCCGCCGCAGGCACGCCGTGCCGGCAGCGGATGTCTGGCAGCCCTGGAACGGCCAGGAGCTGCGCCGTGATGTCGCGCCCAACTACATAGGCAATACGCTGCTACGGGCCAACCTTGTCAGCGTGCCGCGTTCGGGGCACCTGCCTGACTTCCCGTGGAAGCCCGTGCTGGTGGATCTCACTACCAGTGCCGATACCCGATCCATCGGCACGCAGACCGATCTTGTTCTGGGGGCTGCAGAACCCGGGCCGTTTCCCGCAGTCTCGCCGGAGCAGCTCGCCCTGAGCCTGCTGCAGAAGAACCGTGCCCTGCAGAACGTGGTGGGGCGCCCGCGTTACCGGTGGTATCCGGAACTCCCGTATGCCGCGGCGGCACGGCCGCGGCGCGCAGTACGGCCCATGGCGACGAGTACCGCAAGTGCGGACCGCGCTGCCGCGTTACCGCAGCAGCCGTTGAACCTGACCCAGCCTGCTGTTGCACCGCAGGCTGCCGCGCCAGTGCAGGGCATGACGCCACTCTTCCAGTTGGAGGCGATGTACCCGGCGCTTTCCCCGCAGCTGGCCCGGTATTACCCCGAACGCTGGTTCTGATAGGCCTGCAGGTGGCTGTACGCCACCGCCAGCAGCGGTGCGGTCTGGCCGGCCGCACGGGCCCTGGCCAGCATGTCGCCCACGATGTGGGCGGCTTCCACCTGCTGGCCGGCCTCCAGATCGCGCAGCATGGACGCCTTGAGTGCCGAGCCGGGCTGCGTGGCGGCGCTCAGAGCCATCTGCCGCGCCTTGTCCGGAACCGGCTCGCCGGCCGCATCGGCCACACCCAGGCATTCGTCGTACAGCCCGCGCACGATCGCCGCGCCGTCGTCGGTGGCCACGATGGTGCCCACATCGGCGCGCATCAGGCAGGTGGACGCGGCCAGCGTGGTCAGGAAGGTGTACTTGATCCACTGTTCCTGGCCGATGGCATCGCTGGCCACATGCTCCACGCCGGCCTGCACGCAGGCCGCCGCCAGCGCCAGTACCCGCGCGCTGCTGCCGGTGGTGTCGCGCTCGCCGAAGGTCAGCTTCGCCGGCGGTGCCAGGTGCAGCACGGCACCATCTGCGGCCTTGGTCGCGCTGATGAAGCACAGCCCGCCCAGCACGGCGTCGCGGCCGAAGCGCGCGTCCAGCGCCGTGTAATGGCGCAGCCCGTTGAGGATCGGCAGCACCGTGGTGCGCGAGGACACGGCCGGTGCAATCGCCTCGATGGAGCTGTCCAGGTCGTAGGCCTTGCAGCTCAGGATCACCAGATCGAACGGCTGCTGCGCGGCCAGTGCAGGCAACGCATCGGCCGTGACATGGGCCACCGGGAAGGTGGCATCGCCGAGCGGGCTGCGAATGACCATCCCCTCGCGCTCCAGCTGCGCGGCGCGCGCTGGACGCACCAGGAACGTCACGTCGACGCCGGCCTGGGCCAGTCGACCACCGAAGTAACCGCCGGTGCCGCCGGCACCCAGTACAAGAATGCGCATCAGCTGCGCATCCCCACGCCGCGCTTGAGCAGCCACAGGGCCAGCGCCGTGAGCGCCACCACGAAGCCGATCATCAGCGCGTAGGCCACCCACAGCGGCACGTCGCTGGTGCCCAGCAGGCCGTAGCGGAATGCGTTCACCATGTAGAAGATCGGGTTCGCATGGGTCGCAGCTTCGGCCCACGTCGGCAGCAGCTTCACCGAATAGAACACGCCGCCCAGGTAGGTCAGCGGGGTCAGGATGAAGGTCGGCACGATCGCCACGTCATCGAACTTCTTGGCGTACACCGCATTGATGAAGCCGGCCAGCGAGAAGATCGTCGCGCCCAGCAGCACCGTGGTCAGCGTCACCAGCGGGTGCGGAATGCGCACCGGCGTGAAGAACATCGCGATGATCAGCACGATCACGCCCACCATCAGCCCGCGCAACACTGCGCCGGACACGTAGCCCCACAGGATCACCCAGTTCGGCATCGGGCTCACCAGCAGCTCTTCCACGTGGCGGCCGAACTTGGCGCCGAAGAACGACGAACTGATGTTGCCGTAGCTGTTCTGGATCACGCTCATCATCACCAGGCCCGGCACGATGAACTGCATGTAGCTGTAGCCGCCCATCTCGCCCACGCGCGAGCCGATCAGCCCGCCGAAGATCAGGAAGTACAGCGTCATGGTGATCGCCGGCGGCACCAGCGTCTGGCCCCAGATGCGCAGGATGCGCGCCACTTCGCGGCGCACGATGGTCAGCAGCGCAATGCGGTTGCGCTGGCCGTCGGTCAGGACCGGGGTCGGGGTGCTGCTCATGCCGCGTTCTCCTGGTTGCCGGTGAGCCGCACGAACAGCTCCTCCAGGCGGTTGCTCTTGGTCCGCATCGAACGCACCCGGATGCCCGACGCGTTCAGCGTCGCGAACACCCGGTTGAGGTCCATCGCGCGCGGCATGTCCACGTCCAGCGTGTGCCCGTCGATGGCGGTGATGGTGGTGCCTTCGATCACCGGCAGCTGCGCCGGCAGCTCACCGTCGATATCGAACAGGAAGCCTTCCACGTCCAGCTTGGCCAGCAGTTCGCGCATCGGCCCCTGCGTGACGATCTGGCCGTGGTTGATGATGGCCAGGTTGCGGCACAGGTGCTCGGCCTCTTCCAGGTAGTGCGTGGTGAGGATGATCGTGGTGCCGGCGGCGTTGATCTCCTTCAGCACCCGCCACATGTCGCGGCGGATCTCGATATCCACGCCGGCGGTGGGTTCGTCCAGGATCAGCAGGCGCGGGCGGGTCATCATGGCCCGGGCGATCATCAGCCGGCGCTTCATGCCGCCCGACAGCGTCCGGCTCATCACCTGCGCCTTTTCCCACAGGTGGGCGCGCTTGAGCTCCTCTTCGGCCATCTTCTCGGCCTCGGCACGGGCCACGCCGTAGAAGCCGGCGTAGTTCACCAGGATGTCGAAGGGCTTCTCGAACAGGTTGAAGTTGATCTCCTGGGGCACCAGGCCGATCAGGCGCATGGTGGCGCTGCGGTTGCGCACCAGGTCGCTGCCGAAGACCTCGACCTGGCCCTCGCTGAGGTTCACCAGCGAGCTGATGATGCCGATCAGGGTGGACTTGCCGGCCCCGTTCGGGCCCAGCAGCGCGAAGAAGTCACCCGGGGCAACGTCCAGCGAAACGCCCTTCAGCGCCTGGGTGCCGTTGTCATAGGTCTTGCGGAGGTCGCGCACCCGCAGGGCGGGGGCGGTGCTGGTCGCGGGGGTGTTCTGGGATGCCAAGCTCTTGCCTTCGCGCCCGAGGGTCGGCGCTGGATAGGGGCGGGGGAGCGGCTATTATAGAAGGCCCCGAGGGTTTGCCCCGGCTACACACTGTTTCCCAAATTCGTGCCTGTTCAATTCCCCCCTGTCTC
>NZ_JBOHXV010000102.1:0-15898 GCF_050737075.1 Stenotrophomonas sp.
GGTGCGGTGAATGGCAGTGGGGCTTACAATAGCGCCCCCTTTGCCTGAGCCTTGGCGCTAACTGATGCTCTTCAAGAATGTATCGATCGCCGGCCTGGCGCACATCGACGCGCCGCATACGCTGACGTCCAAGGAAATCAACGAACGTCTGCAGCCGACGCTGGATCGTCTGGGCATCCGTACCGACGTGCTCGGCGACATCGCCGGCATCCATGCCCGTCGCCTGTGGGACGCGGACATGCTCGCGTCCGACGCCGCCACGCTGGCCGCCCGCAAGGCCCTGGAAGACGCCGGTATCGGCGCCGACAAGATTGGCCTGCTGGTCAACACCTCGGTCAGCCGCGACTATCTGGAGCCGTCCACGGCCAGCATCGTCTCGGGCAACCTGGGCGTCAGCGACCAGTGCATGACCTTCGACGTCGCCAATGCCTGCCTGGCCTTCATCAACGGCATGGACATCGCCGCCCGCATGCTGGAACGCGGCGAGATCGACTATGCCCTGATCGTCGATGGCGAAACCGCCAACCTCGTCTACGAGAAGACCCTTGAGCGCATGGCCCTGCCGGGCGTGACCGCCGATGACTTCCGCAACGAGATGGCCGCCCTGACCCTGGGCTGCGGCGCCGCGGCGATGGTCATGGCACGCACCGAACTGGTGCCCGACGCGCCGCGTTACCGCGGTGGCGTGACCCGCTCGGCCACCGAGTGGAACCAGCTGTGCCGCGGCAACCTGGACCGCATGGTCACCGACACCCGCATGCTGCTGATCGAAGGCATCAAGCTGGCGCAGAAGACCTTCCTGGCCGCACGCGAAGCGCTGGGCTGGGCGGTGGAGGAACTGGACCAGTTCGTCATCCACCAGGTCAGCCAGCCGCACACCGCCGCCTTCATCAAGAACTTCGGCATCGACCCGAAGAAGGTGATGACCATCTTCGGCGAGCACGGGAACATCGGCCCGGCCTCGGTACCGATCGTGCTGAGCAAGCTCAAGGAACTGGGCCGGCTGAAGAAGGGCGACCGCATTGCCCTGCTCGGCATCGGCTCGGGCCTGAACTGCTCCATGGCCGAAGTGGTCTGGTAACCGGCCACCGCAGCCCCGGTTGCGGGTTATTCCAATAGTCGAGGGCCGGTTCTACCGGCCCTTTTCACAGGTGCGATTCAATGCCCAAGCTTCCCGGTTACCCCGCCCATCCCCAGCGCTTCGAGGTCCGCCCGGGCCTGTCGATGAGCTACCTCGACGAAGGCCCGCGCGATGGCGAGGTGGTGGTGATGGTCCACGGCAATCCGTCGTGGAGCTATTACTGGCGCACCCTGGTGGCCGGGTTGTCGGACCGTTACCGCTGCATCGTGCCCGACCATATCGGCATGGGCCTGTCGGACAAGCCGGATGACGCGCACTACGAATACACCCTGCAGTCGCGCGTGGACGACCTGGATGCGCTGCTGGCGCACCTGGGCATCACCGGCCCGGTGACCCTGGCCGTGCACGACTGGGGCGGCATGATCGGCTTCGGCTGGGCGCTGTCGCACCACGCGCAGGTCAAGCGTCTGGTGGTGCTCAACACCGCTGCCTTCCCGATGCCGGCCGCCAAGCAGATGCCGTGGCAGATCGCGCTGGGCCGCCACTGGAAGATCGGCGAGTGGATCATCCGCACCTTCAACGCGTTCTCGTCCGGGGCCTCGTGGCTGGGCGTGGAGCGGAAGATGCCGGCCGACGTGCGCCGCGCCTACGTGTCGCCGTACAACAGCTACGCCAACCGGATCAGCACCATCCGCTTCATGCAGGACATCCCGCTGAGCCCGGCCGACAAGGCGTGGTCGCTGCTGGAACGCGCCGGCCAGGCGCTGCCGTCGTTCGCCGACCGCCCGGCCTTCATCGGCTGGGGCCTGCGCGACTTCGTGTTCGACCACCACTTCCTGAAGGGCTTCCAGGCGGCGCTGCCGCAGGCCCAGGTGCACGCGTTCGAGGATGCCGGGCACTACGTGCTGGAAGACAAGCAGGAAGTGCTGGTGCCGGAGATCCGGGCGTTCCTGGACGCGAATCCGATTTGACGGGGTGACGACCAACGGTCGTCACGCGCGGCCATCACGCCGCGATCGGTGCCTGCGGCGACGGGCTGTTGCCGTTGTCGTCCGGATGATCGTCGTCATTGTCGGCGCCGTCGCGCCACCGCCAATCGGCCAGGCTCAACGCCGGCAGCCCATGGATCGCCCGCGCCTTGTCGCACTGCGGGCTGGCCTTGCCGAACTCCCACGACGCATCCACCTCGCGGCACACGCTGGGGCGGTTGGGGTGGATGCTGCAGCGTGAATACACGCCGATCTCCGCGTCCAGCGCCACGCAGCGCACCGGCTTGGAATGGGTGCCGCGCATGCACAGGCGGTGCGGGTCGAGCGGCTCGGTCAGCTGGTGCGGGACCCCGCCGGGGGTGACCTCGTCCGATTCCATCCAGTGGAAGGCCACGCGGTATTGGGTGCAGCAGGCACCGCAGGTCATGCAGGGATGGGACATGGGCATGCCGCCTCGGGCGGCAGGGGGATGGATGGGCGAGGCGCGAATTTTCCACGGCTACGCCCGCCGCGCAAGATTTTTCTGCAGCGGCGACAATGAACGGATGAACAGCCCGATCAACATCGCCGCGCGCCTGCCCGAACTGGCCCGCGAACGCCCCGACCAGATCGCCATCCGCTGCCCCGGCCGGCCGGGCCCGGACGGCATGGCGCGCTATGACGTGACCCTGGATTACCGCACCCTGGACGCCCGCAGCGACGCCATGGCCGCCGGCCTGGCCGCCTACGGCATCGGCCGCGGCGTGCGCGCGGTGGTGATGGTGCGGCCCTCGCCGGAGTTCTTCCTGCTCATGTTCGCGCTGTTCAAGAACGGCGCGGTGCCGGTGCTGGTGGACCCGGGCATCGACAAGCGCGCGCTGAAGCAGTGCCTGGGCGAGGCCCAGCCGCAGGCCTTCATCGGCATCGGCCTGGCCCACGTCGCGCGGCTGGTGCTGCGCTGGTGCCCGGCCGCGAAGACGCTGGTCACCGTCGGGCGGCGCTGGGGCTGGGGCGGCACCACCCTGGCCCGGCTGGAGGCCGACGGCGCGCGCAACCCGCAGCCGATGGCGGCCACCGATGGCGAGGACGTCGCCGCCATCCTGTTCACCAGCGGCTCCACCGGCGTGCCCAAGGGCGTGGTCTACCGCCACCGCCATTTCGTCGGCCAGGTCGACCTGCTGCGCGCCGCCTTCGGCATGGAGGCCGGCGGCATCGACCTGCCCACCTTCCCGCCGTTTGCCCTGTTCGACCCGGCGCTGGGCCTGACCTCGGTCATTCCGGACATGGACCCGACCCGCCCGGCCAAGGCCGACCCGCGCAAGCTGCACGACGCCATCGCCCGCTTCGGGGTCACCCAGCTGTTCGGCTCGCCCGCGCTGATGCGGGTGCTGGCCGACCATGGCCAACCGCTGCCCGGCGTGCGCCGGGTGACCTCGGCCGGCGCGCCGGTGCCGCCCGACGTGGTGGCGCGCATCCGCCGGCTGCTGCCCGACGACGCCCAGTTCTGGACTCCCTACGGTGCCACCGAATGCCTGCCGGTGGCGGCGATCGAAGGTCGCGAGCTGGAAAGCACGCGCGCGGCCACCGAGGGCGGGGCCGGCACCTGCGTGGGCCGCGTGGTGCCGCCCAACGAGGTACGCATCATCGCCATCGACGACGCGCCGCTGCCGGACTGGTCGCTGGCGCGCGAGGTCCCCAACGGTATGGTCGGCGAGATCACCGTGGCCGGCCCGACCGCCACCGACAGCTATTTCAACCGCCCGCAGGCCACCGCCGCGGCCAAGATCGCGGAGACCCTGGCCGACGGCAGCACCCGCGTAGTGCACCGCATGGGCGATGTCGGCTACTTCGACGCCGACGGCCGGCTGTGGTTCTGCGGGCGCAAGACCCAGCGCCTGGAAACCGCGCACGGCCCGCTGTACACCGAGCAGGTGGAGCCGGTGTTCAACGCGCTGGCGGGCATCGCCCGCACCGCGCTGGTCGGGGTGGGTGCGGGCGGCGCGCAGCTGCCGGTGCTCTGCTATGAACTGCAACCGGGCACGGCAGATTCGCCGGCACTGCAGCAGCGGCTGCGCGACGAAGCCGCCGCGCATGCCGGCACCCTGCGCATCGAACGCTTCCTGTTGCACCCGGGCTTCCCGGTCGATATCCGCCACAACGCCAAGATCGGCCGCGAGAAGCTCGCGGTCTGGGCCGCAACCCGAATGGAACAACCCGCATGAAGATCCTTGTCACCGGTGGTGGTGGTTTCCTTGGCCAGGCGCTGTGCCGTGGCCTGGTCGAACGCGGGCATGAGGTGCTGAGTTTCAACCGCGGCGACTATCCGCCGCTGGCCGCGCTGGGCGTGGGCCAGATCCGCGGCGATCTCGCCGATGCCGACGCGGTGCGCCACGCCGTGGCCGGCGTCGATGCGGTGTTCCACAACGGCGCCAAGGCCGGCGCGTGGGGCAGCTATGAGAGCTATCACCTCGCCAACGTGGTCGGCACCGACAACGTCATCGCCGCCTGTCGCAGCCATGGCGTGCGCACCCTGGTGTACACCTCCACGCCGAGTGTGACCCACCGCGCCACCCATCCGGTGGAAGGCCTGGGTGCCGACGAAGTGCCGTACGGCGAGAACTTCCAGGCGCCGTATGCGGCCACCAAGACCATCGCCGAGCAGCACGTGCTGGCCGCCAACGATGCCACCCTGGCCACCGTCGCCCTGCGCCCGCGCCTGATCTGGGGCCCGGGCGACCAGCAGCTGGTGCCGCGCCTGGCCGAACGTGCCCGCGCGGGGCGGCTGCGCTTCGTGGGCGACGGCACCAACCTGGTCGATACCACCTACATCGACAACGCCGCGCTGGCGCATTTTCTGGCGTTCGAACACCTTGCGCCGGGTGCGGCGTGCGCCGGCAAGGCGTACTTCATTTCCAACGGCGAACCGCTGCCGATGCGCGAGCTGCTCAACAAGCTGCTCGCCGCCGTGGGCGCACCGGCCGTGCACAAATCGATCAGCTTCAAGACCGCCTACCGCATCGGTGCGGTGGCCGAACGTCTGTGGCCGCTGCTGCGCCTGCGCGGCGAACCGCCGATGACGCGCTTCCTCGCCGAACAGCTGTGCACGCCGCACTGGTACAGCATGGAACCGGCCCGCCGCGATTTCGGCTACGTGCCGCTGGTAAGCATTGACGAGGGGCTCACGAGGCTGAAGGCTTCATCGCACGTCGAGAAATCCATCACTTCCTGAACACCGGGCGTTGGTGAAGATGGCAGCACGCCAATCCGGCACGCACTACGCGAGGATCGACATGCTGCACTACGCCGTAATCTTTTTTGTCATCGCCATCATTGCGGCGGTGCTCGGCTTCTCCGGCATCGCCGGCGCTGCCAGCAACATTGCCTGGATCCTGTTCGTGGTCTTCCTGATCCTGGCCGTGGTGTCGATGTTCCGCAAGCGAGGTTAGTGCGCAGGGTCATGCGCGCCCCCTCTCTCCGGGCAACCATGACCCAGCGCAACTCCAACGGCCTGGCGTTCGCAAGAGCGCCAGGCCGTTGTTGCGTCAGGGACCGGTGATCGAACTGCGCAGCCCGCGCTCGCTGGCGTGCCGCTCCAGGGCCAGCTCCAGCAGCCGGCTGATCAGCGCGGTGTAATCCAGCCCACTGGCCGCCCATAGCTTGGGATACATGCTGATCCGGGTGAAGCCGGGCAGGGTGTTGATCTCGTTGATGACCACCTCGCCGTCACGGGTCAGGAACACATCCACCCGAGCCAGCCCTGCGCAGTCCAGCGCCTGGTAGGCGCGCACCGCGATCTCCTGGATACGCTGCTGGTCGGCCGCACGGATGTCCGCCGGCACCACCACATCCGCGCCGTTTTCGCTGATGTACTTGGTGTCATACGAGTAGAACTCGTCATGCACCACCACTTCGCCACACACGCTGGCCTCGGGCGATGCGTTGCCCAGCACCGCGCATTCGATCTCGCGCCCGTCGATGGCCGATTCCACCAGTGCCTTGTGGTCGTAGTCCAACGCCAGTGCCAGCGCAGCCTGGAACTCCGCCGCCGTACGTACCTTGCTCACGCCCACCGACGAGCCCTGGTTGGCCGGTTTGACGAACAGCGGCGTGCCCAGCTGTGCGGTCAGCGCGGCGTAGTCGGCCGCGCCGGCCGTGCTGCGGGTGAAGCAGGCGAAGGGGGCCACGGCCAGCCCGGCGTCACGCAGCAGCCGCTTGGCCACGTCCTTGTCCATCGCCACGGCAGAGCCCAGTACGCCGGAGCCCACGAAGGGCAGGTTGGCCATGCGCAGCATTCCCTGCAGCGAACCGTCTTCGCCCAACGTGCCGTGCACGATCGGGAACACCACGTCGATCTGGGCCAGTGCGGCGGCCGGGGTGGCCGGCACCAGCTGCTGGCGCTCGGCGCCGGGCAGCACCGCCACGCCCTGACCGGAGCGGTTCAGCGCAATGCGCGAGGGATCGGCGGCATGCAGCAGGAACCCGTCCGGGTCGCTTACGTGCCACTGGCCCTGCTTGTCGATGCCGATCAACGTGACCTCGAAACGGTCCTTGTCCAGCGCATCCAGGATGTTCTTCGCCGATTGCAGCGAGACCTCGTGTTCGGCCGAACGGCCACCGAAAATGATGCCTACCCGGATCTTGCCCATGCTGCTCCCGCTCCTGCCATGCGTGAAAATCTCACTGTACATCGCAACCCGGTAGAGCCACGCCCTGCGTGGCTGCGCGCAGACCCGGGACCACGCAGCCACGCAGGGCGTGGCTCTACCGGGCAGCGCTGTAGAATGTCGCCATGCCCCGCTCTCTGCTCTCCTCCCTCAAGCCCCTGGCCGGCAATGCGCTGCAGCTCGCGCTCAACCGCACCCTGGCGCTGGACCCCGATACCCGCCGAGCGCTGGTCGCGCTGGATGGCCGCCACATCGCCCTGACCCTGGAATCGCCCGCGCTGGCGATGCGGATCGGGGTCGAGGGCGAACGCCTCACCGTGGGGCCCGTGGACCCGCAGCAGGAGCCGGACCTGGCCGTGCGCAGCACGCTGGGTGGGGTGCTGGCACAGCTGCCGTTCCTGGCCAACGCGCGCCGTGGCGGCGATGCACCGGCGGGGCGGGTGAAGGTTTCCGGTGACGCCGAACTGGCGCGCCGCCTGCAGCAGCTGGCCACCCGTTTCGACCCGGACTGGCAGCAGCCGTTCGTGCGGGTGTTCGGCGAGGTGCTGGGCGTACAGATCGCCAACACCCTGCGTTCGGCCCTGCAGCATGCGCGCCGTGGCGCGTCCGACCTGGCGCACAGCGCCGCCGATTTTGTCACCGAGGAGTCGCGCGACGTGGTAGCCCGAGCCGAACTGGATGCCTTTCATGACGACGTGGACGTGATCCGCGACGACGTCGAACGCATCGCCGCCCGGGTGCAGCGCCTGGCGCAGGTGCGCGCATGAAGGCGATGTTCCGCGCCACCCGCATCGGTCGTGTGATCCTGCGTTACCGGCTGGACGACCTGCTCGAGGGCACGCCGCTGGAAGGCTGGCTGCGCCTGGCCAAACCGTTCGTGCCGCGCGCCTCGGCCGACATCGCCGCGCAATCGCGCGGCGCCCGCCTGCGCCTGGCGCTGCAGGACCTGGGCCCGATCTTCGTCAAGTTCGGCCAGATCCTCTCCACCCGCCGCGACCTGATTCCGGCGGATGTAGCCAACGAACTCACCCTGCTGCAGGACCGGGTCAAGCCGTTCGACGGCGCCACCGCGCAGCGCATCGTCGAAGCCGCGCTGGGCCGGCCGGTCAGCGAGGCCTTCGCCAGCTTCGACCTGCAGCCGCTGGCCTCGGCCTCGATCGCCCAGGTGCACGCGGCCACGCTGGCCGACGGCCGGCAGGTGGTGGTCAAGGTGCTGCGCCCGGACATCGAGAAGCAGATCGACGCCGACATCGCGCTGCTGAAGTCCGCCGCCGCGCTGGTCGAACGCGCCCATCCACGCGCCGACAAGATCCGCCCGCGCGAAGTGGTGGCCGAGGTGGAAAACACCCTGGCCGCCGAACTGGACCTGCAGCGCGAAGGCGCCAATGCCAGCGTACTGCGCCGCAACTGGGTGGATTCGGACGACCTGTATGTGCCCGAAGTGATCTGGAGCCACACCGCCGAACGCGCACTGACGCTGGAGCGGGTGTGGGGCATTCCGTCGGACGACATCGCCGCGCTGGACAAGGCCGGCATCGACCGCAAGGCGCTCGCCGCCAAGGGCGTACGCGTGTTCTACACGCAGGTATTCCGCGACAACTTCTTCCACGCCGACGCGCACGCCGGCAACATCTGGGTCGACACCGATCCGGCACGCCGCGACAACCCGCGCTTCATCGCGCTGGATTTCGGCATCATGGGCCAGCTGTCCGAAGAAGATCAGTACTACCTGGCCGAGAACTTCATGGCCATCTTCAACAAGGACTACCGGCGCATGGCCGAGCTCCATGTTGAAGCGGGCTGGATGCCGAACAACGTGCGCATCGACGAACTCGAAGCGGCCGCGCGTTCGGTGTGCGAACCGTACTTCACCCGCCCGCTGTCGCAGATCTCGCTGGCCGAAGTGCTGATCAAGCTGTTCCGCGTCGCGCAGCGCTATGAGCTGACCCTGCAGCCGCAGCTGATCCTGCTGCAGAAGACCCTGCTCAACATCGAAGGCGTCGGCCGCCAGCTGGACCCGCAGCTGGATATCTGGGCGGTGGCGCGGCCGGTCCTGGAACGCATCCTGCGCGAGCGCTACAGCCCGCGCCGGGTGTTGAAGGAATTGCGCAAGCGCCTGCCGGAAATCATGACCCACACCCCGGACATGCCGCGCCTGGTGCATGCCTGGCTGCGCCAGCAGGTGGAAGGCGGGCACGAACTGTCCATGCGCTCGCAGGACCTGGTGGCGCTCAACACCAACCTGCAGAAGCTGCAGAAGCGTGCGGTGGCCGCCATTGCCGGCGTGGGCCTGTTGATCGTCGCGGCGGTGCTGTACGGCATGCATCCCGGCGGCGGCTCCGTCGGCGAAGTGCCGGTATGGAGCTGGGTCAGCGGCGCGGCGGGCCTGTTCTCGCTGGCCAGTGCGTGGTGGCGCCGGTGAGCGATATCGACCTGCCCACCGACGCCCCGGTCGAGGCGCCGGTGGCGCTGCCGCCGTTGCAGTTGCTGCACGTGGACGAGCGCCTGGCGGTGGTGAACAAGCCCGCTGGGCTGATGGTCCACGACAGCAAGCTGGCGCGTGGCGAAGATGACTTCCTCGCCGACCGGCTGCGCGAGCAGCTGGGCAAGCCGATCTTCCTGGTTCATCGGCTGGACCGCGCCACCAGCGGCTGCCTGCTGCTCGCCTTCGACCGCGAGAGCGCCAGCGTGCTGGGCAAGGCGCTGATGGGCGGCGAGGTGATCAAGGATTACCTGGCCATCTGCCGGGGCTGGCCGGCGGAAGAATCATTCACCGTCGACCATGATCTGGACGGCGGCCCCGGCAAGCCGGTCAAGAAACAGGCCATCACCCATTTCCAGCGCGTGGCGGTGGGTGAGATCGCGGTGCCGGTCGGCGAATTCGCCACTTCGCGCTATGCGCTGCTGCGCTGCCAGCCGCAGACCGGGCGTTTCCGCCAGATCCGCCGGCACCTCAAGCATCTTTCGCATCACCTGATCGGCGACACCAGCCATGGCGATGGCCGCCACAACCGCAGCTTCCGCATGCAGGGCATCCACCGCATGCTGCTGCACGCCGAACGGCTGCGTTTCCCGCATCCGGATGGCACGCCGATGGATGTGAGCGCACCGGCGGAGGGTGAGTTCCGCAAGGCGATGGATTTGTTTGGGTGGTGAAGCCCGACCGGCTGCGTAGGGCCGACGGGGCACATCCGACAGGGTGCAACCGACTGGGTGCAACCGACTGGGTAGAGCTGACTGTTAGTCAGCTGCCTTTGCCGTAGAACCGTCTGTCAGACGGCTGCGAAGAGCGAAGCCGACTAACAGTCGGCTCTACCCAGTCGGCTCGAGCCATCCGCCTTCATTTTTTCGCAGGCGCGCTCGCCGCCGGTGCCTGCTCTTCATTCACGATCGCCTCCAGGTCCTTCTGCAGGTCCACGAACAGCGGCTGAAGCCTTTCCTGGATCGCCACCATCACGTTCTGCATCAGCGCCGGGGTCTTGTCGAGCAGGCTCTGCCCGGCCGAACTCTCGTAGAACTCGGCCATCGCCAGCACGTCTTCCTTGCTGAAGGTCTTCTTGTAGAGGTCCACGTACATCGGCCGCAGCTGCTGCCAGGACAACGCCTTGCGGATGGTCTCGCTGCTGCGCTGTTCAATGCGCTGCAGCTGCGCCTTGCGGGTGTCGTCCAGTTGGCGCTGCTCGGCCATCTGCTGGAACTGCTGGCGCTGCATCGCCTCCATCTGCGGCAGCATGGTGTCGAGCATGCTCTGCGCGCGCGATGCGGCCAGCAGGCGGTTGATGTCCGCGTCCGACGGCGGCGCGGCCAGGGCCGGGGCAATGGCGGCCACGCCCAGCGCGAGGGTCAGGGCCAGGCGGATCAGGCCACGGCGGGCCGGCGAACGGGTCGAAATCATGTGGGTGCATCCTGCGTTGCGTGGAACGCCGAGCATACCGTTGATACGGTCAAGCAGCCGTGCGCACGTTGAAAGGCGTGTTTCCGTGCCGACGGTTCCGGCCCGTACCCGGCTTTTATGCGCCTTATCGGCGTCATTGGTGAACATTGCGGTCACCTCAGGCGGCGGTCCTGCCTTTACAATGCCGCCCATGGGAAATGGGCCTGTCACCATCAACGCGCATCTGGCGATTCCGGACACGGAGATCGTCGAACGGTTCGTGCGCGCCAGCGGTGCCGGCGGGCAGAACGTGAACAAGGTGTCCAGCGCCGTCGAACTGCGGTTCGACGTGGCCGGTTCGCCCTCGCTGCCCGAGCCGCTGCGTACCCGCCTGCTGGCGAGGCGCGACCGCCGCATGACCGGCGAGGGCGTGCTGGTCATCGATGCCCAACGTTTCCGCACCCAGGACCGCAACCGCGAAGACGCGCGCGACCGCCTGGCCGCCTTCATCCAGGCCAGCCTCAGCGTGCCCAAGCCGCGCGTGGCCACCAAGCCCTCGTACGGCTCCAAGCTGCGCCGGCTGGATGAAAAGAAAGGCCGCGCGCAGATCAAGCGCGGCCGCACCACACGCAATTGGGAGTGATTGCTTGAACAACCGTAGTCCGCTGCTGCCGCCCGTGCCGCCCAACATGCCGCAGGTCAAACCCAACCGTTTCCTGCGCTGGCTGGCGCGCTGCACCCTGCGCCTGGGCGGCTGGAAGGTCACCGGTACCTTCCCGGACGTGCCCAAGCTGGTCTTCATCGTCGCCCCGCATTCGTCCAACTGGGACGGCTTCTGGGGCATGGCGGCCAAGATCGCGCTGGGCATGCAGGTGAAGGTGCTGGGCAAGGCCTCGCTGTTCTGGTGGCCGCTGTCGCCGCTGCTGCGCACCCTGGGGGTGATCCCGCTGGACCGCAGCTCGCCGCAGGGCACCGTGGAGCAGGCGGTCAGCCTGCTGCGCAACTCCGACCGCCTCTGGTACGCCATCACCCCCGAGGGCACCCGCAAGGCGGTGACCCACTGGAAGGCCGGGTTCCTCAAGATCGCCCGCATGGCCGACGTGCCGGTGCTGGCCTGCTACTTCCACTACCCGGAAAAGACCATCGGCATTGGCCCGCTGTTCTATTCCACCGGCGACGACGTGGCCGACATGGCCGCCATCCGCGAGTACTACAAGCCCTGGCAGGGCAAGAACCGCGGCACCGTCTGAGGCAAGGCCAGGCGCCACGTCCGGCACATGCCGGGCGCGGGCAATGGGAGTAGGGTGATCGGCTGCGGCTTTCGCCGCCTCACCTCATTCCAGGAGCCCGTTTCATGTCGCGTACCGTTATCTTGGCCGCCGCCATCAGCCTTGCGCTGGCGGCCTGTTCCGGCAAGGAGTCCACCCCCGTGTCCGACACCCAGACCCCCGCCGCGCAGCAGCCGGCCGACGCGTCCACCAACCCCCTGTTGAGCGCCAGCACGCTGCCGTTCCAGGCGCCGCCGTTCGACCGCATCAAGGACAGTGACTACCTGCCGGCCTTCAACGAAGGCATGAAGCAGCACCTGGCCGAAGTGCGCAAGATCGCCGACAACCCCGAACCGGCCACCTTCGACAACACCATCGAAGCGCTCGAGCGCAGCGGCGAGACCCTGACCCGGGTGTCGCGCGTGTTCTTCGGCCTGGTCCAGGCCGACACCAACGAAGCGCGCCAGAAGATCCAGGAAGAAGTCGCCCCGAAGCTGGCCGAGCACCAGGACGAAATCAGCCTGGACCCGAAGCTGTTCGCGCGCATCAAGAGCATCTACGACCAGCGCGCCTCGCTGGGCCTGGACCCGGTGCAGACGCGCCTGGTCGAGCGTGATTACCAGGAATTCGTGCGCGCCGGCGCGCAGTTGAACGACGCCGACAAGGCCAGCCTGCGCAAGCTCAACGTGGAAGAAACCACGCTGGCCACGCAGTTCCACACCCGCCTGGTGGCTGCTACCGCCGCCGCCGCCGTGGTCGTGGACGACAAGGCCAAGCTGGCCGGCCTGAGCGAGGAGGAGATCAACACCGCCGCCTCCGACGCCAAGGCGCGCAACCTGGAAGGCAAGTTCCTGCTGCCGCTGCAGAACACCACCCAGCAGCCGGTGCTGGGCTCGCTGAGCAACCGCGAGCAGCGCGCCGCCGTGCTCAAGGCCTCCGAAACCCGCGCCGAGCGCGGCGATGCCAACGACACCCGCGAAACCGTCCAGCGCCTGGCCCAGCTGCGTGCGCAGAAGGCCAAGCTGCTCGGCTTCGAGAACTACGCCGCCTACAGCCTGGCCGACCAGATGGCCAAGACCCCGGCCGCCGCGCTCAAGCTGCTGACCGACACCGTGCCGGCCGCCACCAACAAGGCGCGCGGCGAGATCGCCGAGATGCAGAAGGTGATCGACGCGCAGAAGGGTGGCTTCCAGCTGGCCGCGTCTGATTGGGACTTCTACGCCGAACAGGTGCGCAAGGCGCAGTACGACCTGGACGAATCGCAGATCAAGCCGTACTTCGAACTGGACAACGTGCTGCAGAACGGCGTCTTCTACGCCGCTACCCAGCTCTATGGCATCACCTTCAAGCAGCGCACCGACATTCCGACCTATCACCCGGACATGAAGGTGTATGAAGTGTTCGACAAGGACGGCACCTCGCTGGCGCTGTTCTACACCGACTACTTCAAGCGCGACAGCAAGTCCGGTGGCGCGTGGATGGACGTGTTCGTCGAGCAGAACGGCCTGACCGGCGACAAGCCGGTGGTCTACAACGTCTGCAACTTCACCAAGCCCGCTGCAGGCCAGCCGGCGCTGCTGAGCTTCGACGACGTCACCACCATGTTCCATGAGTTCGGCCATGCGCTGCACGGCATGTTCTCGAACGTGAAGTACCCGTCGATCGCCGGCACCAGCACCTCGCGCGATTTCGTCGAGTTCCCCTCGCAGTTCAACGAGCATTGGGCGCTGGACCCGAAGGTCTTCGCCAACTACGCCAAGAACTACAAGACCGGCGAGCCGATGCCGCAGGCGCTGGTCGACAAGATCCTCAAGGCACGTACCTTCAACCAGGGCTACGCGACCACCGAGTACCTGTCGGCCGCACTGCTCGACCTGGCCTGGCACACCCAGCCGGCCGACGCCAAGCTGCAGGACGTGGCACCGTTTGAAGCGGCCGCGCTGAAGAAGTTCAAGGTCGACCTGCCGCAGGTACCGCCGCGCTACCGCACCACCTACTTCGACCACATCTGGGGCGGCGGCTATTCGGCCGGTTACTACGCCTACTTCTGGGCCGAAGTGCTGGACCACGATTCGTTCGAGTGGTTCAAGGAGCACGGTGGCCTGACCGCTGAAAACGGCCAGGTGTTCCGCGACAAGATCCTCTCGCGCGGCAACAGCGTGGAGCTGGCCGACCTGTACCGCGAGTTCCGCGGCAAGGATCCGTCGGTGGAACCGCTGCTGGTCAATCGCGGTTTGAAGTGATCCCGCAGGGATCACGGTAGGTACCGACCGTTGGTCGGTACACCGATTGGTTCGAAACGAACGGCAGGGGAAACCCTGCCGTTCGTGCGTCTGGCCCTACGTCCCCACGCGGCACCCCACCTCGCTGCAACCGAGGTGATCGAGCGCGATCTCCAGCGCATGCATGTAACTCTGCGCGCAGTACCCGTGCGCCACGCCGATGCGCTGGCCGACATCGGCCGGCAGGCACGCTTCGGGCGCGATGCTGTCATCGTCATGCACCTCCACGTACACGTTGTGCAGGTGCGGCAGCAACCGCTGCAGCCGCGGGCTGCCCACGCATGCGCCGGGATCCAGCAGCGTCACCTCGCCGCGGCTGTGATCCGCCACGCGCAACGCATCCAGCAGCTCCTGCTCCGAACCACACGCGCGAATCGCCACCGTGGTGCCCGCATCGATCGCGCGATGCACCAGCGCCTTCAGTACCGGTGCCGGCAACGGCTGCGCGGTGCGGATCAACGGGCCGCTCGCTTCCGGGCCACGAATGATGAAGATCGACATGGCTCAGGCGCTCCCTTCCACGGTCAGCAACCGGCGTGCGGCAATCGCCAGCGACAGCCGGCACGCATCCTCGCGCCCGCTGCTGCATACCACCCGCGCGACCGGCGCGTGCAGCGGGTGCAGGTGTGCGTCCAGCCCGTCGTCATCGTTGGCCGCCATCTCGATATACGGCGACGGCAGCGCCTCCAGCGCCGCACACAGGTCGCGGCCATGCGCGGCCCACTGTGCCGGTTCGGCGGCGGCGGTCTCGATCAGCACCCACGCCGGTTGACTCTGCCGGGCCTGCCGCAGGCACTGCAGCAGCGCCGGCAGCGTGGCGCAGTCCTGGCAGTGCACGGCGTGGCCGGCCAGCTGGGCTGGCACCGGCAGCGGGTCCGGCGACGGCTGCCGGAGCAACAGGATGGTCATGGAACACCTCGACAAAGCGCTCGGGGGCGCGGTGTCGCCACGATGCGCGCGGCGCCCATAAAGGCGCGATGACCGGCATGCCGGAGACGCGTAAACAATGCGTAGCTTTTGCATACCGTTGGTCGGGAAGGCGGGAACTCATGGCGCTTCCCGCGAGTCGGACCCTACTCACGCCGCAAGGATCTCTCACATGACCACTGCCGCCGCCGAACCCCAATCCCACCGCCTCCTCCATTGGCTGAAGAAGGAAGCCCTGCCGCTGCTGGTCATGATCGGTCTGCTCGCCGCCGCGCGCGACAGCCTGGCCAACCACTACCAGGTACCCAGTGGCTCCATGCAGCCCACCTTGGAACCGGGCGACCGCGTGGTGGTGGATATGCGCGCCTACGGCCTGCGCCTGCCGTTCACCTCGGTGGAACTGCTGCACACCGGCGCGCCGCAGCGCGGCGAGGTGGCCGTATTCGATTCGCCGCAGGACGGCACTCGACTGATCAAGCGCATCGCTGCGGTCGGGGGCGACCGGGTGCAGCTGTTCGACGGGCACCTCAGCATCAACGGCCAGCCGCTGGCGCAGGCAGGCACCGGCGAGGTGGAGGACTTCGGGCGCATCCTGGCCCGGCTCGACCTGGGACAGGGCGGCGGCCCGGACATCGATCGGCTGACCGTGCCGGCTGGCAAGGTGTTGATGCTCGGCGACCATCGCGGCAACAGTGCGGATGGCCGTTACTTCGGGCTGGTAGACGCGAACACGCTGTATGGAAAGGCCACGCGCGTGTATTACCGGCGCGGCGAAGGCTTTACCTGGCAGGCGCTGTAGAGATTGCGTTGCCGGGCAGAGCCCGGCACTACATC
>NZ_JBOHXV010000103.1:0-15597 GCF_050737075.1 Stenotrophomonas sp.
GTACCGGCTCATCCGCCTTCGGCGCCGGTGCCTGGGCGACCGACGACTACGCCACGGCGTTGGGCTGGAACTCGTGGGCTGACGCTGCCAGCGCCACCGCCGTCGGCGAAAGTTCAATGGCCACCGCAGTGAACAGCGTGGCGCTGGGCGCTGGCTCCTATGCCGACCGCGCCAATACCGTTTCAGTTGGCGATGTGGGCAGTGAGCGCCAGGTCACGAATGTTGCGGCCGGCACCGAGGGCACCGATGCGGTCAACCTTGACCAGCTCAGCGCCGTTGCGAGCGTGGCCGATAACACCGACAAGTACTTCAAGGCCTCGGGCAGCAGTGCAAGCGATGCCGGTGCCTACGTGGAGGGTGACAACGCCACTGCTGCTGGTGAGGCTTCCAACGCGATTGGGAATGGTGCTTCGGCCTATGGCAGCGGCGCCACCGCCTATGCCGACAACGCCACCGCCCTTGGCTTCAACGCGCTGGCCTCCGGCATGAACGCCGCAGCGCTGGGCAGCAACGCGCAGGCCACTGGCCTGAACAGCGCCGCCATCGGTGCCAACGCCGCCGCCGCCGGCAGCGATGCCTCAGCCATCGGCTCGGGCAGCGTTGCCGCGGGCATCAGCAGCTCTGCAGTCGGCTGGAATGCGCAATCGGCCGGTGCCTACAGCACCGCAGTCGGCCCCAAGGCGTCCGCCAGCAAGACTCAGGGCACCGCATTGGGCTACAGCAGCAGCGCAACGGCTACCTACGCCACCGCCGTGGGCAGCTTCAGCCAGTCCACCGCCAGCTTCTCCGGCGCCTTCGGCTTCGGCGCCATCTCGTCTGGCTCCTTCGGTACGGCGCTCGGTTATGAGGCCACCGCCAGCGGCTACAGCAGCACCGCACTGGGTGAATCGAGCATCGCCAGTGGCTACGAGAGCACGGCCGTGGGTGGCACCACTGCCTTCGGCAGCCGCTCGGCCCAGGCCAGTGGGTACCGCAGCAACGCATTCGGTACCGGTGCGCAGGCATTGGCCGATTACGGTACCGCCGTAGGCTTCAAGGCCACCGTGGCGGCGGCTGCCACCAACAGCGCGGTGCTGGGCAGCAATGCCACGGTTTCGTCACTGAGCAGTGTCGCGCTGGGTTATGGCAGCACCAACACCCGCAACAACACGGTGTCGGTGGGTGCGGCCGGTGCGGAGCGCCAGGTCACCAACGTGGCGGCCGGTACGCAGGGGACCGACGCGGTCAACCTCAACCAGCTCAATGCCGTTGCGAGCGTGGCCGATAACACCGACAAGTACTTCAAGGCCTCCGGCAGCAGCGCCAGCGATGCCGGTTCGTACATCGAAGGTGACAACGCCACTGCGGCTGGTGAGGCTTCCAACGCGATTGGGAATGGTGCTTCGGCCTACGGCAGCGGCGCCACCGCCTATGCCGACAACGCCACCGCCCTTGGCTTCAACGCGCTGGCCTCCGGCATGAACGCCGCAGCGCTGGGCAGCAACGCGCAGGCCACTGGCCTGAACAGCGCCGCCATCGGTGCCAACGCCTCTGCCGCCGGCAGCGATGCCTCGGCCATCGGCTCGGGCAGCGCGGCCGCCGGGATCAGCAGCTCGGCAGTGGGCTGGAATGCACAATCGGCCGGTGCGTACATCACCGCAGTCGGCCCCAAGGCGTCCGCCAGCAAGACCCAGGGCACCGCGTTGGGCTACAGCAGCAGCGCAACGGCTACCTACGCCACCGCGGTGGGCAGCTTCAGCCAGTCCACCGCCAGCTTCTCCGGTGCCTTCGGCTTTGGTGCCATTTCGTCTGGCTCCTTCGGTACGGCGCTCGGTTATGAGGCCACCGCCAGCGGCTACAGCAGCACCGCACTGGGTGAATCGAGCATCGCCAGTGGCTACGAGAGCACGGCGGTAGGTGGCACCACTGCCTTCGGCAGCCGCTCGGCCCAGGCCAGTGGGTACCGCAGCAACGCATTCGGTACCGGTGCGCAGGCATTGGCCGATTACGGTACCGCCGTAGGCTTCAAGGCCACCGTGGCGGCGGGTGCTACCAACAGCACGGTGCTGGGCAGCAATGCCACGGTCTCGTCGCTGAGCAGCGTCGCACTGGGCTATGGCAGCACCAACACCCGCAACAACACGGTGTCGGTGGGTGCGGCCGGTGCGGAGCGCCAGGTCACCAACGTGGCGGCCGGTACGCAGGGGACAGATGCGGTCAACCTCAACCAGCTCAATGCAGTTGCGGACGTGGCCGCGAACACCGACAAGTACTTCAAGGCCTCGGGCAGCAGTGCCAGCGATGCCGGTGCGTACATTGAGGGCGACAACGCCACTGCGGCAGGCGAAGCCTCGAGCGCGATCGGTACGGGTGCATCGGCGTACGGCAGTGGCGCCACTGCCCATGCCGACAACGCCACCGCGATGGGCACCGGCAGCGTCGCCTCGGGTGCCAACTCCGTCGCCTTGGGTTCGGGTTCCCAAGCCGTCGACGACGATGTGGTCTCGGTAGGCAGCGGCACCGGCGTAGGCGGCCCGGCCACCCGCCGGATCGTCAACGTGGCAGAGGGGGATGTCAGCGCAACCAGCACCGACGCGGTGAACGGCAGCCAGTTGTTTGCCACCAATGCCAGGATCGGCGACGTCGAAGACACCGTCGCCAATGCAGTGGCCTACGACGACGACGACAAGGACAGCGTCACCCTCGGCGGCGTGGACGGGACCCGGGTGACCAACCTCGCGGACGGCGTCATCGGCTTCGGCAGCACCGACGCCATCAACGGGGGCCAGCTGTTCGGCTCGCTGGGCAGCATCGCCGACGCGCTCGGCGGCGGGACCGTGGTCGGCGCCAACGGCAGCCTGGGCGGCACCACCTATCTCATCCAGAGCAACAACTACTTCAACGTAGGCGATGCGCTCTCGGCGCTGGACCTCATGGTGACCCAGGTCGATGGGCGCGTAAGTGCACTGGAAACCGCTCCCGCGGTCGCACCCGGCGCGCCGGCCAATCCCCGCGTAGCCGTCGGCGGTACCGGAGCAGGCGATGATCCGGCCGTGGTCGGCGAAGGAACCGGCGTTGCGATCGGTTCTTCGGCGACGGCCAACACGAGCACCAGCGTCGCGGTGGGTGAAGGTGCATACGCACACGGACCCAACGATACCGCGCTGGGTGCTGAAGCCCGGGTGGGCGCCGATGGCAGCACCGCGGTGGGTGCCCATGCCACGATCACCGCTGCAGCGACCAACGCGGTTGCCGTTGGCGAAGGGGCGACCGTAAGCGCCGCCTCGGGGACCGCCATCGGCGAGGCCGCCTCCGTGACCGCCGAAGGTGCGGTCGCGATGGGCCAGGGATCGGTCGCAGATCGTGCCAATACGGTATCGGTCGGTGCCGCAGGCGCCGAGCGTGCCATCACCAATGTCGCCATGGGTACCGCCAGCACCGACGCGGTCAATGTGGCCCAGATGGACGCCGCCAGCACCAACACGCTGTCGCGGTCCAAGACCTACACGGACACCATGGTGGGTGCACTCAGTGACCGGTTCGATGACTACCGCGGCCAGGTCGAGACCCGCTTCGCCGAACAGGACCGTCGCATGGATCGCCAGGGTGCGATGAGCGCCGCAATGATGAACATGGCCACCAGTGCGGCCGGCATCAATACCCCGAACCGCGTTGCGGCGGGTGTCGGCTTCCAGGGCGGCGAGACCGCGCTGTCGGTGGGCTACCAGCGGGCGATCGGCGAGCGTGCCACGTTCAGCCTTGGCGGTGCGTTCAGTGGCGACGACAAGTCGATCGGCATGGGTGCCGGCTTCGGCTGGTAAGCGAACGCGTTGATGGAAGGGCGCCGGGCGGTGGCACCAGACGTGGTCCACCGCCCGTCACGCTCGCCGTTGCTGCATGGCAACGGCGCACCCCGAATGACCCAGGTTCTGGCGATAGCAGGTTCCCGCCATCACCTGGCGAACGATTGGTCTTCGGATCATGAAGCAGCATCGCGCAGGCTCCGCAGCTGCGCATGAAGGCAAGTTGGGCTCGATATCTCGTTTGTCCTCACTACGACAATCACTACCTCTTCCGGAGTTGAAGATGAGAACTGAAAAAAAGGCTGTACTCGCAAGCGCAACGTTGCTCGGCATGTTGCTCTGCGCGTCCGCGTCCGCCGCATCGAATGACCTGATCAAACAAGGCACCCCGGTGCGCGTCGACCAGAGCGGGCTCAACGACAACCAGAGCTTCGGCCGGTTCATCATCACCTATCGCGACGGAACGACCACCCGCAACAACAAGGCGGCCATCCTGAAGAACGCCGATGGCGCACTGCGCGCCACGGGCGTTGCTGCCAGCGTGGGGAATGTGACGTATCTGCGGGCCCTGGCCACCGGCTCGGATCTGGTCAAGGTGCCGAAGAAGCTGGACCGTGCCGAGGCGAAGGCCTTCATGGACCAGATCGCGCTGGATCCCAACGTGCTCAGCGTTGCACCCGACGTTCTGCGCCGGGCGGTGGAGGACATCAAGGCGCCGGCCGGGATGCTGCCTTCCACCTTCGTCCCGTCCGACCCGAACTACGCTACCTATCAGTGGCACCTCAAGGCGCCGGATGGCGTTGCTTCGGGCGGCAATTCGAATCTGGGCGGCGCCAATGTGAACAACGCCTGGGACGTCGCCGATGGCAACGGCATCGTCATTGCGATCCTCGACACCGGCATCACCACGCACGTGGACATCAACACGAGCCTGGCCAGTGCGGGCTACGACTTCATCTCCGACTCGCTCATCTCCGGCCGCGCCACCGATGATCGCGTTGCGGGTGGCTGGGATACGGGCGACTGGACCAATGAGGAGCCCTGGAAGACCGAGTGCACCAACGCGTCCAATCCGCCCGCCGCAAGCAGCTGGCACGGTACCCACGTTGCCAGCACTGCGGGTGCGGAGCTGACCAACAACGGCGTCGGCATGGCCGGCATCGCCTACAACGCGAAGATCCTGCCGGTCCGTGTTCTGGGTCACTGCGGCGGTTATGACAGCGACATCAACGACGCCATCGTCTGGGCAGCCGGCGGTACGGTAGCGGGCGTGCCGGTCAACGCGAACCCGGCCAAGGTCATCAACCTCAGCCTGGGCGGAAGCGGCGCGTGCCCGGCCACCGACCCGCAGGCAGTCGCCATCGCCAAGGCCAATGCCCTGGGCGCAACCGTGGTCGTGTCGGCCGGCAACAGCAATGCCGATGCCACCAACTTCTCGCCGGCGAGCTGCCCGGGCGCCATCACGGTGGCCTCGACCGGCATCACCAGCAAGCGGGCGTACTACTCCAACTACGGCCCCACCGTCGAGATTGCGGCACCGGGTGGCGGCGTCTATCCGAATGACGCAAGCACCGGCACGGCGGTGGCCAATGGCTTTGTGTGGCAGTCGCTCAACGGCGGAACCACGACACCCATCGCCAATGACAAGACGTATGGCGGCTTTGCCGGCACGTCCCAGGCTGCACCGCACGTCAGCGGCGTCATCGCCCTGATGCAGGGTGCGCGCCTGGATGCAGGCTTGCCCCTGCTCACGCCCACCGAAGTGGTGTCCATCCTGCAGACCACCGCACATGTCCCGAGCGTAACGCCGGCGGCCAACCAGTCCATCGGCGCAGGCATCGTGGACGCGGCTGCCGCCGTGGCCAAGGCCATCGCACCGCCGCCGTGCCAGTCGAACTGCGGCGTTCCGGCCATTCCGCTGACCAACAAGGTCGACGTGACGGGGTTGGCAGGCGCGGCGGGCGAATCGAAGCTGTATAGCTTCAACGCGACCGCAGGCAGTGTGCTGAGCGTGATCACCCTGGGTGGTACCGGCGACGTCTCGCTGTACGTGAGCTTCGCCAACGAACCCACCACGACCGTGTCGGACTTCAAGTCGGTGCGCGCGTGCAACGCCGAAACCGTCCGGGTCACGGCACCGCAGACGGGCACCTACTACATCAAGCTGGTCGGTGCGACCGCTTACAGTGGTGTCACGCTGTCTGCACGTCAGTAACTGCATCGGTCACTGTGCAATCAAGAAGCCCCGGCCGCGTGCCGGGGCTTCTTCGTGTGCGGCATGATTGCAGCCGCAACAGGTGGCGGCGTAGATTGGGCGCAGAATCTGGCACTTCGCCATTACAGGCTCCCTGATGAACCCCCTTCGGCTGTCCAGTCTGGATGCCTCCACTGAACAGGGCGTGCTACGCCTGTCGATCATCGCCTCGCTCGCGATGGCAGCCGCCGCAGTGGCGTTCGGCCTGCTCGCCAACTCGTCGTTGATCATTTTCGATGGCATCTATGGCCTCATCGATGTGGTCATGACCTGGCTGTCGTTGCTGGTGGTGCGGCTGATCAGCCTGTCCACCAACGTGGATGCGCTGCAGTCGCGCCTGAATCAGCGTTTCACCATGGGCTTCTGGCACCTGGAGCCGATCGTGCTCGGCGTCAGCGGCACGTTGATGATTGGCGCGGCATTGTATGCAGCGGTCAACGCGGTCGATGCGCTGCTGTCCGGCGGCCGCGAGATCGCGCTTGGGCCGGCCATCCTGTTCGCGGTGATATCGATCATCGCCGAGACCGGCCTGGCGCTGTTCGTGCGCCGCGCGAATCGCACCATAGGCTCGGAGTTCATCGCCTTGGATGCCAAGAACTGGGTGGTGGCGGCAAGCATGTCCGCCGCCTATCTGGTCGCCTTCGTCGGGGGGTGGCTGCTGCGCGGCACGCAATGGTCCTGGCTGGTGCCCTATATCGATCCCGCGATCCTGCTGGTCGTGTGCCTGTTTGTGGTGGTCGCACCGCTCGGTACGGTGCGGCAGGCACTGTCGGACATCCTGTTGATTACCCCTGTGGACCTGCAGGCACATGTGGACGAGGTTGCGCGCGCCATAGTGGCCAAGCATGGCTTCGTCGAACACCGCAGCTATGTGGCCAAAGTAGGCCGTGGCGAACAGATCGAACTGTTCTTCGTGGTGCCGGCCAACGATCCGCCGCGCCCGCTGGTGGAATGGGACCAGCTGCGCGACGAGATTGGTGAGGCGTTGGGCGAGGAATCGACCGACCGGTGGCTGACGATCATGTTTACGACGGATCGGGAATGGACGATCTAGGCCGGTTCGGTGCTAGGCAGTCTGCACGCCCTGCTTCCACTGCCGCGGCGACTGCCCGGTCTGTGATTTGAACGCGCGCGACAGCGCCGCCTCGCTGCCGTAGCCCACGTCGATGGCGATGCGCTTGAGCGGTTGGCCCTTGCGCAGCGCCTGTTGCACCAGGCTCGTGCGCCAGCCCTGCAGGTAGTGGCCGGGGGTACTGCCGATGGTGTCGCGGAAGCTGTCCGCGAAGGCGCTGCGCGACATGCCGGCGCGCTGGGCGAGCGATTCGAGCGTCCACTCCTGTGCGGGTTCTTCGTGCATGGCCACCAGCGCATGACGCAGGCGCGGGTGCGCCATGCCCGCCAGCAGGCCTACGCGCAGCTGGCCGCTTTCCATCAGCGCGCGCAGGATCTGGATCATCACCACTTCGAACAGGCGGTCCAGCAGCGCCTGGCGACCGCAGCGCTGGGCGAAGGCTTCCTCGAACAGCACCGACAGGATCGGCTGGCCGCCGTACAACTCCTGCAACGGCAGGCAGATCACCGGCGGCAGCGCGGCGGCCACGGGGTTGTTGCCACCGCCCTCGAACTGCAGGTGGGCGCAGGCGAAGTCGGCACCCGAGGTGGCGTCGGTGATGAAGCGGTGCGCCAGTGGGCGCGGGTACACCAGCACGCTGGGTTGGGTAATCTCGAGCACGCTGCCGTCGGGGTGCTCCACACGCACCTGGCCGTCGCGGATCAGGTGCAGCTGGCCGCGCTCGCCGTCGGCGGGCAGGTCGTTGATGCCGCACAGCGCGCCGGCGTGGAAGACCTCGGCGTTGACCGCGAAGCGGCCCAGCAGCGATTGCAGGCGGTCGACCATTTCGGACTCCGGATCAAGTTTTCTGGACATTATGTTGCCATACGTCCGGCCCGGTGGCGCACAGTACACCTCACCAACCGGTCCATCCCGTTCACTCCCAGGAGATTCCCATGTCGATTGAAAAGGTTCTGTACACCGCCACCGCTACCGCCACCGGCGGCCGTGAAGGCCACGCCACCTCGTCGGACAACGTGCTGGACGTGCAGCTGTCCACCCCGCGCGAGCTGGGCGGCGCCGGCGGCCCGGGCACCAACCCGGAGCAGCTGTTTGCGGCAGGCTATTCGGCCTGCTTCCTGGGCGCACTGAAGTTCGTGGCCGGCCAGGCCAAGGTCGCACTGCCGGCCGAGACCAGCATCACCGGCAAGGTGGGTATCGGCCAGATTCCGACCGGCTTCGGCATTGAAGTGGCGCTGCAGATCAGCGTGCCGGGCCTGCCGCGTGAGCAGGTGGAAGAGCTGGTGCAGAAGGCGCACATCGTGTGCCCGTATTCCAACGCCACCCGCGGCAACATCGATGTGACGCTGACGGTGGTCTGAGGCAAAAAAATGGGCGGATGCCGGTCGCATTGACCGTGCATCCGCCCATCCCACCGCGGTGGATCCCGTTTCCGGGATGCATTGGGGTTGTTCGGTTATTTTTCCGGCGTAAGCAGCTGCACCACGCTGGAGAAATCCAGCTTGCCGCGCCCTGCCTGGTGATTCATCGAATACAGGTTGCGGGCCAGTTCACCCAGCGGGATCGAGGCGCCCACGCTCATCGCCGCTTCCACGGCCAGGCCCATGTCCTTGAGCATGAGGTCGCTGCCGAAGCCGCCGCTGTAGCCGCGCGATGCCGGCGCATTTTCCAGAACCCCCGGCCACGGGTTGCACACTTCGGTGGCCCAGCTGCGGCCGGTACTGACCGCCATCATCTGCGACAGCACCTTCGGGTCCAGCCCGTGGGCCACGCCCAGTGCGATGGATTCGCCGGTCACCGCCATGATCACGCCCAGCGCCATGTTGTTGCACAGCTTGGCGACCTGGCCGGCACCGCTGGCGCCCACGTGGAAGATGTTCTTGCCCATGGCCTGCAGCAGCGGGCGGGCGCGTTCCAGCGCATCGGCTTCACCGCCGACAATGAAGGTCAACGTGCCGGCCTGTGCGCCTGCCGTACCGCCGGACACCGGCGCGTCGAGCATCTGCAGGCCGCGCGCGGCCGCCGCTTCGGAGACCTTGCGCGCGGTGGCCGGGGCAATCGTGCTGCAGTCGATGACCAGCGCGCCGCCGGGAATGTCGGCGAGCATGCCGTCGTCGCCCAGGTACACGCCTTCGACGTGGCGGCTGGCCGGCAGCATCGAGATGACCACTTCGGCGCCGGTCAGCGTGTCCAGCGCGGAGCTGGCAGCTGTCGCGCCGGCGTCGACAGCGGCCTGTACGGCGGCCGGCACCAGGTCGAACACGCGCACGGCGTGGCCGGCCTTGGCCAGGTTGGCGGCCATCGGGCCACCCATGTTGCCCAACCCGATGAATGCAATACGGCTCATGCGTGGCTCCTTTCAGGGACGGTGGCACCCAGGTCGGCGAGCGGATGTGCGGCCTCGGACCAGGGCGAAGCGAAGAAGGTGTCGGCCCACGCGGCGGTGGCGTCGGCCAGGGTGCGCGGCTGCCACTGCGGGTTGCGGTCCTTGTCGATCAGCAGCGCGCGGATGCCTTCGGCGAAGTCGCCGTGGGCGGCCGCATGCAGCGCGGCGATGTATTCGAGCCGATAGACCTCGGCCAGCGATGCGCCGGCGGTGCGGCGCTGCAGTTCGAACGCCAAGCGGGCCGAACCCGGCGCGCCGGCGGCCAGCGTGGCCTGCGCGGTGGTCAGCCAGGGGTCTTCGGTCTGCAGCGCGCCGATGGCCGCGACAATGCTGTCCACATCATCACCGCTGCACAGCGCGTCGACCGTGGCCGCATTGCGCAGCAGCGGGCCGGTGGCGGCGTCGCTGGCGTGCTGCTGCAGCAGCGCGCTGAGCTGGTCGTGGTTGCGCTTGGCGTCATGGCTCCAGTGCACGTCGGCCAGCGCGTTGAACACGGTCTCGCGCTGCGCCTCGGCGATGTGGATATCGGCCAGGCCGGCATAGATCGCGTCACCCGCGTTGAGCGGCGCACCGGTCAGGGCCAGGAACAGGCCGCCCTTGCCGGGCACGCGCGGCAGCAGCCAGCTGCCACCCACGTCGGGGAACAGGCCGACGGTGATTTCAGGGAAGGCCAGTTTCGAGCGCTCGCTGACAACGCGGTGGCTGGCACCGGACATCAGGCCGATGCCGCCGCCCATCACGATGCCATGGCCCCAGCACAGGATCGGCTTTGGATAGGTATGGATGGCGTAGTCGACGCGGTATTCCACATCGAAGAATTCGGCGGCGTAGGCGTTGTCGCGGATGTCGCTGCGGCCGGCATCGCGATAGGCGCGCATGCTCTGGTACAGGCTGTGCAGGTCGCCGCCGGCGCAGAACGCCTTTTCGCCGGCGCCCTGCAGCACCACCAGCGCGATGCCGTCATCGGCGGCCCAGGCGGTCAGGCGCTCATGCAGCAGGTGCGCCATGGGCAGCGAGAAGCCGTTGAGGGTGCGCGGCGCGTTGAGGGTGGCGATGCCGATGCGCGTGCCGTTGGCGGCCGCGCGCTCCTCGAACAGCACCGGTGCCTCGTCGCTGGGCAGCGGCGTGCTCATGCGTTCTTCCACTGCGCGGCGCGCTTTTCCAGGAAGGCGTTCACGCCCTCGGCCTGGTCGGCGCTGTCGAACAGGTCGACGAACGCTTCGCGTTCGCTGACCAACGCGGATGCGTGGGTACCGGTGCGGGTGGCCTGCACCAGCGTCTTGCAGGCGGCAATGCTGGTCGGGCTCTGCTTGCCGGCCTTGTGGGCCCATTCCAGCGCCAGCGCCTTGGCCTCGCCCTTGCCGACCTTTTCCTCGGCCAGGCCGATGCGCACAGCGGTGTCGGCGTCGATGCGCTCGCCGAGCAGGATCATCCGCTTGGCCCAGCCTTCGCCAACGAGGCGCGGCAGGTTCTGGGTGCCGCCGGCGCACGGCAGCAGGCCCACGGTGGCTTCAGGCAGCGCCACCTGGGCGTGTTCTTCGATGATGCGCAGGTCGCAGGCGAGCGCGCATTCCAGACCGCCACCCATGGCGTAGCCGTTGATGGCGGCGATCGACACGCCACGGAAGCCGGACAGCGCTTCGAACGCTTCACCGAAGCGGCGCGCGGCCTCGCGTGCGGCGGCCTTGTCGCCGGAGGCGAACTGCTTCAGATCGGCAC
Organism: Stenotrophomonas sp.; assembly: GCF_050737075.1. Taxonomy (GTDB): domain Bacteria; phylum Pseudomonadota; class Gammaproteobacteria; order Xanthomonadales; family Xanthomonadaceae; genus Stenotrophomonas. Next base: position 11,214 of record NZ_JBOHXV010000103.1, read on the forward strand.
CGGCCGAGAAGAACTTCTCGCCGCCACCGGTGATCACCAGCGCGTAGATATCGCGGTCGGCGTTCAATGCGCCCACCAGGTCGCGCAGCGCGGACAGGCTGTGCACGGTCCAGGTATGCGCGGGCGGGTTGTCGAGGGTCACCACCGCGACATGGCCGTCGGCCTCGACCTTCAGGCCCACGTGTTCGTGCTTGCGCCAGTCCATCATCGCAGTTCCTCTTCGGTGTTGAGCAGGTGGCGGGCGACGATCACACGCATGATCTCGTTGGTGCCCTCCAGGATCTGGTGCACGCGGCTGTCGCGCAGCAGGCGTTCGATCGGGTATTCGCGGATATAGCCGTAACCGCCGTGGATCTGCAGCGCTTCGTTGCAGACCTGGAAGCCGGCGTCGGTGGCGAAGCGCTTGGCCATCGCGCACCACACGTTGGCGTCGCTGGCACCGGCGTCGAGCTTGCGCGCGGCGGTATGCACCATCTGCCGCGCGGCCACCAGCTGGGTGACCATGTCGGCCAGCTTGAATTGCAGCGCCTGGAACTCGGACAGCGCCTTGCCGAACTGGCGGCGCTCGCCCATGTAGCGGCGTGCGGCATCCAACGCGCCCTGCGCCGCGCCCAGCGAGCAGGCCGCGATGTTGATGCGGCCGCCGTCCAGGCCCTTCATGGCCAGCTTGAAGCCGCCGCCTTCGTCGCCGAGCAGGTTGCCCACCGGCACGCGCACGTTTTCGAAGGTGATGCCGCGGGTGGGCTGGCTGTTCCAGCCCATCTTCTCTTCCTTGCGGCCATAGCTGATGCCGGCAAGATCCGCCGGCACCGCCAACGCGCTGATCCCGCCCGCACCGGCGCCGCCGGTACGCGCCATCACCACCAGCAGCTCGGTGGCACCGGCGCCGGAGATGAAGGCCTTGGAACCGTTGAGCACGAAGTGATCACCATCGCGCACGGCGCTGGTCTTCAGCGACGCCGCATCGGAACCGGCGCCCGGTTCGGTCAGGCAGTACGAGGCCAGCTTGCTGCCCGACGACAGCGCCTGGCCCCACTCGGCGCGCAGCGCTTCCTGGCCCCAGCTGCTGACCATCCACGAGGCCATGTTGTGGATGCTGATATAGGCCGCCGTGGACGGGTCCACATTGGCGAGCTCCTCGATGACGACGGCGGCGTCCAGACGGCTCAGGCCGCTACCACCGACGTCGGGGTCCATGTACAAGCCACAGAACCCGAGTTCCCCGGCCTTGGCGATCGCCTCGCGCGGAAAGATGCCCTCCGCATCCCATCGCGCGGCGTGCGGCGCCAATTCGGCCTGGGCGAAGTCGCGCGCAGCCTCTCTATAGGCCTGCTGCGCTTCTTCGAGTTCCGTCGTCATCGAGTTGCTCATAAACACTCCGTGCCCTTGCAGGCGCTTACTTCAGGCTGATCGTGGTGTTGACGCCGTGACCCAGGGTCTCGTCGTCGAACCAGCGCGCGGTGATGGTCTTGGTCTGGGTGTAGAACATCACCACCTGCTTGCCGTACGGGCCCAGGTCGCCGAGCTTGGACGCACGCGAACCGGTGAACGAGAACAGCGGCACCGGCACCGGAATCGGCACGTTGATGCCGACCTGGCCCACGTCGATCTCTTCCTGGAAGCGGCGTGCGGCGGCACCCGACTGGGTGAACAGCGCGGTGCCGTTGCCGTTGGGGTTGCTGTTGATCAGATCGATGGCGTCATCCAGCGTTTCCGCTTCCAGGATGACCAGCACCGGCCCGAAGATTTCTTCGTCGTAGATGCGCATGCCCGGGGTGACGCCATCGAAGATGGTCGGGCCCACGAAGTTGCCCTTCTCGAAGCCGTCCACCTGCGGGTTGCGGCCATCGAGCACCAGCTTGGCGCCCTGCTCCACGCCCGAGGCGATCAGGCTTTCCACGCGCTCGCGGGCGGCGCAGGAAATCACCGGGCCCACGTCGGTGCCGGCCACGCTGCCGGCGCTGACCTTCAGCGTCTTGGCCTTGGCCACCAGGTCCGGCACCCACTCGCGCGCTTCGCCCACCAGCACCAGGGTGGAGGCGGCCATGCAGCGCTGGCCGGCCGCACCGAAGGCGGCACCGACCATCGCGTTGAGGCTCTGTTCCTTGTTGGCGTCCGGCAGCACCACGGCGTGGTTCTTGGCGCCCATCATGCACTGCACGCGCTTGCCGGCCAGCGAGGCGCGGTTGTACACGTGGGTGCCGACGCGGGTGGAACCCACGAACGACACGGCCTTGATGTCCGGGTGGTCGCAGATCGCGTTGACCACTTCTTCGCCGCCGTGCACCACGTTGAGCACGCCCTTGGGAATGCCCGCTTCCAGCGCCAGTTCCACCAGGCGCATGGTCACCATCGGGTCCTGCTCGGACGGCTTGAGGATGAAGGTGTTGCCCGTGGCAATCGCCATCGGGAACATCCACAGCGGAATCATCGCCGGGAAGTTGAACGGGGTGATGCCCGCGCACACGCCCAGCGGCTGCAGCAGCGTGTAGGTGTCCACGCCGTTGGCCACGTTGTTGGCCAGTTCGCCCAGCTGCAGGTTGCCGATGGCGGCCGCGTGCTCGACCACTTCCAGGCCGCGGAACACATCGCCTTCGGCGTCGGGCACGGTCTTGCCCTGCTCGGCGCTGAGGATGTGGGCCAGCTCGCTCATGTGCTCGCGGATCAACTGCTGGTACTTCAGGAAGATGCGCGCGCGGGTGCCGATCGGGGTCTTGCGCCAGGTCTTGAAGGCTTCCTTGGCCGACGCCACGGCGGCGTCCACTTCGCTCACCGTTGCGAACGGCACCTGGGCCAGGACGTCCTGGGTGGCCGGATTGACCACGTTCTGCCAGTGCGAGCTGGCCGATTCGACGAACTGGCCATCGATCAACATGCGGATACGGGGCGCTGCAACAGTCATGGCAATACCGGCGGGAGGCGAAAGGTGATTGGCATTATTCACAGCCCGCCCCTCGATTTCCGGGCTGTCTACGCTTAATCTGGCCAACGCCCGCTACGATTTCTGTTAATTCTGTGAATAGCCAGCTCCCCCTCCGTCAGATCGGCCTGCGCCTGCTCAAGCTGCGCGAGCAGCGTGGCTACAGCCAGGCGGACCTCGCCCGGGCGCTGGGGCTGTCGGCCAGCTACCTGAACCAGATCGAGCGCAACAAGCGCCCGCTGACCCCGGCCGTGCAGCAGAAGCTGCGCGAGGTGTTGGGCGACGTTACCGAGCTTTTCGACGTCGATGAGCCCGCCGCGCTGCAGGAGGCGCTGGGCGAGACCCTGCGCGACCTTGGCCTGGACGAGGTCAGCGGCACCGAACTGCGCGCCATGGCCGGCAACCTGCCCCACATCAGCCGCGCCCTGCTCGACCTGCACCGCCGCCACCTGCTGCTGCGTGAGCACGCCGCCGCGTTGGAGTTCCAGCTGGGCGACCCGCAGGCCGGGCAGGCGCTGCCGGCCGGCGACCAGGTGCGCGACTTCTTCAACCGCATGCACAACCACATTCCCGAACTGGACGACCTGGCCGAGCAGCTGTTCAGCGAATGGGGGCTGGTGGCCGGGCATGTGGCGCCGCGCCTGCGCCAGCTGCTGGCCGACCGCCACGGGGTACTGGTGGAAGTGGCGCCGCTGCAGGCCGGCCGCGAAAAGCGGGTGTACGACGGCGGCAGCCGCACCCTGTGGCTGCCCGACTACCTGGAAGCGGGCCAACAGGCGTTCCAGATGGCGGCCGAGCTGGCCCTGCTGGGCTACGCGGCGCAGATCGACGCGGTGATCGCGCGCGCCGGCTTCCGCGAACCGGAGCAGATCGCGCAGGCGCGGATCGGCATGTCCAACTACTTCGCCGGCGCGCTGGTCATGCCGTATGCGCAGTTCCTGCGCGCGGCCGAGCACAGCGCCTACGACATCGATGCGCTGGCGCACCGCTTCGGGGTGGGTTTCGAAGCGGTCTGCCACCGGCTCAGCACGCTGGCGCGGCGCAGTGCACCCGGGCTGCCGTTCTTCTTCATCCGCGTGGACCGCGCCGGCAATGTGTCCAAGCGGCACTCGGCCACCGATTTCCACTTCTCGCAGGTGGGCGGCTCGTGCCCGCTGTGGATCGTGTACGAGGCCTTCAACCAGCCCGGGCGGGTGCTGACCCAGACCGCGCGCATGCCGGACGGTCGCCGCCACTTCTGGCTGGCGCGTCAGGTCAGCAGCGGCCCGGTCGGCCATGGCCAGCCGCGCAAGACCTTCGCGGTGGCGTTGGGCTGCGACCTGCAGCATGCCGAGCGGCTCATCTATTCGCGCGGGCTGGATATCCAGAGCCCGGGCAACTCGGTGTCGATCGGTCCGGGCTGCCGGGTGTGCCCGCGCGAGGACTGCATGCAGCGCGCATTTGCGCAGTTGCCGGGGCGCGCGT
>NZ_JBOHXV010000104.1:0-15571 GCF_050737075.1 Stenotrophomonas sp.
GGCCTGGGCCAGCATCGCGGTGCCGGCCTGCTGCAGGATCTGCGTGCGGGTCAGTTCGGCGGTTTCCTTGGCGTAGTCGGTGTCGCGGATACGGCTGCGCGAGGCCGACAGGTTTTCGGAGGTGGTGCCGAGGTTGGCAATGGTGGAGGTGAAGCGGTTCTGGATCGCACCCATGTCGGCACGCGAGGAGTTGACGGCGGTCAGGGCCTTGTCAACGATCGAGAGGGCCTGCTGGGCACCGGTGAAGGTGGAGATGTTGAGGTTGCTGGCGAACTGGGCGGTCAGGCCGGTGGCGTCTGCGGTCGGGGTCGGCGCGGTCGGGGCGGTGGCGCCGGTCCAGGTGCCCATGGTCACGGCGATGGCGTTGAAGGTGCCATCGTCGGCGACGTTGTTCTGCACGGAGGTCAGGTCGAGCTTGCCGGCGGTGGCGGCATCGGCCGAGGCGTAGACGCCGGTCTGGTCCATCTTGGCGTTGATGGCGGCGGCAACGGCGGCGGTGGCGGCCTTCTGGGTGGCGGCGGCGTCGACGCCGGCCTTCACTTCGATGTCGTCCAGCTTGTACGAGGTGCCGTCGGCGCCCTTGATTTCCATGCCCTTGATGGTCACGGCGCCGTTCGCGGCGGGGGCGGCGATGGTGAAGGTGTTCTTGTCGAACTTGGCGCCGCCCAGTGCGCTGGCGCTGGCGTTGACGATGCTGTTGATGCCGATGGTCTGGCCCGAATCGGCGCCGACCTGGAACAGGGCGCCGGAGAAGGAACCGTCCAGCAGCTTGGTGCCGTTGAAGTTGGTCTGGCGGGAGACGCGGTCGATTTCCGAGGTCAGCTGCTTGACTTCGGCGTTCAGCGCTTCGCGGTCGCTGTCGGAGTTGGTGGCGTTGGCCGACTGCACCGACAGTTCGCGGATACGCTGCAGGTTGTTGCCGATTTCGACCATCGCGCCTTCGGCGGTCTGGGCGAGCGAGATGCCGTCGTTGGCGTTGCGCACGGCAACGTCGAGGCCACGGATCTGGGTGCTGAAGCGCTCGGAGATGGCCAGGCCGGCGGCATCGTCCTTGGCGCTGTTGATGCGCAGGCCCGAGGACAGGCGCTGGATGGTGGTAGCCAGGCTGGAACCGCTGGTCGACAGATTGCGCTGTGCGTTCAGCGACATCACATTGGTGTTGATGACTTGTGCCATTTCCGTGCTCCTGGGTACGAAGGTAATGCGGGGTCGGGGTCTGCCCCGGGGGAGGCAGAGGGCGTTATGCCCTGGTTGAAATCATTAACGACACGTCGGCGGGAACCTTTAGGGCTTGGGCGGGCAAATCTTCGTTTGTCAACAAAAAACCCCGCTTGCGCGGGGTTTTTCGTTACGCACCAACTGCAGGAATCAACCCTGCAGCAGACTCATGACGCTCGAGGGCGACTGGTTGGCCTGGGCCAGCATCGCGGTACCGGCCTGCTGCAGGATCTGCGTGCGGGTCAGTTCGGCGGTTTCCTTGGCGTAGTCGGTGTCGCGGATACGGCTGCGCGAGGCCGACAGGTTCTCGGAGGTGGTGTTCAGGTTGGCGATGGTGGAGGTGAAGCGGTTCTGGATCGCACCCATGTCGGCGCGCGAGGAGTTCACCGACTTCAGGGCGTCGTCAACGATCGACAGCGCCTTCTGGGCACCGGCCACCGAGGAGATGTCCACGCCGCTGACGGTGTCGCGGGCGGCTGCATCGGCGTCGGCAATGCCGGCCAGGGCAACGGTCAGGCCGGTGGCATCGGTGGTGGCGGTGGTGAATTCGAAGTCCTTGCCCGACTTGAGCGAGGTCAGTTCCAGCTTGCCGCTGGAGTCCAGCGAGGCGTACACGCCGCTCTGGTCCATCTTGTCGTTGATGGCGTTGACCAGCTTCTTGCTGACGTCGGCGGCCTTGTCACCCACGGCGACGGCGATGTCGTCGATGGCGATGCCGTTCACTTCCATGCCCGTGACCTTGCCGGCCGCGGTGGCGGTGCCGGTCATGGCAGCAGCGGTCGAGGTCTGCTTGGCGGCGTACAGGCCGTTGCCCAGCTCCGAGGTGCTGGCATTGACGATGCTGTTGATGCCGATGGTCTGGCCCGAATCGGCGCCGACCTGGAACAGGGCACCGGAGAACGAACCGTCCAGCAGCTTGGTGCCGTTGAAGTTGGTCTGGCGGGAAACGCGGTCGATTTCCGAGGTCAGCTGCTTGACTTCGGCGTTCAGGGCCTCGCGGTCGCTGTCGGAGTTGGTCGCGTTGGCCGACTGCACCGACAGTTCACGGATACGCTGCAGGTTGTTGCCGATTTCGACCATCGCGCCTTCGGCGGTCTGGGCGAGAGAGATGCCGTCGTTGGCGTTGCGCACGGCAACGTCCAGGCCACGGATCTGGGTGCTGAAGCGTTCGGAAATGGCGAGGCCGGCGGCGTCGTCCTTGGCGCTGTTGATGCGCAGGCCCGAGGACAGGCGCTGGATCGTGGTGGCCAGGCTGGAACCGCTGGTGGACAGATTGCGCTGAGCATTCAGCGACATCACGTTGGTATTGATTACTTGTGCCATTTGTCTCTTTCCTGTGGGCAAGTTCCGGCCGCGGCGTGCATCCGGAGTTGACGCAGAGTCCGCGCCCGTGGCGGACGCAGCTGTTGCAGGAGAGATAACGGCGGTAATGCCGGAGGCTTGAGAAAAAATACGCAGAAAACATCACCCGGCAGGGGTGATGGTCGGTGGTTGCGGGCCTCCGGAAGGGTCCGGAAGGCCCGTAACGGCCTGCATCGCGGGGCGTTCGGCGCCCCGCGTGCGCGCTATGTCAGCGGATGGCGTTGAACAGGGACATCTGCTGCATCTGGGTGAAAATGGTCTGCGCGGCCTGCAGGGAAATCTGTTCGAGCTGGTACTGGCCGATCGCTTCGGCGTAGTCGAGATCGCGCATCGCCGACAACGTGGTCTTCAGGGTGACGCCATTGGCATCGCGCAGCGCGCCGGCATCGTCGATGGCCTTGAGCTGGGCACCGCCGGACGCGCGCGCATCGATGAACTTCTCCGAGGCCCGGGCCACGTCGCGGATGCCGGACTGCAGGATGTTCTGCTGGCGGGCCACGGCGGTGGGGTCGTCGGCGGCGTTGTCGAGGGCGTTGATCATGCCGTCGAGGGTGGAAAAGATGTCGCGGGCGCTGGCCGCGCCGATGCCGAAGCTGTCGCCGGCCTTGGGCTCGCCTTCGATGCGCATGGAGACGCCTTCGAAGGTGATGTCATCGCCGGCCTTGAACACGCCGCTCTTCACCACCGTGTTGGTGGCATCGACCACTTCATAGGCATCCGGGCCGGTGAAGCGCAGGGTGTAGCTGGCGCCGTCCCAGTCGCCCGAGGCCGGGTCGCGGCCGAAGGTGGTGAGCACGCCGGTGCCGGTGTTGGTGGTGGCGGCGCTGCCGTCCAGGCTGCCATCGCCGGTGCGGATGCGCAGGAAGATCTCGCTGCCGGGCAGGGCATCCTTCACGAAGGTGTCCGGTGCCACTTCCACCTGGCGCTGGGTCTGGTCGCCGTTGTAGGTGACCACGCCATTGCTGAGCTTGAAGGGCGCGTCGGCGTCGTCGGTGCCGCCGAACAGGTAGCGCCCGGTGCCGTCGGTGCTGTTGGCCAGCGACAGCAGGCCGTCGCGCACGCTCTTCAGCTCGGAGGCGATCGACTTCAGGTCGGCCGCGGACAATGCCGGGTTGTTGGCCTGGATGGTCAACTCGGTGATGTGGGCCATCATGTCGCCGGCCTGGGCCAGCGCGTTTTCCTGCAGGCCCAGCCGGTTCTGCACCACGTCGCCGTTGCGGGCGAAGCGGTCCAGCTCGGCCACGGCGCGGTCCAGGCCCACGGCGGTGCCGGCGGCGACCGGGTCGTCCTTGGCGCTCACCAGCTTCTTGCCGGTGGCGAGCTGCTGTTCGAGGTGGTTCATCTTGCTCTGCTTGGCCATCATCATGGAGATGGACTGGTTGAACATCATCCCGGTCGAGATTCGGTTGTTCATCGCGAAACGGCTCCGAGGATGGTCTGGAACATGGTGTCGGCAGTGGAAATCAGCTGCGAGGCGGCCTGGTAGGCCTGCTGCAGCTTGAGCATGTCGGCGGCTTCCTCATCCAGGTTCACCCCGGACACCGAATCGCGCGAGGCCTGCGCCTGGTCGGTGATGACCTGCTGGGCCTGCAGCGAGTAGTCGGCCGCGCGGGCGGCCGAGCCGACCAGCGTGGTCAGGCCGCCCAGCGCCCCGTTGAGGGTGACGGTGCCGGCATTGAAGGTCTTGGCGTCCTCGACCTTGGCCAGCAGCAGGGCGTTGGTGTTGTCGCTGGAGCCGGCCGGGGTGGGGCTGATGTTGAAGCTGTCGCCCACCTTGGGCGCGCCGTCCAGCACGAAGCTCCAGCCGTTGGCGCTGATGGTCTGGCCGGCGGTGTAGGTGAACGGGCCGGTGCCATCGACGGTGTACTCGGTGGCGCTGGTGAACACGATCGCCGCCGGGTTGCGCAGGTTCGCGTTGCTGGAATCGGTGACGGCCACGCCGCTGACCTTGCCGGTGCCGGTGTTGGTCAGGCCGGCGGCGGCCTTGATCGGCGCGGCGGCGGCGATGCGCGAGGTGTCGGTGATCGCCACGGCCAGGGTGCCGGCGACACCGGCGGTGGGCTGCAGCAGGAAGCGGTCGTTCTGTGCCGGGGTGCCGGACATCACCAGCTCCACGCCATTGAGCACCAGCGGGTCGGCGGCGGTGCCGGTGCCGGTCATCGGCACGGCGGCGCCGGTGTCGGCACGGGTGGCCTGCCAGGTGCCGCCATCGAACTTGAGCACGATGTTCTGGCCGTCCAGCTTGGACAGGTCGCCGAAGCTGGCGCTGATGCTGGCCGTGCCGGTGTTGCTGGTGTTGCCGGTCACGCGCGGGCTGCCGAAGCTGAAGAAATCGGCGCCCATGTTGCCGTACAGGTCAACGCCCTGATGATGGGTGTCGTTGAAGGAACTGGCCAGGCCCACGGCGAGCTTGCCCAGCTCGGCCTGGGTGGGGGTCAGCACCGTGTTGCGGAATTCGAGCAGGCCGCCGATCTGGCCGCCCAGGCTCTTCGGGTCCAGGGTGATCTTCTGGCCCTGGGTTTCCATCGCCAGCTGCAGGCGCTCGGGCTGGTAGGGGTCGGTCACGGTGGTGACCTTGCTGGCCGTGGTGCCCACCACCACGGCCTGGCCGCCGGCGGTGTAGACGTTCATGAAGCCGCCGTCCTGGATCACCGCGGTGCCGCCGGTGTAGCCGATCAGGTTGGCCACCAGCTGGTCGCGGCGGTCGAGCAGGTCGGGCGCCGCGGTGTTGGCATTGCTGCCGATGGCGCCGTTGAGCTGGGCGATCTCGGCCGCCAGCCGGTTCACTTCCGTGGCGCCGGCGATCAGGCCGTTGTTGACCTCGCCATTGAGCGAGTTGAGGCTTTCGTTGAGCTGCTTGAAGCGGCTGGCCAGGGTGCCGGCGCTGTCGAGCACGTTCTGCCGGTCGGCGGTGCCAGAAGCATTCGACGACAGGCCACTGACGGTATCGAAGAAGTTCGACCAGACGCCGGACACGTTGGTGGCGGTGTCGGAGAACAGCGAGTCCACGCGGTCGGCGAGGGTGGAGAGCTGCTTCAACCGCGCCAGTTCGCCACTGCTGTCGAGCAGCCGCGAGATCGCCAGCTGGTCGGCCACGCGGCGCACATCGGTGATGCGGGTGCCGTTGCCGATATCGCCATAGCCCAGGTTCTGCGGGCTGGCGGTGGCGAAGTCCACTTTCTGCCGGCTGTAGCCGGGCGTGTTGATGTTGGCGACGTTATGGCTGGTGGTCGCCAGGGCCCGCTGGAAGGCGAGCAGGGCGCTGGTGCCGGTGGAAAGTACGGACATGGGTTACCTCAACGACGAATGGCACCCAGCCCGGTGGGGCTGGCGGTGCTGGCAAAGGTGCGGCCCAGGCGCTGGCTGGCATCGCCCACGGCGGCGATGGCGCGCTCGATGGTCGGGCCACCGGCGATCGCGGCGATCTTGGCCGCGTAGCTGGGGTCGGTGGCGTAGCCGGCCTTCTGCAGGCCCTGTGCGAAGCCGCGGACATCGCCGCCGGCCTGCAGCGCGTTCTGGTAGCGCGGGCTGTTCTTGAGCAGCTTCACATAGTCGGCGAAGCTGTCGCCGACCGAGGTGTAGGCGCGGAAGCTGGCGGTCTCGTTGCGGCGCACGCCGTCCACGTATTCGTGGGTGCCGCTGGTGGCGCGCTCACCGCTCCAGCCGCTGGCCTTGATCCCGAACAGGTTGTGCGAGCTGCCACCGCCGTTGCGCTGGACCAGCTTGCGGCCCCAGCCGGTTTCCAGCGCGGCCTGGGCGACCAGCGCCTTGGCGTCTACGCCCAGTTCGCGTGCGGCCTGCTGGGCATGGCCCCAGATGCTGGCCACGAAGCCTTCCGGGGTGTGCGCGCCGAGCTGGGCCGCGGCGGTGCTGCCGGCCAGCGTGTCCACGGCACTGGGGCCGGTATTGGTGGCAGCGGTGGCGCCGACGGCTTGCCAGCGGTCGTCGGCCATCGCCCAGTTGTCGCTGGACGTGTCGGTGCCGGGCAGGGCGCCGTAGGGATCGCTGCGCCCGATCGCCTCATGCATCTGGCTGCTTTCGCGCCCGGCAATCAGATCGAGCGCACGCTCCATCGGCTGCAGTACGGCGGACGGCGCGTTGCCATCCAGGTGCTGGAGCAGATCGACTTCGCTGGGTGCGCTGGCCGGCGCGTTGGCGGTGGGCAGGGCCATCGGCGCGGCCGCCGGTGCGTTGAGCCGGTAGGCACGCAGGGCGTCGGCAGGGTTGAGGCGGGTATCGGTCGCCTTGGTGGCTTCGGTTTCGCCGCCGCCGAGCTGGCGCGAGATCATCGCCGACAGCCCCAGGCCACGGCCCTTGGTCATCGACTCGGCGATCTTCTGATCGTACATGTCGCGGAACATCTGGTTCTCGCCGGGCATCAGCGAATCGCCGAAGCTGGCATCGCGCATGCTCTTGACCAGCATCTGCGCGAACTGGCCTTCCAGCTGGCGCGCGACCTTGTCGACCTTGGCCGGGCTGTTGGCCTGGGCCGGATTGAGTTCCAGTGCCGGTTGGATGCGCATCAGATCACCTCGAGTTCGGCACTCAGCGCGCCGGCCTGGCGCAGCGCCTCCAGGATCGCGATCAGGTCGCCCGGGGCGGCGCCGACGGCGTTCACGGCATGCACGATCTCATCCAGCGTGGTGCCGCCGGAGAACTTGAACATGCGGCTGCCGTCGTTGGTGGCGGTGATGGTGGACTGCGGCGAGGCCACGGTCTGGCCGTTGCCGAAGGCATTGGGCTGGCTGACGTTGGTGTTTTCGTTGATGGTCACGGTGAGCGAGCCGTGCGAAATCGCGGCGGCGCCGACGTGGACCTGCGCGCCGATCACCACGGTGCCGGTGCGGGCGTTGACCACCACCTTGGCCGGTGCGCTGCCCGGGGTGAGTTCGAGGTTCTCGATGCGGGCCAGCATGCCGATGCGCGCGCCCGGGTCGCTCGGCGACCGCACGGCCACGGTGACGCCGTCCACGGCGCGGGCGGCGCCGTCGCCGAACGCGTTGTTCAGCGCGGCCACCATGCGCGAGACGGTGGTGAAGTCGTTCTTGTGCAGGTTCAGGGTGATGTCGCCACCGGCGCTGAACACGTCGGGCAGGGCGCGTTCCACCGTGGCGCCGTTGGGAATGCGGCCGACGCTGGGCACGTTGACCGACACCCGCGAACCGTCCTTGCCCTGCACGCCGAAACCGCCGACCACCAGGTTGCCCTGGGCGATGGCGTAGACCTCACCGTCGGCACCACGCAGCGGTGCCATCAGCAGCGAGCCGCCGCGCAGCGACACGGCGTTGCCGATCGAGGAGACGGTGATGTCGATGGGCTGGCCCGGCTTGGCGAACGGCGGCAGCTCGGCGTGGATCGCCACGGCCGCCACGTTCTTCAGCTGCGGGTTGACGTTGGCCGGCACGTTCACGCCCAGCTCGCCCAGCAGGTTCTTCAGGCTCTGCACGGTGAAGGGCGCCTGGCTGGTGCGGTCGCCGCTGCCATCCAGACCGACCACCAGGCCGTAGCCGACCAGCGCATTGCCACGCACGCCACCGACCTGCGCCAGATCCTTGATGCGCTCGGCAGAAGCCGGCGCAGCCGCGACAAGCGTTGCCACGAGCAGCACGACGGCGCGCATTGCATCACGGGACGTCGCGGCACGGCACCCCTGGTAGAGCGACGCCATGCGTCGCTTCGCGAAAACGATCGAAAACAAGTTCTTCATATCAGCCTCAGAACGGCACCAGCGCCGAGTTGAAGAAACGGCTCAACCAGCCCATCGCATTGGACTGGGCAACGGGACCGCGGCCGCCGTACACGATGCGCGCATCGGCCACGCGGCTGGAGGGAATGGTGTTGTCCTGGGAAATGTCGGCGGCGCGCACGATGCCCTGCACCTGGACCAGCTCGTCGCCCTGGTTCAACCGCAGGTTCTTCGCCCCCTGCACGACCAGGTTGCCGTTGGGCAGGCGCTGCATCACCGTGACGGTCACGCTGCCCTGCAGGCGGTTGCTCTGCGCGCTGGTGCCCTTGCCGGTGAAATCGCGCTTGCCTGCCGCGCTGGCACTGAGGATGTCCTTGCCGCCCAGCGTCACCGGCGCACCGAAGATGGTGGGCGTGCCCAGGCTCAGGTTGGACTCCTTGTCCGTCGTGGTATTGGCGGTGGTCTGCGCCGTGGTGCTTTCGGTCAGGGTGATGGTCAGCAGGTCGCCGACGTCACGCGCGCGACGGTCCGAGTACAGCTGCAGGCCGGGGCCGGCGGCGTAGATCGCGCCGGAGGTGGGCTGCACGGTCGGTGCCATCACGGGAACCACCGGGGCCATGGCCGGATACGGCCGGACGTCGCCGGCAATCACGCAGCCGCCGAGCAGGGCGATCACGGCAGCGGCGGACAGCAGGCGAAGGGAAGTGTGCAGAGGCGACATGGCGGGGTCCCGGTTCAAACCGATCAGACGTTGTTGTTGAGGTAGCCGAGCATGGAGTCGGTGGTGGAGATCGCCTTGGCGTTCATTTCGTAGGCGCGCTGGGTTTCGATCATCGACACCAGCTCTTCGACCACGTTGACGTTGCTGCCTTCCAGCGCACCCTGCACCACGCTGCCCAGGCCGTTCAGACCGGGGTTGCCGTTCTGTGCGGGGCCGGAGGCGGTGGTTTCCAGGAACAGGTTCTCGCCGCGGGCCTGCAGGCCGGCTGGATTGACGAAGTCGGTAAGGGTCAGTGCACCGATTTCAACGGAGGCGGCGTCGTCAGCCATCTTCACGCTGATGGTGCCGTCGGTACCGATGGTCAGCGACTGCGCGCCTTCCGGAATCTGAATGCCCGGCTGCACCGGGTAGCCGCTGTTGGTGACCAGTTCGCCCTGCTGGTTGCGCTGGAACGAGCCGTCGCGCGTATATGCCGACGAACCATCGGGCATCTGCACTTCAAAGAAGCCGCGGCCATTGACCATCACGTCCAGCGCGCGGCCGGTCTGCTGCTGGCTGCCCTGTTCGAAATTCTTGGAGGTGGCCACCACACGCACGCCGGTGCCCAGCTGCAGGCCGGTGGGGAGCTGGGTCTGCGCCGACGAGGAACCGCCGGGTTGGCGCACCTGCTGGTACAACAGGTCCTCGAAGCTGGCACGGTCCTGCTTGAAACCGGTGGTATTGGTGTTGGCGAGGTTGTTGGACACCACCGACATGCGCGTCTGCTGCGCATCCAGTCCGGTCTTTGCGATCCACAATGCCTGGTTCATGGCCGTGTTCCTGTGTTGTTGCGGGTGGCCACGCGCGGTGGCCGTTGTAGGGGGTGATGCATGGCGCGTGCCAGAACCGCGCCGGAATTACGTCGCCGCGCCGGATCAGCTGCCCAGGCGCAGCAGGGAGTTGGCGCTGCGGGCGTTTTCATCGCCGTGCTTGATCACCTTCACCTGCATTTCGTACTGCCGCTGCAGCTGGATCATCTGCACCAGCGCGCCGGCCGCATCCACGTTGCTGCCTTCCAGCTGGCCGCTGTCCAGCGACTTGCCCTGGGCCTGCACGAACGGCTGCTGCGGGTCGGTGTTGCGCATCAGCCCGTCCAGCCCACGCTCCAGCCGCGCATCGGCGGCGGCGACCACGCGCAGGCGGCCGATCACGGCCATGGTCTGCGGGCCTTCGCCCTGCGGGATGATGGAAATGGTGCCGTCGTTGCCGATGTCCATCGCCTGGTGCGGCGGGACGGCGATGGGCGCGCCGTTCTCGTCCAGCACCGGATGGCCGCCGGCGGTGACCAGCTGGCCATTCGGGGTGATCGACAGCGACGCCCCACGGGTATACGCCTCACCGCCGCCGGTCGGCGCCTGCACGGCCAGCCAGTTGCCCGCGTCCAGCGACAGATCCAGCGCATTGCCGGTGATGTGCTGCGCGCCCTGGCGCCGGTTGAAGCCGGCGTCCACGTGCAGGGCGTCCACGCGCGAGGCGTAGCCGTTGCCCTTGATCGGGAAGGCCTCGGTGTTGGCGAGGGCTTCCTTGAATCCGGGGGTATCGGTGTTGGCCAGGTTGTGCGACAGCGTGCCCTGCGCCTGCAGGGAGGCGCGTGCACCGGTCATCGCGACGTAGAGAGCCTTGTCCATCGTTGTAATCCCGTGTTGCGTCGATCAGCGGCTCATCAACGGATGTTGATGATGGTCTGGGTGATCTGGTCCATCGTGGAGACCATCTGCGAGTTCGCCTGGAAGTTGCGTTGCGCAGTGATCATGTTGACCAGCTGCTCGGTCAGGTCGACCGTGGACGCTTCCAGCGAACCGGCCTGCACCTTGCCCAGGTTGGAGCTGTCCGGCGCGCCGGTACGCGGGGTGCCGGAGCTGAAGGTTTCCACCCACAGGTTGTTGCCCTTCGCTTCCAGGCCCTGCGAGTTGTTGAACGTGGTCAGCGCGACCTGGCCCAGCGGCTTGTCGTCGCCATTGGTGTAGCGGGCGTAGACCACGCCTTCTTCGGACACGGTGATCTCGTTGAGCTTGCCCGCCGCGTAACCGTCCTGCTGGGTGTTGCGCAGCGCGAACTTCTCGCCGTACTGGGTCGAACCGGTGACATCCAGGGTCATCGAGAGCGTGCCGGCGCCGGTGGTCGGGGTGAACGGATCCATCACGATCTGGCCGTTGGCCGGGTTGGTGAGCGCGCCGGCGTCGTTGAAGGTCAGCGTGGTCGGGGTGCCGACGGCCTGGCCGTCCACGTAGTTGTGGACTTCCCACTGATTGGCGGTGGCGGTCTTGACGAAGTACGAGGTCTGCGTGTGGCTGACGCCCAGCGAGTCGTACACGGTGATGCCGCCGGTGGACTGGTTGTAGCTGTTGGAATCGGTGGGATCGAACGTGGCCAGCGTCGGCTGCTTGGCGTTGGCCGGCAGGGTGAACGCCACGTTGACCTTGCCGGTCTGCTTGGGCGGGCTGTCGGTGGTGAGCAGCTGCAGGTCGGTGAGGCGGCCGCTGTCGAAGCTGGTGCCGTCGGCGTTCGGTGCGAACACCTGCAGGCGTGCACCCTGCGGGTTGGTCACGTAGCCGGCCTGGTCGGTCTGGAAGTTGCCGGCGCGCGAATACACGCGGGCACCGTTCATGCTCATGGTGAAGAAGCCTTCGCCCGAGATGGCCATATCCAGGCTGCGCCCGGTCTGTTCGTTGTTGCCCTGCGAGAACTGCTGGGCCACGTTGGTCAGGCGCACGCCCGAACCGACCGCATTCTTGGACAGGCCGTAGCTGGTGGCCGAGAACAGGTCGGCGAACTCGGCGCGCGATTCCTTGAAGCCGGTGGTGTTGACGTTGGCGATGTTGTTCGCGGTGACGTTCAGGTCGGCGTTGGCAGCGTTGATGCCGGACAGCGAAATGTTGAAGCCCATGGGGTTCTCCTTGGATGCGTGACGAAGTGACTCAGCTGACGCGCAGCACGTAGTCGATCGGGGCCGTACCCAGGCCCTTGAGGTTGAGGTACAGGCCGTCCGAGCCGACGGTGACGCTCTCCACCGGGGCCTCGACGTAGGTGTTGATCTTGGTCTGCGCACCCGAACTGTCGGTGTGGGTGGCGGCGATGCTGTAGCTGCCGGCCGGCATGCGGTTGCCGTTGGCGTCCTTGCCGTCCCAGTCGAAGGTGACTTCGCCGGCGGCCTTGGCCTCGACACTGAGCTGGGTGACCTTCACTCCGTTGGCGTCGGTGATGTCCACGGTGACGTAGCCGGCGCCGGGCGCGGCGACCATGCCGCTGGTATCGCCTTCGGTCTCCAGCTGCCACTTGGTGGACGGCACCAGCACGTCGTGCCCCACCAGCGCCGCGCCGCGCAGCACCTGGTCGCCGGCCATGGATTCCTGGAAGCCCTTGACCGTGCTGTTGAGGTCGTTGATGCCCTGCACCTGCGACAGCTGCGCCATCTGCGCCACCATCTGGGTGTTGTCCATCGGCTTGAGCGGGTCCTGGTGCTGCAGCTGCTCGGTCATCAGGCGCAGGAAGTCGGCCTGGTCCAGGGTGTCCTTCTTCTTGGTGGTATCGCTGTTGGGCGCGTTCAGGCCCAAGGCGCTGTAGATGTCGGTGCTGCCGACGCCGCTGGTGGTGCTCATGACGGTATGTCCTGCAATAAGAAGGGTCAGCGACCCATGGTCAGGGTGGCCAGCGCCAGTTCCTTGGCGGTCGTCAACATCTCCACGCCCGCCTGGTAATTGCGCGAGGTGGAGATCAGGTTGACCATCTGCGCGACCGGGTCGACGTCGGGCTGGTAGATGTAGCCGTCGCCGTCGGCCAGCGGGTGGCCGGGCTCGTAGCGCTTGATCGGCGCGGCGTTGCTCTGGCTGATCTCCTTGACCTGGACGGTGGTGACGTTCGGGTCGTTGCGGCTGGTGACCGACTGGAAGATCGGCTCCAGCGGCTTGTAGACGGCGTCGGCCGAGCCGGCGATGGTGTCGGCGTTGGACAGGTTGGAGGCCAGGGTGCTCATGCGCACGGACTGGGCCTGCAGCGCGGAGCCGGCGATATCGAAAATGGGCAGGTTGCTCATGGCTTATTGCCCCGTGATCGCGGTGAGCATGGAGCGCACCTTGGATTCGACGAAGCTCAGCGAGGCGCGGTATTCCAGCGCGGCGCGGCCATAGGCGGCGCGCTCGGCATCGGGATCGACGGTATTGCCGTCGATGCTCGGCTGCACGCCTTCCTTGGTGATCTGGAACGGGTTGAGCCCGCCGCCGATGGCGAAGTGCTGCTCATTGGTGGTGCGCATCAGGCCGTTGCTGTCGGCACCCTGGGCATTGCGCAGGGCGGCATCGAAGTCCAGGTCCTGGGCCTTGTACCCGGGGGTATCGGCATTGCTCAGGTTGCTTGCAATCAGCTTCATCCGCTGCTCGCGCAACGGCATGGCCTGGGCATGGACACCCAGATAGTCGGAAATCAGGTTGGGCATGGCGCACTCCCACGGGACGATGTGGGGTGTGGTGCAAGGTGTGTGCCAGATCGGATTGGCTTCGGCCCGTCTAAACGCCGGAACGTTGGTCGACGACCGTTGTGTTACGGGTTTCGGACGTTTGTGCCGCGCTGCGCGCGGTTGCCACGCAACAGAATCATGCCCCGCAGACGCGGTTTGTCCCGGGCGCGTGGCGACGCGCTCATGGAAATGGCGCCCGCCGGCCATGCGGCGCGGCGTGGCACTACGAATTGTTACGTGCGCAGGACGATCACGTAATCAAAAGCCGGCCCCCGCCCGGTGGGCGTGGGGCGTAGAGCCACGCCATGCGTGGCTGCTCTTGGCTCCGGCGCCATGAACGCCGGCCATGCTCACGCCGCCTGCGCGACCTTGCGCAGGCGGTCCAGCACGAAATCGGCCAGTTCGTGCGGGGAATATTTGGCCACGAAGGCATTTGCGCCGACCCGCTCGACCATGGCGTTGTTGAATACGCCGGAGAGGGAGGTGTGCAGCAGCACGTACAGGCCGGCCAGGCCCGGGTGACGACGGATTTCCGTCGTCAGGGTGTAGCCGTCCATGGCCGGCATCTCGATGTCCGAGATGACCATGGCGTAACGCTCGGCCGGGTTTTCGCCGGCCGCGTGGATCTGCAGCAGGTGGTCCAGCGCCTGCTTGCCGTCCGAAAGCAGGGTCGCGCCCACCCCCAGCTGGTCCAGCACGCTGCGGATCTGCTGGCGGGCCACCCGCGAGTCGTCCACCACCAGCACCTGCAGCTGCGGGGCGTCGCTGACCAGCGAAAGCGCCATGGCGGGGTCCAGCACGGCTTCGCCCCGGATCTGGGCGATGTCGGCCAGCACGCTTTCCACGTCGATCACCTGGATCAGCTCGCCCTGGAAGCGGGTGACGGCGGTCAGATAGCTGGATTCGGCCCCCAGCTCCGGCGGCGGGTGGATGTCTTCGACCGCGATATTGACGATGCGCTCGACCCCGCTGACCAGAAAGCCCTGGATCGACCGGTTGAACTCGGTCACCACCAGATAGCCCGGCGCCGTGTCGGCGTTCGGCTCGCGCTCGGGATGGCCGATGGCCAGCCCGAGGTCCAGCACCGGCACCGACCGGCCGCGCACGTCGGCAACGCCGGCGAACTGGCTGGGCAGGCCCGGCACCTGGAACAGGTCCGGCCGGCGCAGGACTTCCTGCACCTTGAACACATTGACGCCAAAAAGCTGACGTCCGCCAAGGCGGAACAACAGCAGGGCGAGGCGGTTGTGGCCAGCCAGGCGCGTGCGCTGGTCGATGCGGTTGAGCAGGTCATGTGACATGGGGGTGGTATCGGCGCGCAGGGCGATCACTTGAGGCCGCCGCCGCACACGGCCGCGCCGCACATTCCGGCACGGCGCTTGCATGACGCTGCGCATGTGCCATGCCCCTGGAGCCACCATGCGTATCCTGCTGATCGCCACCTCTCTTGTTGCCTTGTTTGCGTTGGCAGTGCCGTCTGTCCGGGCGGCGGGCGGCTGGCAGCCGGTGGACAGCATCCGCGCCGCGGCGCTGTCCACCCTGCCCGCCGGCAGTGAGGGCGACACCACGCTGGATTCGGCGCTGCGTCTGCCCGCCTGCGGCCAGGCGCTGAGCGCGCAACCCACCGGCACCAGCACGGTGGAGGTCAGCTGCCCCGACCCGGGTGGCTGGCGCCTGTTCGTGCCGGTCAAGGTGCGCCGCAACCAGACGGTGCTGATCCTCAACCGCGGCATCGCCGCTGGAGAAACGCTGGGGGTGGCCGATATCACCACCGCACAGCGCGACGTGGCCCGCATCGCCGGTGCCGCCCTGGCCGACCCGGCCGCGGCGGTCGGCCGGGTCGCCCGCCGCACCCTGAGCGCCGGCAGCCTGCTGTCGGCCAACGACCTGGTACCCCAGCGGCTGGTCCGGCGGGGTGACAGTGTGGCGCTGGTGTCCCGTTTCGGCGGGGTCGAGGTCCGGGTGGCAGGCAAGGCGCTGGCCGATGCCGGTGAAAATGAACGTGTTTCGGTAGAGAATCTGTCTTCACGCAAGATCGTGCAGGGCACCGTGGCGGCCAGTGGCGACGTTTTTGTGACGCGCTGACCAGAAG
>NZ_JBOHXV010000105.1:0-15407 GCF_050737075.1 Stenotrophomonas sp.
AATCCGTCTGGAGGTGCCCGCTGGCGCCTCCAAAACAGCACAACATAATCAATCTTAGGTGTCAGTCGGTCGCACATCGAGCCTGGCCCGAGAATTCAGGCCTCGAAGCTCGTTATTCAGAGCATCCTTAGCGCCGACTGGTGAAGTTCCGTCCGCGCAGCGCTGTTATTGGACCAGGCCCATCAGCCTGAAGATTCGTCCGCTTCACAATTCGCGTTCTCCGGCAAACGGGAATGGGCTCGCTGTTCCTTCCCTCATGCTTCGCGGCATGTGGATGAATATGGTGGGGATCGAGGTGGGAAGTCGGGTGGTCGTATCGATCGAGCCGGGGAAGCTGGTTTTGACGCTGGCGGCGCCGGCTGACGGGGCTGCGTCGCGGTTTGTATCGCGGAGGATGGTGTTGCAGTCATTGGGGATCAGGCGACGCGCGGGTGAGGCAGTGGACGCGGCCTAGGGCGAGGCTTGCTCGAAAAGGGGTGTCGGTTTTCGCCGCCACCCCTACCGGGGAAGTGCATGCGCGCTCCGTTCGTGCGTCATGCGTTACCGGGCGGTGAGGCGCTATCGGCGATCGTTCGGGAACCGATCCTACCGTCCGGCGGTCTTTTTCGCCGGGTGCTTCTTGCCGCCGCCATCCTGTTTGTTGACCGTGGCCCAGGCGATGCGCTCGGCCGCGGCATCACTGCGGCCTTCGGCCTTTTCGCTTTGTTCGATGTGCGCGGCCTGGCGCTTCTGTTTGTCGGTGTAGCTGGATTTGTCTCCGCGGGGCATGGCGGTTTCTCCTTTACGCGAGTGTGCGCACCTTGGGTTCACGGGCCCATTGGCGGGTCGCCGCCGCAGCCACGAAGCCCTTGGCGTCTTCCGCTTCGACCACGCCGTTGTCCTTGCCCACGCGTGCGGTCTTGAGCAGCAGCTGGGCACCTTCGTCGGCGGCGATGGCCTTCAGGTGGGCCCACGCATCGGCGGCGAAATCGACCGCGGCCGATTCCTTGGACAGGCGCTTGGCGGCGTCGGTGCTGAGGACGATGGCGACCGCGTCGAAGACGACTGACGGGGTGCCGGCGAGCTGGCCGTCGGCGGGCTGCAGCTTGCCGTCGCTGAGCTTGCCGCCGCCGATTTTCGGCGCCACCAGCTTCACCGTGGCACCCGCCTTCTCGGCGGCCTTGCGCAGGCTGGCGATCAGGCCGGCGTCGGAGCCCTCATCGAACAGAATGCCCACGCAACGCCCCTTGAGCAGGTCCTTGGTGCGGCCGATCACGCGCACTTCCGGCGCCTTCGGCATGTCCTTGGCCGGCGTGGCGGTGGGGGCGGCATCGGGCAGGGCGGGGAGGGCCAGGCCATCGGCCACGCGCTTGGCCAGTGACTCGTCGATGTTGCGCAGGTGGCTCACGGTGCGCTCGCGCACGGCCGCGGTCTCGACCTTGGACAACTCGAACACCAGCGCGGAGGCAACATGCGCCTGCTCCGGCGCCTCCAGGCTGCGGAAGAACATGCGCGCCTGGCTGTAGTGGTCGGCGAAGCTGGCCGCGCGGACGCGCCCCTTGCGGCCATCGTCGGCCGGGGTGGCATGACTGGTGAAGCCGTCGGCGGATTCGCGCGGGCTGTCGCCCTGCAGCGAGCTGGGCTCGTAGGCCACGCGGCCCTTGGGGATGCCCATCTGCATGTGGCCGTCGCGCTGGTGGTTGGCGAACGGGCACTTCGGCGCATTGACCGGGATCTGGTGGAAGTTGGGTCCGCCCAGCCGGCTGAGCTGGGTGTCCAGGTAGGAGAACAACCGGCCCTGCAGCAGCGGGTCGTTGCTGAAGTCGATGCCCGGCGGCACGTTGGCCGGGCAGTAGGCGACCTGCTCGGTTTCGGCGAAGAAGTTGTCCGGCCAGCGGTCCAGCACCATCCGCCCGATCACGGTCAGCGGCACCAGCGATTCGGGAATGATCTTGGTCGGGTCCAGGTGGTCGAACGGGAAGCCGTCGGCCTCTTCTTCGGTGAACAGCTGTACCGCCAGCTCCCATTCGGGGAAGTCGCCTGCGGTGATCGCCTCGAACAGGTCACGGCGGTGGAAGTCGTTGTCCGCGCTCTGCAGCTTCACGGCCTCGTCCCATACCGTGGACTGCAGGCCCAGCTTCGGCCGCCAGTGGAATTTGACGAAGGTGGATTCGCCCGCGTCGTTGATCAGCCGGAAACTGTGGATGCCGAAGCCTTCGATCATCCGCAGCGAGCGCGGAATGGCACGGTCGCTCATGGCCCACATGATCATGTGCATCGATTCGGGCATCAGCGAGACAAAATCCCAGAACGTGTCATGCGCGCTGCCCGCCTGCGGGAATCCCCGGTCCGGTTCCATCTTCACCGCGTGGATGAGGTCGGGGAACTTGATCGCGTCCTGGATGAAGAACACCGGGATGTTGTTGCCCACCAGGTCCCAATTGCCTTCGCGGGTATAGAACTTCACCGCAAAGCCGCGCACGTCGCGCGGGGTGTCGACCGACCCGGCGCCGCCGGCCACGGTGGAGAAGCGGGTGAACACCGGCGTGCGCACGCCCACCTCGGTCAGCACGCGCGCGCGGCTGTACTCGTGCAGCGAACGGGTGAGTTCGAAGTAGCCATGGGCGGCGCTGCCGCGCGCGTGCACGATGCGCTCGGGAATGCGCTCATGATCGAAGTGGGTGATCTTCTCGCGCAGGATGAAGTCTTCCAGCAACGTCGGCCCGCGCGGGGTGTCGCGCAGCGAGTTCTGGTTGTCCGCCACCGGAATGCCCTGGTTGGTGGTGAGCGCGGGATGGCCGCCGCCGGCGCGCTGGTGCAGCTCGTCGCCCTCGCCACGGTGGTCGGCGGGCGGGGCGGGTTTGGTGCGGGGCTTGCTGGTGGCCATCAGGCGACTCCGGGCTGGCAGGGGGACTCAACGCCTCACACTGGCGGCCGGAGCGTTAATCGACGGTCGGAGAACCACGTCGCGCTTGCACCTGCGCTTCACATGCAGGGCCGGCGTGGGGTACATACGGTGCCGGACAGGTATCCTTACTGTCGTGTTCCCCATCCGCCCACGCCCGCATGCGCGTTGAACCCGCCGACATCGAAGCCCTGTTCGATGCGATTCCCGACGTGCTGTTCTTCATGAAGGACCGCGACGGGCGCTACACGCACATCAACCAGACCATGCTGCGCCGGCTGGGCCTGAAGTCGCGCAAGGAGGTCATCGGGCGCACCGCGGCGGAGATCTATCCAACCGGCCTGGGGGCCGACTACGCCACGCAGGACGCGCAGGTGCTGGCCGGCAAGGTCATCGAGAACCTGATGGAACTGCACCTGTTCGCCAACCGCGAGCCGGGCTGGTGCCTGACCTGCAAGCGCCCGCTGCTGGTGGAGGGGCAGATCCGGGGCCTGATCGGCATCTCCCGCGACCTGGGGCAGAAGGACAGCCTGGGCACGCAGTACGAACAGCTGCGCCTCGCGCTGGCCCACCTGAACGCGCATTACGCCGAGAATGTGCGCATGCAGACGCTGCTGGACATCACCGGGTTCTCGCTCTCCAAGCTGGAGCGTACGTTCCGCAAGGTGTTCCAGATGACCCCGCAGCAGGTGCTGACCCGCCTGCGCATCCAGATGGCGGTGCATCTGCTGCACGGCAGCGACACCATCGCCAGCATCGGCCAAGCCTGCGGCTTTACCGACCAGAGTGCGTTCACCCGCAAGTTCAAGGCCGAGGTCGGGGTGTCGCCGCGGGCCTACCGGGTGCAGATCGCCGAGCGCGCCGACGCCTGAGGTCAGCGCAGGCGGGCAAACCCCTATCCCGTCTGCGGGCCGGACAAGGTATGGTGTCGCACCTGTTGCCCGCCAATCGATTCCGATGCCCGCATCCCAGACTCCGGCCGCCGCTGCGGCACCCGCCAACACCCGCCTTGGGCACGCGCTCAAACCCCGCCAGCTGATCATGATGGGCCTCGGCAGCGCCATTGGCGCGGGCCTGTTCCTCGGCTCCGGCGTGGGCGTGCAGGCCGCCGGTCCGGCGGTGCTGTTGTCCTACCTGGTTGCCGGGGCGCTGGTGATCATCGTGATGAATGCGCTGGGCGAAATGGCCGCGGCCAAGCCGACCAGCGGCGCGTTTTCGGTGTACGCGGCCGACGCCATGGGCGCCACCGCCGGCGCCACCGTGGGGTGGCTGTGGTGGGTGCAGCTGGTGATCGTGATCGCCGCCGAAGCGGTGGGCGCGGCCGGGCTGCTGGCCACCGTGTGGCCGGTGATTCCGGTGCCGATGGCGGCGCTGGCCTTCATGCTGTTCTTCACCGCGATCAACCTGCTGGGCGTGAAGAACTTCGGCGAATTCGAGTTCTGGTTCGCCATCCTCAAGGTGGCCGCCATCATCGGCTTCATCCTGATCGGCGTGGCGCTGCTGATGGGGTGGCTGCCGAACGTGGCCTCGCCTGGCTTGAGCAACTTCACCGAGCACGGCGGCTTTGCGCCCAAGGGCCTGGCCGGGATCGGCGCGGCGCTGCTGGTGGTGATCTTCGCCTTCGGTGGCACCGAGATCGTGGCGGTTGCGGCGGCCGAGACCGAAGACCCGGAGCGCAGCATCGCCCGCGCCATTCGCACGGTGGCATGGCGCATCCTGGTGTTCTACATCGGCTCGCTGAGCGTGATCATCGCGGTGGTGCCGTGGAACAGCGCCTCGCTGAGCTCGCCGTTCGCGGCAGTGCTGCAGGTGGCCCAGATTCCGGGGGCGGCCACGGCCATCACCCTGATCGCGGTGATCGCGCTCTTGTCGGCGCTCAATGCCAACCTGTATGGCGCCTCGCGCATGATGTATTCGCTGGCGCGCCGCCGCGAAGCGCCGGCGGTGCTGGGCTGGACCGATCCGCGCCACGTGCCGATCATCGCCGTGCTGGCCAGCGTGCTGTTCGGCTTCGCCGCCACGGTGATGGAGCTGGTGTTCCCGGACAAGGTGCTGCCGGTGCTGCTGAACATCGTGGGCTCCACCTGCCTGCTGGTGTGGACGATCTCCCTGCTGTCGCAGCTGATCCTGCGCCATCGTGCCAACCGCGACGGCACGCGCCTGCCGTTCCGCATGGCCGGCTACCCGTACCTCACCGTGCTGGGCTTGGCCGTGCTGGCGCTGATCTTCGGCCTGTTGCTGTCCGAGGCGCACACCCGCATCCAGTTCCTGTCCATGGCGTTGCTGACCGCGATCATTGCGATCACCAGTGAAATCGCGCGGCGCGTACGCCGCAACCGCCACCACGATTGACCCTGCAAAAGATTGACCCCACAAAAAACGGCCCGCTTGCGCGGGCCGTTTTCGTTTCATCAGGGCGGCAGGATCAGACCTCCACGCCCTCGTCTTCCTTGTATGCATCCACCGGGATGCAGGCGCACATCACGTTCTTGTCGCCGTACACGTTGTCCACGCGTGCCACCGGCGGCCAGTACTTCTGCTGGCGCAGGCTGGCCAGCGGGAAGGCCGCCAGTTCACGCGGGTAGGCGTGCGACCACTCGCTGGCCGACACCGCCGTGGCGGTATGCGGGGCGTGCTTGAGCGGGTTGTCCTCGCGGTCCAGGCGGCCGTCTTCGATGGCAGCGATTTCCTCGCGGATCTGGATCATCGCGTTGATGAAGCGGTCCAGCTCATGCAGCGATTCGCTCTCGGTCGGTTCCACCATCAGCGTGCCGGCGACCGGGAAGCTCAGGGTCGGGGCATGGAAGCCGAAGTCGATCAGGCGCTTGGCCACGTCTTCCGCACCAATGCCGGAGGTCTTCTCCAGCGGGCGCACGTCCAGGATGCACTCGTGCGCCACCAGCCCGTTACGGCCGGTATAGAGCGTCTTGAAGTGCGGGGCCAGCCGCTTGGCGATGTAGTTGGCGTTGAGCAGGGCCACCTGGGTGGCCTTGCGCAGGCCGGCAGTGCCCATCAGGGTGATGTACATCCAGCTGATCGGCAGGATGGACGCGCTGCCGAAGCTGGCCGCGCTCACCATGCCCACGTCGCCTTCGCCGCCCAGTACCTTGGGCAGGAACGGGGCCAGGTGCGACTTGACCGCACACGGGCCCACGCCCGGGCCACCGCCGCCGTGCGGAATGCAGAAGGTCTTGTGCAGGTTCAGGTGCGACACGTCCGAGCCCCACTTGCCGGGCTTGGCCACGCCGACCAGGGCGTTCATGTTGGCGCCGTCGGTGTACACCTGGCCGCCGTGCTTGTGGATGATCTCGCAGATTTCGACCACTTCTTCCTCGAACACGCCATGCGTGGAGGGGTAGGTGATCATCAGCGCGGCCAGGCGGTCGCCGTACTTCTCGGCGTTGACGCGGATGTCTTCCACGTCGACGTTGCCGTTGGCGTCGGTCTTGGTCACCACCACCTTCATGCCGCACATCTGCGCCGAGGCCGGGTTGGTGCCGTGCGCCGAATCCGGAATCAGGCAGACGTCGCGATGGCCTTCGCCGCGCGAGCGGTGGTAGGCGCGGATCGCCAGCAGGCCGGCGTATTCGCCCTGCGCGCCGGAGTTCGGCTGCAGGCTCACCGCGTCATAGCCGGTGCACTCGACCAGCATCGCTTCCAAGCCGTCGATCAGTTCCTTGTAGCCGGTGGCCTGGTCGGCCGGGGCCAGCGGGTGGATGTTGGCGAACTCCGGCCAGGTCACCGGGATCATCTCGGCGGTGGCGTTGAGCTTCATGGTGCAGCTGCCCAGCGGGATCATGGTGCGATCCATCGCCAGGTCCTTGTCGGCCAGCGAGCGCAGGTAACGCAGCAGCTCGTGTTCGCTGTGGTGGGTGTTGAACACCGGGTGGGTCAGGAACGCGCTGGTGCGCACCAGGCCGGCCGGCAGGGCGTCGGCGGTGGCCGCGTCGAGCGCTTCCACGTCCACGCTCACGCCGAACAGCTGGCCCAGCGCGACGATGTCGGCGCGGGTGGCGGTTTCGTCCAGGCTGATGCCCACCGCTTCGCTGTCGATCGCGCGCAGGTTGATGCGTGCGGCGGCGGCCTTGGCGTGGATCGCCTTGGCGTCGATGTCCTTGACGTGCAGCGTGTCGAAGAAGTGCTCGCCAACGTTGACGCCGGCGCCACGCAGCGCGGCGGCCAGGATGGCGGCCAGGCGATGGGTGCGGCGCGCGATGCGGGTCAGGCCGTCCGGGCCGTGGTACACGGCGTACATCGAGGCCATCACCGCCAGCAGCACCTGTGCGGTGCAGATGTTGGAGGTCGCCTTCTCGCGGCGGATGTGCTGTTCGCGGGTCTGCAGGGTCAGGCGGTAGGCGGCATTGCCCTGCGCGTCGACCGACACGCCGATCAGGCGGCCCGGCATGGAACGCTTGTAGGCGTCACGGCAGGCCATGAACGCGGCGTGCGGGCCACCGAAACCGAACGGCACGCCGAAGCGCTGCGAGTTGCCCACCACGATGTCCGCGCCCCATTCGCCGGGGGCGGCGATCAGGGTCAGTGCGAGCAGGTCGGTGGCCACGGCCACCAGGCCGCCGCGCGCGTGCACCGCGTCGGCCAGCGCCTTGTAGTCGCCCACGTGGCCGAAGGTGTCCGGGTACTGCAGCAGCACGCCGTAGGCTTCGGCTTCCATCGCCTCGGCCGGGGTGCCCACGCGCAGCACGATGCCCATCGGCTCGGCGCGGGTGCGCAGCAGTTCCAGCGTCTGCGGGTGCACGGCGTCGTGCACGAAGAAGGTGTCGGACTTGCTCTTGGCCGAACGCTTGGCCAGGGTCATCGCCTCGGCGGCGGCGGTGGCTTCGTCCAGCAGCGAGGCGTTGGCGATCTCCATGCCGGTGAGGTCGGCGCACAGGGTCTGGAAGTTGATCAGCGCTTCCATGCGGCCCTGCGAGATCTCGGCCTGGTAGGGCGTGTACGCCGTGTACCACGCCGGGTTTTCCAGCACGTTGCGCAGGATGACGTTCGGGGTGAGGGTGCCGTAGTAGCCTTGGCCGATGAAGGTGCGGAACACCTGGTTCTTGTCGGCGATCGCGCGGATCTTGGCCAGCGCTTCCACTTCGGTCAGCGACTCGGGCAGCGCCAGCGGTGCCGGCGACTTGATCCCGGCCGGCACGATCGCGTCGGTCAGCGCGTCGAGCGAGGTGTGGCCCACCACGTCGAGCATCTGCGCGATTTCGGCGTCGTTGGGGCCGATGTGGCGTTCGACGAACGCGTGGCTGTGTTCAAGCTCGCGCAGGGAAGGGGTGTTCTTTGACATGGCTGGCATCTCGGAGAGTGGGCACGCACGGTCAGAAGACCTTGCGGCCTTCCTGGGTGCCCCTCTGTCCTTTTGCCTGAGAGTTTAAAAGCGCGCATCTGCGTGCTTCGTGCCCCTTCGGCGCCGGCAGTGGCCGGTCTCTCCAGAGTTTTGATGCGGGTGGTATCGGGCCTGAGCGATTACGGGCGTTGCGCCTTCGGCAGCGGGGGTCAAAACAACTCTCCGCTTCTCCCACCATGTAGCCCGGCGATTATAGCCCAGCAGCCCGGCCGCCAGCGGCCGTCCGGCACATGAACAGGGGGCGTCGACCGGCGCGTCACCGGCCGCCGGGCATGGTGCCAGGCAGGCGGACGGCCTATCATGGCCGGATCCTCGTATTCATCAGGTGCCACCCGTTCCGGGCCGGCGCCTTCCATGCGTTCGCGCATGGCCGTTGACGGAAGACCCGATGACGCCCGCCTCACCCTCGACCCGCCGCCTGGCCCTGTTGCTTGCCGGGCTGGCCATGTTCGGTCCGTTCTCGATCGACACCATTTTCCCGGCCTTCCTGCTGCTGGGCGAACGCATGCAGGTGGACCAGGTCGCCGTGCAGCAGACCGTCAGCGTCTACCTGCTGTTCTATGGCCTGATGAGCCTGGCGCATGGCCCGCTGTCGGATGCGTTCGGGCGCCGCCGGGTGATCCTCGGCGGGCTGGTGCTGTTCATCGCCGCCTCCATCGGCTGCGCGCTGTCGCGCGACCTGACCACGCTGCTGGTGTTCCGCGCGCTGCAGGGCGTGACCGCCGGCGTGGGCGTGATCGTAGGCCGCGCGGTGATCCGCGACCTGTACCACGGCGCCGACGCGCAGCGGCTGATGAGCCAGGTCTCGATGATCTTCGGCATCGCCCCGGCGATCGCGCCGATCATCGGCGGCTGGATCCTGCTCGGCGGCGGCGATTGGCCGCTGATCTTCTGGTTCCTGGTGGTGTTTGCGCTGGTGTTGCTGGTCGCCACCGGCAAGTGGCTGCCCGAGACCCACCCGGTGGAGGCGCGCACGCCGCTGTCGGCCGGCGCGCTGCTGCGCAGCTATGTGCAGATGGGCACCAACCCGCGGCTGCTGCGGCTG
The DNA here is from genome assembly GCF_050737075.1 of Stenotrophomonas sp. Taxonomy (GTDB): domain Bacteria; phylum Pseudomonadota; class Gammaproteobacteria; order Xanthomonadales; family Xanthomonadaceae; genus Stenotrophomonas. The sequence goes on from NZ_JBOHXV010000105.1 coordinate 9,286, forward strand.
GCGGCGGCCGGCGCGTTCAATTTCTCCGGCATTTTCCTGTACATCGCCTCGGCCCCGGTGTTCGTGATGCAGCACCTGCGGCTGGGCGAGGGCGGTTTTGCCTGGTTGTTCATTCCCACCATCGGCGGCATGACGGTGGGTTCGTTCCTGTCCGGGCGCATGGCCGGGCGGATCACGGCGCAGCGGCAGGTGGGCATCGGCTTCGCGCTGTGCGCGGCATCGGCGCTGGTCAATCTTGCCTACGTGCTGGCGGTAGGGCATATCGCGCTGCCGTGGGCAGTGCTGCCGATCTTCATCGGCGGCGTGGGCATGGCGCTGATCTTCCCGATCCTCGCCCTGGCGGTGCTGGACATGTACCCGCACCAGCGCGGGCTGGCGTCGTCCATGCAGATGTTCATCCAGTTGATGATCAACACCGTAGTGGCCGGCGTGGTCTCGCCCCTGCTCAGCGCCCAGCCGCTGCATCTGGCGCTGGGCTACGCTGGTTTCTTCGCGATCGGTGCCAGTTTCTGGTTCTGGGAGCGGCGCTGCGAGCGCCGCCGCGAGGCGCTGGCAACCGCGGCCTGAACCCCGTGCACCCGGGGCCGGCCATGGCTGGCCGGGCCCGGTGCGTTATCCTTTTCCCTTTGATGCAGTCCGGAAGTCCCCCCGATGTCGACCACCTCCAAACTGCGCCGTGACCTGCGCAAGCGCCGCGAAGCCGAAGCCGCCAACCGCGAAAAAGCCCATGCCTCGCCGGTGGAACCGCATGCCGAACTGCGCGATCAGCAGCGCACGCTGCTGGCCGGCGTGGTCCGCCGCGATGGCGAATGGGTGCTGGGCATGGACGGCCGCATCGCAGGCCAGACCACCAGCGCCGCACGCGTGCTGGCCCTGATCATGCAGGCCGCCGAGCTGCAGGAACGTCAGGGCACGCCGGTGCGCCTGGTGTATTCGGACGCGCTGAAAGACGCCGCGCATGCCGAAGCGAAGGCCGAGGGCAAGGATTTCGAGCAGTTCAAGGCGGAACTGGCGGCGTCCCTGAAACCGAAATCGTAACGGGCACGACGCGCGCATCGTCGGGCAAAAAAAACCGGCCCGAAGGCCGGTTTTTTCGTTTACGGCGCCTTGGGCGCCGCCGCCGTTGCCGTCGGCGCCTGCCAGCCGCACATCTGGCCCTGGTTCTGCTGCTTGAGCCATTCGTTGACCGGGGTGAAGTACTCGATCATCGGGCCGGCATCGAGCTTGTCGCCGCCGGTGATTTCCTTCAGCGTGGCCTGCCACGGCTGGCTGGCACCCTTGCTCAGCATCGCCCAGAACTTCTGGCCGGCTTCCTTGTTGCCGTAGAAGCTGCACTGGTGCAGCGGGCCCTTGTAGCCGGCCGCGTCGCACAGGCCCTTGTAGAACTGGAACTGCAGGATGCGCGCCAGGAAGTAGCGCGTGTACGGGGTGTTGCCCGGCACGTGGTACTTCGCGCCCGGATCGAAGAACTCCTCGCCGCGCGCCGAGGCCGGCGCCACGCCCTGGTACTTCGCCTTCAGGTCCCACCACGCCTTGTTGTACTGGTCCGGGGTGATCGAACCGTCGAACACGCCCCAGCGCCAGCGGTCGATCATCAGCCCGAACGGCAGGAACGACACGCCGCTCAGCGCCATGCGCATCTGCGCGTTGATGGTGGCCTCGCGGCTTTCCTGCGGCTTGTCCACCAGGCCGATCGAGTTGAGGTACTGCGGGGTCATCGCCAGCACGATGGTGTCGCCGATCGCCTCGTGGAAGCCATCGTTGGCACCGCCCTGGAACAGCGGCGGCAGCGGGTTGTAGGCCAGGTCGTAATAGATGTGGCCGAGCTCGTGATAGATGGTGGTGAAGTTTTCTTCGGTCGGCTTGATGCACATCTTGGTGCGCACATCGCCCTCCATGTTCATGTCCCACGCGCTGGCGTGGCAGACCACGTCACGGTCCAGCGGCTTGATGAACTGGGTCTTGTCCCAGTACGACTTCGGCAGCGCCGGCATGCCCAGCGAGACGTAGAAATCCTGCGCGCGTTCGGTCATCTGCTTGGCGGTGCGCAGCTCGGCCTCACGCTGCGCCTTGAACTGCGCTTCCACGTTGGCGTTGTTGCCGCCGGCCTTGGCCAGCGCGCCGCTCAGGTTGGTCTGGTACTGCTTTTCCAGCGCGGCGGTGATGTCCAGGCTGCCGGCGCCGGGGTAGGGCTCCAGCTGGTCCCACAGGTTGGACCAGTCCTGCTGCCACATGTTGCCCAGCAGGTGCGCGGCGATCAGGCCGCCTTCGGTCTCGGCCTTGTCCTTGCCGTAGGTGGCGTCCAGCTTGGTACGGGCGTAGCAGTGCAGCTGCTCGTACATCGGCTTGACCTGTTCCCACAGGCGGTCGGTTTCCGGGCCAATCTGCTCGGCCGGCATGTCGTAGCCGCTGCGCCACATCTGGCCGGCGTCGGCGAAGCCCATTTCCTTGGCGCCTTCGTTGACCAGGCCCACGAAGCGCTGGTAATCGGCGCGCATCGGCTTGGTGGTGCCGTGCCAGCCCTGCCACGCGTCCAGCTGCTTGTCGTAGTCGCGGCTGCGCGCGAGCACCTGCTCCAGGTCGCCCAGCTGGCGGCAGCTGGCCGGGTTGGCCTCGTCGGTGCAGTACTTGCCCGAGCCGTAGGCGCCTTCCATACGGCTGGCGATGCGGGTCAGCTCGCTGAGCTTGGCCGGGTCGCGGGGTGCCGGCATGGCCGTCATCAGCTTGAGCAGGTGGATCTGGCGCTTGGTGTCTTCGCTCATCGGCTGGCCGTCGTACTTGCCGGCCTGGGCGATCCAGCCATTGAGGATGGTCAGCCAGCGCTCGTTGGCCTTGGCCGCCACCCGCTCGGAATCGTCATTGATGTAGGTCGAGGACAGCCACTGGGCCGAGGTCATTTCCGGGTACAGGGCCTTGTACTCGGCGTTGACGCGGGCGATGAACTGGTCCGCGGTTTCGGTCGGCGCGGCGGTGCCTGCGGCCGGCGCGGCGGCCGGGGACGGTTCCTTCTGGCAGGCCGCCAGCGTCAGTGCGGCAGCACCGACAGCCAGGGCCAGCAGGAGCGGGCGGTGGTTCACGGGGACATCCTTGGGTGGTGACAGACCCGGCGAAGGCTAGAGGGGCCGCCGCCGCACCGCAAGAGCCACAGGTCCCGTCAGCGTGCGCAGCCGGCGAACAGGTCGCGGTCGCGCTCGTACAGCTCTGTCTTCACCTGCATCAGCCCCAATACCGACGGGAACAGGTTGTCATGGTCGGTGTACTGCGTGGCGCGGCGGCGCACGCAGGCCAGGTCCAGGCCGCGGCTGGCGGCGAAGCCGGGCGAGAACCACATGGTCATCGGCACCCGGGTCTGTTCCTGGGGTGCGATGGCGTAGGGCACGCCGTGCAGGTACAGGCCCTTCTCGCCCAGCGATTCGCCGTGGTCGGAGAGGTAGATCATCGCGGTGTCGTAGTCCTGCATGCCCTGCAGCGTGCCGATGGTGCGGGCCAGCAGCTGGTCGGTGTACAGCAGCGCGTTGTCGTAGGCGTTGGTGATCTGTTCGCGGCTGCAGTTGCCCAGGTCCGGCGTGTCGCAGGTCGGGGTGAAGTGGCGGAAGCGGTCGGGGTAGCGCTGGAAATAGCTGGGCCCATGGTTGCCCAGCTGGTGCAGCACCACCACGCGGTCGCCGGGCCGTGCGCGCACCTGTGCGGCGAGGTCATCGATCAGGATCTCGTCCATGCAGCGGCCGTTGGCACACAGCTCGGGGTGCTTCGCATCGTCCAGCGCCTGCATCGGCAGCCCTTCGCAGACGCCCTTGCAGCCGGACTGATTGTCGCGCCACAGCGTGCCGATGCCGGCGTGGTCCAGCACATGCAGCAGCGACTGGTGCGCGCGGATCTTCTTCTCGTCGTAGTCGTGGCGGCCATAGGGCGAGAACAGGCACGGCAGCGATACTTCGGTGCTGGTGCCGCAGGAATGCATGTCGGGGAAGTTGATCGCGTTGGTCTGCGCAAGCTGCGGCGTGGTCTGCCGCGCGTAGCCGTTCAAGCCCCAGTTCTGCGCGCGCGCGGTTTCACCCATCACGATCACCAGCAGCCGCGGCTTGCTGTCGGCGGCGCGCGGGGTGGCTTTGGCATCCAGTCCGATCGGCAGCTTGGGCGCGCGCTGGATGGGGTTGTCGCCGCGCAGCGCCTTGGGCAGGCCGAGCAGGTAGTTGCCCGGGGTAGCCAGGTAACGCACTTCGCGCTGGTTGCGCATCAACGCCGACATTTCCTGGAACGACAGCATCGAGCCGCCCAGCGCGACGCCGGCCGACAGCAGCAGGAAGCCTGCACGCCACAGCAGGGCCTTGCCCCAGCTGCGGCGCACCAGCTGCACGCGCCACAGCACCGCCATCGGCAGCAGGGCCAGCAGCACCAGCGGTGCGATCAGGCCCGGGGTGATCAGTTCGCGGCTTTCCTTGTGGTCGGTCGCCAGCACGTTGCGCAGCATGTCCGCATCCAGGTAGATGTGGTAACTGCTCATGTAATGCGCGGCCATCGCCGTGCCCAGCAGCAGCACGCCGATCATCACCTTGGCATTCCAGCGCCACACCAGCAGGCCCATCAACAGGCTGTGCGCACCGACCAGCAACAGCAGCAGCGACAGCGCGAAGCGCACGCTGCCCGGGTGCGTAGCCATCGCGCTGTGCCAGAACAGGCCATTGCAGGCCAGCGCGAAGAACACGCTGGTGAGGGCAATCAGGGTTTCGGTGGACCAGCTCGGGCGCCACTGGCGCAGGGTGGTCAGCGAGGCGAGGCGGGGCGCGCGTGAGGCAACGGCATTCATGCGCGGGCTCCCTGCATCAGGGCGGCGCTGCGTTGGGGGTGGGTGCGGACGCGCTGCACCGCCACGAACAGCAGCAGCGACACCGTCCAGCAGGTCGCCAGGGTCCACAGGTCATGCGACAGGAAGTGGGCGCCGCGCAACTGCTGCGACAGCCCGAACACGCCGCCGGCCAGCAGGCCGACCGCCAGCCCGCCCCAGCGCCAGGCCGGGCGCACCATCAGCGCGAAGAAGTACAGGCTGACCCAGGCGAACCCGGCGCTGGAATGACCGGCCGGGAAGCACACGCCGGTGGGCATGCCGTGCGGCCGCGCCGCGAGCAGGCCGACGAATTCGCGCGTGCCGCCGTAGCGGGTCAGGTCCCACGGGCAGTCCATGTGGGTGACCGACTTGAGCAGCGACACCAGGCCGGTGCCCAGCGCCACGGCCAGCACCAGGTACAGCAGCGGCCAGCGCCAGGCGGCCGCGCGCTCGCTGCGCCAGGCATGGAAGCACAGCACGATGGCCAGCAGCGCGCCGAAGGTGCTGGCCCACTTGCCACCCTTGTGGATCAGGTGGCTGGTGAGCCACGCGTTCTGCAGCGCCCAGTGATGGCCTTCGAGCCGGTAGAACTGGTCGGCCAGCCACTGGTCGCCGCCCCATCCCATGAGCACGCCGCTGGCCGCCAGCACGGCCAGCAGCGGCAGCCACAGATGGCCGCGCAGGAAGCGCGGCGCGGCGGACGGCAGTGCTGCGGTCAGCACCAGGGGAACGGCGGGCGTTGAAGACATGGGCAGGCGGGTCGGTGATTGGAACCGCCGCCATGGTCGTCAGGGTGTTGTCGGAGTCCGGTCGGAGTGGCGTTCGTGGCCGGTTAAATGCGCGCCACATACGACATTCGTTCAGTCTTGGTCGTCCTCGCTCGTACCTGCGGGCAGGTGTGCGCTGCAGTCGCGGCGCCACGCGGTGCCCGGTACCAGCAACCATTTGTTGCGGTTGCTGCTGCCGATGTCGATGCCCTGCTGGCGGTCGATGCAGGGGCTCACGGCCTGCTCCAGCACCAGCAGCCAGCGGTGCTCGGGCGACTGCGCCAGCCACGGTCCGGCGTCCTGCCACTGCTCGTCCCACGGGCGCTTGAAGCCGAATTCGGTCACGGGGCGGTCGGCCTGCAGCAGGTTCTGCTCACGCCAGGCCAGCATGCCCAGTTCCGCCTCCGGCCCAATGCGCTGGCCCACCCGCTGCATCAGCGCGGACGCCGAGCTGTACGGGTCCAGCGCGGGCATGAGGCCCAGGCCGTACAGGTTCCAGAGCAGGAACGAGGTCAGCAGCACCAGCAGCC